>NZ_CP053923.1:50000-1022500 GCF_014672695.1 Defluviicoccus vanus | reverse complement strand
TCCGTGCTGCCAGGGCAAGCTGGTCAAGCTCGGCGAGGACGTCACCGAAACGCTGGAGGTGATCCCCGGCAGTGGAAGGTGATCCAGACCGTCCGTGAAAAGTTCACCTGCCGGGCGTGCGAGCGGATCACCCAGCCGCCGGCGCCGTTTCACCCGATCGCCCCGGGGCCCCCACGCGATCATCGATCGCGTGGGGTGGGTCGCCCGCGGCCGGGCCGGCGCCGGGCTCCTGGCGATGGTCCTCTACGGCAAGTACGGACTTCATTTGCCGCTCAACCGGCAAAGCGAGGGCTTCGCCCGCGAAGGCATCGACATCGACGTCTCGACGCTGGCCGACTGGGTCGGCGCCTGCGCCGCGGCACTGTCGCCGTTGGTCGAACTGATCCGCCGCCATGTGCTGGCGGCCGGGCGCCTCCACGGCGACGATACGACGGTGCCGGTTCTCGCCAAGGGCAAGACGGTGACCGGCCGGCTGTGGACCTACGTCCGCGACGACCGCCCCTTCGGCGGCCCATACCTCGATGGAACCGGGCCGCCGGCGGCGGTGTACGTCTACTCCCGCAGTCGCGAGGGCGAACACCCGCGCCGGCACTTGACCGATTACGCCGGCATTCTGCAGGCCGACGCGTTCGGCGGCTTCAACGCGCTCTACGAGCCGTCGCGCAAGCCGGGGCCGATCACCGAGGCGGCGTGTTGGAGCCACGGCCGGCGCAAGTTCTTCGCGCTGGCAGATGTTGCCAAGGCTCCGCTGGCAATCGAGGCGGTGCGGCGGATCGACGCCGTCTTCGATGCCGAGCGCCCCCTCAATGGGTTGCCCGTCGAGCAGCGGCTGGCGCTGCGCCAATGCCGCGTGGCGCCGCTCGTCGGCGAACTGGAAGCCTGGATGCGACGCGAGCGCGCCCGGCTCTCCCGCCACAACGAGGTGGCGAAGGCGATGGACTACATGTTGAAGCGCTGGCCCGCCTTCACCCGCTTCCTCGAAGATGGGCGGATCTGCCTGACCAACAACGCCGCCGAGCGAGCGTTGCGTGGCATTGCCCTCGGCAGACGCAGCTGGTTGTTCGCGGGATCCGACCGCGGCGGCGAGCGGGCCGCCGCGATCTACACGCTGATCGGGACGGCCAAGCTGAATGACGTCGATCCGCAGGCCTGGCTCGAGGATGTGCTCCGCCGCATCGCCGACCACCCCGCCAGCCGCCTCGCCGAACTCCTCCCCTGGAACTGGCGACCCCAGGCCCTCGACGCCGCCGCAGCCTGAAACGAGGACCACCCGCGGCCTTCGTCGGATGGTTACTTTCAACCCAAGTCATGCTGTGGCCGCAATGGGTTGCAAAGCATACAAGGTATATAGGGTGGATCTGCGACAGCGTCCTTCGCTGGGTTCCGGGATCAAGATAGCGCTGGCAGGTGCAGCGAAGCACGCAGCCCGCCTGCCTCGGAGGATTGAACGAGGACGAGCTTTCCGCCATAGGACGTGACTAGGTCGCGGACGACACCGAGACCGAGGCCGGTGCCTGGCACGCTTTCGTCCAGGCGCGTGCCGGGCGAAAGCGCGCGTTCGAAGTCTTCCGAAGAGAGGCCGACACCATCGTCCTCGATGCTGATGATCAGCTGCTTGCATTCGCGCACAGCCATCACGGCAACCGCTCCTTTCGTCCATTTGCAGGCGTTGTCGAGCAGGTTGCCCAACATTTCCTCCAGGTCTTGCCGATCTCCGGCGAACGTGAGCCCTGCCGGGACTTCGGCGCGGATCGCGAGGTTGCGGCTGGCGTGGACTTTTTGCATGACTCTCACCAGCGCCGAGACACAGTCGGCGACGTCCGTCCCCGTACCCGGCAATCCACACGAGGCCGCCGCACGGGCGCGCGCCATGTGATGATCGATGTGCCGACGCATGGTCGCCACCTGTGAAAGCATGAGCTTGGCCACCTTGGCGTCTTCACCTTGCGCATCAGGTGCAGCGAGGCGTTCCGCTTCGTTCGCAAGCACCGCCAAGTTGGTCTTGAGGCCATGGGCGAGGTTGCCGGCTTGCAGCCGTGCCCGATCGACCACTTCGTCGGCGTGGTCGAGCAGCGCGTTGAGATCGTCGATCAGCGGCTGCACTTCACTCGGCATCGGTCGCTGGAACCGCCGCTTGCGTCCGCTGCGGATTTCGGCCAGTTCGCCGCGCAGCCTGCCGAGCGGCCGCAATCCGAGCGCCACCTGGACAACGGCAGCGACAGTTAGCGCAATCGCGAGAGCCGCGAGGGAAAGCGCCAAAGTACGATTGAATGCCCGAAGGGCCGCATGCAGCTCCCCGAGGTCCTCGGCGACGACGACCTGCAGTGACTCCGGCCCTTCCGGCAGCAGCAGCGAGCGTTCGAGGGCATGAAGCGGCTGGTGCTCCGGACCCGCGATCTGCCACTGATGCACGCGTCCGTCTTCGGCTGAAGAGTCCGCTGGCAGGGCGAGCGTCTGATCCCACAGGGACCGCGAGCGCAGGACAACGCGGCCGTTTGCCGACACCTGCCAGTAGAGACCTGACAGCGGACGGCTGAANGCGGGGTCGGGGAGCGGTCGAAGAAGGTCGGGCTTGCCCTCGGCATCGATGCGCAGGCTGGACGCCAACTGATCGAGGTGATGTCCGAGTTCGACCGCGAACCGGTCCTGGACGTGGCGTGCAAAAAGCTCGGCGAGGACCAGGCCCGCGATCACCAAGGCGAGCAGGATCCAGACGGCAGCGCCCAGCAGCAGGCGCAGACGGAGCGAGNNCCGACGGGAGGTGTCACGGGGCGTCGTCCGGCGGGATCTCCAGCCGGTAGCCCAGGCCNNACGTACCGTCTTAATGAGATCCCCACCCAACTTCTTGCGCAGGCGGCCGATGAACACCTCTATGGTGTTGGAATCGCGGTCGAAGTCCTGGGCGTAGACGTGCTCGGTCAGCTCCGTCCGCGACACCACCTCGCCGGCGTGGTGCATCAGGTAGGAAAGGACGCGGAATTCGTATCCGGTCAGATCGAGCGGCTGACCATCGGTGGTGACGGTGCCGGTCCGCGTGTCGAGGACTATCGATCCCGCCCGCAACTCGGATGAGGCATGGCCGCGGGCACGGCGGATCAGCGCGCGAAGGCGGGCGAGCAGTTCCTCCATGTGGAAGGGCTTGGCGAGGTAATCGTCGGCGCCAGCGTCGATGCCCAGCACCTTGTCGTGCCAGTGATCGCGCGCGGTCAGAATTAACACCGGGATGCTGAGGCCTTCCTCCCGCCAGCTCCGCAGAACGGACAGCCCGTCTCGCCGCGGCAGACCCAGGTCGAGGACGATCGCATCGTAAGGCTCGCTCGATCCCAGAAAGGCGGCTTCCGCGCCATCGATTGCTGCATCGACCGCATAGCCCTCGGTGCCCAATCGCTCGCGGAGCTGGCGCAGGAGGATTGGATCGTCTTCGACCACCAGGAGGCGCATCCCACTCACTCGTCGTCAGGACGGCCATGCCGCCCGCGATGATGTTCGCGCCGACGACTCCGCTCGCCGATGAGTTCACCGGTCGCCGCGTCGTACTCGAGCTCCAGGATCTCGCCCGTCCACGGTCAACAGCCTGAGCTCGTAGCGATGACGCGGCAGCCGGTTCCGATCGCCATGGTCGTCGTCGTCACACTCGTACTCCGCATCGAGGATGGTACCGCCGAACTGCCCCGTTGCCCGCTCCACAATCGTCGCCAGCGGCAGGATCCGCCCGGCCGTCACATCCTCGCGCGCCCGGTCCTGATCGTCGGCCGTCGCCGCCGAAACCAAAGGCAGGGCGACGACCAGGAACGCGGCCACCAAGTGAAGACGCACGCTGCGCATGGGCGATCGTCGCTCTTCGGATCTGAACCGGCCATGAACGACCGCCTCAGCCGTGGTTCAGGTGTCCGGCGGTAGACTCGTTGCTGCACAAGATCGGAGGAGATCCGCGCATGCTGTGGAAGATGGCGCGCCAAACTCTTATCGCCGCCGCCGTCATCGGCGCGCTGGCGGCAGTCTGGCAGTTGTCGGCGGGGCCGGGAATGTTCGTGTCGCCGGACAGCCCGACCTGGAGTGAAAGGGTATATCACGATGACGATTAACAGGCGGCAAGCCCCGGCTCGGCGCAGACCCAGGGCGATCGAGTTCAGCCTGCTGTACGGCTGGCATGCGCTGCTGTCGGGAGCCTTCATCGTCGCCTATCTCAGCAGCGACGAGGACACTTTCGCCATGCATCAATTTGCCGGCTACACTGTCCTGGCGGCACTGGCCCTCCGGGTAATCGTGGGGGTGTTTGTCGCCGAAGGAAGCCCGCTGCGGCTGCCTCGTCCGACGCTGACGCCCATTCGGGAGTGGGTCGACGGCGCGTTACATGGTCGGAGTCAACCGCTGCCGCGTCGTCCGTTGCTGTCGCTGGCCGCGGTTGTGCTGCTCATGTTTGTCGGAGCCGCGGCCGGCAGCGGTGCCATTGCCGACTTCGTTCCTCCCATTGAGCACCTTCACGAGGCGATCGGCGAACTCGCGCCCTGGTTTGTGCTTGGGCACGTGGCGATGGTTGTGGCTCTCTATTGGCGGCAAACGCGCCGTGCACCGGGTGGTTCGACCCGCGCCCGCCCATCCGCCCTCGGGCGGCCGAAGACAGGTGCGGGAACTGCGGCCATGCTGGCGGCGGTGCTGCTCTGCCTCAGCGAAGTCGCCGTCGCTGGTGAGCCGGCCCGCGATGCGATCCTCGATAAGTACGCACGGCAGGCGAAGGCGGAAACGCCTGACTTCGCCGGCTTTTCCGCGGCGCGCGGCGAGGCCCTGTATCGCGGTCCTCACGCCGGGNGAAATCCGCAGACGCCAGCTTGCGCGTCGTGCCATACGGCGGATCCGCGCATGCCGGGTCGCAACGTCAAATCCGGTCGACCGATCCAGCCGATGGCCGTCTCTGTCGATCCCAGCCGATTCACCGACGCCGCCGACGTCGAAAAGCGCTTCCGTCGCGACTGTCAGAACGTCCTCGGCCGACCCTGTACCGCACAGGAAAAAGGGGATTTCATCACCTTCCTCAGCGGACGCTGACGAGGACGAGAAACCACATTCACGCTGAAATTCACCGACGCCTTGCTCGCACCTGCTGAAGTCGTCGTCGAGGGGCTTTAGCGTGTTTCCTGCCAAGGAGAGTTTCCCGCGTCCCTCCCATCGATCAACGGATTATCCGCTTCTCAATAGTTCGTCGCACTTGCGAATGTTAGTTTCGTGGACGGAAAGCATGTCGGCAAGGTCGGCATGCAGTGTTTCATCGGCAATCCGCGGCAAAGCTTCCTGCAGCTTGCGGACGACCCATCCTTGGCCGCGATTCAGCAAGCGCAATCGATTGTCCAGTCCTTCCAAGGCGAGAACTTTCTCCCGGAAAGCTCCGGTACGCTGGCTGGGGCTGGCCTCCAGTTGTTTAATATGCCTCGCGAGCATGGCGCAGAAGTGGGCCTCGTCCATAGCCAACGACCTCAGAGCGTCCTCCGCTGGTCCACCGGCAGCGTCCGCACTCAAGGTCCGCGCAACCTTGGCGCCAGCGCGTTCCGCCTCCAGAAGCTCGTCGAGCAGCGCGAGGACTTGGGCGCGCTCCAGATAACCCTGATAGGCTGGTTCGGCGTCATGCAGGAAACAGGGCGGAGACGACGACGTAGGCGCGTCGTCTCGCTCCCCGATCTGTTTCTTGTTGTCCATGTCGATCTCTCCATTCTCACAAAACCTGCCGCACACGTGGCCGAACCAGCACCGGTCCGAATACGCCGAGGAACACGCCGAACGCGGCCACCCAGGCGAGCGCGGACGTAATGAGCAGTGGCGTGAAAAGCTGAGGCTCAAGCGATGCCCAGACCCGGCTGATCCCCGCCACCAGGACGAGCAGGTAGATGACCGTGGTGCTTGGCCCGGCATGCAGATCATGGCCGGTGTGGCCGAGCGTCGCCCGGGTCATCACGGCCAGAATCATCGATGCGATGGCACCGCCGGTCAGCGCGTGCAGACCCGCGGATGGCGGAACGGCACCTCCGAACGCGGTGATCGCGAGCAGCGCAAGGCCCACCGGAACCCATAGAAAGGCGACGTGGAGGATCCACAGCAGCGGTTCCGGGGTTGTCCGCTCGCCCGCCCAGCGCGCCAGACGCGCGAGGTTGCAGGCCGCCGCTGCGGCGGCGGCCACGCCGGTGAGAGAGGACTGAGGCTCGTAGGTCCAGCAGGCCATGGCAGTCAACGTTACCGCCAGCGCGATCTTGTCAAAGCCATTGAAGCTCGCCGGCAGGCGGCCCTGTCCCCGCTTTGCCAGCCAGTTGCGGGTGAAGCTCGGAATGATCCGTCCGCCAATCAGACAAATGAGGACGATGAGCACGGCGATCGCGAGGCGTGCCGCCGCGGCCGTTCCATGCGTGGTAAGAGCCCCGATGTGAAATGCCACGTTTGCGCCGCAGAGAACGGCCAGGGCAGCCACGATGGGGAGGTTTCGCCAGTTACGGCCAGCAACGATCTCATGGGCGACGGCAGCCAGCAGCACGGCCAGAAAGGCGACATCGACGACAGCGGCCGTCCAGCCGCCGATGATTGCCGACGTGGTCACGGCAACTCGTCCCGCCAACCACAGCCCGACGAGAAACAGCAGTGGCCTTCCCTGCAGCGGCAGCCGCCCCGTCCAGTTGGGGACAGCGGTGAGGACGAAGCCAGCGACCGCCGCTGCGGCGAAACCGAACAGCATCTCGTGGCTGTGCCAACTCACCGGATCGAACGCGGTTGGCAGGAGAACGAACCCGAGCAAATCTGCCATCCACAGCAACAACGCAATCGCAGCCCAACTTCCGGCAAGCAGAAAGAAGGGACGAAACCCGTAGCTGAGCAGCGCCGGTCCTGCGGTGGCTCGTAGTCTCGGAACCGGACCCGCGGTCGAGGCTGTGGTCATGACTTGGCTTCCCTCCCGATCATCCTCAGCAATCCCACAATCACCGCGCTCCGCAGATTACTCGCGCAGCAATAGGCACCGCGGGACTCAGCCGGCCGCCCGCATAGGAACGATTTGAACATGAATGCCGGATGCATCTTGTGCGTCAGCGATTAAAGATGTATCAGACATACATCTAATTGGCAAGACGCTTGGCATATGGGCGGGGACGGCTTTCTCGCCGGAGCCGGTCGAGGCGTGAGTGACGGTCGCAAATGGCGATCGGATGCTCCCTGACCGGCCGCCCCTCCGTCGGGTGGCAAGAGAGGAGAGTCCGAGTTGCACAACATCCGTCGTCTTTGGATCGTGCTCGCGATCATTGTCGTTGGCTCATTTGCCGTACTCGGCTTTATCGGGCAGCAGATTTACGTGAATCGGCCGCCCATTCCTTCGGCGGTGGAGACCGAGGGTGGCGAAACGCTGTTTACCGCCGAAGATATCTACCGCGGCCGCCAGGTATGGCAGTCGATGGGCGGGCAACAACTTGGGTCGATCTGGGGACACGGCGCCTACCTTACGCCGGACTGGTCGGCCGATTGGCTACACCGCGAGCTCGTGTTCATGCTCGACCGCTGGGCCGAGCGTGACTATGGCGTTCGGTTCGTGGATGTCAGCCGTGAGGAGCAGGCGGCGCTGAAGGAACGATTGGCCGGGGAGATCCGCAACGATCACGTCGATCCCGCGACAGGCATCCTCACCGTGTCCCCGGAGCGGGCCGCCGCGATCCGCGACAACCAAGGATACTATGAGGGTCTTTTCGGAGCAGCGCCGGAGCAGGCGGAATTGCGCGAAAAGTACGCCTTGCCCGAAAACCCAATTCCCGATGCGTCGCGTCGCGCGGCGCTGACAACCTTTTTCTTCTGGACTTCGTGGGCGACGGCGACAAATCGACCCGGTGAGACCGCGACCTACACCATGAATTGGCCGCACGAGCCGCTCATCGGCAATCTCCCGACGACCGAGGCGGTGGTCTGGTCAGTCGCCTCGTTCATCGCCTTAATCGGCGCAATCGGGCTCCTGGTCTGGTATCAGGCCGTTCAGCTCGCCGAGGAACCGGCAACGGCGCCGCCGGCCAGCGATCCGATGGCGGCGCTGCGGCCGACCCGCTCGATGCTGGCCACCCGCAAGTATTTCGGCGTTGTCATGCTCCTGTTCCTGGTCCAGATCGGGCTTGGCACCCTGACCGCGCACTACACCGTCGAGGGCACGCATTTTTACGGCTTCCCGCTAGCCGACTGGCTGCCGTACGCCGTGACCCGAACGTGGCACACCCAGATCGCCATATTCTGGATTGCTACCGCTTGGCTCGCCACGGGGCTTTACATCGCGCCGGCAATCTCGGGATACGATCCACCCTGGCAAACTACCGGCGTCAACGTGTTGTTCGGAGCGCTGCTGATCGTGGTTGTTGGATCGCTGGCCGGGGAGTGGTTCGGCGTCCAGCAGAAGCTGGGTCTTGATGCGAATTTTTGGTTCGGTCACCAGGGCTATGAATACATCGATCTTGGACGATTTTGGCAGATTCTGCTGTTCGTCGGCCTACTGCTCTGGTTGCTTCTGGTTGGCCGGGCTTTATGGCCAGCGTTGCGCAAGCCGGGCGACAGCCAGCCGCTCATCGCCATGGTGTTCATATCGACCGTCGCAATCGCGCTGTTCTACGCAGCCGGCCTCACGTGGNGGCAACGCACACCGCTGTCGATGATCGAATACTGGCGCTGGTGGGTTGTGCACCTTTGGGTGGAGGGCTTCTTCGAAGTTTTCGCAACCGCCGTCATTGCCATGCTGTTCATGAAGCTCGGCCTGGTCCGACCGAAGATCGCGTCGTCGGCGGTGCTGGTTTCGACGATCATTTTCCTGTCGGGCGGCATCATCGGCACGCTGCATCATCTTTACTGGGCGGGCACGCCCNCCTCAGTGATGGCATTGGGCGCCGTGGTTTCGGCGCTGGAGGTGGTGCCGCTGGTGCTGCTCGGGTTGGAAGGTTACCACAACTATCGGATGACAAAGTCGGCGCAATGGGTGTGGACCTACCGGTGGCCGATCCTGTTCTTTGTCGCGGTTGCCTTCTGGAACATGCTGGGCGCCGGCGTTTTCGGCTTCCTCGTGAACCCGCCGATCTCGCTCTACTACATCCAGGGTCTAAATACGACGGCCGTGCACGCGCACTCCGCATTGTTTGGCGTCTACGGAATGCTCGGCATCGGTTTGATGCTGTTCTGCCTGCGCGGGCTTACGGTTCGCGCGGCGTGGGACGACCGGCTGCTGAAATGGGGCTTCTGGGGTTTGAACGTCGGGCTTGCGATGATGGTGTTCCTGTCGCTGCTTCCGATCGGCGCCATTCAGGGCTGGGCTGCCGTCTCCAAGGGGCTATGGTACGCGCGGTCGGTCGAGGTGGTGCATTCGCCGCTGGTCCAAACGCTGGTGTGGATGCGGGTGCCGGGTGACATCGTCTTCGGGCTGGGCGCGCTGCTCATCGCCGTGTTCGCCTTCAAGCTATGGCGCGGCAGCCTGGGGCGCGTGCCGCGCGCAACCGGGCGCAAAGGCGAAAGCCCGCTCGCGGCGGAATGAACGCCATGCCCGCCGGCGGATGTCTCGAAAAGACCAGTGACCTCAGACGGTCGCGGTCAATCCGAGACAGCCGCTGGCAGGTGCTCGATGTGTACGGGAAAGGATCGTGACAAATCTTCGGCTGTGCCAGCAGGTCTGCGAGCGTGTACCCGTCGAGGGTCTCGAGAAAGCGGTCAAGGGCTTCTCCCAGCGCACCCTGAAGGATGCAGGTCTTGACGATCCGGCATTGGATATCGGCGTTTCGGAAACACTCGACGAGAGCCATGTCCGGCTCCATCCGCCGGACGATTTCGCCAACCGTGATGGCCTCTGGACGCCGCGCCAGCCGGAGCCCGCCCTTCTTTCCGCGAATGGTCTCGATGTAGCCGAGCTGACCCAACACATGCACCAGCTTCATCAGGTGATTTTTCGAGATGCCGTATTGCTCCGCAATTTCCTGGATGGTCGAGAGGTCGGCGCCGCGCAGCCCGAGGTACATCAACACCCTCAGCGCGTAGTCCGTATAGGTCGTCAAACGCATTTGCAACTCCAGGTGACGAGCGGCAGATCCTCGCCACGCATTCAGGCGCTTCTATACATATATCAAGCATGCATCTTTTGCCAGACGGGAGGGAGATTGGAATGCCCGAGGCGCTGTTCCCGCGATCAACGAAGCAACTGGCTCAGAAACGACACGACCTGGCGCCGGAAATCGAAGCGGCGTTCAACCAGTTCAGCCGAACGGTATTCAAAGACGGAGCATTACCGGCGAAGACAAAGCAGCTGATCGCCGTGGCGGTCGCGCATGTCACCCAATGCCCTTATTGCATTCGCGGTCATACGAAGGTGGCACGCCGCAGCGGCGCGACGGCGGAAGAGATTATGGAGGCCATTTGGGTGGCGGCAGAGATGCGTGCGGGAGGCGCCTTCGCCCATTCGGCCCTCGCCCTTGATGCGATCGACATCGAACCGGAAAGCTGATGGTCGAGCGTCGGCGTTCGCACCGGTCGGAATCTTCGGGGCTCTGGGACGGAGACCTGATCGCAAGCCGGTGCAAGACCCGGGAAAGCACATTGACCGTTTCTTTGAAAAGCAGTCGCGAAAGACCTGCCGACATCGACGGCTATCGCATCCTCGTTGACCGCATTCNNTGGCCCCGAGGGATATCCAAAAAGGCGCTGGCCTTGGATGAATGGGCCAAGGAGATTGCGCCGACGACCGAGCTTCGCAAATGGTTCGGCCATGACCACACAAAGTGGCAGGAGTTCAAACGGCGCTACTTCCGCGAGCTGGACGAGCACCCGGACGCGGTCGCAAGGCTCGTCGAAACGGTATGCCGGCAACCGACAACGTTGATCTTCGGGGCCCGTGACGTCGATCGGAACAATGCGGTCGCACTCAAGGAGTACCTCGAGCGAAATGCTGCGAGGTCAGGCTAATGACTGCCGAACCGGGTCTGCACACGCCTCTGTGTGATCTCCTTGGTTGCAGATATCCCATCTTGCAGGCGGGCATGGGAGGTGTGGCGCGAGCGGAACTGGTGTCGGCCGTATCTGACGCCGGTGGTTACGGCTTTCTTGGCATGGTTCGGGAACAGCCGGAGGTGATATCGCGAGAGATCGATGCCGTCCGAGAGCGAACCGATCAACCGTTCGGCGCGAACCTCATACCCGCAGCCACCGACCGATCGCTGCTTGACGAGGAGTTGGCAGTCTGCTTTGAAAAGCGCGTTCATTCGATGTGTTTCTTTTGGGATGTTGACCAAAATGTTGTCATGCGCGCCAAGCGCGCTCGGTGCCTCGTGCTGTATCAGGTCGGTTCGGTTGAGGCAGCTGTCGCGGCGGAAAGGGCCGGGGCGGATATCATCATTGGCCAGGGTTTTGAAGCTGGCGGACATGTCCGAGGTGTCGTCTCATCACTCGTTCTGCTGCCGCAGTTGGTAGAAGCTGTTTCAATTCCGGTCGTTGCGTCGGGCGGATTCGCTTCCGGAGAAGGGTTGGTCGCGGCATTGGCTCTTGGAGCGCAAGGGATCCACTGCGGGACGGTCTTTCTGGCGACCGAGGAATCGTTCGCCCATGAATTTCACAAGCGGCGGGTGGTTGCCGCCAGCTCGGAAGACACGGTCTACACCGACCTGTTCGCCATAAACTGGCCACCGGAATCGCCGGTTCGAGTGATCCGCAACAGCATTACCGAAGACAAGTCCGTCAAGCTTCGCGGTAATGATCCCGGTAATCTGCCGAGAGAAATGATTGCAGAAGAAGATGGGCGTCCAATTTACAAGTTCAGTACGGACTCGCCGCTCAGGTCAACAAGAGGCAATCTTGAGGCTCTTCCCGCATTTGCCGGTCAAGTCGCTGGACTGATTGCCTCAGTCCCCAAGGCGGCAGATCTGATCGCCGAGATGGCACAATCGGCAGCGCGGGCGCTTGATCGGCTCAAAGCCATCCGAACAGTGTGAGGTATGGGATTCCCGGCTGAAAAGACGTCGGCGACGCATCGCGTTGGGGGTCACTCCACAAACAAGAATTACGTACCCGCCAAGTTGATGGGAACTCTCCATGTTTGATCGAACCGGCGCCATCGGCTGAAGGCTGGAGGTTGGAATGCAGAAGATCGACAAATTCGCCCACGCCGCCAAGGTCGTCGCGCTGTGCCTGCCGCCGGTGGTGATGTCGTTGATCGGGCTCGCGGCGCTGTCGCGCAAGAAGGACGGCGCGGTGGTTGTCGCCGGCAAGAAACCGGCGCTGAGCACCGTGCGGCGCAGCGGCACCGGATGACTATCGATCTGCGTCCAGCCACTCCCGCAGCTTCGACCACCGCCGCTTGGTCTGCTTTCCCTTTACGGCGATCGCCAGCGCCTTCTTCTGTCCGACGATGACGACCAGCCGCTTGCCACGTGTCACCGCTGTGTAGAGCAGGTTCCGCTGCAGCATCGGGTAGTGCTGCGTGGTCAGCGGGATGACGACGGCCGGGTATTCCGAGCCCTGGCTCTTGTGGATGGTCGTGGCGTAGGCGAGCACGATTTCGTCCAGCTCGCCGAGGCCGTATGTCACCGGCCGCCCGTCGAACTCTATGACCATCTCCGATGCCTCGGGATCGATGCTCCGGACGACNCCGAAGTCGCCATTGTAGACCTCGTGATCGTAGTCGTTCTCGATCTGCATCACCTTGTCGCCGATGCCGTAGGTCGAGCCGAAGCGCTCGACGCGCAAATCGCCGGGCGGATTCAGCGCCTGCTGCAGATCGATGTTGAGCGAGCGGGCGCCGAGGCCGCCACGGTTCATCGGGCACAGCACCTGGATATCGCGGATCGGATCGAGGCCGTAGCGTTTCGGGATGCGCTCGCGGACGATCTGCAGGATCTTGGCGACGCCGTCTTCGGCATCGGCGCACTCGATGAAATGGAAGTCGCTGGTCGGATCCTGCACCCACTCCGGCATTAGGCCCTGGTTGATACGGTGCGCATTGACGATGATCCGGCTCTCGGCCGCCTGGCGGAACACCTCCGTCAGCCGCACCACCGGCACCGCTTCGGAATCGATGATATCGGCGAGCACCTGCCCGGGACCGACGGACGGCAGCTGATCAACGTCGCCGACCAGGATCAGCGCCGCATGATCCGGCACCGCCTTCAGCAGCGCGTGCATCAGCAGCACGTCGATCATCGAGGTTTCGTCGACGACGAGCAGATCGCAATCGAGCGTGTGTATGGCGGTGACAAATTAGTACTACAGTTGCGTTTCTAGTCGTTTCTTGCGGTGACTGCTGGCGGCTGTCGTTTGGTGGCTGCGGCGCCATCGTGAGCAGGCCCAGACGAAGGCGGGATGGGTTTTCGCCCGGAACAGGATCCTTTCGAGCATGTGGCGGATTTCCGGCGTGGCGAGCGGGACGGTCATGCGGCCGCGGCGGCCGGACTCGTTTTGTCCCGTTTATCGAAGGCGATCCGGCGCTGGTCGGCCGACAATTTGGCGAGGAAGGCGGCGGCAGCGAGGACCAGGCTCATGTGGCGATGCCATCCGTGCCAGGAGCGCGCCTCGCAGTGATCGAGGCCGAGGTCGTCCTTCGCCCGCAGGAAGCACTCCTCGATCGTCCAGCGGAGGCCTGCGGCAGCGGCAAGCTCGGGCAGGGACGTGCCTTGCCGGGCATAGGCAAGGTAATAGGCGAGTGCTTGCGCATCACGCCGGCTGCGGCGGATGAGCAGCCAGCGCTCGAAACCGTCATCCGTCGACCATCCGAGCGGCAGCCTTGCCCAGTCGTAGAGCCTTGGACCCTTCGCCCCCTCGCCGGCGGTCAGCGACGACCACGCATCGTCCGCCAGCGTGTCCAGCATGGTGGCAGGGTCGGTCTGGACGAGGGTCCCGTCCTCGAGGAAGCGAAGGGTGTGGTTGGAGCGTACGGCAAGGACATAAGGCTGGCCGCGGCCCTCGAGCAGGTGCCGGAGTTGACTGTCCGAGCCGTAGAGCGCATCGGCGAGAACCCAGGCGCAAGGCGGGCCGGCGTCGAGCGTCCGCTCGATCATCTCCCGCGCCATCGCCGGCTTGGTCTTGAATTCGACGTCGTCCGGCACGGCGGCCGTCCGGCGGCGCGTCGCATCGTCCGCCCAGTCTTTCGGCAGGTACAGCTGCCGGTCGATGAGCGCGTGGCCCCAGCGGCTGGCGTAGGCGACGAAAACGCCGACCTGGCAGTTCTCGATCCGGCCGGCGGTGCCCGAGTACTGACGGCCGACACCCACCGAGTGCCGGCCCTTCTTCAGGAAACCGGTCTCATCGACAACGAGCACGCCGCCCGGATCACCCAGCGCGTTCGTCACGTACCCGCGCACCAGATCGCGAAGCTGGTCTGCCGACCATGAACTGCGTCCGAGCAGTGACTGGAGGCGATAGGGTGCCTCGAGGCCCGCCTGTTCGGCCAGCATCCAGCCGGTCTTGCGCGATGCCGCCGAGAACAGCCCGTCGATGAACATCCCGGCCGAACGGCGCGTCTCCGCCCGCCCCAGCGCCGGCGCGATCACCCGCCTCAACCCCTCGAGCTCCGCCTTCCAATCAACAAGCGTGCCCGCCCATTCCGCCACACCCATCCGTCGCCCTCCCACAGCCGCAGGCAACGGAACCATATTAGAGGATAAAATGCAACTGTAGTAGTAGGCACGTAGCGGCGGCGATTGGTGCGGCCGCGCCAGACGTCGACCGGAGCCCGGCCCAGCCGCAGCAGCGTCCGCGCATCCGGCAGGTTCTCCAGCCGCGAGATGGTTGACTGCGAACACAGGTCCCGGTCCGACGGCAGCCGTTCGAGCGCCAACTTGAACAGCGGATCGCCGCGCAAGCCGGTGGCGTCGTTGCCGTCCTCGTAGCCGGCGGCAATCATCAGCATCCGGAAGCGGATGATGTCGGCCAGCGTATGCACGGTGCTGCCGGGATCGCGCGGATCGTCGATGCAGGCGGCGAGGCGATCGGCGACTTCCAGCCGGCGCTCGATCTCGCGCAAAACCAACAGGCCGCCGTCGGACGACAGCCGGCCGCCGTCGAACCGGGCGACGATTTGATTGCCGGCAACCGGTGACAGGCCAAGCAGCGGCAGCGTCGGATCAACCATGGCGGGTGGGCGCTGCGGAAACGACGTGGATTGGCTTCGACAACCGAATCCTAGGCGATTCCAATGGACTACCCTACACCCGCCAACCTCTACGCATAATCCGTTGGGGTGGACGGCCCCGCGGCATCTGGTGCCAAGGTTCGCTGTCGAAGTGAACAGGAGCCGTCCATGACCGAGATTACCCGCATTGCGATCGACACGTCCAAGTCCGTCTTCACCCTACATGGCACGGATGCCGACGGGCGGGCGGTGCTGCGACGCAATCTGCGCCGCCAGGACATGGTGCCATTCTTCGCGCGCCGACCGCCGATGGAGGTGGTGCTGGAGGCCTGCGGCGGCTCGCATCACTGGGGCCGTGTGCTGGCTGGGCTCGGCCACACGGTGCGGTTGATCCCGCCGCAATACGTCAAACCCTTCGTCAAGCGCGGCAAGAACGATCGCAACGATGCCGAGGCGATCAGCGAAGCCGCGGCCCGGCCGGAGATGCGCGAGGTCGCGGTCAAGTCGGCGAGGCAGCAGGCCAACGCGATGCTGCTGTCGGTGCGCGAGCTCCTGGTGCGCCAACGCACGCAGCTGGTCAACGCGCTGCGCGGACACGCGGCCGAGTTCGGTCATGTCGGCCGCCTTGGCCGCCAAGGCGTGGCAAAGCTGCTGGCCGACGTCGCCGAGGACGCGGATCTGCCGACGCCGGCGAAGGACGCATTGGCGTTGCTGGGCGCCGAGATCGGTCGGCTGGATGCGCGGCTGGCCGAGGTCGACGCCCGGCTGGTGGCGCAACACAAACAGACGCCAACCAGCAAGATGCTGGCGGAGGTGCCGGGGATCGGGCCGATCGGCGCGTTGAGCCTGGTGCTGCGGGTCGATTTCAGCCAGTTCAAGTCGGGGCGGCATTTCGCCTCCTGGCTGGGGCTGACTCCGCGCGAGCATTCCACCGGCGGCAAGACGCGGCTGGGCGGGATCAGCCGCGCCGGCGATGAGCGGTTGCGCCAGCTGCTGGTGCTGGGAGCAACCGCGGTGATCAGGCAGGCCAAGCCGGGAAAGGCCTCGGCGTGGCTCATCGCTTTGCTGGCGAGGCGGCCGCGCAAGCTCGCGGCGGTCGCGCTGGCCAACAAGATGGCCCGCATCGTCTGGGCGATGATGACGAGTGGAGAGGCGTATCGCCAGCCGGCCACCGCCTGACCACTCTTTGATGCCAAGGGTGCAGGGCTGAGGAAGAGAGATGCTGATCGGTCGAGCCGACGATCCACAGAACCCGGGTAGCCCGGTGGCCATCAAGGCCGCTAATCCGTTTGGGCGTGGATCGCGGAACCCATCTGGGCCAGCGGACATCGTGCCGCGCAAAACAGGCCGGACACACGACTGCCATCGCACCAGATCAGATTTTCTCCCCCTCACCCCTTGCACCCAGGGGGCCGTCCACACACGACGCCCGGCTGGTGGCGCAACACAAACAGACGCCAACCAGCCAGATGCTGGCGGAGGTGCCGGGGATCGGGCCGATCGGCGCGTTGAGCCTGGTGCTGCGGGTCGATTTCAGCCAGTTCAAGTCGGGGCGGCATTTCGCCTCCTGGCTGGGGCTGACTCCGCGCGAGCATTCCACCGGCGGCAAGACGCGGCTGGGCGGGATCAGCCGCGCCGGCGACGAGCGGCTGCGCCAGTTGCTGGTGCTGGGAGCAACCGCGGTGATCCGACAGGCCAAGCCGGGAAAGGCCTCGGCGTGGCTCATCGCTTTGCTGGCGAGGCGGCCGCGCAAGCTCGCGGCGGTCGCGCTGGCCAACAAGATGGCCCGCATCGTCTGGGCGATGATGACGAGTGGAGAGGCGTATCGCCAGCCGGCAACCGCTTGACCACTCGTTGATGCCGCAGGTGCAGGGCTGAGGACGGAGAGATGCTGATCGGTCGAGCCGACGATCCACAGAACCCGGGTAGCCCGGTGGCCATCAAGGCCGCTAATCCGTTTGGGCGTGGATCGCGGAACCCATCTGGGCCAGCGGACATCGTGCCGCGCAAAACAGGCCGGACACACGACTGCCATCGCACCAGATCAGATTTTCTCCCCCTCACCCCTTGCACCCAGGGGGCCGTCCACACACGGGTTAGAGAGGCGACTGGCGATCCCATTCCCGAGGGTGTACCCAAGAACGCGCCGTAACGTCAACCGACGACACAACGTAGCGGCAGCGCGAAGTACCCGACAAGCGAGGCGTCTTGCAGCGCTTTTTCGGCATCCCCTTCACCGGTCCAAAGCGAATAGCGGGAGACTTATTGGCGCCATTCGGGCAGCATCGTTTGGCGCAAAGGCCACCGGGGCGCCGCACGCAAGTGCAGCGCCCCTCTCGGGACGTTTTTCCGCCGTTCTGCAACCGCTGTTGCCAACGACGGTTCCGGTGACTCGGTTATGGGACCGAAGCGTGCAGGACCGCGTTCAACGCATCCACCTCTCCGTGGCCATAGAAGGCGTTGTAGCCGGTGCCGCCCTCGCAGGTCTGGGGGTCACCACTCGGCCGGGGCCAGTCCGGGAACAGGAACGGATTGGGTGGGCAAGGCAGCGGGTCGGCGGTCTGTGTAACGTAGGCTTGCACCCTGCCGGGCGACATCTTGCCGAACCGGCTGATGATCAGCGCGGCCACGCCGGCAACGTGCGGTGCTGCCATCGAGGTGCCTTGGAGGTAGCAATAAGTCGCACCCGAGGGGTCGACCACCTTTCGCGCGCAGGGGACATTGGCCGGCCACGTGGAGAGAACACGCCCGTTTGGCGCAGCGGCGGTCACCTGGAAGAGCGAGTCGCCGCCGGGAGCGACGACTTGAACGATCCCAACGCCGTAGTTCGAGTAAAGCGATTTCTGCCGCAGGTTGCCATCGGCCGCCACGCCGATCACCCCGGGNACCTCGACCGGGACGGTGGCACAGGCATTGGTGACGTCACGCGTGTCCGCGCTCCCTGGCGGAAAATCCGGGCTCGATTCGTCAACTGCCGGATGGGCGAGATCGTCGAATTCGTTGCCCATGCTGGCGACGACCGTGACCCCGCGCGACTGGGCGTAGCGAATCGCCCGCCGCTCCGCCTGCCAGATGGCGCGCTGCTCCGCATCGTTGCGGCAATTTAGACGCCATGGGTCGGCGAAGTAGCTGTTGTTGGTCACATCGAGACGGTGCGAGCCAGCCCAATAGAACGAACAGATGACCGCCTCTGGAAAAAAGAGATTATTGGCATCGCCGGCTTTGATCCCCGCCATCTTTACGTTCGGCGCAACGCCGATGATACCAATGCCGTTTGCCGCCGCCGCTATCGTCCCGGCGGTGTGCGTGCCGTGTCCGACCTCGTCATTGCCGGGTAGAAGCGGTGTCGGCGCACCGCTGCTGCAGTCGATGCTGTTGGCGGCATCGTAGTTGGGGGCAATGTCGGGGTGGGTGAAATCGAGGCCGGTGTCGATGTCGCCGACAACGACCGACGGGCTGCCACCGGTGATGGTATGCGCCTCCGGTGCGCGGATCTGCGCCATATCCCATTGCAGGCTCGACAAGCTGTCGCTACCNCAACACCGGGGTGTTCGGCAGGCCGGCGGGGGCGGTCCCTCGGCGCCACCGGCGGAGAAAGCTTCGTCGTTCACTTTGACGGCGAAACCGGCCGTCGCCGCCACGCTGTCGACCCGGGCGTCCTGGAGGATCGCCTCGCGGAACAACGCGTAATCCGAGCGCGCGATCGCAACGCCGATTTGATCGTAGCGGTAGACGAGCGTACCCCCNGAGCTAGCGATCGACGCCGCAACGTTGGCGGGTATGGCCTGCGCGGTGTAGAGGATGATATACGTCTGTGATGCGTCAGCAAAGGCAGGTTCTGGCGTCCCGGTCGCCAAGGGCAAGAGACAAGCCGCTGTAACGGCAGCGGCGCAACGCCAGCGATCAATGTGTTTGTTTGTCACGCGATCCTCCCAATGTAGATGTTTCCATCGCACACAATCACGCCATGCCACCTATTTGCCTTGTGTTGTTCGGTGTCTAGACCTCAGAATGTTGTTTCTACGCTGATATAAGGACGTCAGGCGTTGCCTTTCGTCTTTTCGATGTCTCTCGCTCCCGCAGACTCGCGGCAGCCGTCAATGACACGCTCAGATGAGCCAGGCTAGCGGCGACGACAGTCAGAGGACAACCGCACCGGGTCGGTATGACCCAGCGGCGATTGGTCACGATGCGTTCAGCCGACGAAGCCCCCTCACCGCGGCTGCTACCGCTGCGCACTCATGTAGCCACATGATACTACTCTCAGGTGTCAATGCCAAGGCTTCAGCTCACGTCATAAACCATGATTACAGCAAGTATTTCAGTTGATTATGAAGTGGACCCCGAATTTGGGACCAGGGGCTTGATTGGAGCGGGGTCGGCTCCGTCGTGGTAGACGGAGAGGATGATGAAGAAGCCGAGACGGAAGCTCGATGCGGCGCAGAAGGCGAGGATCGCCCTGGAGGCGCTGCGGGAACAGGCGACGGTGACGGACCTGGCGGTGCGTCACGAGATTCATCCGAACCAGCTCTATGCCTGGAAGAAGCAGTTGCTGGACAACGCGGCGCGGGCCTTCGATCCGGGCGTCGGCATCGACGCGGACGAGGCGCGCGAGCGGGAGATCGAGACGCTGCACGCCAAGATCGGGCAGTTGACGGTCGAGCGGGATTTATATGAGCGCTCATCAGTCAACAGGCATGTTTAACCTCGTTTCCGCCTTTCGGGTTCTGAAGCCGATGGATGGTCGCGGCCTGTGAGCATCGGGTGTGCGTCGACGGTGCAGACGTGCGCTCGGCGCATCAACTTATATCCGGCAGCTCCATGACGGCTGGCCACGATCCTGCGTGCACGGTCGAGTTCGCGAGGACGGGGGTCACACTTTTTACCGGTGCGTGATCGCGCCAATCGAAGCCACGACCGCCCGTCGCCCGACACCTCCAGGTTTTCCCGGAAGAGAGATCAGATCATCATCGGTTCCATAGACGCCTGCTCAGGCGGCCTGTGCGGCGCGGTCGTTGTCCTTGGCGACAACCATCCCGTCGGGTACGAGTCCGGTCTCGACATAGCGCCACAGCGCGATGCCGAGCTTGCGGGCGAGCGCCACCAGCATGATGCGGCGGATGCGCGGCGACTGACCCTTTGCGCGCGCCTCGTACCAGCGGGCGAGCGGGCTTTCCGACTGATACAGTCGCCACAGCCAGGCAAGCTCGATGAGAACACGTCGTGCGAAGCTGTTCCCCGCCTTGGAGATCCCCTGGCACCGCGTCGTGGCGCCGCTGTCGTAGGGGCTGGGTGTCAGCCCGAGATAGGATCCCAGCTGCCGCCGGTTGGCGAACGACCGGATGAACAGCTCACGGCTGAGGATGGCGGCGCTCGCGGCGCCGATGCCGCGGACACGCATCAGCATTTCCCGCTTGCGTTCGATCGCGGGATCCTGCGCATCGGCGACGTCCCGCTCACCCTCGACGGCACGCAACTGGTGCTCCACCAAGTCGAGGCGGGCATACTCCCGTTCGAGTTCCTGGCGAAGCCGGGGTGCGATCGGCAGGCCTTCAGGTGTGCGCAGCGCGGCGAAGTCGATCCGTCGCGATCGGAGTGACGGATCGATGCCCCGGATGCCCTGGGCGAACAGCAGTCTCTTGATCCGGTTGATGTGAGCAGTGCGTTCCCGGATCAGGCGCTGCCGCTCGCGATGCGAGCGGCAGGCGTCTTCCTCCTCGACGCTCGGCACGCGGACGATGGCCGCGACATGTTTGTCGCCACGGTCGATCGCGATCAGCGCGCGGACTAGGGCCTGTTGAGATTCAGGATTCCATCCTTGGCTTGATTGTGATTCAAGCTATGGATGGAACGTTTTGTACTGACAGACGCCCAATGGGCGAGAATGGAACCGCACTGCCTGGGCAAGCCAACGGACGCGGGTCGCAGCGGCAGAGACAATCGGCTCTTTGTCGAGGCGGTTCTGTGGGTGGTTCGCACGGGCAGTCCCTGGCGTGATTTGCCGGCCTTTTTCGGCAACTGGAACACCGTCTTCAAGCGCTACCGAGACTGGGTCAAAGCCGATGTTTTCATTCGGCTTTTCGAGGCTTGCTCGGATGATCCCGATATGGAGTACGCCATGGTCGACGCCACCATCGTCAAGGTTCACCGCCATGGCCAGGGCGCANAAAGGGGGACTCAGAGCCAGGCCATAGGGCGCTCCAAAGGCGGCATGACGACCAAGATCCTGGCCCTGACCGATGCCCTGGGCAATCTCGTGCGCTTCGCACTCCTGCCGGGCCACCGCTTCGATACCGTCGGCGTTGCCCCGCTCATCGACGGCCTCCAATTCGACGCTTTCATCGCCGACAAAGCCTTCGACAGCAACGACATCGTCGCTGAGCTCAACGAGCGCGGCGCCAAGATCGTCATCTCCCAGCATCCGCGCCGGAGCAAGCCTCTCCCATTCGATGCCGAGATGTACAAATGGCGCCATCTCATCGAAAACTTCTTCTGTAAGCTCAAAGAGTTCAAGCGCATCGCCATGCGTGCCGACAAAACAGACCAAAGCTTCAGCGCCAATATCTATCTCGTCGCCGCCGTCATAAACTCACGGTNNGAATCTCAACAGGCCCTAGCAGCCTGTCGGACTTGCGTCTCGGGCGTCGCCGGACCTGCGTAGGGATCGGTGCGTCGGCGCCTCTGTCAGCGCCATTTTGGGCGGTGCGGTCGCGCTGGCGCGCCTGCGGAACTGGCCGCGCAGGCTAGACGGCGCGGCTGAGGGCGAACATCCGCTTCAGGTTCCATGCCATGGTCACAAGCCTCCACTCGCCACGGGCGGCATTGAGCCCGCGCAGCAGGAACTGCCGGAACCCCAGCACGGACTTGATGATGCCAAACACTGGCTCGGGCGTCTGCTTGCGCAGGGCGTAGAGCGCGCGGCCCTGCGGCGTGCGCAGCCGATACGCCATCGCCTGAACCGGGGTGGGGTCTTCGGGCGCCGGTGGCGCCGCAGCGAAGCGCTCTTGCAGGCTGAGATGATGCGCCTCGCGACCAAGTGCGATCAGCGGTTCGATCCCGCCGGCCACACAGGCCTGCACATTCGCCTCGCTGAAGTAGCCATTGTCCGCCAACAGCATGTCCGGCCTGCCGAGCACGTCCGGCAGAGTGCCGATCTTGTCCAGCATGGGTGTAAGCTGCTGCTTGTCGTTGGGCGCCTGCACCACGTCGGCGACCACCACCAGCAGACTGCCCGCCGCCACCGCCGCCTGCGCATTGTAGCACTGCTCAAAACCGCCGCCCGCCACCGCCATGATGCGGCTTTCCTCGTCGGTCAGATTNGATCTGATCCGTGGGCAGCGGCGTCGCCACCGGCGGCTTCGGCTCACGGCCCGTGGGCTTCTTGCCGGTGGCCGCTGCCTTGGCGTCCCGTGCTGCGAGTTTCGCCTGATGGTCTGCCTGCTCCCGTTCGAAGCGTTCCTTCGCGCGGGCCTCGATCTTCGCCCGGGCCTCGGCGAGCCTGGACAACCGTTCCTCACGTCGCGCCAATTCGTCGGGGATCGACATGCCGTCAGCGATGTCCACCTGGTCNNCGCCGCTTCTGCCTTGGCCATGAGATCGGCCACTTCGGCCTGCAGTTGGGCCTCCAGCTTGCCCGCATGGTCATAGGACAGCGCGCTGTGCCGGCTGGCATTGGCGTGGACCTTGGTCCCGTCGAGCCCGACCGTTCCCAGCTTCAGCACGCCCATCTCGCGCGCGAGCACCAGCACCTGGACGAACAGCTTCTCGATCTGCGGCAGAAAGCGTCGGCGGAACGCGGCGATGGTGTCATGGTCCGGATGATCGTTCGCCGCGATGAAGCGGAACGCCACGCTGTCATAGGTCGCCCGCTCCAGCTTGCGGCTGGAGAACACCCCGGTGGCGTAGCCGTAGATCAGAATGCCCAGCAGAAGGCTGGGGTGGTAGGACGCTTCCCCAGAGCCACGGTAGCTGCCGGTCATCGGCCGCAGATCCAGCCCCGCGATCACCTCCACCACGAACCGCGCCAAGTGCCGCTGCGGAAGCCACTCGTCCACCGACGGCGGCGGCATCAGAAATCCGCTGTCGCGGTCGATCGGGCGGAAGTTGCTCATGCCGAAGAGGTCCGGGCCGGGGGCGTGAATCCATGCCCGGATTCTATAACCCACAGCTCCGCCTCGCGTTAAGTCCGACAGGCTGCTAGCCCGATGTATTCACCGGGACACAACGTGCGTCGGGTGTTAAATCGTGGATGCGCGTAATGGTTGTTGTTGGCGAGCGGGTTGGTTTCCGCCTGTCGCGGGATGGGGGATCGGTCGGGTCGAGAGACGCGGCAGGCGGCCGAGAGCCAAGTGCCAGATCACCTGATCAGCGGCGCTGGTCGGCAGGTGGACCTTGATCTTGGTCTTCATCTCGACGACGCGGGCGGCGACCTTGACGAGGCGCCGCCGCAGCGTGTCGAACTGGGCGACGCGCCAGGACGAGGCCTTCGGCATCAGCGCGCGCAGACTCCACAGCAGCCAGTAGGCGCGGCTCTACAGCGATACAGCCGGAACTGGTTGGCAGTGGCCTTGGGACACGAGGTGCGGTCTGTGTATGGCGGTGACAAATTAGGCCACGTAGCGGCGGTGATTGGTGCTGCCGCGCCGGAGTAAAATCCGGCCAGTGGTTAGGCTGTCTCTTTTTTGTGGGGGCGGCCGGGGATGTTTGCCGTGGAAGTCTACGCCGCCGTTCGGCATTTCGTTTTCATCGAGGGCAACAGCCGGCGTGAGGCGGCCCGGGTGTTCGGGCTGAGCCGTGAGACGGTTTCGAAGATGTGCCGGTTCTCGTTGCCGCCCGGCTACACGCGAACGAAGCCGGTGAAGAAGCCGAAGCTCGGGGTGCTGCTGCCGGTGATCGACGCCATCCTCGAGGCCGACAGGACGGCGCCTTCGAAGCAGCGGCATTCGGCCAAGCGGATCTTCGAGCGACTGCGCGACGAGCACGGTTATGCCGGCGGTCTGACGGTGGTGAGGGACTACGTCCGGGTTGCTCGGNGGAGATTGCGGGAGACCTTCGTGCCGTTGGCTCATCCGTCCGGTCATGCGCAGGTCGACTTTGGCGAGGCGATCGGCGTGATCGGCGGCGTCCGGCAGAAGATCCACTTCTTCTGCATGGACCTGCCGCAATCGGATACTGCTTTCGTGAAGGCCTATCCGGCGGAGACGACGGAAGCCTTCCTCGACGGGCATGTGTCGGCATTCGCATTCTTCGGCGGCGTGCCGTTGTCGGTGCTTTACGACAACACGACGCTCGCGGTGGCGAAGATCTGCGGCGACGGCAGGCGGGAGCGCACCCGGGCCTTTACGGAACTGCAGAGCCATTACCTGTTCCAGGATCGCTTCGGCCGTCCCGGCAAGGGCAACGACAAGGGCAAGGTCGAGGGGCTGGTGAAGTATGCTCGATCGAACTTCCTGACGCCGATCCCCCAGGCGGCAAGCTTCGACGATCTCAATGCCATGCTGGAAGAGCGCTGCCGGCAGCGACGAGGCGAACGCGCCGGTCGCCACGGCGAAACCATCGGCGAGCGTCTCGTCGCCGACCTCGAAGCCTTCCGGGATTTGCCGGCGGTGCCATTGGAGCCGAGCGAGAAGCGGGCGGCCCGTGTCTCATCGACCGCCCTGGTCCGCTACCGCGGCAACGACTACTCGGTACCGACGGCATACGGCTTCCGGGATGTTGTGGTGAAGGGCTTCGTCGACGAGGTGGTGATCCTTTGTGCCGGCGAGGCGATCGCCCGGCATCGTCGCTGCTATGGCACGGGCACCTTCGTATTCGAGCCGCTGCACTATCTGGCGCTGATCGAGACGAAGCCGAATGCCCTCGACCAGGCGGCGGCGCTGAAAGACTGGGATCTGCCGGAGGCGTTCCAGCACCTGCGCCATCTCCTCGAGGCGCGCATGGGCAACCGCGGCAGGCGGGAGTTCATCCAGGTGCTGCGGCTGATGGAGGCGATCCCGATGGAGATGGTGGCGAGCGCGGTCAGCGAAGCGATCCGGCTCGGCGTCATCGGCTTTGATGCGGTCAAGCAGATTGCTCTGGCGCGCGTCGAGCGGCGGCCGGCCCGGCTCGACCTGACGGCCTATCCACATCTGCCGAAAATGGACGTCAGGATGACGGCGGCGGCTGACTACGCCGTTCTCGTTCCCGGGACAACGGCATGACCGGCAAGGCGGGCGCTGATGCGATGCCGGCGGGAACGACAAGCGGCACACCGCAGGTTCTGCTGGCGCATCACCTCAAGCAGTTGAAGCTGCCGACCGTTCTGCGGGAATACGACAAGATCGCCCGCGAATGCGCACGCGACGGCGTCGATCATCCCCGCTATCTGCTGCGCCTGGTGGAACTCGAACTGATCGACCGAGAACGCCGAATGGTCGAGCGGCGGATCAAGGCAGCACGCTTCCCGGCGGTCAAAAGCCTCGACACCTTCGACTTCACCGCGATTCCCAGCCTCAACAAGATGCTGGTGCTCGAGCTGGCCCGCTGCGAGTTCATCCTGCGCCGGGAGAACGTCATCGCGCTCGGCAACATGTGGCACCGGCAAGACCCATGTCGGGCTCGCCCTCGCTCTTGCCGCCTGCCAGAAGGGGTTCACCGTCGCCTTCACCACCGCAGCCGCCCTCGTGCACCAGTTGATGGAGGCGCGTGACGAGCGCCGCTTGCTGAAGCTGCAACGCGATCTCCAGTCGGTGATGTTGCTCATCGTCGACGAACTCGGTTACCTGCCGCTGTCGCCGACCGGGGCGGAACTTCTGTTCGAGGTGTTCTCCCAGCGCTACGAGCGCGGCTCGACCCTCGTCACCTCCAATCTGCCGTTCGAGGACTGGACCTCGGTGCTGGGATCGGAACGGCTCACCGGCGCGCTGCTCGACCGCCTGACCCACCACGTCCATATCCTCACCATGAACGGCGACAGCTACCGGTTGAAGCAATCCGCCGGACGTCGTCGTCCCCCACCGCAGCCGATCGGGCGGAGCAAAACCAGACCACCGCCGAGACCGTCGATCCCGAGACCGGCGAAACCAGCAAGCCTGATCCCCGAGGCAAAGCCGACGCACGGCAAGGGGCCCGATCGGGCCCCTTGCCGTGATTGCACCGCTCTCGCCCAAATGGCCTGCTTTGACTCCGCTACAGTGGCCCAGAATTGCTCCGCCGTTGACATCCGGCGGCGTCGACGCGGATGTCGCCGCGGAACCGGATGACATAGGCGAAGCCCAATTTCGTCAGATAATCGAACAGTTTGCGGTCGCCGAAGCCGCGGTCGGCGAGGATCGTCGCCGTCGTCCCCGCCGGCAACACCCCGGCAAGGCGGCCGAGACACGCATCCTCGATGGCGTTGCGCTGGCCCGCCAGTTCCGCCTTCAGCATCGTCAGCCACAACAGCGGCGTCGCCCGGCCGTGCCCGGTCACCAGATTGAGCGCCAGCGTCGCCTGCCCGTCGGCGTCGAAATCGGTCCAGTCCATGGCGACGACGATTTCCTTGCGGCCGCCAACCGCCTCCGGAACCCATTGCCCGAACATCTCCCAGACGGAGACGCCGCGTTGCTCAGCAGCCTGTCGACCTGTTTGACCGCATGCTTGGTCAGCAATCCCCGCGCCTGCGCCAACGCATGGCCGATCATCGAAACCGCCAGCGACGCACCGGTCATCACCCCCAGCGTGCCGTTGGCCAGCGACGCGATCCGTTTGGCGTGAACATGCCCCGCGAAAACCCCATCAAGAAACCGACGAACGTCGGTCAAACGAAACTCAGGACGCGCTACCCCGTTCACTTCCCCACCCCCAACCCTCGAAACCTTCCTCTCACCCTGCATAACCGACCGCCGCCGCAAAGCTCATCCGTAGCAACCCATTGATCCGTATCAAAACTCAAAATGAGGGGATTCCTGAGGGTTACCAGCCCCTCTCGGCAGAGCAGGGCGTGCAGCTGTGGATAGCCGTAGCGGCGGTTCTCCGAGGCGAGCTCGTGCAGGCGCTCGAGCGACGCGGCGTCGGCGCGCGCGCTGGTCGGACGGCGAGAAGCGCCTTTACGGGCGGCACCGCTGGCGTTCGGAAGGCTTCCACGGCGAGGCGAAGACTTGGCACGGCCTCGCCCGCGCCGTCCGCCGCGGCATAGACGACATGCGCATCCAGGCCTTCCTCACCGCCGCGGCGATCAACCTGAAGCGGCTCGCCGCCGCCCTCGTCGCGCTGCTTTGGCGGTTGATGGGATCGGGATCGGCCGATGCGCCGCTCGCCGATGCGCATCCTGCCTGATCGAGAAGCCACCCGACGAACAACGGGCCGAGGCGACCAATCCCGCCGCCGACGCCGCCGATTCAAGCTTTTTCAACAGGCCCCAGGTGCATTTCATGCGCAACGTGCTCGCCCATGCCGGCAAGAGCGGCCGACGCGTCGTCGCCGCCTTCATCGCCACCGCCTTCGCTTGAGGCACGCCGCCGTGGCCGCCAGAGCCCAATGGCGTAAGGCCGCCGGCCAACTGCGGCCGACGATCCGCAGGCTCGCCGAGTTCATGGACGAGGCCGGAACCGACGTTCTCGCTTCCATGACCTTCCCCAAGGTCGTGGAGACAAGATCAACTCGGTCAACCCGCGCGAACGCCTGAACGGCGAGATCAAACGCCGCACAAACGTGGTTGGCCTGCGCGGGCTTACGCCGCATTCGGCGACGGTCCTGCTCGCTTCCCAACCAAGAGGCGATCACCCGCCTCGTCGGCGCCGTCCTTATCGAGCAGAATGATGAATGGGCGGTCCAGCACGCCCGCTATCTGACCCTCGAAACCATGCCCCGTTAAGCGATAATCCCGCCTTACCCTGCCTGCTCTGGCAGGCTAACCAATCCGGCCCCTCGCCGGAGAGCAGGGCGAGCACGCCGAGCTACGCCACTCCAGGGAACGCGACCCATCGGCCGCGCCCGAACTGCGCGGCAACCTGAAGACGAAACTTACGCCCATGTTGCTAATTGTATAGGCGAATGCCTGTCCCGGGAGTTGCATTCGTCACACAAGGGCAAATTTCGCGCTTGGCAGCGGCGGCTTCCGAACTGCACCGGAGAAATACGCGACAGGCCTGCACTGAGTTGTGAGCCCCATCACACTACAGCTATCAAGGGAACATTATACTCAGACCCTATCGTGGTGGGTGTGTTGGCGGGGGCGCGTTAGCGGGTCTTCGCGGTGCGTCACCGTGATGGGCAGCAGTAAGCGAATGCTCTAGTCATCAATTTGCGTTCAATTTATTCCCCGCCGCCGGCTTAACCCCCGGCGAAGTCATCCTCCGGCGCAGTTGCCAAGCGCGGACGAGCTGCCGGTCGGAGCGGGAGAAGCAGGTCTGAAAGGATGGCGTTGTGGCAACACTTCGCAGGGGTCTGAGCGCGAGCAGTGCTTCGATCGGCACGAAATGGTTGGTCGATAATTCGGTGGTGGGAACGGCGCGCCACTTGAGTTTCCTGCAGGTACCGGTGAGTCTGCTGCCAACGCGGGATGTGGTGGCGATTGTCGCACAACGTCCGGCGAACGCCGAGTTTGCTTATGTGGTCACGCCCAACGTCGATCACGTCGTTCGGGTGCACCGGCAGAGCGGGCGGTTTTCCTGGCTGTATCGCAAGGCGTGGCTATCCACCTGCGACAGCCGCATTCTCAGCGCCCTGGCCGGTACGGTGGGCATCGAGCTGCCGGTCACCACGGGTTCGGATTTGACCCGTGTCCTCTTCGAGCAGGTGCTGCAGCCGGAAGACAGAATCACCGTCATTGGCTGTAACGACGAAACCATTGCCATATTGAAGGAAAAATATCCCGGGATCATTATCCACCACTACAACCCGCCCATGGGCTTCATCAATAAAGATCAGGAAGTTGTTAAGGTTGTCGATTTCGTTGCCGCGCATCCGTCGCGCTTCGTCTTTGTGTGCGTCGGTTCGCCGCGGCAGGAGGTGGTCGCGTACCGGCTGCGTCAGCGCGGCGATCTGACCGGGCTTGGCTTATGTGTGGGCAATGCGCTGGCGTTTCTCGCCTTTCCGGAGATGCGGGCTCCCAAATGGTGTTCGCGGTTCGGTCTGGAATGGCTTTATCGTCTGGTGACCGAGCCGCAGCGGCTGTGGCGTCGGTACCTGATCGACGATCCGTTGATCTTTGCCATTTTCCTCAAAGCGATCGTGACCCATTCGGTTGTCGAGACGTCAACCGTCATGGGCGCGGATACGGTGGAGATTCAATCGGAGTAGATGGATCCGCGCGCTCGGTTGGGCATCGGCAGCTGCTGCGGTTAACCACCGCAGCTGGTAACTGCAGCCCGGCAACACAGTTCTCTCGATGGTCGCGTCGACGGCCTTTTGCCAATGGTGGTGCGCCGCAATCCTCCAGGCCGCAAGTCTTCCGGCTCCAAGTCTCCAGGCGCAGCCTTTGCCGGGCAGGTAGCGTGGCGGGCGACGGCGGGGCACTCGGAGGAGGTGATGTGGACTGCATCCCGACGGCTGATGCTCCATCGTAATGCGTGGCAATGGGTTCGTCCGTCTGTCGCAAGCAAGTCCCGAACCGCGTGCTGGCAGCACACTCAGGGAGGTGGCGGGCATGAAAGTGGCGGGGAAGCCGGTGCGGCGTCGTGCGCATGGCAAGTGTGACGTGGCTTCGGCCGGAAAGGCTTGCCGACGCGCTGCCGGCGGTGTAATCGGCCCTGCCAGTTGCGGAGATTTGCCATGCACCGATCGATGCTTGTTGTCGCGTCCCTGTTCACCGCCGGGATGCTTGCCGCTTGCGATCACCCATCACCGAAGCTGACACAGCAGGACGTGGCGATCGCCAACGCGACCACCGCGGCGATGGCAGCTCCCGACGCGGCGGTTGCCCAGTCCCGCTACCGCACTTATCGCTGGATGACGCCGGAGGAGATGCTCCGCTACAAAGTGCCTTACGATCCGACCATGGCCGACGGCACGCGCTATACCATTCAGCAGGCGGTCGATACCAACCTTACGGGTAAGGGCTTTCAGCAGGGGCAGCCGGCCGACTTCGTCATCGCGCTGAGCGACGTCTATCTCGACAACAACCGTCAGGCCGCCGGATTCGGCGTCATGGGCGAAGAGTTCACCTTCTCTGTCGATTCACAAGGCGAGCAATCCGGCGCCTATCAGGATCAGGAGCAGATCAGACCGGCGGGCGATCGGCTGACTTTCCTTTTTCTTGACGCTCGGACACATCGCGTGTTGTGGGCCGGCCGTGGCAACGACGTCCTTGTGGGGGTTCAGCAGGTCAATCCTAACGACACTGCGGACGAATATCTCACTCCCCCGGTCCGCAGCAGAGCGGCGCCAACATCGACGCGGCGGTATACCAAGCGCTGGCGACGATGCCGGTCCCGCTGCCGTCACCCCAATGAGGACGCGTCCCGATAGGATCTCTTAGGCGGGACGCTTCGGCCGCAGCACGTGGTGGTGGTCGGCGGCGTAAAGGCGGCTGTCGGTGAAGCCCTCGGCCGCAAGCACCCGGCCGACCAGAATCAGGGCGGTGCGGGTCAATCCTTGCGCCTTCACCTGATCACGGATGTCGGCAAGGGTACCGCGGAGAAGGAGCTGATCCGGCCAGCCGACCCGGTAGGCAACGACCACCGGACAGTCGGCGCCATACAACGGCGATAACTCACGGACGACGTTGGCTAAGTTGGTCACCGACAGGTGGATGGCGAGTGTTGCGCCGCTGCGGCCGAGACTGGCGAGGTCTTCGCCCGTTGGCATGGCAGAGGAACGGGTAGCGGTGCGGGTCAGGATCACCGTCTGGCTGATGTCGGGAAGGGTAAGTTCGGACTTCAGCGCGGCGGCGGCGGCGGCAAAGGCGGGAACGCCCGGGGTGACGTCGTAGGCGATGCCGAGCGCATCGAGGCGGCGCATCTGCTCGCCGATCGCCCCATAAAGTGAGGGATCGCCGGAGTGGACGCGGGCGATGTCGTGACCGGCGGCATCGGCGATCAACATCTCCTCGATGATCTGGTCAAGATTGAGCGGTGCGGTATCGAGCACCCGGGCGTCGGCCGGGGCCTCGGCGACGATCTCCTTCGGCACCAGCGAGCCGGCATAGAGCACCACCTTGCAGCGACGGATCAGGTTGAGGCCGCGAACGGTGATCAGATCGGGCGCCCCGGGCCCGGCACCGATGAAGTGAACGCTCACGCCTCAGCCTCCTTGCGCGCTTGTTTCGTCGCGTACCCGCGCGGTGTGTAGACCCAGCGGCGGTCGCCACGATCGAGGATGCGCGTCTGACTCGAGCCGATGAGTACCAGCGTCAGCATATCCACCTGATCGGCGTCGAGCTGGCCTAGAGTGATCACCCGGATCGTCTCGCCGTCGCGGCCGAGGTTGCGGGCAAGCACCACCGGCGTTGCCGCTGGCCGGTGCTGCAGCAGGATGTCGCGCGCCGCCGGCAGTTGGCTGCGCCGCCGCTGCGAGACCGGATTGTAGAGGGCGACGACGAAATCGCCGACAGCCGCCGCCTGCAGCCGGCGCTCGATATCGGGCCACGGGGTGAGCAGGTCGGAGAGCGAAACGGTGCAGAAGTCGTGGCCGAGGGGNGCGCCGGCGCGGGCGGCGGCAGCGAACATCGCCGATAGTCCCGGGGCGACGGCGAGGCGGATGCGCCGCCAGTTGGCATCGTCCTCCCGTTCGATCAGCTCGAAGACGAGGCTGGCCAGCGCATAGACACCGGCATCACCGGAGCAGACGAGGACAACGCGGCGCCCCTCGGCGGCAAGATCGAGAGCGAGTCGCGCCCGCGCTTCTTCGGCCGTCATCGGTGGCGCGTGCAGTCGCTTGCCAGCGGTCAGCGGCTCGATCAGGTCGAGGTAAAGCTGATAGCCGACAACGTCGGTCGCCGCACTTACCGCCCGCGAGACTTCCGGCGTTCGCCAGTCGTCGGCCCCGGGGCCGATGCCGACGACGGTCAGTGTTCCCGGTACACGACCCTTGGCGCCGGGATCGATTGCGCCGGGGGCACGGGCGACGGCGCAGGTGGCGCGTTCGCTGCGCTGCTTGCTGACGACCAGGGTCGCTGCATCCCCGGCGATGGCCAGGGCCGCGGCTTCGGCGACACCGTGGCAGCCGACGGCACGGAAGACGATTTCCGAAGGCGAGGCGAGGCGCGGGGTTTCGGCTTCCAGTTCAGCGGCGGTAAAGAAGCGGACCGGCACGCCGAGGGAGGCCGCTGCCGCGTGCACCGCCGGCTCATCCATCTTGACGTCGATCGAGGCGAGGCAGGCGACGGCACCTTTGGCGAGTTCATGGGTGGCAAGCGTTTTCTCGACGAGCGCAATCACGTCCTCCGCCGCAGCGCCGCGTTCGCAGCCGATGCCGATGGCGAGCACCGGCGGGTGCAGCAGCAGGGTGTCTTCGTCGCCTGGATCGGTGCGATCGGTGATGCGGATGGCGCGTTTGCCGGCGCTGGTGAAGGGGATGGCTGTCTCGGTCAGCCAGCCGGCATCGCCGGCGTCGACCTCTAGGCGCACCGGTTCGCCCGCCAGCAGTGCCGCGGTGAGCGCTTTCGCCGCCTCGGGGTTGGCCACCGACCATCCGGCGGGCGGATCGTCGAGACCGATGCCGAGCCGGATGTCGCCGGCGGTGGTGATCGCTGCCTGACCGCCCAGTTCCGCGGCGATGGCACGGGCGAGGCGGTTGGCGCCGTGATGGCCGCCTAACAGCGGCACCGCCGTCTGCCCGTCTTCGGCGACGGCAATGACCGGTGGTTCCCGTCGCTTATCGGTCAGCTGAGGAGCGACGGCGCGGATGAGGATACCGGCAGCGCAGACGCCGACGATCGGCACCCCGGTTGCAAACAGTCCCTTGAGATGCGTTGTTGTCTGGCTGAAGGTAACGTCTGTTCCCTCGGTACGGCCGGTAAGGCCATGCACCTGGCTCTCGGGTAGAATCGCCTGCAGCCGTCGCGCCAGTACCGCACCAGTTGCCGACAGGGCGATGATCGCGGCACCCGGAGGGAGCTGGATGTCCGCCCTGTCCTCCTGCCGATGGCGGTTGGTCTTGACCAGAATGGTTGAAAAGTAGGGGGCGCCGTCACGGGTGAGATCGGTCAGCGGGACGATCTGCTGTTCGGCCATCGTCGCCCGCGCCACATAGCTGGCATCGGCTTCGAGACCGAGGCGCTGCAGCACCCGGCGCACCTTCGGCAGGTGGCGCCCGACCTTCATGATGGCAACGGCATCGGCGGTGCGCAGCCTTGCTTCCAGTTCCGCCTCGCTGAGCGGCGCCGGCAGGACGGTGAAGATGTCGTTGCGGCTGCACAGCGGCCGGCCGGCGGCGGCGGCAACCGCGCCCAGCGACGACACGCCCGGTACGACGACCGCCGGATGCGTCGGTGCCAGGCGCTCGTAGAGGTACATGAACGAGCCGTAGAGGAAGGGATCGCCCTCGCACAGCACGGCGACGTCGCGACCGGCGGCCAGGTGCTCGGTGAGAATCACCGCGTAACGGTCGTAAACCTCCTGGGCCGGAAAGCGCTCGATCGCCATTGGCGTGACGATGGCGATCTCGATGCGACCCTCGGGGACGTTGACGGCGGCGATCCGGCGCACCAGGCTCTCGCCACCTTCCGGGGCTGGATAGGCGATGACCGGAACGTGGGCGAGGATTTCCCTCGCTTTGACGGTGATCAGCTCGGGATCGCCCGGGCCAATGCCGAGGCCATAGAGAGTCCCACGGGAGGGAGGGATAGTCATGGCTTTAGCGTCGTCAACTGGGTGACCTCCATGGCGGGGCGAAAGGCGGTGAGCCGGCCGACCGGTGCGGCGCGGGAGACGGCAAGGCGTAGCAGATCGCCCCCGTGCTGGTGGTAGAAATCGAACAGGCGGGCGATGCCTTCGAGGGTAACGGCATGCGCCACCAGCCGCCCGCCGGCGGGCAGCGCCGCCCATGCCGTCTCGATGAGCTGCGGCTGCGACAGGCCACCGCCAAGAAAGACGCTGTCCGGCTGTGGCAGGTCGGCGAGTGCTGCCGGCGCGTCACCGTGGACGATGTGGAGCTGCGGTGCGCCGAGTTGCATGGCGTTGCGAGCGATCGCCTGGCAGCGGTCGGCTGCGGCCTCGATGGCAAAGGCTGTGGCTTCTCGGCCGTCGGCAAGGCGGTGACAGGGCAGGGCGCGCAGCCACTCGATGGCGATCGAGCCGGCACCGGCGCCCACATCCCACAGCACTTGCCCCGGCAGCGGCGCCAGGGCGGCGATCGCCGCGGCGCGCAGTTCGCGCTTGGTCATCTTGCCGTCGTGGGTGAAAACGTCATCGGGCAGGCCGGGGACCAGCGGCAGCAACTGCGGCTGCGGACCGGCAAAGCAGTGGATGCCCAGGACATTGAGATCGGCGATCGGTTGTGAATCCCAGGTCTCGGCGGTGGCCTCGATCCGCCGTTCCTTCGGCCCGCCCAAGTGTTCGAGGGCGATGATCCGGCTCGGCCCGAAGCCGCGGCGGGTGAGCAGATCGGCGACCGCCGCCGGCGTCTGGCCATCTCGACTCAGCAGCAGCAGGCGGCCGCCCGGATAGAGGGAGCGGTTGAGCAGCGGCAACGGCCGGCTGTGCGCGCTCAGCGTCGCGATGTCGGCAAGCGACCAGCCAAGACGGGCGGCAGCGAGGCTGAAGGCGCCGGGATGCGGCAGGATGGTCATCTCGTCGGCAGCGAAGCGCCGCGCGAGGTTGGCGCCGGCACCGAACCACATCGGATCGCCGGTGGTCAGGACGACGACGTGTTGACCGCGACGGGCGGCGATCGCCTCGACGACGCTGCCGACGCCGGCCTTCCAGGTGATCCTCTCGGCGGTTGTCGTTGCCACCATCGCCTGATGGCGGTCGCCGCCGACGAGGACGTCGGCGGTGGTGATCAGGGTGCGCGCGGCTGCACAGAGACCATCGAGGCCGTCGTCACCGATGCCGATCACCGTCAGCCAGGGCGTCATGAGGACAGCCTGCCAGTCAGAGCATTGACCGCGGCGGCGGCGATGGCACTGCCACCGCGCCGGCCGCGCAGGGCGACGAAGGGGATGCCGGCGTCGTGTGCGATCAATGCCTCCTTCGATTCGGCGGCGCCGACGAAACCCACCGGGAAGCCCAGGATCAGCGCCGGCCGTGGGCCGCCGGCATCGATGATCTCAAGAAGATGAAAGAGCGCCGTCGGCGCATTGCCAACGACGACGATGGCACCATCGAGCATCGGCCGCCACAACTCCACCGCCGCCGCCGAGCGGGTGTTGCCGATCGCCCGCGCTGTTTCGGCTACCTCCGGCTCGGCGAGGGTACAGATCACCCGGGTGGTGGCCGGCAACTGGCGGCGGATGATGCCGGCGGCGACCATCGCCGTATCGACGAGGATCGGCGCGCCGGCGGCGAGCGCCGCATGGCCGGCGGCTACCGCCTCGTGGCTGGCGACGAGGCGGGAAGCGATGGCAGGATCGCCGGCGGCATGAATAACGCGGATCGCCAGCGGCTGCAGCGCGGCGGGAATCGAAGCGAGGTCGGCCTCGGCGCGGATGGTGGCGAAGGACGCCGCATAGATCGACTCGGGCTCGCGGATGTAGTCGTAGCGGGAAGGGTTGGCGGATGTCGTGGTGACGGGGCCCATGGCGCCGAGAATCCAGCCTTCGTCGGTTTCGATGCGGGCACGGGCTTCGGCGTTGAGGCCGGCGGGACCGCCGAACATCGTCGCCAGTTCACCGGCGGTATCCAGCGAAGCGAAATGTTTCGCCAGGGCGGCCACCTGACGCGCGTCCTTGATTTCGTCTGTCGGCTCACCCAGCGGCAGCATGGAGGGATAGACTTCGGCGAACAGCACTCGCCAGTCGTCGCTGCCGGGACGTTCCAGTGCCCTGAGGCCGGTCTCGAACGGCCAGATGCGGGCGCCGCCGGCGAGCCAGGGGTGGCGGCGCAACCGCTGCAGATGGGCGATGCCGAGGAGGGTCTGGCTGCCGACACTGCCGGCGCCGTAAAGCTGCCACACCGATTTCGGGCCGCGTAGCGCCCGATCGGTCAAACGGAATTCCGCCAGCGTGTCGGCGCCGTAGCTGCGTGGCTTTTTCACCGCGATCGCCGGATCGGTAACGCCGCGGGGACAGCTCCAGAAGGGAAACGCCCCGCCGGAAACCTCGCGATTGAAAGCCGCAGCAACCGCGAAGCGATTGTTACCGTTCTCTTCGGTATCTTCGATGCGCTGGTCGATGGCCTGCCACAGCTGCTGCCAGCCGGCGCCGTCGCCGCAGATCCGGTTCGCGAATCCGGCCGGGTAGCCAAAAGCAAAGTCGCAGCCGACCAGCGTCACCCGGTCGCGGGCGACGAGATCGCTCAACACGTCGGCGAGGAAGGCGCTCGCGGCGTGACGCGTCGACGGGTTGATCTGGCGTTCGTGGATCACGCCCGCATCGTCGCGCTCCAGGAGGTGCACCCAGATGCTGTCGGCGCCGGTGCGCGGCAGCGACGCCGCACTCCAGTCGACGATCAGGTAGGCGTCAAATAGGGGAGGCATCGGCGGGACGTCGGGCGGGCGTTATCCGCCATTCTTATTGTCGTGGTCATGGCCGTGGTCGTGATGATGATGGCCGTGACCATGATGATGGTGGTGATGATCGTGACTGTGACCGTGATGAGGGTCATGCCCATGGTCATGGTCGTGATCATGGTCGGCGTCGGTGCCGATGCCGCGGACGTGGTAATGGTGGCCGACCTGCGGCGCGCCCTTCGCGGCCTCGAATCCGAGGATCTGCTCCCGATACTTGCACATCAGGCAGTTCATCAGGTTGGCGCCGTTGAGCGTTTCGTCGACGCGATCGACGAAGGCATCGATGACCAGCGGGTGATCGTTGAGGTATTCGGCCTTGATGATCTCGACCTCGGGATGCGCCGCCTGGGCCGCATCGGCGTGGCCGTAGATGCGGTCGACGAGGATGCCGGTGAAGAGAAAATACGGAAAGACGATGATCCGCCGGTAGCCCAGCTTCACCGCGTGCGCCAGGCCGGTGTCGACCAGCGGGTAGGCGACGCCGGAGTAGCAGACCTCCGCCCAGCCCNNGAAGCCCATCCCCTCCCACAGCATGCGGGCGACCTTGGAGACGTTGGAATTGGCGTCGGAGTCGTTGGTGCCGCGGCCGACCACCATCAGCAGCGTGTCCTTGCGGTCCACCTGCGTCTCCGCGGCGGCCTCCGCCGCGGCGATACGGGCGGCGGCAGCGCGCAGGAGTTTGGAATCGATGGCCAGCTCGCGGCCGAAGCGCACATCGATCGTCGGGTTTTCGGCGGCGAAGGTATTGATCTCAGACGGCAGGTCGTTTTTGACGTGGCCGGCGGCGAACAGCATGCCCGGCAGGCAGACGATCTTGTCGACGCCGCGCGCCTTGAGCGCTTCCAGCCCGTCACGGATGACGGGCCGAGCGAATTCGAGGAAGCCGCTCTCGACATCGTAGTCGGGCAGGCGCTTGCGCAGATGGCGGGCCAGCGCGTTGAACTCTTCGACCGCGGCGACCGAGCGGCTGCCATGGCCACAGATCATCAGTCCGGTTGCGTGTTCGGTGGTTTGTTGGTTGGTCATGGCGCCTGGTCCCTTGCCTCTGAGCGTCCCTGATCGCTGGCCGCCTGCTGCGGCCTCCGGCTGGTCATCGCCTCCGGCCGGATGGTTCTCGTTCGAGCGGCGATCATAGGGAGGCGGGCAGGCGCTGTCAGCATGGGATGCGTCGGCGGGGGCATGGTTTGAGAACTCGGGATTCTTCACCAAGGGCGACTATAGAGCACTGCCGGCTGCGGACCCAGGCGACGTTTGCTTCCCTTTCGATTGCGCCCCTCCTTACATTTGCGTGCGAGAGTCATTTACAGAAACGACGAAAGACAATCGCAAACACCCCTGTCTCTGGACGTGGCTCTGAATAGGCTTGACGCGTATTCCGACGAATGCATTCACATGCTAAGTTCGTTATTCAAGCCAGCGCTACCCATTCGGAGCCTTGAATGTCAGCCGTCGCAATCGTCGCCGGAAACTCAGATTATAGTCAACTTACAGCTCTGCCGTGCTGCCGCACAGACGTGGAAGCTGTCTACGCTCTAATAGAGACTACGAGCCGGTTTGACGCCATACATTCCCTCATCGATCTGACGGCAGATAATTTGAAGCGCCGTCTACGCGAAATACTTGTAGNNAACGAGGATATGACGAGATTTTTTTACTATTCTGGGCATGGATATAACGACGACGTAGGGCAGTTCTATTTCTGCGCTCACGACTTTAATAGCTCGCGACCAAATGAAACAGGTCTGTCACACAATGCTCTTATAGCACTCTTGAGAAATGCGTCGCCTGAGTTGGCAGTCATAGTGATTGACGCCTGCGGCTCCGGTACCTCGATGATTAAAGCTGACCGCCTCCGCATCCCCGATGAGAAGGGGGGCCTCAAGAACCTCGTGCAGATCGCATCATGTCTCGACTCGCAAACCTCGCTAGGAGGCGACCCTCTAAGTGAATTCACTGAAGTATTTTGCAGGTCTGCGGCACGAAAAACAGAAGGGCAAGTCTACTACACTGACATTATAGAAATTATACGAGACGAGTATATTACAAATCAGGAGAGAACGCCTCACTTTGTCTTTCAGTCCCACGGGCGCCAAGTTTTCATCGAAGATGCCGTACAGCTGTCCACGTTCCGGGATCGCTTCGCAGCGAGATGGACAACAAGACCTGTTACATGCACGCCCCCAACCTCGGAGGCTGACATTTTGCCACCTACGGCGCCGCAGAGTTTGACGACCCTCCTCGCCGAGACGGATGCAAAGCTCGGCAGGCCCGAAGACGTGTCCAGGTTCGTGGACACGCTTTTTGACGGTCTAAAGCAACAACTGGATACTGGAGAGCTTAGCGAGTTGTTTGAGTTTGCCATAGTCGAGCACACGGACTTTGCGGAGCAAACGACGCGCGGCTTCATCATTCGGATGCTAAATCAGGAAAAGCGCCATGATGATTTTGTTACGGCGCGCAAGAACGTGACGCCGCATCCTTTTGGTGCCTTTACTATGGCACTTTGCGGCGATCCAGAAAATTTTCCTCAGAATTGGGATCTCACCCTAAACATGCGAATGGATCGGGTGCAGATGAAAGTCACATTCACGCCAAAATTCTCGTCACTTCAGCAGATCATATTAGTGGTTACCTGCGCTCCAAGTCTAGAGCATTGTTACGTATTCGAGCTTGCGACACGACATCCCAAGACCGACTGGAGCACGTTCGCCGCAGAAGGGACCGAGATCACTCGGCGCTGGTATAAGAGAGGGTGGCGGGACGACGTCGGCGACCTAGTCCACGCGATCGCTGAAAGGCTGAAAGAGACAGTTCAACAGCACCTCGCAGCCGTAGCCGATCGGTTGACGAAATAAATAAGTAGTATTTCGCAGGCTGCACACTAAATGGCCCGCGTAGCCTGGATAACTTCCTACGGCGGGTTCGAAGCGAAGCGCAACCCGCCGCATGCTGTTGGTCGCGCCGGCGCATCCGGCATATCACGCTGCGCATTCAATTCGAGGCGGCTCAAGTGATTCCAGGGCGGGCTTCAGTTCTGGGAGGCGGCGGACGATGGTTTCCCAGATGATCGGCAGGTTCACGCCGAAGTAGGCGTGCGCAACGACGTTGCGAAGCGCGCGCATCTTTGCCCACGGNATCTCCGGGTTAGCCTTGGCGACGTGCTCGGGCACGTGACGCGCCGCTTCGCCGATCACCTCGAAGTTGCGCAGGACGGCATCGACCGTTCGCTCGTCGGCCTGGAATTCGGCGAGGGACATATCGACGGTGTAGCGTTCGATTTTGTCTATGGCGACGGTAAGATCGTGGATGCGCAGACGCCAGTCCCGCTCAGGCATATACCGCCTCGGCGAGGATNNGCGTGTGCGAAGTGGACCGGACAACGCGTCCGGCGTGACCAGATCGACAGGACGGCCAAGCAACCCTTGCAGATGATCCTGCAAGTCGATGAAGTCGAACAGGTCGGGGTTCACGTCGGGGCGATAGTGCACGAGGACATCGACGTCGCTATCGATGCGGGCGTCGCTGCGCGCGCACGAGCCGAACACCGCCACGGAACCGATGCCAAATGCATCCAGCGCCGCCTTGTCGGCACGCAACCGCTCGAGGATTTCATCCTTGATCGTCATCGCTGCTACCACCGTTCGCGCGCCCCGCATCGCTACGGCAGGTAATATAGCGGACGCCGCGGCGAGAGGCGAAGAGATGGTGGGACATGGGACGCCACGTCGGATCACGGTGGCACCATGGGACGCTGCACCAGCCTCAGCACGACGAACCTGCCGGCACCGTTGACGGACGGCGCCCGGCAACGGAAACTCCTTTGCATGTTCACCCTCGGCACCGATCTGATGAGCGCGCCCGCGGTGCAGCCGCTGGTGCTGCTGCTCGCTGCGCTGGCGCTCGATGCGCTGTTCGGCGAAGCGCGCGGACCGTTCGCCCGAATGTCGCACCCGGTGCGGCTGATCGGCAGCGGCGTCGCCTACCTCAATCGCAAACTCAATCGCGATGATCGCTCGGCGACGGATCGCCGCTTGCGCGGCGTGCTGACAGTCATTCTCATCCTGGCGCCGGCGTTCGTAGTCGGCTGGATCCTCACCTGGTTCGGGCGGGCGGTGCCCTTCGGCTGGATCTTTGAGCTGGGACTTACCACGGCGATGATCGCGCAGCGCAGTCTCGACCGGCATGTCCATCGCGTTGCCGTCGGGCTCGAAGAGAGTCTCGATGCCGGACGCGACGCTGTCGCCCACATCGTCGGCCGCGACGTCACTCGCCTCGACCGCCACGGCGTTGCCCGTGCTGCTATCGAGTCCTGCGCCGAGAATTTTTCCGATGGCATCGTCGCTCCAGTGTTCTGGTGTGCGCTGTTCGGGCTGCCGGGGCTCCTGGTCTACAAGGCGGTCAATACCATGGACAGCATGATCGGCTATCGCACCNCCCGGTATCTAGCCTTCGGTATGGCAGCAGCCCGCCTCGACGATCTGCTCAACTTCATCCCGGCGCGACTATCCGGGCTGATGATCGTCATCGGCGCCGCCTTCGTTCCGGCGGCAAAGCCGATGGCAGCGCTGAAGACCATGCGACGGGACGCACGGAAGCATCGGTCGCCGAATGCCGGCTGGCCGGAAGCGGCGATGGCGGGTGCGCTCGGGCTGGCGCTGGCTGGCCCCAGGCGGTATCCCATGCTCACCGTTGATGATCCGTGGATCGGTGACGGCAGCAGCGAGGCCGATGCCGCGGACATTTACCGGGCGTTGGCAATCTTCCGTGCTGCCTGCGGCATCAACGCGCTCGTGGTCCTTGTGGTTCTCCTCGTCCACCTCGTCATTGCCTGAAAGAGGGCGCCATGGCTGAATTCACCTTGGTGATCGGTAACAAGAACTACTCGTCCTGGTCACTCAGGCCGTGGCTGGCGATGCGGATGGCCGGCATCGATTTCGCTGAAATCGTCATTCCGCTGCGCCAGCCGGAGACCAAGGCAGCGATCCTTGCCCATTCCGCCGCAGGGCAGGTGCCGATTCTCAAGCATGGTGAGCGGACCATCTGGGAATCGATCGCCATTCTCGAATACCTGGCCGAGCTGTTTCCGGCGACGAAGCTGTGGCCCGACGACGCGGGCGCGCGGGCGCATGCACGCTCGGTGGTCGCTGAAATGCACGCCGGTTTTCGCGAGCTGCGGATGAACATGCCGATGAACATCCGTGCCTCGAAGCCGGGCCAGGGCATGACCCCGGAGGTCGCGAAGGACATCGCCCGGATCACCCGCATCTGGGCGGATTGCCGCAGCGCCTACGCCTCGGCGGGGCCCTTCCTCTTCGGGCGGTTTAGCAACGCCGACGCCATGTGGGCGCCGGTGGTCACCCGCTTTGCCACCTATGGCGTTGCGCTCCCGGCGCCGGCGGCCGATTACAGCCGGACCATCCTCGATCTGCCACCGATGCAGGATTGGGCGGCGGCAGCCAGATCAGAGCCTTTTGCCGTCGCCGAGAATGACTAAGCCGGCTTGGTGCAGCCATACGCGGTTGAGACAGGCACGGATCGCCGCCACCACATCAGCGCGCGAACGAAGGCGGTTGCCGTTGAGTGCGCCGCTCGTCGCCAAGGCATCCTTGACCTCAAGCGCCCATGGACGGCGCAGACAGGCACGCACGAGCAGGTCATCGTCGCTGAGCACCTCGTCCACCGGTCCGGCGCGCTCGATTCCGGCGGCGGTGAAGACGGCAGCGTCGTCGGCCCACTCCAGTGCCAGATCGGTGTCGTGTGTGGCGATGACGATGGTGGTGCCGCGTTGGTGCAGGGCATCGAGAAGGGCGACCAGCCGGGCGCTGCCGTCGCCATCCAGTCCTGCCGTCGGCTCGTCCAGAACCAGGATATCCGGGCGCATGGCGATCACCCCGGCGATGGCGACCCGCTTTTTCTGCCCCAGGCTCAGCATGTGGGTGGGGCGATCGGCAAGTGTTTCGATATGCAAGGCGGCGAGGGAGGTGTCGATCCGCTCCCGTGTTGCCGCCGCTGTCAGCCCGAGGTTGAGCGGGCCGAAGGAGACATCTTCGAATACCGTCGCCGCAAACAGCTGATCGTTGGGGTCTTGCAGCACCAGACCGACCCGTTGTCGCCAGCGTCGCAGGCTGCCACGGTCGTAGCCCATCACCACGTCATCAAGGCGGATCTCGCCCCGCTGCGGGCGGAGCAGACCGTTGAGATGGAGAAGAAATGTGGTTTTACCGGCACCGTTGGCGCCAAGCAGCGCCACCTTGCGCCCCGGCCGGATGGCCAGTGAGACGTTGTCGAGGGCGGCAATGCCACCCGGATAGCTGTAACCGATGCCGATGGCGCTTAGCATTGTCTGCTCACCCAGCCACCGCGCCGAGCCAGGCCACCGCGGCGAGGAGCAGGGCGGTTTTCCCCAGCGCCGGGTAGGACAGCGGCGGCTGCAGGTACAGCACCGGCAGATCGCCCTCGTAGCCGCGGGCGGCGAGGCCGCATTCCAGGCGCCGCGCCTGGGCGAGCGCATTCTGCAGCAGCACCGCCGCCAACTGGCCGAGTGAGCGGCAGCTGCTGCGGAAGCCGTCGTAGCCGAGGCGGGACGCCTGTGCCTGGGCGCCGGTTGCCGCGCACGCGGCGAGGGCAAAGGTCATCCGATAGGTCAACAACATGATCTCGAGAAACACTTTTGGCACGCCGAACTGGCGTAGTACCCCNAGCAGATCCACCAGCGGCGTGGTCACCGCCAGCAGCGTCAGGCATGCGGTTGCCGCCAACGCCCGCAAGGTGACGTCGAGCGCCATCCATGCTCCTGTCGTCGACCAGCTTACGGCAAAGCCATGCGCGGGATCGATCGACAGTGCCAGCATCGGCGCGCTGGCCAGCATGAAGCCGAGCGGAATGGCGAGGAGTCGCGCGAAGGTGCCGGCGGCAATCCCGGCACCAAGCGTCGCGGCGGTGAAGGCGACGAGGATGACGCAGGGTGCGGTCACCCGCGGCGGTAGGCTCATTGCTAGCAGCATCAGGCCGCCGGCGAGCAGGAGCTTCTCCGCCGCGTGGCGGGTTCGCCAGCGGTTGGTGTAGGCGATGCGATCAATCAGNCCACATGGCGATGACTCAAGAGTCGGTCCGCGCACCCACGTTCCGCTGNNTCGGCTCCGCCGCTCGCCTTGCTTGCGTCCGAAGTAGTAGCAGACCACGCCGGTACCGAGTGCTGCCTGCAGCGCAAACAGCAGGCTTTCGATTTCAGCCGAAGGCGGCTCCCAGAAGGGCTGGAACCAGGGCTGGTAGTGCGGAGCGATGGTGGTAATGAGGCCTTGCGCCTGCCCGTCGCTGCCGGTGAAGGGTTCCTGCAGTCCTGCCGGCAGGGGCATGACCAGTGGCAGCAGGACGATAAAGACGATCGCGGCCAGCAGGATCCAAGTGGAGCGGGTCATGGCCGTGATCCGGCGNCGCAGAATGGCGAGCTGATCCAGGTCGTCGGCGGCAACGCGGGAGAGGGCATTGAAGACGACGACGGTCACCAGCCCTTCGACGATGGCGAGCGGCACCTGGGTAATCGCGAAGACGCTGAGGAACTTCAGCGCCGCGCCGGTAATCCCGCTCTGCGGATCGGGAAACGCCAGGGCGAGCTGCAGCGCGGTGGTGCAATAGGTGGCGAGGTCGCTCAGCGCCGCGGCGAGAAAGATGGCGACGGCAGAGCTGCTGCCGAGGCCACGCGCCGCCCGCCAAGCGGCGTAGCCGACGAAGGGGCCGACCACCCCCATGGAAAAGACGTTGGCTCCCAACGTCGTCAGCCCGCCATGGGCGAGCAGCAGTGCCTGAAACAGGAGGACGATGGTTGCCATGGCGCTCATCGCCGTCGGGCCGAAGAGGACGGCGCCGAGGCCGGTCCCGGTGGGGTGCGAACAGCTGCCGGTGACCGACGGCAGCTTGAGTGCCGAAAGCACGAAGGCGAAGGCACCGCAGGCAGCGAGCAGGAGGCGAGTCTGCGGCTGAGCGCGGACGGTGCGGTTGATGCGATAAACACCATAGGCGACGAAGGGTGCGGAGGCTGCCGTCCACGCGATCGCGTGATCTGGCGGCAAGTAGCCTTCCATGATGTGCATGGGCGAATATGTCTCCCCTGATCCGCATGCTGGTCGGTTGCCGTCGGCTGGCACGGCGCTGTTGCCAAGCGCGCGGTGGTGCAGCCGGGGGCAGGTTTGGCCAGGACACGCGAATGCCCTGACTTCGGGTCACGCCACCGGCGTGACGGCAGCGGTCACGGGATTGTTGTCGGCTCGGGTTCGAGACCCATGGCATCCTCTCCTTCCAGCACCCGCCGTGCATGGTCGTTGACGGACCGCCGGCAAAACGCGGATCGGGCCGGCGGCAGTTTTCGACGGGCAGGTCTCCTGGCTCGCGGGTCGTTGCCGGTTCCCACCTTCCCGGGGCAGGTGTGCCCCAGTGGTCTTCGGGTCGGCTACCGCTGACAGTTGCGGGGGCAGCCACGGATCAGGCCCCTCTTGGGTCGTCCCTCCCGTGTTCCCTTTTCATCCGGTCGGCTTGGCCAACCGGAAACCCATCGTCGGCGAATGTTGGCGGAATAGCCAGCCGCTGACAAGCGCCATGTGGGTGCTGGCGGCAGCCTGACCGTGGCAACGCCGGTTGCTACTCGGACGTTGATAAGCTGCTGCCTTCCGTGCGATTCTGCGGCTTCCCGGGCGAGAGGGTGGATATCAATGCTGAAGCCAGTGTTGCTCTTGCTGCATCGGATCGGGCTCCTTCTTGTCATGCTTGCCGTGCCTTGGCAGGCGTTTGCCAGCGTTGGCGGGCAGGTCCGCCCCGTGGATCCCGCGGACGTCAGGACAATAACAGCAGATCGCGCGTTGACTCCGGCCGATTGTATCGGCCACCCGACGACGCCGCTCTGTGCCGTGGCAACTGCCGCCGCCTGCGACGTCTGGAGTGATATGCGGCTGTGCCGGGTCGTGGGCTATCAGCCGGTGTATCCGCTTTCCAGCCAGGAGGACTACTGGCGTCTTTACGTCTTTCATTACAAGGAAATGGCCGAGCACGTTCTCGGCCGGGGGATATCCCCGCCTGGGCAAGCAACCTTGGCGAAGCCAGCTGGCATCAAGGTGATCTTGCCGCCGACGTCTGGTTCCAGGTGTGCCGGCCGGAAAACGATTGCCTGATCGCCACTGACCGTGATCCGCGCGGCGCGAATGTCAAAGGCTGCGCCGCCGACCGCTGCGAATGGGAGGTCGGTCCACGCACCTACATCCTCCGCCCGGGAAAGGGCGGCTGGCGGGTTGTCTACGTCTATATTCCGCAGTGGCACCAGCGTGACGACCCGTGGAAGCCGAGCTGGCAGCAGTCACTGTCGACTGAGTGAGCCGGCGCCGGGAAGCCGTCGCAACAACAGGGCGGTGCCGAGGCCCCACGCCGCATTAACCAGGAGCGATGTGAGCATCTCAGCGCCGTACCAGCCGCCGCCGAGGCCATAGCCATGCAGAGGCGCCGAGACGAACCAGGTGCCGAGGCTGGGGACGATGGCACCCAGCAGCAGGGCACTGCCGAAATCGCCACGGCAGCGACCCAGCCGGTGCTGCGCCACCGCCAAAGCACTTCCCCACAGACCGCCCCAGAACGCCAGCGACAGGATGTCCGGCAGCCCGAGCGGCGGGACGAGAACGAAGCGAAATGCCGTCCGATTGGTCAGTCCAAGACCATGCAGGACCGCGAGAACCGGTTGATGAAACACCAGTGTCGAGACGAATCCGGCGGCAAAGCCGGCTGCCGCCCATGCGGCGAGGCGGCGTACAGACTCCTCACGTTGGGTTCCCGACTGAACCATCGGCCACCACGATGCATAAGCAACCGCTTCGAAGACCATTCGTCGGCGGATCACGACCCGGTCGTTCGAGGTTAACTACCTGAAAGTCTTAGGAATACACTCGACCGCGCGCCAATCTGTCGTCATTTGTCGTCTTGTGTCGTCATACGGTTCCCACCGTCGCCGCAAGCGAAAACGCGCATCACCGCACAAACCATGAACATAGACGATAAAGGCGGCTGCATCAAGGTGCGAAAGATGCGGCGCACGGTCTTGCGCGTGGCATAGTGTCCTTTGGCGAAGGATGAGGGAAGCGAGGGCGTGGGGGAGATGGGCGGCAGGATCTTCATCAGCTACCGCCGCGGCGAAGACACCGCGTCGGCTGGGCGGCTGTTCGACCGGTTGAACCGGACGTTCCGCAGGCAGCTGTTCATGGACGTGGACAGTATTCCGCCCGGGGAGGATTTCGTGGCGATCCTGGAGGCGGAGGTCGCCGCCTGCGACGTCTTGCTGGCGCTGATTGGTCGCGGCTGGCTCGCCGCCATCGACGAAACCGGTCAGCGGAGGCTCGACAACCCCGCCGATTTCGTTCGCATCGAGGTCGGCGCCGGACTGGCGCAGGGCAAGCGGGTCATTCCGGTGCTTATCGACACGGTGGCGATGCCGCGCAACGACGAGCTGCCGGAGGATCTCAAGCCGCTCGCCCGGCGGAACGCCGTGCGGATTAGCCACGAGCGGTTCGAGGCCGACGCGCAGCGGCTGATCAAGGCGCTGCGGCCGATCCTTGCCGCGGCGAAAACCACTGGCATTGGTGCGGCGGCGGTGCCTTCACCCCGGCCCTCTCCCGCAAGCANNGGCGGGGGGGGCGACCTTCTCCCTGCGGGAGATGTCGGCGCGGATGCGGCGGGTGAGGGCACGCAGACGGTTCAGCACAGCGGTGCTGACCTTTACGCCGTCCTGACCGCGCCACAGCCCGAGTTCTCTCACCCTCCAGCGGACGCGGGTCCCTCCCTCTCCCGTCAGCGGGAGAGGGCCGGGGTGAGGGCTCCGACGTCGCAACCGAAGAACGGCGTCCATATCGGCGGCGATTGGCGCGAGTTGCCCGATTTCGCGGTGTTCAAGGATGTGGACACTCCCTGGTGTCCGGAGATGGTGGTGCTCCCGGCCGGCTCGTTCCTGATGGGCTCGCTGCCCGGCGAGCAGGCGCGATTCGAGGACGAGGGTCCACAACACCGGGTGACGATCAGCCGGCGGTTCGCCATCGGCCGCTTCGCGGTGACGTTCGCTGAATACGACCACTTTTGCGAGGTCACGAAGCGAAGGATGCCAGACGATAAGGGCTGGGGCCGTGGCCGACTGCCGGTGATCAACGTCAGCTGGGAGGATGCACAAGCCTATGTTGAGTGGCTGACGGGAGCGACGGCGCATGCCTACCGGCTGCCGAGTGAGGCGGAATGGGAATACGCCTGCCGGGCGGGGACGGCGACACCATTCAGCTTCGGCGAGACGATCACGCCGGAGCAAGTCAACTACGATGGCAACCATCCCTACGGCAACGCCAAGACGGGGCGGTATCGGCAACAGACCGTCCCGGTGGGCAGCCTTTTGGCCAATCCCTGGGGCTTGCATGAGATGCACGGCAACATCTGGGAATGGTGCCATGATGGGATGCGAGCCTACAGCGGCGAGGCCGTCGCCGATCCGCNNTGGGGCCGATTGAATCTGGCACNNCCCCGCGTCATTCGCGGCGGCTCCTGGTTCGACGACGCCAGGAGGGTCCGGTCCGCCTACCGCCTCGCGTACCACCCGGGCGACGACGACTTCTCCCTGGGCTTTCGCCTGTCCCTGAGGTCCAATGATACAGGTCAAGCCGGCGGGCCGGAGGCCCTCTGAGCGAGGCGCGGTCAAAGCCGGCCGCGGGACGCGGCGGGCGTGACCGCGGCGGCGGTTGCTACGTGCCGGGGCCCCCGTTCACGCCTTGGCGAGTTCCGGTGCCTTCTGGGCTTCGGCCGCGGCGATGATTTCGGTGACGGCCTTGAACGCGTCGCTCAAGCGGAGGATGCCGACGATGCGCTCGCCGCGGGTCACCAGCAGCGACAGCAGCCTGCCGTGCACCAGCTGGTGGGCAGCGAGATCGAGGGCGGCATCTTCGCTGATGAACTCCTGCTTGGCGTGTTCCTGCAGCAGTTCCCGGACCTTGATCGCCCGCGCCTTTTCGGCGAGGCCGGCGAAGGACGCATGGGTCCAGAGGAAGTAATCGTCGATCATCACCAGGGGTTCGATCGGGTGGCCGTAGCGCGGTTCAATGCCGCGCAGGACATCCCACAGCGACAGCTTGCCCAGCACCCGGCCATCTGCCTCCATCACGATGATGGCGCGATCGCGAGGCCGCGAGGGGTCTTTCGCCGGACTGAGCAGAACTTTTTCCAGCGCCTTGATCGCGTCGTGCAGTGACGCGGTGGCGGGGATGCGAGGATACTCTTCAAGCGGGACCATCAGGTCTTTGACGTGCTGCATGCGAGCCTCCCGAAACCGGCGGCGCGTCTCACCGCAACCGCGGCGGCGGGCCTTTCTTCCGCATTCAGTATGCGCCTGTCGCTACGTCTCGCGCCAGACGATAACCAAGAGAATGGCTCGGATTTCACCTTGGGGTGCCGCTCAGCCGCACGTGATCAGCTGCGGCCCCGGTCATGTGTGGCCCTGGTCAGGGGTGAACCGCGAGATGCGCCGGAGTTCGACGGATGAGAGTAACCGGCGCCAGCAGGCCGACGGCGATGGCCAGCAGCACCAAGCCGGCATTCAGGCCGGCAACGGCGGTTTCCACCAGCTGCGCCGGTGTGGCCGCGGCGCCGGCGGCCACAGTTGGATGGTGCCACTGGCGGCGCGCAGGATGAGTGCCCCCGGAATCAGCGGCACCACCGCGCCAAAGGCAATCGCCGCAAACGGCGCGTGGTAGCGTTGGCGTAGCAGCGCGGTCAGCACGCCGACAACGGTAGACGCGAGCAGGGTCGACCAGGTGAGATGCAGCTGCAGATCGGCGCCGAGATCACGCGCAGCGTGGCCGGCAACACCGCATAGCACGCAGGCCGGCAACAGGCGAAACGGCACGTTGAAGTAGTTGCCGAAGCCGGCGGAGGCCAGCGCCGCCAGCGCCAGGCCGGCGGCGAGGCGTTCCAGCGCCTCGATGGTCGCTTCCAGGGTGACCTCGCGCCGCGTCAATCGCCTGATGGTGTCATGCACATGGGTGATCATGCGCATGTTGATCTTCAGTTCGGGCGTGAACCGGCTGACCCTGCCCTCGAAATGGTCACCGCAGCGCAGAAAGATCGTCAGGTCGCGATAGCCGGCAGTGACGCGGATCTCCCGCCCCAGTTTGGCAGCCAGATTGTAAAGGGTGTGTTCCACCCGCGGTGTTGCCTCGCTGTACACGATCAACAATCGGCCGGCGAGCAGGAACAGGTGGATTTCCTGCTCATCGATATCGGCGGCGGCTGCCGTAGTGAGCCAGGGCGCCGGCTCTTCTTCTTGTGTGGTCACGCGGCGGCGGCGGTAGAGAGCTGCAGCGGCCGGCCGACGATCTCCTGGTAGAGGCGCTCGACGTCCGCCCGGTGGGCGAGTTCGCTGCCGGCGGTCAGCACCGTCGCCGTCCCGGTGGCGAGCCCGAGACTGAAGGCATCGGCGATCGGCCGGCCCTGGGAGAGGCCGAAAGTCATGCCGGCGACGAAGCTGTCGCCCGCACCGACGGCGCTCTTGACCTCGACCTGCGGCGCCGACAGGCGTAGGCAGCCGTCGCGGGTGGCCAACAGTGCGCCGTCGGCGCCGAGGCTCACCGCCACCGCCTCGGCCTTGCGATCGAGCACGAACTGGCGGGCGAGAGCGTCCTGTTCCTCCGGCGTCTCCGCGGCGCGCCCGGAGAAGGTTTCCAATTCCAGCAGGTTCGGCTTGAAGAGGAAGACCCCCACTTCGAGCGCCGCCGCCAGGGCGTCGCCGGAGGTATCGAGAATGACGCGGGTGCCGCGACTTTTCGCCTTCTCGGCGACCCGGGCGTAGAAATCGATGGGCACACCCACCGGCAGGCTGCCGGTGGCGACGATGTAGCTGGCTTCGAATTCGAACAGGGCATCGAAGCAGGCCTGCCATTCGCCGTCGCTGAGCGATGGACCAACCGGCGTCGGCCGGTATTCCTCGCCGGTGTCGGTTTCGAAGATGGTGGCGCTGATGCGGGTGTTTTCGTTGATGATGACGATCCGGGTGAGCAGACCGCACTTATCCAGCATCTCGCGCAGAAATTGCCCAGTGGGACCGCCGGCAGTGAACACGGCGATGCTGTGCGAGCCCAGTTCCTTGATCACCCGTGAGACATTGATGCCGCCGCCGCCGGGAAAGATCAGCGGCTCGGACGCGCGCAGCTTCTTCACCGACTCCATCTTTGCCACGTCGTAGTGCAGATCGACGCTCGAGTTCATCGTCAGGGTGATGATCGGGTCCATGCTCGCTGCTCCTGTCACTTCTGCCACAGCACCTCGTCCTACCATAACGGCCACGGGTGACACTAACGTGAAAGCGGCGCCGTTCTCGGAGTGGGGAGCAGCGCGGCGGGCAAGTCTGGTGTTGGCGTCGACGCTGGCGTGTGCGGAGAACGGCGGATGTTTGAGAGCTTCGAAACCCTCGACCTTGCTACTTCGGCAACCACAATCCATGCCCGCGTCGGCGGCTCCGGCCCACCGCTGCTGCTGTTGCATGGCTATCCGCAGACGCACGTGATCTGGCACAAGATCGCGCCGCGGCTGACGGAGCGGTTCACCGTCGTCGCCACCGACCTGCGCGGCTATGGCGACAGTGGCAAGCCACCTTCGGGGCCCGACCATGCCGCCTACAGCAAGCGGGCGATGGCGGCGGACCAGGTGGAGGCGATGGCGTTGCTGGGCCATCGTCGCTTCGCGGTCATCGGTCACGATCGCGGTGCCCGGGTTGGCCACCGGATGGCGCTCGACCGTCCGGACGCGGTGACGCGACTGGCGCTGCTCGATATCGTGCCGACCCGTACCGTTTTCGCCAGCGTCAACCAGGCGGTTGCCACCGGCTATTACCACTGGTTCTTTCTGATCCAGCCGAACGGGCTGCCGGAGGCGATGATCGGCCACGATCCCGCGCATTACCTCAGGGAAAAGCTGACGCGGTGGTGCGGTGCCGGCGAGGGAGCGATCACCGATGCCGCTTTTGCCGAGTACCTGCGCTGCTTCAACGACCCGGCGGCGATCCATGCGTCGTGCGAGGATTACCGCGCCGCCGCCAGCATCGATCTCGTTCACGACGAAGCCGACCTCGGCCACAGGATCGAATGCCCGCTCCTCGTGCTCTGGGGTGAGGTGGGGCTGGTGGGTCGAAACTATGACGTCCTGGCGGTGTGGCGGGAACGGGCGCTGGACGTGCACGGGCGGAGCCTGCCGTGTGGCCACTACCTCGCCGAGGAATGCCCGGATGCGACGCTGGCAGCACTGCAGGCATTTCTCGGTTGAGACCGGGGCTGCGCCGATGGCGTGACGGGCAAAAACAGGCACCTGCACAAGGCCGGCACGATAGGGGCAGTGTCTCAGCTTGAGCCCGGGCAGTTATTGGCTGGAACCGCGATATCCCATGTGTGGACGGCTCTCCGTTGGCAAGGATTTTCGTGCGAGATCTGCGGCGTTGGTCGGTGCGACCATGTGTTCGGCCTTGTGATGCGGCGCGTACATGGCCGCAGGCCCTGATGCCTTCTTCGCGGGGACGAGTCCCAACCAAGAGCCCGCACTCGAAAGACGTGCGCTGGGATAAATGGGTTTTCCCGCCCCGACGGTGTCGACCGTTGTCCGCATCACCTGCCTGATTGCCCTTGCCAATCTCCTTGTCCTGCTCGGTGGATCGCGTCTTTACTTCCAAGATCAGGCCGTGGCCGCCTTCGGCTCGCGGTAGGATTCACCNGAGGTCATGATCGCCCAGGCCATCCGCGCCGTTTTGTTGGCGAGCGCCACCGCCGCGACCCGGGTGGCCCGCCGGCCCATCAGCCCGATCAGCCAGGCCCGCTTGCTGCCGTATCGCTGGGCTTGGCGGATGACGGCCAGCGCGCCGACAACCAGCAACTGCCGCAGATAGCGGTTGCCCTGCTTGCTGATGCTCCCCAGTCGCTCCTTGCCGCCGCTCGAGTTCTGCTTCGGAACGAGGCCGATCCAGGCGGCGAGGTTGCGGCCGGACTTGAACGTGGCCGGATCGGCAATGCTGGCGACCAGGGCACTGGCGAGCAGCGGACCGACGCCGGGGATTGCCATCAGCCGGCGGGCGACCTCGCTGGTGCGGATCGTTTCACGGATGGCACGGTCGTTCTCTTGGATCTGCACACTCAGAAGCTGCAGCTGTTCGGCTAGCATTGCGAGGCAACAGCGCATGGCCGCCGGCAGCCGTGCGTCGGTCTCGTCGGCGATGATCGCGAGCAGGCTCGCCAGCCCCTTGCGGCCGACCGGTGCGACGATGCCCAGCTCGGCGAGGTGCGCGCGGATGGCGTTGCCGACCTGGGTGCGCTGGCGGGTCAGCATCAGCCGGACGCGATGCAGCATCATCACGCTCTGCTGCTCGACCGTCTTCACCGGAACGAAGCGCATGGTTGGCCGCCCGACCGCCTCGCAGATCGCTTCGGCGTCGGCGGCGTCGTTCTTCTGCCGCTTGACGTAGGGTTTGACGTAGGCCGGCGGCATCAGCCGGACGTCGTGGCCAAGGGTGAGGAGTTCACGTGCCCAGTGGTGTGCCGTGGCGCACGCCTCAATGCCGACGCGGCATGCCGGCTGTTTGCGGAAAAATGGCAAGACGCGGGCGCGGGTCAGGCGCTGGCGGAGGACGACCTGTCCATCGGCGTCGACGCCATGGACCTGAAATACGGACTTGGCAATGTCGAGACCAATCGTCGTAACCTCTCCCACGGGCGGCTCTCCTTTTCAGCGTGGTTACCTCAGCAATAACCACTCTATGGCACTCCGATGCCGGGTGGAGAGCCGTCCACAGCATCAGGTGCGTCGATTTCAGCCTCGGTTGCGCTGGCTTCTGCTATGACGCGCTCAGCAACCGCGTGATCATCCCTCGCCCGCACTTACTTCGGAAACAGGAACTGCACTTGCGTGCGCAGCGCCCAGGTGCCGCCGTGGCGCGGCGCTTCGGCGAGGCGGAACACCTGCAACTCGGCGTTGATCGGCGGTAACGGGTCGATGCGGGACAGCTTGCCAAAGCCGCCGCCGACCGGCACGGTCCATGTGTCGGCCGATCTGTCGGCTTCCCAGTTGGCGGTGATGATCGGCGCGCTCGTGAGGTACCAGCCATCGGACAGGTTGTAGTTGATGAACGGCTGGGCCAGAAACTGGTTGACCGTCGACTGGTTTCTGTCCGGGCCGGCAAACGACCAGATGTTGTTGACGAGCGTGCCGACGAGCCAGTGGCCCGGCGTCCACACGGCCACGGCCGAGGGACCGGCGCCCCACTTCTTGGTGCCGAGTTCGTTGCTCGACGCGGTCGGCAACAGAAACGTCGGACCGAATCCGACGAGAACATCCTTCGCCACCGAGGTCGAGAGGAACAGTGTCGGGTTGAGGTTCCCCGTCCCGGTGTCGGAACTATCGCCTCTGGCGAGCGACGGCTGGTGGACGATCGGCAGAATCCAACGCGTGATCAGGTTCCAGTCCTCGTTCAGCGTGAACGGCAGAACCGGCTGGATGTTGAAGATGTTCTGCGTGCGGTGCCGCGGCCCGTAATCGAAGGTCGTGTTGTTCTGGAACGGCACGCTGATCAGGTTGGCGATCGGGTTCTGCGCCTGCTTCGCCAGCGCCTCGGTGTCGTCGGCTCTTGGGGCATCCGCCTTCCCCTCATCGGCGCCGGCACCGGGTTCGGCGCCGGCGTCTGCGCGGCGGCGCCGGTCGAGAGGAACGACAGAGCAAGCAAAACCGCGCCCAGTGAACCTAGGCGTGTCATGCCCGTGTCTCCCATCACCTACGGTTTGCGCACTTCGCCGATCCGTGGCGGCTTCACCGGGGCCGCCACGCCATAGATGATCGTGAAGCCCGACCCACCGCCCCAGGTCGACGTGCGGTAGACCGGAGGGTCGCCGACCGCCGCTTCGGGGACATTCCAGTTGTTTGCCGCCCAGACATTGCCGGCCGGATCGATCGCCACGTCGGTGAGCATCTGGATACTGCCGCCCTCGAACATATGGATGACGTCGCCGGTTTTCGTGCCTGCGGGGTGACCCTTCGGGTCGGCGCCGGCCATCAGCACCACGGCCCTTGTACGAGGCGATAGATTGGCGACCCAGACGTCGTCATTGCCGTCGATGTTCAGGCCCCACGGGATATCGACGGCGCCGCCGCCAGTGAAGCCCGTCGGCACGGGTTGCGTGCCGTCGGGGCGGATCATGCTGACCAATCCGGTTGGGTGGGGATAATGCAGAGCGGCTCCAGCCAGGAGCCCGAACTGCTCCATGATGGATGCGCCGTCGGGAATGTGCGGTACCGGGAAGTCCAGCGAGAGAAGGCTCGCCACCCAGACGTTACTCTTCGAGTCGAGTGCAAGGCCGCGGACACTGATTCCGGCCCGGAAGGATTCCACCTTCGTGGGATCGTCGGCCGGGAACCGCACGACCGTGTCCGACTGGGAGTTGGCGACCCAGACTCGATTTTGCGCGTCGATGACGATGTCGAAGGGAGACTTCAGCCCCGCGACCTTGACGATCCGTCCGTCCTTCACTCGGCCGCCGGGGAAGTGCAGCAACTGGTTGTCCGAGCCATCGGCAATCCAGACGTCGCCGTTCGCCGCGACACCGACGCCCATCAGGCCGAGGAACTTCTCTTTGAAGGGGAAGTCGCTCTCCGAGCCGATCGGTTTGCCGTTGAGGTCCATCACCAGGATTTTGCCGTTGAAGCTGGTGATCCAGACCTTGTCGAGCGTAACCGCGGTACCCCAGCCGACTCCGTCTATGCCCATGCCGGTGAAGCCGGTGATCGGCGGGGAGAGCGGAATCCCGTTGGGGGTGAACTTGACCACGCCGCCACCGATGCTCTTGCGAACGCCGGATTGGGAGCCGGGCATCCAGTTCTGGCCGCTCCACAGGTTGCCGTCCGCATCGAACATGAACCGGCCATTGGCGTACACCCCGCCGCCCGCGAAACAGAGGCTGAGGGCGAAGTCGGGCGGGGTCCAGGCAAGGTATGGCACGAACGGCGCCTCTCGCCGGGCGCCATCCTTCGGCTGCGGGTAGGCTTCTTCGAACAGCGCGAAGAGATCCTGAGGGTGGGCCCACGGCTCGCGGGCAATGCCCGCCATCGCCTCGAGGGTGGTCTTGGGGGTCGCGCCGCCGGTTGGGGTTGCGGACTTGAGGAAGCGCGCGCGCCAATCGTCGTTCGCCACGGTGAAGAAAGCGGAGATCAGCGAGCCGAGTGTGTCCAGGTTCGCGAGCGTCGTGGTTTGGGTGCTGTTGAGCGGATCCAGGAGCACTTTGCCCCACCCGCCGGTCGCCGGGTCCACCAGGTTGGGCACGTTCCCGGCGGCAATCCGCAGTCCGAGCCCGTTCCCGGAGATCAATTCCCCGGTGATGAAGCGCGCGGCGGTAAACGCCGAGGCCACGGTGGTGAGTTCGTTGATGGTTACGGTCTTTGGCGCCGTCGTCCCCAGCACGGTCATCAGCGCGATCGCCGGATTGTTGCCGCCGGCCTTATTGGCCGATGGAATACCACCCTTGGCGATGACATAAAGGATCGAATCCTGGGTGGGCGCCCCGTCTTCGGTGAGCGTGAACCGGCCGTCAGTGCCGGTGCGCGCCTGTGCCAACTGTTTCGGCGCGCCCGGACTCGCCGCCCATAAGGTCACGGTGGACTCGGCGATCGGCGCGCCCGCGCCGAGGACCTGCCCTTGGAGCATCGACTGCGCAGACGCCGGAGGCGTTGGGGCCATGATGGCGGCACCGAGCGCTAGGAGACTGAGCCAGAGCTTTCGAGTGATAGGCATTGTTCGACGACCCCCGTCCCGAGAGAAATGGCCGATGATCTGGATTCTGTCCGGCGATGCGATCGCGCCGGCCGGACAGCGCGCGTCGGTCGGAATGGTCAAAGGCCCGATCTACCCGAACGTTGTCGCCCGAAAAGACTATGCTGATCAAGCTTCGCTTCAATCCACCGTGCAGCGTCCGCTTAACCTCCGACAACGCACACCACCCGAGTTCGCAATCGGCGCGCCCACGAGTCTCCTTATGGCGAAACACGGCCCTTCCGCAAGCTGAGACGCTCGCACGATAGGGGTTGGCAGCACGGCGAGGCGAGGCTAGAGTTCAAACTCCAACGGTAATATCCTTTCATAAGTGCCCAACAGGCGCGCCTGTTTGCTGATTACTCCCGCGAACACGACAGATTTATCAAGAAATGGCGTCATCGCGATGATTGATGTCGCCTTTTCCTGCGGTTAATCGCGGGGCAATTCGAACGGAGGGTCGGAATGAACAACCTCGCACATGACCGTCGCGGCTTCTTGAAGATGGCGGGAAGCACGCTGTTTGCCGCCGGCGCAGCCTCAAGCCTGGCGACGGTGGCGGTGCCGGCAGGCGCTGCCGAACCGGAAGCGGTGACCCAGACCCAGCAAACCCAGGCGGCGATCACGCCGCAGCAAGCGCTGCAAATGTTGAAGGATGGCAACGAGCGCTTCGTCGCCGGCAAAATGCTGCGCCGCGACCTGATGCAGCAGGTCAAGGCCACGGGCGGCGGTCAGTTTCCGTTTGCGGCGATCGTCGGCTGCATCGACTCCCGCGCCTCCAATGAACTGATCTTCGACCAGGGCATCGGCGATATTTTCAGCGCCCGGATCGCTGGCAACTTTGTCAACGACGATATCCTCGGCAGCATTGAGTTTGCATGCGCCGCCGCAGGCGCCAAGCTGGTCCTCGTCATTGGCCATACCGAGTGCGGCGCGATCATGGGCGCTTGCGACGATGTCGTTCTCGGCAACCTCACGCAAACGCTCGCCAACATCAAACCTGCGGTGGCGGCGGTCTCCGGCTTCGATGCCGACCGGACGTCCAGCAATCATGCGTTTGTCCAGGCGGTCGCCGACAAGAACGTGGTCTTGACGATGGAGCGCATCCGCCAGCGCAGCGCCATTCTGCGCGAGATGGCCGAGCAGGGAAAGATCGCCATCGCCGGAGCGATGTATGACGTTCACACCGGTAAAGTCGTCTTCATGTAACATTGGCCGTCTGCCCAGGGTGCCTGGATGCCTTCCGGGCCGTGGGTCAGAAAATGCCGCGCCGGCGCAGGAACCATAGCACCGTCAGGATCGCGCCCGCCATCAGCAGCATGGTCCAGAAGAAGCCGTACGGATCCTCGACCCAGGGCAGGCCGCCGACGTTCATGCCGAAGACGCCTGAGATCAGCGTGATCGGCAGGAATACGGCGGCAAGCACGGAGACGAAATAAAGGTTACGGTTGGTCGCCTCGTTCATCCGGCTGTCGATTTCCTCGCTGAGCAGCCGGGCGCGGTCGGCGGCGAGGTCGAGATCCTGGGCGGTGGAGGTCAGGCGGGCAATGGCGCGACGCAGATCCATCGTTGCCTCCTCGTCCCACCAGGTGGGCGGGTGCTCCAGCATCTCGCCCATCGCCTGACGGTTGCCAGCCCGCTGGCGACGCACGCGCGCCATCAGCTGGCGCTCCCGTCCTAGATTGCTGGCCCGGCGGAAGTGGCCGGAAAACACCAGTTCTTCGAAATCGTCGAGAGCCTCGATGCAGTCCTGCGTTGACTTCGCGAAGGTGGCTGCCTTGTGCTCGAGAAGGCGCAGGAAGAGGGCGGTGGTGTTACTGAGGGCCAACCCCTGCGCCAGATCGTTGCGCAGCTTGCCGATGGCGGTCAACTGGTGACGCCGCGTGGTCACCATGCAGTGGCGGTCCAGATAGACATTGAAGACGCCGAAGCTTTCGCGATCATCGGCGTACGCTTCGCCAAGGACGATGAAGATTCCGCTGCCGGCGGTCTCGAAGCGGATGCTGTGGTCGGCAACGAGCAGCGCCTCGCGCCCTTCTTCGGCGATCCAGGGACAGTTGGCGATCCAGTCGCGGGCACGCCCGTCATTGTAATTGAAGTGCAACCAGACCGGGTTGGCGGGCGAAGGCGCCAAGCGATCGATCGCCGCGGCGTCCAGGGGCGTGGCACTCGCATCGGGCTGCAGCGCGAACCCGCAAATCAGCCCGCGATTGTCGTTCAGTTCGACGCCCATCGCTGCTGCTCTGTCCCTTGTGCTGCCTCACAGGAAACCACGCGCGCGGTCTACCTGCTCTCGACAGGGAAATCCAGGTCCGGGTCAGCCAGAGCGCAGATAGCCGACGGCAGCATCGCGTTCGAACAGGTAGAGCAGGGTACGTAGCGCCCGCCCGCGCGGGCTCTCCAGGTCCGGGTCGCGGCCGAGGATCAGCTGCACATCGTCGCGGGCAATCGGTAGCAGGTCGGCGTGCGCTGCCAGATCGGCGACGCGGAAGGTGGGCAGGCCACTCTGGCGGACGCCGAGCAGCTCGCCGGCACCGCGCAGACGCAGGTCTTCCTCGGCGATGCGAAAGCCGTCGTCGGTCTCGCGCAGGATGGCGAGGCGGGCGTGGGCGGTGGCGGTGAGCGGCGGCGCGTAAAGCAGCAGGCACGACGATTGGCCTTCACCGCGGCCGACGCGGCCACGCAGCTGGTGCAGTTGGGCAAGTCCGAACCGCTCGGCGTGCTCAATGACCATCACCGTCGCTTCCGGCACATCGACGCCCACCTCGATGACCGTGGTGGCGACCAGCACCGCAATCCGGCCGGCGACGAAGGCGGCCATCGTCTTGTCCTTCTCAGCCGCACTCATCCGACCATGCAGCAGACCGACACGATCGCCGAAGCTCTCGTGCAGGGTGGCAAAACGTTCCTCTGCTGCCGCCACGTCGAGGGTCTCGGACACACTGACCAGAGGGCAGACCCAGTAGACGCGGTCACCCCTGGCCAACGAACGGCCGACAGCGGCGACCACCTCCTCTAGTCGGTCAAGGGGAATAGCGCGGGTGACGATTGGGGTGCGGCCGGGCGGCTTTTCTTCCAGCCGGGAGACATCGAGATCGCCGTAGGCCGCCAGCATCAGGGTGCGCGGGATCGGCGTGGCGGTCATCACCAGGACGTCGGCGGCGGCACCCTTGCCCGCCAGGCTCAGCCGCTGGTGGACACCGAAGCGGTGCTGCTCGTCGATCACCACCAGCGCCAGATCGGCAAAGGCAACGCTTTCCTGGAACAGCGCGTGGGTGCCGACGACGATGTTGATCGTCCCCTCGGCCAGAGCGGTCAGCAGCCGCTCGCGTGGTGCACCCTTCTCCCGGCCGGTGAGCACCGCGGCGGTGAGGCCGAGGCTCTTGGCAAAGCGGCCAAGGGTTTCACCGTGCTGGCGGGCGAGGAGTTCCGTCGGTGCCATCAGGACTGCCTGGGCACCGGTCTCCACCGCCGCCAGCATCGCCAGCAGTGCCACCACTGTCTTGCCACTGCCCACGTCACCCTGCAGCAGCCGCAGCATCCGCGTTGGCGCCTGCATGTCGGTGTCGATCTCCGCCGCCGCGGCGGTCTGGGCGGCGGTGAGCGGGAAGGGCAGGGAGGCAAGCAGGCGGCGGCGCAGCCGGCCGTCGCCGCGCAGCGCCCGCCCCGGCTGCCGCTTCAGATGACCGCGCATCACCGCCAGCGCCAGCTGGTTGGCCAGCAGTTCATCGTAGGCGAGGCGGCAGCGCGGCAGCGAGGTGGGTTCGAGCACCGTCGCGTCGGCCGGGGCATGCAGCAGTGCCAGCGCGTCTCGCCAGTGGGGCCAGCCGCGCTGGCGGACGAGCGCCGGATCAAGCCATTCGTCGAGCGCGGGGGCACGCTGCAGCGCCGCGCCGACGAGGCGACGCAGCACCTTGCCGCTGAGGCCGGTGGCAAGCGGATAGATCGTCTCGATCTGCGGGATCGAGTCCGCCTCGTCCGCGCCGACGATGTAGTCGGGGTGGGTGATCTGCGCCGTTTCGCCGTAACGATCGAGAACGCCGCTGACGAGGCGAACCTCGCCCGGAGGCAGCACCCGCTGCAGGTAGTCCGGCCGGGCGTGGAAGAAGACGAGGGCTGTGGTGTTGCCGCTGTCGTCCGAGCACCAGACGCGATAGGGATGCCGTGGCGATCGCGGTGCTTCGTGCTCGTCGATGCGAAGGGAGAGAATGACGGGGCCGGCGCCGGCGTCGGCCAGGCTAGCCAGGCGTCGTCGTTCGACGATGGTCACCGGCAGATGCCACAGGAGATCGAGCACGCGCGATCCGGCGAGACGGGTCAGCGTCGTCTCCAGTTGAGCTCCGACCCCTGGCAGGCTGCGCACAGGGGCAAAAAGGGGGTAGAGAACTTCCGGGCGCATCCGTGGTCGAAACGGCTGACAAGAGGGGTAAGGCGCCTCTATATCCTACGGCCGGCCTTGAGGAGAGAGAGAATGGTTGATACCGCCGAAACACGCCGCAAGCGCGTGGTGTTTCGCAGCCACCATACGGGGATGAAGGAAAACGATATCCTGTTCGGGGCGTTTGTCGACCGGCATCTGCCGTCCTTGTCCGACGCAGAGGTGGAGTGGTTGGAGCGGCTGTTGATGGACCACAACGACATCGACCTCAACGCCTGGATGACCGGCAAGACACCCTACCCGCCCGAGCTCGAACATCCGGTCATGCAGCGGCTGCTCAACTTCCAGTATATCCCGTAAGTCATTGACGACCCTCGCTGACCTTGTTGCCCAGGGCGGCCGCGCGCTCATCGCCGGTGCGCCTGCGGGGCATGATGCACGGATCATCGGCCAGCTCGCCCGGCTGTCGCCTGCCGGCGCCCTGCTGATCGCCCGCGACGACGTGCGCCTGGTGCGCCTGGCCGAAGGTCTCGATTTCTTCGCGCCGGACGTGGAGCGGATCGAACTGCCCGCCTGGGACTGCCTGCCCTACGATCGGGCCTCTCCGCATCCGGAGATCGTCAGCCGCCGGGTGGATGCGCTGGCGAGCTTGGCGGCGAAGGCGAAGCCCGACCGGCCGCGGATCGTCCTGACGACGGTCGCCGCCGTGCTTCAGCGGGTGCCACCGCGCGACATCTGGGCCTTGTCCAGCTTCGTCGTCAGCCGCGGGGATCCGATCAACCTCGAAGACCTCATCACCTTCCTGCAGGCGAACGGCTACGTGCGGGTGGAGACGGTGAGCGAGGCGGGAGAGTGCGCCGTCCGCGGCGGCATCGTCGATGTCTTCCCCAGCGGCCGGACCGAGCCGGTGCGGATCGACCTATTCGGCGATGAGGTGGAGAGCCTGCGCACCTTCGATCTGACCAGCCAGCGGACGACGGGGAAGGTGGAGGCAGTGGACCTGCGGCCGGTGAGCGAGGTGCGGCTCGATCCGGCCAGCATTCGTCGCTTCCGCGCCGGCTATCGGCTGCTGGCGGGCACCGCCGTCGCCGACGATCCGCTGTATACTGCCGTTTCCGCCGGGCATCGCCACAGCGGCATGGAGCATTGGCTGCCGCTGTTTCATGAACGGCTGGAGACGGTGTTCGATTATCTGCCGGCAGCGTCGGTGGTGGTCGATCATCAAGTGGAGGACGCAGTCGCTACCCGGCTGGAAGCGGTTGCCGACTATTATCAGGCACGACGGACGATCGATGCCGGCCGGTTCGCTGCCGGCGCCGCACCCTACTACCCGGTGTCGCCCGAAAGCCTGTTTCTCGATCGCGACGGCCTTGATGCGGCGCTGGCGCAACGGATGGTCACCGTGCTGTCGCCCTTCGCCATGCCGGAGGCCGAGCGGCGGGTGTGGGACGCCGGCGGCCGCTCCGGCCTCGATTTCGCTGAAGCTCGCAAGCGCCCGGACAGCAATGTCTTCGAAGCGGTCATCCAGCGTATCCGCGAGCATCAGCAGGCTGGCCGGCGGGTCCTGGTCGCCGCCGTCAGCCGCGGCTCGCGTGAACGCCTGCTCGCGCTGCTGACCGAACACGGTCTGCGCGGCACCTGCAGCGTTGCCGGTTGGGCTGAGGCGGAAAAGCTGGCGGTGAAGCAGGTGGCCTTCGCCATGCTGCCGCTGGAGCGCGGCTTCGTCGCCACCGATCTGACGGTGATTACCGAGGAGGATATTCTCGGCGACCGGCTGGTGCGGCGTGGCGCCCGGCGGGCGAAACCGGAGCATTTCCTCACCGAGGCGACCTCACTCTCTCAGGGTGATCTGGTGGTGCACGTGGACCACGGCATCGGTCGCTACGAAGGTCTGGAGACGCTGGCGGTGGGCGGTGCACCGCACGACTGCCTCAGGCTCATCTACGCCGGCAACGACAAGCTCTACCTGCCGGTGGAGAACATCGAGATGATCAGCCGCTACGGCTCCGACGGCGACGGTGTCGCCCTCGACAAGCTGGGTGGCGGCGCCTGGCAGGCGCGCAAGGCGCGGATGAAGCAGCGCATCCGCCTGATCGCCGATGAACTGATCCGCGTTGCCGCTGCCCGGGCACTGAAGGAGGCGCCCGCGGCGGCACCGCTGTCGGGACCCTTCGACGAGTTCTGCGCCCGCTTTCCCTTCACCGAGACCGACGACCAGTTGAAGACGATCGAAGACGTGGTCGCCGATCTCGGCAGCGGCCGGCCGACCGACCGCCTCGTGTGCGGCGACGTGGGCTTTGGCAAGACCGAGGTGGCATTGCGGGCGGCCTTCGTGGTGGCCCTGGAAGGCCGCCAGGTGGCGGTGGTCGTCCCGACGACGCTGCTTTGTCGCCAGCATCACCGCACCTTCAGCGAGCGCTTCCGTGGCTTTCCGGTGCGCATCGCTGAGCTGTCGCGGTTTGTTTCCACCGCCGCCGCCAAGGCGGTGAAAAAGGAGCTGGCGGAGGGGACGGTGGATATCGTCGTCGGCACGCACGCGCTGCTGGCCAAGGATGTGCGCTTTCGCGATCTGGGCCTGCTGATCATCGACGAGGAGCAACACTTCGGCGTCGCCCACAAGGAGCAGCTCAAAAAGCTCAAGGCCGACGTCCACGTCCTCACCCTCACCGCGACGCCGATCCCGCGCACCTTGCAGATGGCGCTGTCCGGGGTGCGCGAGCTCAGCCTGATCACCACGCCGCCGGTGGACCGTCTCGCCGTGCGCACCTTCGTCAGCGAGTTCGATCCGGTGGTGATCCGCGAAGCGATCCTGCGCGAGCACCTGCTGCGCGGCGGTCAGACCTTTTACGTCTGCCCACGGATCGAGGACCTGGACGAGTTGACGACGATGCTGACGGCGCTGGTCCCGGAGGTGACGGTGGTGCGCGCCCACGGCCGGATGTCGGTGAAGGACCTGGAGGCCGCCGTCGGCGCCTTCTACGAGGGCGGCTACAACGTGCTGTTGTCCACCAACATCATCGAGTCCGGCCTCGACCTGCCGACGGTCAACACCATCGTCATCCATCGTGCCGACATGTTCGGCTTGGCGCAGCTCTATCAGCTGCGCGGCCGGGTGGGGCGGGGCAAGCTGCGTGCCTACGCCTACCTGACGCTGCCGCCGCGCAAGAAGCTGACGCCGGCGGCGGAGAAGCGGCTGTCGGTGATGCAGGCGCTGGATGCGCTGGGCGCCGGTTTCACCCTCGCCAGCCATGACCTCGACATCCGCGGCGCCGGCAACCTGTTGGGCGACGAGCAGTCGGGGCACATCCGCGAGGTGGGCATCGAGCTCTACCAGCAGATGCTGGAGGAGGCGGTGGCGACGGCGCGCGGCGATACCGAGGCGGGGAGCGAGGAGTGGAGTCCGCAGATCGCGCTCGGGCTAAGCGTGCTGATCCCCGAACCATACGTCCCCGACCTGGGGCTCAGGCTCGGCCTCTACCGCCGACTAGCCGACGTGGGCAGCCGCGCGGAGCTTGAGGGCTTTGCCGCGGAGCTGATCGACCGCTTCGGCCCGCTGCCGGACGAGGTGAACAACCTGCTGCAGGTGGTGGCGATCAAGCGCTACTGCCGCGAGGCAGGGATCGAGAAGATCGACGCCGGACCGAAGGGGGCGGTGATCGCCTTCCGCAACAACCTGTTCGCCGATCCTGCGGGACTGGTCCGGTTCATCAGCCGCCAAGCCAACACCTGCAAACTTCGCCCCGACCAGAAACTGGTCTTCCGCCGCGACTGGGAGACGTCGAAGGACCGGCTGGTCGGCGTCCGCGCCCTGGTCGGCGAACTGGCAAAGATCGCGAAGGGGAAGGGGGCGGTGAAGGGGTAGGGGGAGGGAAGTTCAGGAATCCCCTCATTTTGAGTTTTGATACGGATCAATGGGTTGCTACGGATGAGCTTTGCGGCGGCGGTCGGTTATGCAGGGTGAGAGGAAGGTTTCGAGGGTTGGGGTGGGGAAGTGAACGGGGTAGCGCGTCCTGAGTTTCGTTTGACCGACGTTCGTCGGTTTCTTGATGGGGTTTTCGCGGGGCATGTTCACGCCAAACGGATCGCGTCGCTGGCCAACGGCACGCTGGGGGTGATGACCGGTGCGTCGCTGGCGGTTTCGATGATCGGCCATGCGTTGGCGCAGGCGCGGGGATTGCTGACCAAGCATGCGGTCAAACAGGTCGACAGGCTGCTGAGCAACGCCGGCGTCTCCGTCTGGGAGATGTTCGGGCAATGGGTTCCGGAGGCGGTTGGCGGCCGCAAGGAAATCGTCGTCGCCATGGACTGGACCGATTTCGACGCCGACGGGCAGGCGACGCTGGCGCTCAATCTGGTGACCGGGCACGGCCGGGCGACGCCGCTGTTGTGGCTGACGATGCTGAAGGCGGAACTGGCGGGCCAGCGCAACGCCATCGAGGATGCGTGTCTCGGCCGCCTTGCCGGGGTGTTGCCGGCGGGGACGACGGCGACGATCCTCGCCGACCGCGGCTTCGGCGACCGCAAACTGTTCGATTATCTGACGAAATTGGGCTTCGCCTATGTCATCCGGTTCCGCGGCGACATCCGCGTCGACGCCGCCGACGGAGAAAGCCGGGCGGCGGCCGAGTGGGTCGGCAAGGGCGGCCGGGCGCGCCATCTGCGCGGCGCCTCGGTCACTGCCGCCGCGCAACCGGTCGGCGCCGTCGTCTGTGTCCACGCCAAGGCGATGAAGGAGCCCTGGTGTTTGGCGACGAGCAAGGCAGACGCATCGGCCCGCGAAATCGTCAACCTCTACGCCAGACGCTGGACCATCGAGCCCAGCTTCCGCGACACCAAGGATCTGCGCTTCGGCATGGGGCTCGGCGCCGTGCGCATCGGCGATCCGCAGCGCCGCGACCGCCTGCTCCTGCTCAACGCCTTCGCCGTGCTGTTCCTCACCCTGCTCGGCGAGGCCGGCGAAGCGCTCGGCATGGACCGCCACCTCAAGGTCAACACCGCCAAACGCCGAACCCATTCCCTGTTCCGCCAGGGCTGCATGCTCTACGACCTCATCCCGGCCATGCCCGAACCCCGCCTCCGGCCGTTGATCGAAAGGTTCCTCGAAATGCTAAAAAACAAACCAATCACCGCCCAACTGACGAACATAGCTTAAATGAGGGGATTGATGAGGGAGGGAAGGGGTAGGTCAATGCGATTACCATTTCGATTATCTTTTCGTCATCCGAAGAGTGACATTATGTAGTCCCAAACATGATGTACTACGTATAACGCGACGAAAATTATTAGAGAGATGAATCCGTAAATCACCTTTTCAATCAACCAATGTAGCGCTTTCTCAACAGCTGTAACGGCGGCACTATCTGCAATTTCGCCGACAACCTTTGTAATCGTTTCATGTGCGACGCCTTCGACTACAGTATTGCCAACCTGCGCTGCGTTTTCGGTCAAGGCCTGGATCGATTGGTTCGCAACTTCGCTCGCAATCGCTCGTCCGCCCTTATCAATAGCATGCTCAACGACGTTGGATGCGCCGTGCTCAGCTAGGCTGCGGGTGGCCTCCCCGCCGACCGCACCGCTTGGTCCGCAATGTGCCCAGATAGTCCAAAACCCGATAAATCAGAGTATTGTAAGCTATCTCCGCTTAGTTGGTTGACAAACGGTGAGGAAGGCGGGGTAACGTGCATTGGCCCTGCTGAATGCGGAACTCGCGGCGCGTGTCCAACCCGAGGAGCCTGTGAGCTAGGCGCGGGCCGAAAAGACGGAGATGGCTTCCGCAAAAATATTTCGCCCTCAGCAGAAGTAGTTCTAGGCGGCTCGGGGGTAACATCAGAGAGAGGTGAGGGAGAAGCTTGATCCGTTGATGGAGAACTTTGTGGTTCTCCACGTACAGAAGGGTGGGGCTCGACCGTATTACCCGCAGGGGCCTGCGTCCGCGATGATCCATTACTTCCTTCTATCGCCGAGTCAATTACTTTATTAATCCCCTCAAGCAAGGCATAAAGCAGTCCGATACGTATGTATATCTCCTTTTGATTTCTAGCGTACCCCTTATCTAGACAATGCATAAGCTGCTGGCATATATCTTTTTCCCTCTGCGTAAGCTTCGGGTTTGAAACTAACAACGAACAAATTTCTCTCGTAGCCTGCTCAGGAGAAATACCATTGGTAGTGAGTTTTCTGATAAGCGCTTCTCCTTGCTTTGCCAATTTGTCGTCATTTATGGATATATGTTGCAGAATTTTTCTCATTCCCTGCTTGTAGGGAAATAAGTCAATGATATGTAACTTTCTTATATCAGGATGGCTTATTTCAACTTCTTCGACGCGCACCGGGATAATAAATACGTTACCAAACGGAAAACGCTCAAGTTTCTTTAAGGCAGCTTTGGTTTCTGCTTGATAATGACCAATCTTGTAGACTGATGTGCGGGACACGACAAGTATGAAATAACGGCTATCGTCTATAACGCGCTGAATTTCTGCGCTCCAGTCACTACCAGGCTTAAGGCATTCGCTATCTATCCACGCATCGATTTTATTTCCCCGTAAATCGCGATAGATGCGCATTGCAATCTTTGCATCTTCTTTGACGTAAGAGATGAAAACAGTTCCGTTAATTGACATAGCCCCCCTCAACTACTGTTTGCTAATAAGGAAGCCCGCATTCTCGAAGCTGGGTCCGTTAGGCCCTGATAGGGCACAGGAGCAGCCTTTGTCCCCACACGTCTGAGCGCTCAGGAATATTTTAAGTGGCGCCGGAGCACAAGTGAAGCTAGCGTAGGGCGCACGGCTATCGCATTTGGCAGGGGATGGAGCGTGCGAAGGCGTCGGACCATCCGCAACGTCGCCTCGACCATGGCGACGGCGGCGAGCCCCGGCATCGCCGTTTCATCGGGATATCGGCGGTCCGACGCGAGCCAGGCGACGTCATGGCTCACCGCATGCCGGCGAGCCTCGATCCGGCCGTGGTCGGCGTCGGTGGTCTCGCAGCGATGCACGCCGTCCGGTGGCGGGTCGGCGAAGAATGCCTCGACATCTGCCAGGTCGCCCGGCAGTTAGCCTTCAGCAAGCCGTAGCCTGTGTGTGGACGGCCCCCTGGGTGCAAGGGGTGAGGGGGAGAAAATCTGATCTGGTGCGATGGCAGTCGTGTGTCCGGCCTGTTTTGCGCGGCACGATGTCCGCTGGCCCAGATGGGTTCCGCGATCCACGCCCAAACGGATTAGCGGCCTTGATGGCCACCGGGCTACCCGGGTTCTGTGGATCGTCGGCTCGACCGATCAGCATCTCTCCGTCCTCAGCCCTGCACCCTTGGCATCAAAGAGTGGTCAGGCGGTGGCCGGCTGGCGATACGCCTCGCCGCGCGTCATCATCGCCCAGACGATGCGCGCCATCTTGTTGGCCAGCGCGACCGCCGCGAGCTTGCGCGGCCGCCTTGCCAGCAAAGCGATGAGCCAAGCCGAGGCTCTTCCCGGCTTGGCCTGCCTGATCACCGCGGTTGCTCCCAGCACCAGCAGCTGGCGCAACCGCTCATCGCCGGCGCGGCTGATCCCGCCCAGCCGCGTCTTGCCGCCGGTGGAATGCTCGCGCGGAGTCAGCCCCAGCCAGGAGGCGAAATGCCGCCCCGACTTGAACTGGCTGAAGTCGACCCGCAGCACCAGGCTCAGCGCGCCGATCGGCCCGATCCCCGGCACCTCCGCCAGCATCTGGCTGGTTGGCGTCTGTTTGTGTTGCGCCACCAGCCGGGCGTCGACCTCGGCCAGCCGCGCATCCAGCCGACCGATCTCGGCGCCCAGCAACGCCAATGCGTCCTTCGCCGGCGTCGGCAGATCCGCGTCCTCGGCGACGTCGGCCAGCAGCTTTGCCACGCCTTGGCGGCCAAGGCGGCCGACATGACCGAACTCGGCCGCGTGTCCGCGCAGCGCGTTGACCAGCTGCGTGCGTTGGCGCACCAGGAGCTCGCGCACCGACAGCAGCATCGCGTTGGCCTGCTGCCTCGCCGACTTGACCGCGACCTCGCACATCTCCGGCCGGGCCGCGGCTTCGCTGATCGCCTCGGCATCGTTGCGATCGTTCTTGCCGCGCTTGACGAAGGGTTTGACGTATTGCGGCGGGATCAACCGCACCGTGTGGCCGAGCCCAGCCAGCACACGGCCCCAGTGATGCGAGCCGCCGCAGGCCTCCAGCACCACCTCCATCGGCGGTCGGCGCGCGAAGAATGGCACCATGTCCTGGCGGCGCAGATTTCGTCGCAGCACCGCCCGCCCGTCGGCATCCGTGCCATGCAGGGTGAAGACGGACTTGGACGTGTCGATCGCAATGCGGGTAATCTCGGTCATGGACGGCTCCTGTTCACTTTGACAGCGAACCTTGGCACCAGATGCCGCGGGGCCGTCCACCCCAACGGATGAAATCCAGGGTGCCCGCGCCTGCCCCGATCGACACCTGCGCCGGCACCGCATCTCACTGTGGCCGAGCCGCCCAGCACTGGGTTCACGGCCGCTCGCGGAGAGCGCAATAGCCTCTTTGCGTATTCCACCCCATGTGTCAGCCGCCCAACGTTTCAGAGGCCTGTCTCCAATCGGCGGCCTCGGTAACGCGGCAAACTCCGCCATGCGGCGGAATACGCAAAGGCTTTTCGGCCCTACACGCTGGAATGGTGCCCCAAGGTGGGCTACATCGTAGCTCAAAGGAGATCGGCACCATGAGTGAAAATGCTGTCGTGCGCGCTCGCATCGACGCGCAGATCAAGGAAGAAGCTGCCGCCGTCCTCAAGGCAATGGGTCTTACCGTCTCCGATGCGTTTCGGCTGATGCTGACGCGGATCGCCCGGGAGAAGGCTTTGCCTTTCGACCTGCAGGCGCCGAACGCCGAGACGATCGCGGCGATGCGGGAAGCGCGCAGCGGCGGTTTGCCGCGCTTCAAGGATGTGGACGCGCTGCTCAAGGACCTGAATGCGGGAGATTGAACGCACCACGCAGTTTAAGCCCGTGTAGGGCGAAATAGCCCCTGGCGTATTCCGTCGCATGCTGGCGCGGGGACTAAGTCAACGGGCATTGAGCCTTGATCCATTCGGCGGATTACGCAACCTACTACTACAGTTGCATTTTATCCTCTAATATGGTTCCGTTGCCTGCGGCTGTGGGAGGGCGACGGATGGGTGTGGCGGAATGGGCGGGCACGCTTGTTGATTGGAAGGCGGAGCTCGAGGGGTTGAGGCGGGTGATCGCGCCGGCGCTGGGGCGGGCGGAGACGCGCCGTTCGGCCGGGATGTTCATCGACGGGCTGTTCTCGGCGGCATCGCGCAAGACCGGCTGGATGCTGGCCGAACAGGCGGGCCTCGAGGCACCCTATCGCCTCCAGTCACTGCTCGGACGCAGTTCATGGTCGGCAGACCAGCTTCGCGATCTGGTGCGCGGGTACGTGACGAACGCGCTGGGTGATCCGGGCGGCGTGCTCGTTGTCGATGAGACCGGTTTCCTGAAGAAGGGCCGGCACTCGGTGGGTGTCGGCCGTCAGTACTCGGGCACCGCCGGCCGGATCGAGAACTGCCAGGTCGGCGTTTTCGTCGCCTACGCCAGCCGCTGGGGCCACGCGCTCATCGACCGGCAGCTGTACCTGCCGAAAGACTGGGCGGACGATGCGACGCGCCGCCGGACGGCCGCCGTGCCGGACGACGTCGAATTCAAGACCAAGCCGGCGATGGCGCGGGAGATGATCGAGCGGACGCTCGACGCCGGCCCGCCTTGCGCCTGGGTTCTCGCCGATGCGCTCTACGGCTCGGACAGTCAACTCCGGCNNACCTGCTCGAGGGCCGCCGCCCAGCCTTATGTCCTTGCCGTACGCTCCAACCACACCCTTCGCTTCCTCGAGGACGGGACCCTCGTCCAGACCGACCCTGCCACCATGCTGGACACGCTGGCGGACGATGCGTGGTCGTCGCTGACCGCCGGCGAGGGGGCGAAGGGTCCAAGGCTCTACGACTGGGCAAGGCTGCCGCTCGGATGGTCGACGGATGACGGTTTCGAGCGCTGGCTGCTCATCCGCCGCAGCCGGCGTGATGCGCAAGCACTCGCCTATTACCTTGCCTATGCCCGGCAAGGCACGTCCCTGCCCGAGCTTGCCGCTGCCGCAGGCCTCCGCTGGACGATCGAGGAGTGCTTCCTGCGGGCGAAGGACGACCTCGGCCTCGATCACTGCGAGGCGCGCTCCTGGCACGGATGGCATCGCCACATGAGCCTGGTCCTCGCTGCCGCCGCCTTCCTCGCCAAATTGTCGGCCGACCAGCGCCGGATCGCCTTCGATAAACGGGACAAAACGAGTCCGGCCGCCGCGGCCGCATGACCGTCCCGCTCGCCACGCCGGAAATCCGCCACATGCTCGAAAGGATCCTGTTCCGGGCGAAAACCCATCCCGCCTTCGTCTGGGCCTGCTCACGATGGCGCCGCAGCCACCAAACGACAGCCGCCAGCAGTCACCGCAAGAAACGACTAGAAACGCAACTGTAGTACTAAGCCGCCTTATGCGGGCTTCCGTCTCGACGGATGGCGTTTAGAGGCCTCCCTGGATCCGTCGCCGAGGCGCATCAGGGGGTGGTCGAGAAAGTGATCTGCCGGCCGCTGACCAGGGCATTGCCACTGCCGGCCGCGCCGATCGCCTTTCTTGCATTCAGCAGAAGCGCGTATTGCGCGTTCGCGGCGAGGACGCCCTCGGGGATCGTGTACGATCGCGCCGACCCTGGCAGTTCGACATTGAGTTCGGTGATCCGCCCGTTGTTGCGGACGAGCTGCAGGACGAACGCATTGGGTGACGTGGCGACAGTCCAGGTGACCGTTGGCGTCCGGTCGGCGATCAGCGCTCCATTGGCCGGAGCGGTGATCGCCGGCAGGCTCGGAAACGCGCGGGTCAGGTTGACCGCGATGGCCGGTGTCGTCCCGGGGCTGCAGTAAACCTGGTACAGCCCGGAGGGAAATTGCGCGTCCAGCTGCGCCAGGGTCAAAGGCGGCGAGACCAGCTCGATATAGTTCATCCGCAGCGAGTTGGAGCTGTCGGTCACCTTGTTCGGCGCGCTTAACCTGATCCCGGTTGCGGTCGCAGCGTCCGTCAGCGCCAGGGAAAAGTTGTATCGAACCAGCCCGGACGTGGCGATTTTGCGCAACTCCAAAGTGCCGTTGCACGCGGACGCGTCCTGTCCGGCGCCGATAGCGACGGCCGCCGCAAGAACACCGGCGGACCAGCGAACTGTCCGTTGTCGCAGTCGCATTCCTTGTGTCTCCCCCTTTATGCCGGCAAATGGCTTGCCCTCGTCAAATTACTCGTTGCGGACCATCAACACAACCCGTGGTCAAGAACGAGGGGAGGCAAGGCAACCGCTATCAGCCGTGCGCTGCTGCCCTGCCGTCTGATCCGTTGCCCACATGCGGACGATGCTGGAGCGGACATTGCCGCTGTCGGGCTCTGAGTGGGCGAGATTGGCTGGCGTTTGACGGTTCGTTGGGTTCGATGGGCGTGCGGGGCTTGGCGATTATGGCGTGGTACCGAACAGCAGGCGTAGCCTGTGTGTGGACGGCCCCCTGGGTGCAAGGGGTGAGGGGGAGAAAATCTGATCTGGTGCGATGGCAGTCGTGTGTCCGGCCTGTTTTGCGCGGCACGATGTCCGCTGGCCCAGATGGGTTCCGCGATCCACGCCCAAACGGATTAGCGGCCTTGATGGCCACCGGGCTACCCGGGTTCTGTGGATCGTCGGCTCGACCGATCAGCATCTCTCCGTCCTCAGCCCTGCACCTGCGGCATCAACGAGTGGTCAAGCGGTTGCCGGCTGGCGATACGCCTCTCCACTCGTCATCATCGCCCAGACGATGCGGGCCATCTTGTTGGCCAGCGCGACCGCCGCGAGCTTGCGCGGCCGCCTCGCCAGCAAAGCGATGAGCCACGCCGAGGCCTTTCCCGGCTTGGCCTGTCGGATCACCGCGGTTGCTCCCAGCACCAGCAACTGGCGCAGCCGCTCGTCGCCGGCGCGGCTGATCCCGCCCAGCCGCGTCTTGCCGCCGGTGGAATGCTCGCGCGGAGTCAGCCCCAGCCAGGAGGCGAAATGCCGCCCCGACTTGAACTGGCTGAAATCGACCCGCAGCACCAGGCTCAACGCGCCGATCGGCCCGATCCCCGGCACCTCCGCCAGCATCTTGCTGGTTGGCGTCTGTTTGTGTTGCGCCACCAGCCGGGCGTCGACTTCGGCCAGCCGCGCATCCAGCCGACCGATCTCGGCGCCCAGCAACGCCAATGCGTCCCTCGCCGGCGTCGGCAGCTCCGCGTCCTCGGCGACGTCGGCCAGCAGCTTTGCCACGCCTTGGCGGCCAAGGCGGCCGACGTGACCGAACTCGGCCGCGTGTCCGCGCAGCGCGTTGACCAGCTGCGTGCGTTGGCGCACCAGCAACTCGCGCACCGACAGCAGCATCGCGTTGGCCTGCTGGTCCGCCGACTTGACCGCGACCTCGCGCATCTCCGGCCGGGCCGCGGCTTCGCTGATCGCCTCGGCATCGTTGCGATCGTTCTTGCCGCGCTTGACGAAGGGTTTGACGTATTGCGGCGGGATCAACCGCACCGTGTGGCCGAGCCCAGCCAGCACACGGCCCCAGTGATGCGAGCCGCCGCAGGCCTCCAGCACCACCTCCATCGGCGGGCGGCGCGCGAAGAATGGTACCATGTCCTGGCGGCGCAGATTGCGGCGCAGCACCGCCCGCCCGTCGGCATCCGTGCCATGTAGGGTGAAGACGGACTTGGACGTGTCGATCGCAATGCGGGTAAGCTCGGTCATGGACGGCTCCTGTTCACTTCGACAGCGAACCTTGGCACCAGATGCCGCGGGGCCGTCCACCCCAACGGATGAAATCCAGGGCGCCCGTGCCGCCCCGATCGAAGCATCCGTTAGCCGCAGGCAGATGTGCGGGGCGGCCGGTGTCCCGGATTGCATCCGGGACACCGCTCTTGATGCGAACACATTTTGGCTTGCTCGCCTGGGATCGCACAGCGAACTCGGCCTATGATTGACGGCAAACAGCACCTTCATCACGGGCGTGCCGCCCTGCTGTGTCGTGGCAGCGGGTCGGATTGGAAATGGCGGCGATCAAGCGCTTCTGCCGCGAGGCGGTGATCGAGAAGATCGACGCCGGACTGCGGGAGGTCGTCATACGACGCATCAGGACGAGTTGAACGGACCAGCGATGCATGTGCTCGAAACTGCCTGTTCGTTCCTGGCCGGGCTGGCAGTTGGATACGTGATTGCCAGTCTGACCGAATCTGTCTTGCACCAGCGAATTGGCCATGCGCCAAGACAAACTGTCGAGCGCTGGAAGCAAGGTTCGCTTCCTTTGCGGTATTTGGCTCGGATTCACTACTCGCACCATGTCGTACACCACCTGCGCACGTTCAGGCAGGATCATGTTACTCAGTTCCGCAGCATCCAGGAGCGCGAACAGGTTAGTAGCGAGCTGGCGATGCTTGGAGCGGAGGGCGAACAGATTGTTCGCTCCGGTTATGGGTTGCGTTTGGACGGTCTGGGCGGATTGGCTTTCGTCGTCCCGCTGCTGCCGGCTCTGCCATGGATCACGTCGCAGACGGGGGCTTCGGCGATACTGGGAGCCGGCATAGCGCTGGCACTGCCGCCGATCTTCAGTCACTTCATCCACCCGTATCTGCACATGCCGCATGCGCAAGCGCTGCAGCAGGCACCGAAGCTGACCGGCTGGTTGCTTCGACGCTGGTACTTTCGGGTGATGGCTCGACACCACTACGTGCATCATCGCTGTCCACGAACCAACTTCAACCTGCTGCTGGGTGGCGACTGGCTTCGTGGATGTCACCGTACGGTCGACGGGGCGCAGCGTTCGGCGATGCGGCAACTCGGTTTACGGGTGGATTAATCAGTAGTGCCGCGCAACCGGCGCCGGTCGGAATATCACGCCGTCGCCGGGATGGAGCGTAGAGGAATCCGGGTTTGTTCGCCGTGAAAGGGGCTCGCATTTCCGCTCGCCCGGCGTGCAAGATGTTGGCTCATGCCTTGCGGTGCGGTGATGACGGCTGAGCACAAACGCTATCGCGACAATCTGCGCGACGAGTTGAACGGCGCGGCGCTGTATCGGGCGCTGGCCGATGCCGAGCCGGATGCCCGGCGCAGGGATCTGTTCCAGCAACTGGCGCAGGCGGAGAGCGAGCACGCGCAGTTCTGGCGCGCCAAGCTGGCGGCGGCGGGCGTCGCGACGCCGCGCGCCTTCGCGCCTGATCTGCGCACCCGGCTGCTTGGCAGGCTGGCGCGCTGGTTCGGCGTGCCCTTCGTCCTGCCGACCATCGCCGCGGCGGAGTATGCCGACCGCGACAAGTACGCAGGACAGGCCGACGCCCACGAACTCTCGGCCGAGGAGCGTGGCCATGCGGCGATCGTCCGCGCCGTGGCGGCGCAGCCGGGCGGCAAGGTCGGCTTCAGCGGCCGTGACATCGCCCGCGCCGAACCCTGGCACCGCGGCGGCTCCGGCAACACCCTGCGCGCGGCGGTGCTTGGCGCCAACGACGGGCTGGTCTCCAACTTCTGTCTGATCATGGGCATTGCCGGCGCCGGCACCCCCGGCAACACCATCCTCCTGACCGGCCTCGCCGGGCTGTTGGCCGGCGCCTGCTCCATGGCGCTCGGCGAATGGCTGTCGGTCACCAACGCGCGCGAGCTTGCCCGGACCCAGATCGGCAAGGAAGCGGAAGAGCTGGAACAGACGCCGAAAGCGGAGCAGCGCGAACTGGCGCTGATCTACCAGGCGAAGGGTTTGCCGAAAGAGGAGGCGCAACGCGTCGCCGGTGAGCTGATGCAGGACAAGCAGAGCGCGCTCGACACCCTGTCGCGGGAGGAACTGGGGATCGACCCCGACGACCTGGGCGGCAATGCCTGGACTGCCGCCGCCACGTCGTTCGCGCTGTTTTCGCTGGGGGCGATCTTTCCGGTCGCCCCCTTCCTCTGGCTCACCGCTCAGGCCGCCGTCGTCAGCAGTATCGGCCTGAGCGCGCTGGCATTGGCCATCATCGGTCTGTTGACGTCGCTGTTCAACGGCCGCAACCCGGCATTTTCGGCGGCGCGGCAGGTGGTCTTCGGCTGCTTCGCTGCAGCGATCACCTACGGCACCGGGCGGCTCCTCGGGCTATCGATCTCCTGATGCGCGGGCGCACCGGCTCGCTGAGCAGATCGGCAAGCGTAGTCGGAATGAAATTCGGGATACACGCGCCGCCGTCCCCGGGGAGGGCGTCGCGCACCGCCGCCGATGCTGTCACGGAAAATGCGCATGGCTCCATGCAAGACGAGCACGTGTACGCCGCCACCTTATTCAATATGCATTATATAGGCGGGACGTAGGCGCAGATGGGTGCCGGGTCGGTCGGCCAGATTTGGATTAAGGGGAGTTTTCATGCCGCACCAAACAATGACAATCACGCGGTTCCTGGTTTCTGAACAGCGACAGCTTGGCAAGACCGGGCATTTCACCGCGCTGGTCAGTGACATCGTCACCGCCTGCAAGATGATCTCGCACGAGGTCAACCGCGGTGCGCTTGCCGGTAATTACGGCCTTGCCGGTAGCGAGAACATTCAGGGCGAAGACCAGAAGAAGCTGGACGTCATCGCCAACGATTTGTTCATGCACATGAATACCTTCGGTGGCAACTACGTCGGCATGGCTTCGGAAGAGGTCGACGACGTGCACGTGATCTCCGAAGGGGCAAACAACGACTATCTGTTGCTGTTCGATCCGCTGGACGGTTCGTCGAATATCGACGTCAACATCGCCGTCGGCACCATCTTCGCGGTGCTGCGCTGCCCCGGGGGCGTCGACAACCCCACCGAGGCCGACTTCATGCAGCCGGGCATCCGCCAGGTCGCCGCTGGCTACGCGATCTACGGTGCGTCAACCATGCTGGTGATGACGACCGGGCGCGGCGTCAACGGCTTCACCCTCGACCGCGACGTGGGCGAATTCATCCTGACCCACCCGAACATGCGCATTCCGGAGGAAACCTCGGAGTTCGCGGTCAACGCTTCGCGTGCAGCGCATTGGGAACCGCCGGTGCGGCGCTATTACGAGGAGTGCCTGGCGGGTAAGGACGGTCCGCGCGGCAAGAATTTCAACATGCGCTGGGTCGGCTCGATGGTTGCTGACGTGCATCGGATGCTGTGCCGTGGCGGCGTGTTTCTCTATCCCGTGGACGCCGAGAACATCAAGAAGGGCGGCAAGCTCCGTCTGATGTACGAGGCGAACCCCATGTCGTTCCTCGTCGAGCAGGCGGGTGGACGTGCGNCCAGCACCGGCCGTGGCCGGGTGATGGAGCTGCAGCCGAAGGAACTGCATCAGCGCTGCAGTGTGATGTTGGGCTCCGCCAACGAGGTTCGGCGACTGGAAGACTACCACCGCGAGCACGACGCCGCGATGCGGATGGCGGCCGAGTAGCACGGTATTATCAGCGACGTCCGTGGGGGCACTTCTCCCCCGCGAGCGCGCATCTGCTGAGTGCCACCTTGGCGGCTTTGCCGAGCTGCCGCTAGCCTGCCGAGCCGGCCGTCCTTGGCACGGCCGTCCGCCTACGGCGCATTCTGCACCTCTCTGAGGCGCCAACGCCGATCGGGCCGACGCTCAACGCGCCAGCATCGCAGCCACCACCTCGCCGATGGCGAGTGACGAGGTCAGGCCCGGAGACTCGATACCGAACAGGTTGACGAGCCCGGGGATGCCGTGCGTGTCCGCTCCCTGGATGAGGAAGTCCTTCGGTTGTTCGCCGGGTGCCTGCAGTTTCGGGCGTACGCCGGCGTAGCCCGGCAGCAGTGAGCCGTCCGGCAAGGCCGGCCAGAATTTGCGGATGGCGGCGTAGAAGCGGCTGGCACGGCTGCCATCCACGTCGTAATCGATCGCTGCCACCCATTCGGCATCGGGACCGAAGCGGCCCTGGCCGGCGAGATCGCGGGTGTAGTGCAGGCCGACGCTGGCCTCGTCGGGCACCGGATAGACCAGGCGCTGGAACGGCGGGCGGCCGAAATAGGAGAAATAGCAGCCCTTGGAGAAATAGAGCGGCGGGATCAGCGGCGGCGGCATCCCGGCCAGTGCCCCTGCCACCTGCTGCGCGCCGAGACCGGCGGCATTGACGAGCATTCGGCAGGCGAGTGTCATCGGCTCGGCACCGCCCACCTCTAATTCGAAGCCACGATCGGTGATCCGGCCGCCGGTGACCGGGGCGTGGAAGGCGAAGATCGCGCCCGCCGCTTCGGCGTCGCCCTGCAAATGCAGCATGTAGGTATGGGGATCAAAGATCCCTGTGGAGGGCGAGAGCAATGCGCCGACGCATTGCACTTCGGGTTCCAGCCGCATCGTTGCGGCGGCAGTGAGGAAACGCAGGTCGGTTACGTCGTTGGCGCGGGCGCGGGCATCAATGGCGTGCAGGACGGCGATCTCCTCCTCGCTCGTCGCCACCACCAGCTTCTCACACCGCAGGTGGTCGACGCCGCGTTCCTGCAGGTAGGCGTAGAGGAGGTCGCGGCCGCGNGCGCGGCACAGCCGCGCCTTCAAACTCCCCGTCGGATAATAAAGGGCAGCGTGGATGACTTCGGAATTGCGCGAACTGGTCACCCGGCCGATACCGTCTTCGGCTTCGAGGACGACAACCTCCCTGCCGGCCTGCGCCAGGGCGCGGGCAATCGCCAGCCCGACGGCACCCGCGCCAATCACCACGCATTCACAGGACTCGCTCATGCGGCGAAATGACGGCGAGCGGGGATCGAAGTCAAGGTCACACTACAGGCGATGCGGCTATCCGGAGGCCTCTTCGCCTGACTGATCAGGCGCGACGCAAGACGATCCCCAAACGAGGCAGTCCTCTGCGAGTGCAGATTGTAGTGGTTCGCACTTGCAGGTACACTTATCGGCTATCATAAAATTGAGCCGTGATCATAAAGGGAAGGCGAGGTTGATGGCGAAAATGCATCTCGGGCTACTGGTCGCGCTATGGTTAGCCTTGGGTTCGGTGGCGGCCTCGGCGCAAACGGGTCCGACAGCGGCAGACGTGGGTCAGACGGCGGCAGCAGTGTCCAGCGCCGAGCCTGATCCTGAAGGCGTGATCATGCCCAAAGGGCTTGTTGTGCCGAAGCCGTCATTGGAATCGGAAGACGTCGCGGCGCAAGCCGTTGCCGCGCCAACCTTTGCGGCGCCGCTGGTCTACGTCTGCGACAGCACCGGCCGTCTGGCGACGATTAACCTGAACACCAAGGTGGTGAAGGTCATCGGCAAGTTGGGCATCGTGCTCACCGATATGGCTTCTCGCCGTCAGGCGTCCTTTACGGCATCAGTTTCAGTCAGCTTTACCGGGTCAATCCGCTCACGGCGAAAGTAACGAAGGTCGGCACCGGTCTCACCGTTGGCGGCATGAATGCCCTGACGTTCAATAAAAGCGGGCAGGCGGTGGCAGCATCGAACACCATCACCGGTTTCTTCGTCATCAATACAACGACCGGCAGAGCGCAATACGCCGGCGCCGATGGCGGCTTCAAATCGGCGGGTGACTTCGCCTATGACGGCGTTCACCTTTACCTCGCGGCAACCGGCAAGAAGCTGGTCGACTTCAATTTCTCCACCAATAAGTACCTCAGCCATCCGGTCACCTTGGTCAACCTGTTCGGCCTGGTCGTGCCGCAAAAGGGAGCGCTGGTCGGGTTTGCCGGCACCAAGGCCTACCGTCTTAACCAGGTGACCGGTGCCAGCACCCTCCTGTTCGACTTTACCGGCAAGGGGGTAAGCCAGATCAACGGCGCCGCATCGAAGTCGCTGTTCTAACCGAAGCGCCGCGCGAAGGGTTTGTTTCGCGCGGTTTGCCCAGGGTTTGCCACCGTGTCTCTCTTGCCGACGAGTCCACGACCCACTAGGTAGCGATGGAGTATCCCGCTACACCGGCAGAGATTTCGCCGGTGGGTGGGGGGGGTGGGCCCGAAGGAAAGTGGTGATCATGGAGTACAGAGGCGACGATGCGCCGGGCAGCCTGGATGCAGCTTTGCGCGATGCCGGCGTCGGCAGCAGCAAGGCCGAGGTCGAGGCGCTGATCGCCGGGGTCGCGGCGGCGCCGCCGGGATACGATGCCGACGCCTGGATGGATCTGATCCATCCTGACGCCCCACTGCAGCTGCGAGCGCTGCTGCGCCACAAACTCGGCACCGCCCGCGCCACGTTGCAGCAGCGTGCGGATGATAGCGGTGATCGCCTGGCTGCCTTGCGTAAGGAGCTGAAGCGCCGGCGGCTGGCGGGGTTCGTCGTGCCGCGCGCCGATCAGCATCAGGGCGAATACGTTGCCGAAGCCAGCGAGCGGTTGCGGTGGTTGACGTCGTTCACCGGCTCGGCGGGGACTGCCGTCGTCCTTCTTGACGCGGCGGCGTTGTTCATTGATGGGCGCTACACCCAGCAGGCCCGCGACGAGGTTGATGGCGCCGCGTTTGAACTGCGCCACGTGACCCATGAGCCGCTGAACGACTGGATTGCCACGCATCTGCCGGCGCGCGGCCGCCTCGGTTACGATCCCTGGCTGCATACGCGCAAACAGGTGCTGGCGCTTGAGCGGGCGTGCAGCCGTGCCGGCGGCCGCGCCGTGCCGCTGGAGGCCAATCTGATCGACCGGATCTGGACCAACCGTCCGCCCGAGCCAATCGCCCCGGTGATCGTTCACGACGCGGTCGTGGCTCCCGGCCTCTGGGCAGCGGAGAAGCGTCAATGCGTGGCGGCGACGCTGGCTAGCGAGGGGAGCGATGCCGCGGTATTGGCCCAGCCGGACGCCATCGCCTGGCTGCTCAACATTCGTGGTGGCGACGTGGCCTATGCACCGCTGCTGCTGGCGTTCGCCATCCTGCACAATGATGCGTCGGTTGAGCTGTTCTGCGATCCGCGCAAGCTGACGCCCCGGGTGCGGACGCATCTGGGCAATGGCGTCGCCGTTGCCAGCATGGATGCGTTTGCCGCAGCGTTGGCGAAGCTCGGTGACCGCAGGGCACGGGTGCGGGTGGATGCGGAACGGTGTCCGGTCTGGGCGGTGCAGCAGCTGCAGAAGGCGGGGGCCCGGCTCGAGTTCGCCGACGATCCCTGCCTGTTGCCGAAAGCGATCAAACACGAGGCCGAACTCGCCGCCATTCGCGAGGCGCACCGCATCGATGGCGCCGCTCTGAGCCGCTTCCTCTGCTGGCTGGCGAAATCGGCGCCGTCGGGACAGGTCAGCGAAATGGCCGCCGCCGAGCAACTGGAGCGCTTCCGCGCCGAACATCCCAGCTACCGTGGCGGCAGTTTTCCCACCATCTCGGCTGCGGCCGGTAATGGTGCCATCGTCCATTATCGGGTGACCGAGGCGACCAACCGACTGCTCGAGCCGGGCTCGCTCTATCTGGTGGATTCCGGTGGCCAGTATCCTTCCGCGACCACCGACGTGACGCGAACGGTTGCGGTCGGCTCACCCAGCGAGGAGATGCGCCGCCGGTTTACCGGCGTCCTGCAGGGCCATATCGCGCTGGCGACCGCGGTGTTTCCCCATGGGACCACCGGCGGCCAGCTCGACGTGCTGGCACGGATGCCTTTGTGGCGAGACGGGGTTGATTACGATCACGGCACCGGTCACGGAGTCGGTGCTTTCTTATGTGTGCATGAGGGCCCGCAACGCATTTCGAAAGTGCCGAATGCGGTGGCGCTGGAGAGCGGCATGATCCTCTCCAACGAGCCCGGCTATTACAAGGTCGGGCAGTTCGGCATCCGGATCGAAAATCTGGTTGCGGTTGTCGCCGCCGGCGCACCCGAGGGGGCGGAGCAGGATTTGCGCGAATTCGAGACGCTTACCCTGGCGCCGATCGATCGCACCCTGATCGACGTTACCGCATTGAGCGAACAAGAGCGCGCCTGGGTTGATGCTTATCATCAGCGCGTGCGCGACACGCTGACACCGCGGGTGGACGACGCAACCGCCGTCTGGTTAGCCGAGGTAACGCATCCCCTTTGTTAAGGCGGGCAGCCGATGGTGGGCCCGCAGCGGCTGTTCTGCTTTTAAGGTGTAACCACCCCACCGCGGACAGCCGGCGAGGAGAGCCGGCAAACCGTCGGCGGGGACTCCGCTGATATTAACGGGCAGCGCGAATAACCGCCAGCCGGCGACCCGGACGCAACAGCCGCAATTTTACCAGCCGATGTGCCAATGCTTTATTCCTCTGCTGTGGCGCAAGTATGCACCTATGACGCTAATATTTGCCTCTATCATTAGCGAATATGCGAACTGTAGCCATTTGCCGGCATAAGCGGGGTTAAGCTTTGGTGAAACTCGCGGCAAGCGAAAGCAATCACCAAGCGGCAGCTTTTGCTGGGCTGACCGGAAAAAGCATAGGGTCAGCGCGTTAATTTGCAGTTATGTGCGTCGCCGTACAGCCAAGCCCGCTGCGGGCGATGCGACGAGGTCAGTCGCCGCGGTACTCCGCCCAGCAGTGCGGCGTCTCAAAGACGAGGACGGCGGCGAGCAGCGGCAGCTGCGCTCGCATCCGCTGCCAGATCCACAGGGCGATGTTCTCGGCGGTGGGATTCTCCAGGCCGTCGATCTCATTGAGATAGTGGTGGTCGAGGATGGCGAGCAGCGGCGCGAAGGCGTTTTCGATCGCGAAGAAATCGACGACCCAGCCGCTTTGCGGGTCGACCGGTCCCTCGAGCCGCAGTTCCACCCGATAGGAATGTCCGTGCAGGGCGTAGCAGCGATGACCGACGGGCACTGCCGGCAAGCGGTGCGCTGCCTCGAAGTGAAAGGCTTGGGTGATGATCATGGAATGTTGAGGAGCTTGTGCAGTTGTAGGCTGAGTCGCCAGCGCGGGTTGGCGAGACAATAGGCGACAGCCAGCCGCGTGTGTCGAGCAATTTCCGGCCCGTCCATCGGCTGCAGGAAATGATGCGCGAAGGGCAGGTTGATGAAGCGCTCCGGTATGGCGTCAGGCTGTGGATAGACCAGCTTCAATTCGTCACCACGGGTAACGCTGAGCGGCGCTCCCGCTTTCGGACTGACGCAAATCCAGTCGAGGCCGGGTGGTAGCGACATGGTTCCGTTAGTCTCGACGGCAACGCGGGCGTTGTGGCGGTGGAAGGCATCGATGAGGGCAGCGTCGATCTGCAGCGCCGGCTCGCCGCCTGTCAGGACGACAAAAGGCGAGGCGGACGCGTCGCCGGCGCCGCGGCGCCAGTGCGCCATCGCGGCAATTGCTACCGCTTCGCTGCTCGCAAACCGGCCGCCGCCAAGCCCGCCGGTGCCGACGAAGTCGGTATCGCAGAAGCGGCATATGGCCTTGCTGCGATCTTGCTCCCGTCCGCTCCACAGATTGCAGCCGGCAAAGCGGACGAAGACGGTCGGACGCCCGGCGTTCGCCCCCTCGCCCTGTAGGCTGTAGAACATCTCCTTGACTGTGTAGGGCATCAATTCGTCCTGGCCGTTCCGGGTCACCGCCACCCCTGGCAGCCACGGCAGCGCCATGCAAGTCGCTGGCCGTCGGCCTCGGCTCATGGGCTGAAGATTAGCATGAGATAGGCAGCGAAGATTACCAAGTGTACCGCGCCCTGCAGCATGCTGGTGCGGATGCCGCCGAAGGTCATCGCCGAAACGATGAGCGTCAGCACCAGGAGGACGATCGAGGTGTTGTCGACACCGAGGGCGACACCCTTATCGGTGGTGAGGCTGATCATCAACACCGCCGGCACGGTCAGGCCAATGGTCGACAGCGCCGAGCCAAGACAGATGTTGACCGCTCGCTGNTGTAGCGGGTTTTCGAGCGCCGCCTTCAGCGCACTGATGCCCTCAGGCGTCAGCACCAGGGTGGCGATGAGGATGCCACCAAGGGCAGGCGGCGCGCGCAGCGCATCAATGCCGTAATCGACCACTGTCGCCAGCTTTTTCGACAACAGCACCACCGGCAGCATGGTCAGCAGGAGGAGGATGCCATGGTAGGCCACCGAACGGACCGAAGTGGCGCCGAGGTGAGGGTTGGGGGTCTCACTCTCNGATGTCGGCGTCGCGTGTCCGCCCGAGCGCGGCTCCTGAAAGAAGTTGCGATGGCGGCTGGTCTGGATGGCGAGAAAGGTAGCGTACAGCGCGACCGTCAAGGCGGCAAACCCTGTCTCCTGCAGCGGGTTCAGCGTCGCATCCGGCGTGGAGGTGGTGAACCGCGGCAGAATAAGCGCCATCGTCGCCAGCGGGACGATGACGGTGAGAAATGCCTGAGCACCCTGCAGGTTGAAATGCTGCTCGCGGTGACGGATACCGCCGATCAGCAGTGCCGTGCCGACCATGCCGTTGAGGACGATCATCAGCACCGCCATCATCGTGTCGCGCGCCAAGTTGGGCGAATCCGCGCCGAAGACCATGATCGAAGCGATCAGCGACACTTCGATACTGATGACGGCAAAGGTCAGGATCAGCGTGCCGTAGGGTTCGCCCAGTTCTTCCGCCAGGTGATCGGCGTGGCGAACCACGTTGAACGAACACCACAGCATGACGCCGAAGATCCACCAGAACAACCCGCCCGCCTTTGCCGGATTGGACAGATCGGCCAGCCACTGCGAGCCGAAGGTGAACAGGAGCAGCGCAGTTCCCATGCCGGCGATCAGGGAGGTTTCGGCGCCGATGGCGAGGAAAATCCTCCGGGCACGCCCGGGTTGAACAACTGCCTGGCCGGTGTCCATGCTCGAACTCGCTCCCGTCTGTGGTTAGCTTGGCACGCTTCACCGGCAGAGTACAAAAGTCGTCGCCATTGTGACACCTCGTGTGACATCTCGCGTGGGCATGGCGACAGGCGAACGTCGCATTGCCGCAGCTGACCGGCGGCAAGCCGTCCGATTTCGCCACGGCGCTGAGCATCGCACTGGCTTTTTTTATGCGTACCGGGCGCCGCGGCGGTGCGGCGCAACCGGCGTCATCGACGGAGCGCGGCAGCCGTGCTGGGAAATTAAACGGAAGTTGACCGGCGACGGCGTTGTTTGCGGAGCACCATCGACCTCCGGCAGGATACTGCGGTCGTCAAGTATTTATAAGTAATACGTTGAGTGACGTAATTGTCCATAAATTCAACCGATCTGTACCTCAGAACATGCATGTGTGTTCATAAGGTCACAGGCCGAATCACTCGGTCGATGGTCACCTCTTGCGATCATTATGTTCGTCCCTATATGCTGAAGCTGCGATAGGTAGTCGCAATATCTATGGACGATGCGGGATCAACCACCAAGAGGTCGAACGGATGCTGCGATGGATGAAGGGGGCGATGATCGCCGGAGCCTGCGCGATACTGCCGGTTCTGGCAATGGACGGGACAGCCGAGGCGCAGCGCGCGCAAGCGCCGGTCTACGTTCAGCAGGGTGTCGCATCCTGGTACGGTCCAGGCTTCCACGGACGACGGACGGCGAGCGGTGAACGCTTCAACCAGCACGACTTGACGGCGGCGCACAAGAAATTGCCGCTGGGTACCCGTGTGGTCGTCACCAATCTGCGCAACGGCAAATCGGTCGAGGTGGAAATCAACGACCGTGGGCCGTATGTGCGGGGTCGGATTCTTGATCTCTCACGTGCCGCAGCCGAGCAGATCGATATGAAGAAGTCGGGTGTCACGCCCGTTCGCCTCGAGATCAACGAAGACAACTGGCGCCTTAGCGATCGCGACAGTTGACGGCATCTTTCCCGCTGACCCGGGGTTGGGCTTCGGTTGGTATGGCCGCCCGAGCCCGAACCCCGGACCGTCCTCGCCCGGATGAAGGCCGGCAACGGGCAAGGATAATCGATCGTTATAGGATATCGGTGGCCATTGCGCCGCCATCGCCGGGTCGCAACGCTCCGGAAAACTGCCTACATTGCATCGACGCCCCTGGTGGCCGCGGCATTGCCGCGGCAAGAGCGAGCGCCCGATGGTCCTGCGTAATCCCTATGGCGAGTTCGTTGCCGGTTTCAGCCGTTTGCTCGCGGCGGGCGCCGAGCTTGTCCCCACAGCCGAGCCGCCGAGGCCGCCACTGGTCCATGCCGGCGCGCCGAGGGTGCTCCTCTTTTCACCGCATCCCGACGATGAATGCCTGACTGGCGCACTCCCCCTCCGTTTGCGGCGGGAGCGGGGGATGAACGTGATCAATGTGGCGGTGACGCTCGGCAGCAACCCTGCGCGCCGTGCTGCCCGTTGGCGGGAAGTGTCCGACGCCTGCGCCTGGCTTGGCTTCGGGATGCTGGCGGCGGCAACCGACGGTCTCGAGCGCATTAACCCGGCGACACGAGAGAACGAGCCCGGCTACTGGCAGACTGCCGTCGCGACCATTGCCGCGATCCTTGCCGAACAGCAGCCGACCATTCTCTTCGTCCCGCATCGCGATGACCGGCATCCGACGCACGTGGGTACCCATCACCTTGTCTTCGATGCATTGGCACAACTGGCGGGAGTCGCTCCCGCCTGGATCGTTGAGACCGAATATTGGGCGCCTTTGGTGACGCCAAACCTTATGGTGGGTTCCAGCGTCGACGATGTTGCCGATCTGGTGGCGGCGCTGGCGTGTCATCGCGGCGAAGTGGCACGCAATGCCTACCACTTGGCCTTGCCGGCCGGAATGATCGAGGCTGTCCGTCGTGGTACCGAACTGGTCAAGGGGTACGGGACGGCAGCGCCCGCCTGCCACTTTGCCACCTTGTATCGTCTGTCACGACGCAGGATGGATGCGGGCATCGAGGCCTACGCGGAGCCGCTGGTTATTCCGGCCGAAGCGGACCTTGGCCTGCTCTTTGCCGCTTAGCTGTAACAGGCGCGGATGCGGAGAGGGCAATGGCTGACGAAGCGACGGCGACGGAGAAGCACATTCTCTACTTTGCCGATCCCATGTGCTCGTGGTGCTGGGGGTTCGCGCCGGTGATCGACGCGCTCGCGGCCGCAGCGGCGGACCGTGCTACGCTGCGGGTTGTCATGGGCGGCCTTCGACCCGGAACGACCCGGCCGATGAGTGCGCGGGCGAAGACGGACGTGCGTCATCACTGGGAGGAGGTGCAAGCGCTGACCGGCCAGCCTTTCGCCTTCGATTTCTTCGCCCGTGAAGGCTTCGTCTATGACACGGAGCCGGCCAGCCGTGCCGTCGTCGTCGTGCAAAACCGCGTTCGTGCCCGTGCACTCGCGTATCTACAGGCGATCCAGCATGCCTTCTACGCGGAGAATCGTGACGTCACCGATGCGACGATTCTCGCGTCGCTTGCCGAACCCTTTGCCGTCGATGCGCCGACCTTTGCCACCGACTTCGCGTCCTACGGCGCGATCAAGACCACCCATGCCGGCTTTCAACTGGCGCAAACAATGGGCATCGGCGGCTTTCCCACCGTCATCCTGCGTGATGCAGGCGGCTTTGCCTGCCTGACCGCCGGCTATCAACCCTTGGCGGAGCTACGGCCGTTGCTCGCAACGTGGCTGGATGGTTGATTCCAGCGATCGTGCGGAGGAACTATGGACGAACACATCGATAGCCGCGACGTGCTTGACGCCGATCATCGGACAACAGCTGATTTTCCCGCATGGATCGTTGGCCATTTTCAGCCATTGGGCGCTGACCCATGGTGTGATTTCGCCTTCGTGGCGGCAGATGAGGGTGGCATCACCGTGATGACGGGCATCGAGGTCCAACTCGAGATGCAGATGCCAGCGATTCGCATGCGCTGGCACGGCAAAGTGATTCGGGCAGCATGGGCGCAGGGCGAGATCGACGCCGCGGCACGTGCCGATTTCATCGCCGCGCACCTGACGCCGATGCAGGCTGCAGGCGGCATTGGTGCGGCGGCGGTCATTGCAGAGAAGCTGTCCGATGGCCACGAACCATCGATGAATGACTGAAAGCGAGAGGTGGCCGCAAGAACGCGTCCACCCCTGAGATAGCGTCCCGGCAGCTGGGCTAACGTCGAGCTGCGGCAAGGCTTTGGCGCGCTTGGCTTACCGTCTCGAACTGGCAGGCGGTGCTCCCATCGCCGGTGATGCGGCTCGATACCGGTTTGGCCAGACCTTCGGCATACCAGGTGGCCGTCCCACCCTGCAGGATGCAGATTGCCACCTTGCCGGCATCGATCAGGGTGGATTGGTGATTGTCGCCGCAATCGTGCGGTTTGCAGCCCCAGGCGAGGAGGGCATCGCCGTCGGTGACGATGGGAGCGGCGACACTCCAGCCGAGCATGACCTCCTTGTAGCGGGTGGCGCCGATCAGCGCCGTCGTCGCCTGCTTCAGCGCCGCGTTGGCATAAAAGCCGGGCTTTTGATCGAAGGGGTATTTGCCGTTCCAGGCCGATGCCTTCGGTAACTCCGTGGTGGCGGCCGGCGCCGGCTGCACCGATAGCAGCGCCATCAGTACGGCGCCGGCGACGCCAGCGGTAATCCACCGGCCGAGGGGTGAGATAGGCGAAAACGAGGTGGCGTCCATCTGGCAAACTCCTTGCGGCAGCATCTGTCGGGTCGATGCGGTGGTTCCATGCCTGGATACAGCGGAGACCAGTTCAACCGCCAATGCAACTTCCTTGCGGCATCCGACCGTGCGTGATGGCTTTGACCGTCGCGGCGGAGGGGACTACAAGAGCCGTCCCGCGCCCGCCACGGCGGGGACCCGAAACAATGGGGTGCCGCAACACTTGGGTGCCGCAACACTGGGGTGCAGGTGCAATGACGTCCATCAGCGAACGGATTGCCGGCGAGCTGGGGGTGAAGGATTGGCAGGTGACGGCGGCGGTGGCCCTTCTCGACGAGGGCGCCACGGTTCCGTTCGTCGCTCGCTACCGCAAGGAGATGACCGGAACGCTCGACGATGCGCAATTGCGCACGCTGGAAGAGCGACTGGGTTACCTGCGCGAGCTGGAGGATCGTCGGGCGGCGATCATCGAGAGCGTTGAGGCGCAAGGCAAGCTCGACGATGCGCTCCGAAAAGCGATCATGGAAGCCGACAGTAAGGCGCGGCTCGAAGACCTCTACCTGCCGTACAAGCCGAAACGGCGGACGAAAGCGCAGATTGCCCGCGAGGCGGGGCTGGCGCCCCTGGCCGAAACTCTCCTGGCAAATCCGGAGAGTGAGCCGCGCCTTGTCGCTGCCGATTACCTCAATCCGGAGCAGGGCATCGCCGACGTGGACGCCGCGCTCGAGGGCGCGCGGGCGATCCTGGTCGAGCACTTCGCCGAAGACGGCGAACTGATCGGCCAGCTGCGGGAAGAGGTATGGGCGCTGGGCCGTTTCGTCGCCAAGGTAAAGGAAGGCCAAGCCGACGCCGGTGCCAAGTTCGCCGACTCTNATTTTGACTTCAGCGAAGCGCTGGTGAAGCTTCCATCCCACCGCATCCTGGCGCTGTTTCGCGGCGAGAAAGAAGGCGTGCTCGACCTCGACCTGCAGCCGGAGCCGCTCGATCCGGAGGCCGACAAGACGGTGCCGAGCCGGTTCGAACAGCGGATCGCCGCGCGCTTCGCCATCGTCAATTGCGGCCGCCTCGGGGATCGCTGGCTCGCCGAGACCGTCCGCTGGGCCTGGCGAACGAAGATCCTGGTGCACCTGCAGATCGACCTGCGCGCCCGGCTGTGGGAAATCGCCGAAGCCGAGGCGGTCAAGGTGTTTGCCGGCAACCTGCGTGATCTGTTGCTGGCTGCCCCCGCCGGTACCCGCGCGACCATGGGGCTTGATCCTGGTTTTCGCACCGGGGTCAAGGTTGCGGTTGTCGATGCCACCGGCAAGGTTGCCGCGACCTCGACCATCTACCCGCACGAACCGCAACGCCGCTGGGACGAGGCGATCGCCGAGCTGGCACGGCTGGCGACCGAGTGCAAGGTGGACCTGATCGCCATCGGCAACGGCACCGCCTCGCGCGAAACGGATCGGCTTGCCGGCGAACTGATGCTTCGCCATCCGGCGCTCAAGCTCACCAAGGTGATGGTTTCGGAAGCAGGGGCATCGGTCTATTCCGCCTCTGCCTACGCATCGCAGGAACTGCCGGGTCTCGACGTCTCGCTGCGTGGCGCCGTGTCCATTGCAAGGCGGCTGCAGGATCNNCCCGCCGAGTTGGTGAAGATCGATCCCAAGTCCATCGGCGTCGGCCAGTACCAGCACGACCTCAGCGAGGGGAAGCTGTCCCGCTCGCTCGACGCGGTGGTGGAAGACTGCGTTAACGCCGTCGGTGTCGACGTCAACACCGCGTCAGCGCCACTGCTGGCGCGGGTCTCGGGGATCGGCGACGGTCTCGCCAGCAACATCGTCCAGCATCGGGAGAGCAACGGCCGCTTTGCCACCCGTGCCGCCTNNTTGAAGCAGGTGTCGCGCCTCGGTCCCAAGGCGTTCGAGCTGTGTGCGGGTTTTCTGCGCATTCCCGGTGGTGATGATCCGCTCGACGCGTCCGGCGTCCACCCGGAGGCCTACCCGGTGGTGCGGCGTATCCTTGCCGCCACCGGCACGGAGTTGCAATCGCTGATCGGCAACGGGCCGATGCTGCGCAGCCTGATCCCGCAGGAGTTCGTCGACGACAACTTCGGCGTGCCGACGGTGACCGACATTCTGCGCGAACTGGAGAAACCCGGGCGTGACCCGCGCCCGAGCTTCAAGACCGCAAGCTTCCGCGAGGGCATCGAGAAGATCAGCGATCTGCAGCCGGGAATGGTGCTCGAAGGCGTGGTCACCAACGTTGCCGCCTTTGGCGCCTTCGTTGACATCGGCGTGCATCAGGACGGGCTGGTCCACATCTCCGCCATGTCGAACAGCTTCGTCAAGGATCCGCGCGCGGTGGCCAAACCGGGCGACATCGTTCGTGTCAAGGTTTTGNGGTGGGATGCGGCGCGCAAACGCATCGCGCTGAGTATGCGGCTTGATGATGCCGGCGGCACGCGCCAAGTGGCGCGGGAAACGCGGAGCGGCGCGGCCAAGGGAGAGGGCAGGGGAAATGGCAGGGGCGATGAACGCCAAGCGCGGCCGTCGTCTCTACGTCCAGCAGCGCAGCGTTCCACGAGCAACGTCCGTCAGAGCAACGATCACCGGATCAACGTGCATCAGGCCAACAACCGCCGGATCAACGATCAGCCGGTAAGCGTTCGTCGGACTCCCGTCCGAAGCAGCGCCAGGCGGCCGCGGATTTCGGCGACGGCGCGATGGCAGAAGCCCTGCGCCGTGCCGGCCTCGGCGGCAGTGGCGCAGCCGACGGCAATGGCAGCGAAAAGGAACGCAGCCGTCGCCGCTGACCCACCGCTGTTCCGCCATCGTGACCCGGGCAGTTACGACTTTGCCCGGGTGACGATCGAGACTTCCGAGTGCAGGGTCCGATGCACCGGGCACTTGTCGGCGATCTCGAGCAGCCTGGCCCGCGTCGGCGCATCGAGCGGGCCGACCAATTCGATTTCCCGCTCGATGCGGTCGATTCTGCCGTCCTTCGTCTCGCAGTCCGCACAATCTGCAGCGTGAATCTTGGCGTGACGCAGCGTTACCGCGACCCGTTGCAGCGGCAACTGTTTGTGCTGGGCATACATGCGCACCGTCATTGCCGTGCAGGCGCCGAGCGCTACCAGGAGGTAGTCATAGGGGCTGGGGCCGGTGTCGGTGCCGCCGGAGCTTAGCGGTTCGTCGGCGGTGAGGAGATGGCGTCCGCCGACGGAGACCACTTGGGCGAAGCCGCCCGTTCCTGCCTCGGCGACGGTCACCGCCCCCTCGGGTGCAACCACCGCCGGATGCGCACCCGGCGTTGCTCCCTGTTGCGGCAGGTAACGGCTGGCCCATGCGGCGATGACGTCGGCAGCGTAGACGGCGTCCTCGCGCCGGCTCAGCAGGTGGTCGGCGCCATCAAGGGAGACGAAGCTCTTCGAGTGCCTGGCGGCGGTGAAGATGCGCGTGGCATTGTCGATGCCCACGGTCTCGTCACCCGGAGCGTGCAGGATCAGCAGAGCCCGCGACAAATGGGCGATCGTCTCGCCCAGGCGATGACCTTCGATGTCGTCGAGAAACTGCCGCTTGATCCGGAACGGCCGTCCCGCCAGCAGCACCTCGGCCTCGCCGCGCTGTTCGATCTCGGCGATCGCCGGCTGCAACAGTCGGGTGATGTGCGCCGGGTCTGCCGGTGCGGCGATGGTGGCGATGGCAGCCGTTTCCGGCACCTTGGTGGCCGCGGCAAGGACGGCGGTGCCGCCGAGGCTGTGGCCGATCAGCAGCTTCGGTGCTTCGTGCGTTTGCCGCAGCCAGGCGACGGCGGCGAGCAGGTCACCGATGTTGGAGGAGAAGTTGGTGTTGGCGAATTCGCCTTCACTGGCGCCGAGGCCGGTAAAANNGTCGAAGCGTAGGACGCCGAAGCCGTGCGCCGTGAGTTCGGCGGCGATACGCGAGGCGGCAAAGACGTTCTGACTGCAGGTAAAGCAGTGGGCAAACAGGGCGTAGGCATGCGGTTTGCTCTCCGGACGGTCGAGGCGGGCGGCGAGTTGGCTTTCGCCGTCGGCGCCGGTGAATGTAACCTTTTCGCTTCGCGAAGCGGGCATGGACGGACTCCTTCTTTCCACAGACGAGACTTGTTCTCTGCGGCAAATGATCGCTCGACTTCACCTTGTCATATGACAATCGTTCGCACTTAGGTTAAGCGGGCAGAGCCTCAGACGTCCTTGCCGACGTCTGCCTGTCGATCGCAGGAGGTAACGATGACGCACTCGCCGCTGTTGCCCTATCGCCTGACCATATGCGGGCTTTATGAACTCGACTTGCACGCCGCGGCTGACGTCGGCTGCGTCGTCTCCATCCTCGATCCGGACTTCCCAGACCCGGTGGCGTTCCACCGCTACCCGCCGCATCGGCGGATTCTCTACCGCTTCGACGACGTTGTCCGTGATCGTGCCGGGGTCGTTGCGCCGGCGGTCGCCAACGTCCACGCCATCCTCGATCTCGGACGGGAGATGGCAAGCGAGCCGGTGGAGCACGTGCTGATCCACTGTCACGCCGGCGTTTCCCGCTCCACCGCGGCAGCGATCATTCTGATGGTGCAGGACAATCCCGGGCGCGAGGCGGAGGCGTTCGCCGAACTGTCGCGCATCCGCCCGCGCAGTTGGCCGAACGCGCTGATGCTGACGCTCGCCGATGCGATCCTGGCCCGCGACGGCGCACTCACCGAGCACCTGCGCGAGCATCAACGGCGCGTCGTTCGCAGCCATCCCGATCTGGCAGACTTGCTGATCGGCTCGGAACGAGCGCACGAGGTGTTGGACCTGATGGGCGAGGCGTCGCATTACGCCACTGCCCGCACCTGACAACGAGCCGCCTATGCCCACCTCCAGAGAGACAACGATCGGCGGCGCGCGTCGTGATCCAGGACCACGGTTTTCGTGCCGGGGTGTTGCACATCTTCGAGCCGTTGGCGGTGGCCGGCGATGGCGAGCAGTCGCATATCGTGCACGTGCTGGTGCCGCGCGATTACACACCCGCGTCACGCAACTACCGCGTCGTCTACATGAACGACGGCAATACCGCATTCTTTCCTGGCGGGCCGGCGAATCTGACCTGGAACATGGCGACGACGCTGGCCGGTCTCTACGATCAGGCGGCGATCGAGCCGGTGATCGTCGTCGCCATCTTTCCGATCGCCCGCAATCGCGACTACACCCACGTTGCTTGGGGCGGCCCCGAGTGCTGCGGCGTGGAAGCCTATACCCGCATCCTTGCCGACCAGATCAAGCCGTTCATTGACGCCAACTACGCAACCAAGCCAGAGCCGCAGTCGACGCTGATGTTGGGCTCCTCGCATGGCGGACTCTGCGCCTTCTATGTCGGCAGCCGGCGGCCCGACCGCTTCGGTGTCGTTGCCGCCCTGTCCTCTTCTTTCTGGGTCGGTCTCGACCTGCGGACCACCACCAGTCTGGCAGTGCCGTCGCCCGAAAAGACGCTGGCGGCGAGCGCGCTTCTGGCGATGGCGCGGCCTACATTGGCCGATCGGGCGCGGCGACCACGGCTGTTGCTGGAATGGGGGCTGGTGCGCACGGGTGGTCCGCACAACAGCGAAATCGAGGCTCGGGCGACGGTGCGCGGTCGGGAAATGGAGGCGCTGCTGGTCGACGAGTTCGGCTATCGCCTCGATCGCGATCTGGTGACGATCGAAGACCCTGAGGGTGAGCACAACGAGATCACCTGGGAGCGGCACAGTCCGCGCGTCCTCAAGTTCTTCTTCGCCGCCTGATTATCTTGCCATTGCGGTCATCCCTGCCATCGCGGCCTTAACGCCGAGCCGCTGACGCGCTATCTCACGTCGATACAGTGATGGCGGAGGCGATGCGGGTGAGTGCCGGCAAGCGGGGTGCGGCTAGCGGCCACAGACGACCGCAGCGTCGACAGTTGGCGGTCAGCTCCGAGGTGATGGAGGTGACGGTGACGCGCATCGGCGCCCAGGGCGACGGCATCGCCGATGGCGACCGCGGTCGCCTCTATATCCCGCTCACAGTCCCGGGCGATCGGCTGCGGGTGCGAGCACTTTCCCGGCACGGTGACGGTTTCGCCGCCGAACTGATCCAGGTCCTCGATCCAGGCCCGGGCCGATCCGCACCGCCATGCCCGCACTTTGGCCATTGTGGCGGCTGCAGCCTGCAGCACCTCACGGCGGAAGCGTATCGTCGCTGGCTGCTGGACCGACTGACCGAACCGCTTGCCCGCGTTGGTCTTGCTGACGCTGCGATCGCTCCGCTGCTGCAGACGCAGCCTCGCAGCCGGCGGCGGGCGACGTTTAGTGCATTGCGTCCGGGTGCAGCCGCTGGCGCTATCGTCGGCTTCCAGGTGAGCCGCGGCCACGCCATCGTCGATCTCAGCGACTGTCACGTGCTGGTGCCGGCGATGATGCCGCTGCTGCCCGCGCTGCGGTCGCTGTTCGCCGGCATTCTGCTGCCTCGCCAGCGCATCGACGTGGCGGTCACCGCCGCCGACACCGGGCTCGACGTTGTTGTCGGCTGGCCGGCCTCGCCGGACCTTGCCTTGCGCGAAACATTGGCGAGTTTTGCTGAGAATGCCGATCTGGCGCGGTTGTCGGTCCTGGTAGGCGACGGCCCGGTCGAGCCAATCGTCGGGCGCCGCGGTGTCGGCGTTCGCTTCGGGCGGACGGTCGTATCCCTTCCCGCAGGCGGTTTTCTGCAGGCGAGCCGGGAGGGCGAGGCGGCGCTGGTTGCGGCGATCCGCGCTGCCGCCGAAGGCCGGCGAAGCGCCGCCGATCTGTTTGCCGGCGCGGGTGCCTTCACCTTTCCCCTCGCCGAGGCCGGCATCCGGGTGCACGCGGTCGATGCCGATCGTGCGGCGATCGCGGCGCTCACCGCCGCCGCCGGCGGACTGCCGCAGGTCAACGCCGAGGTGCGCGACCTGTTCGCCCGGCCGTTGCGTGCCGACGAACTCAACTGCTTCGAGATGGTTATTTTCGATCCGCCACGCGCCGGCGCCCGTGCCCAGGCGGAGCAACTGGCCGGCTCGAAGGTGACGGTGGTGGTGGCGGTCTCCTGTAATCCCCAGACCTTTGCCCGCGATGCGCGCATTCTCGTTGACGGCGGCTATCGCCTCGATAGCGTCACTCCGGTGGATCAGTTTCTGTGGTCGGCGCACCTGGAACTGGTGGCCGTCTTCCGCCGCTGAGGCGAACGCACTTAGCGCGGTCGCGGCGTGGTCAGCGCTTTGGCGTAAAGAGCGATGAACAGGCCGAAGGCCAGCACCCAGGCGACACCGGCACCGATCAGCAGCGGCGCATAGTGTTGTGGAAACAAGGCGGCACCGATGCGGGCGCCACCGGCGAGGAGAACGGCGGCGTAGATCAAGGTGGTGCCGGCGCCGGCATGCAACGGCCGCCCGGTGTGGCCGAGGCTAGCCCGGGTCATGACCGCCAGCACCATCGAGCCGATAGCGCCGGCGGTCAATGCGTGGACGCCGGCGGTCGACGGCACCGCGGCGACGAAAGGATGCAGGGCGAGCAGCGCGAGGCCGATGGGAATCCACAGATAGGCGACGTGCAGCATCCACAACAGCGGTTCGCGCAGGGTGCGATCGGCGGCCCAGCGGCAGAGGCGGAGGAGGTTGGCGGCCGCGGCGACGGCCAGGAGCAGTGCGGTGAGGATGGCATCGTCTGCCACCACCCAGGCGGTCAGGGCGATGACGGTGGCGACCAAAGTTGCCTGATCGAAGCGACCGAAGGGCGCCGGCAGGCGACCCTCACCCTGCTTGCTCAGCCAGTTGCGAGTAAAGCTTGGGATGATGCGGCCGCCGATCAACGCCACCAGCGCCACAAGAGTAGCGATCCCCAGCCGCGAGGCGAGTGCGGGCGTGCTGCCGGTGACCAGCGCCTCGGTGTGGAAAATGGCATTGGCGGCCAGGAGGGCAAATAGTGCAGTAGCAACCGGCAGATTCCGCCAGTTGCGTCCGGCGGTGATTTCACGGGCGACGGCAAGAAACAGCGCCGCGAGGAAGGTGACGTCGATGGTGGCGGCGGTCAGGCCGCCGATCAGCGCCGAACTGGCGACTGCCAGTCGCCCGGCAAGCCACAACAGCGTCAGCAGGAGCAACGCTGGCCCCTGCAGCGGCAGCCGTCCGGTCCAGTTCGGCACCGCGGTCAGCACGAAACCGGCGACGGCGGCGGCGGCAAAGCCAAACAGCATCTCATGTGCATGCCAGTCGGGCGGATTGAAGCTGGTGGGAAGCACGATGATGCCGGCAAAGGCCAGCAGCCAGATGGCGATGCCGATTGCCGCCCACAGGGCGGCAAGGAGAAAGAATGGGCGGAAGCCATAGCTGAGCACCGCCGGACCGTTGAAGGCGCGCAGGCGCGGCGTGGGAGTGGTGGCAGCTTTGGCGGACGAGCCCATCGCGGTGCACCTTTCTGCAACAATCCATTTGCAGCGCGCGCTCTGGCAGGGCTGCGGTGGGTGAGGCCGAACCCGCTGGAGCCTCTACCCTGTCAATGCGGTAGGGGCGTCGACGTGGCGGGTACATCGCCATCAGGCAATTGTCTCTGGAATAGTCCGGCGGCGCAATCGGCAGGGTGGAAGCGATGGCGAATGCTCTGTAGGTATGGGGTGCAGCACGGGCATCGTTGTGTTCGTGCACACCAGCCTTGAACGCGCTGACACAAGAGCGCGTGGGAGTGAAGTTCGAACGGCGGGGCGCGGCTAATGAAGATGAAGACCAAGTCTTGGATTCAGTTTGCCGCGCTGCCGTTTCGGATGCGGGAGGGGCAGCCTGAAGTGCTGCTCATTACCTCGCGAGAGACGGGCCGCTGGATCATTCCCAAAGGGTGGCCGGCAAAGAGCCTGACGCCGTCGGCAGTCGCCGCGCGTGAAGCCTACGAAGAAGCAGGGCTGGTGGGCAAAGTCCGCAAGCGCTCGGTGGGCACCTTCCGTTACGAAAAGCGCCTGCCCCGCGAAAGCGTCGTCTCCTGCAAGGTTCGGGTCTTTCTGCTCGACGTGAAGGAGGAACTGGACCGGTGGCCGGAGCAGGACCACCGCGAGCGGTGCTGGCTGTCGCCGGCGGAAGCGGCGGAGCGGGTGGGCGAGGCCGAACTGAGCCGGCTGCTGCGGTCGCTCCCTGGATTGCTGAATTGAGTTCGGCTGCGGCTGCAGCGACGATTCAGTGACCGGGCTTGGTGGTTGCTTCTGCCTTGGATGCATCGCGATCGCGTTCCAGCCGCCGCCGCGACATGTCGACCCGCCATTCGGATAGCTGGCGGTCGCGCAGGAACTGATGCACATGCGTCATGTGGTGCTGCGCTGCGTCCCGCGCCGTGTCCGGATCGCCGGCGACCACCGCTTCGTAGATGGCCCGGTGCTTAGGCGATCGNAGCAGCATGTCGCGTGCGCCAGGGCAGGTGTAGAGCTGCATCCGATTGAACACCACGTCCTTGCGCAACATGCTGAGTAGCCCGCGCATCACGTGCAACAGCATGATGTTGTGCGACGCTTCGGCCAGAGCCATGTGAAAATCCGCATCGCGTTCGGCTTCTTCGGAGGGGTCGTCGATGTCGTGCGCCGCCTCCATCGCCTGGTAGCGCTGGGTAATCATCGCCCGATCCGCCTCGGTGCCGCGCAGCGCCGCATAGTAGGCGCTCATGCCATCAAGGGTGCCGCGCAGTTCGAGAAAATCGAGCGCGGCTTCCGGATGGCGCTGAAAAATCTCCGCCAGTGGTTCGGTAATCGCCGAGACGATGGCGTTGCGGATGTAGGTGCCACCGCCATGCCGGGTTTCCAGCAACCCGGATGCCTCCAGCTTTTGCAGCGCCTCGCGCAATGAGGGCCGGGAGACTTCGAGTTCTTCCGCCAGTTCACGTTCCGGTGGCAGACGGTCACCGGGCGCCAACACTCCCTCGAGGATCATGCGTTCCAGTTGCCGCGCGATGACGACAGCGAGCCGTTCCTGCTTGATCTTCGGATACTGCATCTCCTTGGGCGCTCCAGTGGCAAAGGGATCGTGGCTGAACCAGGGGTGCTGTTCCTTGGCCGCTATTCCTTTGCTGACCACTAGATCACTTTACCGGACGCGGCGCCTTGCGTCTTGCGCAAAATCAACGGCTGGGGGCTTGACGCGCAGCTGAGGCAAACCAGCGGCTATCTTACCATGAAAGAACAAGCGGTTATGGCGGATCGCCGCCAATGGTCAAAACACTTTACCACTTGACCAATTAGGTGCATAGCTGGTACGCTCAATTTTCATACGGTGGAATGTGTCGGGTCGCGATGACCGCAGACCACTTCCCTCGATGCGTAAAAAAGGCTTGCCGCGGTCGTCCAGGCGTAAGGCAAGGGGGCTAACAGCCCCAAAGAGGCTAATATGGGAGGACCTCGTCCATGGCTCGTCCACAGACGAATGCTGCTGTTGCGTCTCAATCATACCACGAATCTCTTGCTACCGCACTCGCCAGCATTCTGCCGTCGCAACGGTTGATTCGCGATCCCTTGCGCACCCTTGCCTATGGCACCGACGCCAGCTTTTACCGGCTGATCCCGCAGGTGGTCGCTATTGTCGACAGCGAAGCCGAGCTGCAGGAGTTGCTCCGCCTCGCGCGCATGTACGGTACACCGGTGACCTTCCGTGCTGCCGGCACCAGCCTCTCCGGCCAGGCGGTCACCGACTCCGTCCTCGCGGTCCTGGGTGAGGGCTGGAACGGCGTCGCCATCAGCGACGACGCATCGAGCATCCGGCTTAAGCCGGGAGTGATCGGTGCCGAGGCTAACCGCCGCCTGGCACCCTTCGGTCGCAAGATCGGTCCCGATCCGGCATCGATCAACGCCTGCAAGGTCGGTGGCATTGCGGCGAACAACGCCAGCGGCATGTGTTGCGGGACATCGCAGAACAGCTATCGGACGTTGGCGTCGATGCGGATCATCTTCGCCGACGGGACGCTGCTCGATACCGGCGATGCGCAAAGCCGCGCTGATTTTGCCGCCTCACATCGCCATTTTCTGCGCAAGCTGAGCGAAATGGGCGAGGCGACCCGAGCGGATACGCCACTAGCCGAGCGTATCCGCCGCAAATTCTCCATCAAGAACACCTGCGGCTACAGCCTGAATGCATTGGTGGATTTCGAGGATCCCTTCGACATCCTGCAGCATCTGATCATCGGCTCGGAAGGTACGCTCGGCTTCATCTCCGAGATCACCTACCGGACCGTGCCTGAATACGCCGACAAGGCGAGTGCTTTGATCCTGTTCCCCAGTGTGGTCGAGGCCTGCGAGGGGGTAATCCGGCTGAAGCGGACGCAGGTTGCCGCCGTCGAACTGATGGACCGGGCCAGCCTGCGCTCGGTGGAAGACAAGCCGGGGATGCCCGATTTCATCCGCGGCCTTGCCGCCGACGCAACCGCCCTGCTCGTCGAAACCCGGGCGGAGGATCACGAGCATCTGGCGGCGCACATCCAGCAGATCACCGCAGCTCTCGCCGGCCTGCCGACGCTGTTTCCGGTGGAGTTCACCGACAAGCCGGCCGAATTCGAGCGGCTGTGGAACATCCGCAAGGGACTGTTCCCGTCGGTGGGGGCGATGCGCGACGTGGGCACCACGGTGATCATCGAGGACATCGCCTTTCCGATCGAAAACCTCGCCGCGGCGACCGGAGCATTGCAACAACTGTTCGTTGAATACGGCTACGGCGACTCGATCATCTTCGGTCATGCCCTTGAAGGCAATCTGCATTTCGTCATCACCCCGGACCTGGGCCAGTCGCAGGAGGTGGATCGCTACGCCTGCTTCATGGACGCGCTGTGCGATCTGGTGGTCGGCCGCTTCGACGGCGCGCTCAAGGCGGAGCACGGAACCGGGCGCAACATTGCACCTTTCGTCGAGCGTGAGTGGGGGAGCAGGNCCTACCGGCTGATGCGCGAGATCAAGGCGCTGTTCGATCCGGAAAACCTGCTCAATCCTGGAGTAATTCTAAACGACGACAAGCAGGTGCATCTGAAGAACCTGAAACCGCTGCCGCCTGCCGATCCGTCGGTGGACAAGTGTATGGAGTGCGGCTTCTGTGAGCGGATGTGCCCGTCACAGGGACTGACGCTGACGCCGCGTCAGCGCATCGTTGGCTGGCGGGAGATCTCGCGGCTTGCGGCCATCGGCGAGACCACCAACCAGGGTGAACTGCGGTCGCTCTACGCCTACCAGGGGCTTGATACCTGCGCCGCCTGCGGTTTATGCGCGATGGCCTGCCCGGTTGGCATCGACACCGGCATCCTGACGCGGGTGGTTCGCGCCGAAGATCGTAGCGACACGGATCGGCGCATCGGCAACTGGGTCGCCGATCATTTCGGCCTCGCCACCCGCGCCACCCGCGCCGGTCTCGGTGGAGCGCAAGTCGCACGGCGACTGGCGGGTGATGCAATCCTGGCTAAGTGGTCGAAGACGTTGCGGCGGCTGAGCGGCGATCGCACGCCGCAGTGGATCGACAGCATGCCGACCGCGGCTGCCTTCAAGCCTGTCGCGGCAGCAAACGGCGATGCTCGGCCGGCGGTGGTCTATTTCCCTAGTTGCGCCTCGCGCACCATGGGGCCTGCCGCCGGCGATCCGGAAACCGACACCTTGCCGGCAAAGACGGCGTCGCTGCTGGAAAAGGCAGGCTATCGGGTGATTTATCCGCAGGGTCTGGACAGTCTGTGCTGCGGCCAGCCCTTCGATAGCAAAGGGCTGAAAGACGTCGCCGACCGCAAGACCGAGGAGGTTCGCGCCGCACTCGCCGCCGCCAGTCGGGACGGCGAGTTGCCCATCGTGTCTGACACCAGCCCCTGTTCCTATCGGCTGCAGGCGCTGCCGCAGCGTCTGCGCCCCATCGACATTGTCGAGTTTATCCATGACCGCCTGCTGGCGCGGCTGACGCTGCACAAGCGGCCCGACGCGGTGGCACTGCACGTGACTTGCAGCGGCCGCAAGATGGGGCTCGAAGGCAAAATGAAGGCGATTGCCGCCGCCTGCAGCGACACCGTCGTTGTTCCCGATGGTGTCGGCTGTTGCGGCTGGGCGGGTGACAAAGGCTTCACCACACCCGAGTTGAACGCGCACGCGCTGCGCTCGCTCAAGGACTCGCTGCCGGTGGATTGCTCCGCCGGCTATTCCAGTAGCCGAACCTGCGAGATCGGCCTGTCGAAACACGCAGATCTGCCCTACCGCTCCATTGTCTATCTTGTCGACGCCTGCTCAACAGGTGGGTAAACAGAAAGAAAAACTTTCTGAGCCTGCGTGCGATTAAAATATCCATAACACGCTTTGGGAGGCAATTTAACGTGAATACCTGGACACAGATTTATACTCCTGTCGGAGGCAGCCTCTGGTTGTCCTCTGCGGTGGCGGTCATCCCGATCGTTTTCTTCTTTGTCGCGCTGGCGGTTCTACGGTTGAAAGGCCACGTGGCAGCGATAATCACCGTCGCGCTCGCCGTGCTCATCGCCGTGATCGCCTATGGCATGCCGGTCTCGATGGCGCTTGCCGCCACCGGCTACGGCTTCCTCTATGGTTTGTGGCCGATCTCCTGGATCATTGTCGCCGCGGTGTTCCTCTACAAGTTGACGGTCAAGACCGGCCAGTTCGAGATTATCCGCGCCTCGGTGTTGTCCATTACCGCCGACCAGCGGCTACAGATGGTATTGGTGGGCTTCTGCTTCGGCGCTTTCCTCGAGGGCGCGGCCGGCTTCGGGGCGCCGGTAGCGATTACCGCCGCCCTCCTTGTCGGCCTCGGGTTCAACCCGCTCTATGCCGCCGGTCTTTGTCTGATCGCCAACACGGCGCCGGTGGCCTTCGGTGCGCTGGGTATTCCGATCACCGTCGCCGGCAAGGTGACGGCAACCGATCCGTTCCTCATCGGCCAGATGGCAGGCCGGCAGCTGCCGCTGCTGTCCTTCTTTGTCCCGTTCTGGCTCGTTTTCATCATGGACGGCATACGTGGCGTCAAGGAGACCTGGCCGGCGATTTTCGTCGCCGGTGCCGCCTTTGCCATCTGCCAGTTCTTCACCTCCAACTTCTGGGCTTACGAACTGCCGGACATCACTTCGGCGCTGTTCAGCCTGGTGGCGCTGTCACTGTTCCTCAAGGTCTGGCAGCCGGCGAACCTGTTCTCGTTCCAGGGTGTCGGTGCGCAGGCGATGCCACCGACGCTGCCACGCGGCGACTATACGCTGGGCCAGATCGTCAAGGCATGGTCACCGTTCATCGTCCTGACGATCATGGTCACCATCTGGACCTTGCCCGACTTCAAGGCGCTGTTCACCGGTGATGGGCCGCTTGCCTGGTCGATGTTGTCGCTGCATATCCCAGGCCTGGATAATCAGGTGATCCGCGGCGTGCCGATCGTCGCGAAGGCGTCCCCTTATGCGGCGGTTTACAAATTCGACGTCATCGCTGCCACCGGTACTGCCATCTTTATCGCTGCCGTCATCTCGGCCTTTATCCTCAAAGTAAGCGCGTCGACCTTCTTCAAGACGTTCGGCGAGACGATGGTTGAACTGCTGAAGCCAATCTTCACCATTGGTCTGGTTCTCGGTTTCGCCTTCATCGCTAACTACTCCGGCATGTCCTCTACTCTCGGCCTGGCATTTGCTGCCACCGGGGCTGCCTTTCCCTTCTTCTCACCCTTCCTCGGGTGGCTCGGCGTCTTCCTGACCGGCTCCGACACCGCCAGTAACGCGCTCTTCGCCAACCTGCAGAATGTGACGGCGCAGCAGATCGGGGTTAATCCGATCCTGACCATCGCCGCCAACACCACCGGCGGGGTGACTGGCAAGATGATTTCACCCCAGTCGATTGCCGTCGCCTGCGCCGCCGTTGGGCTGGTGGGCAAGGAATCGGACCTGTTCCGCTTCACCGTCCGTCACAGCCTCTTCTTCGCCACGGTCATCGGCATCATCACCTACATCCAGGCCTATTTCCTCCCCTGGATGATCCCGATGGTGGCAGCCCACTGAGGTTGATCGCCATCGCCCACGGCTTCCGGTCGTTGCACCGGAAGCCGTCCGGCCGCCGTGCCCGTTCGCGATGCCTCCCAGGTCGCGGGCGGGCCGGCGGCCTTCTTTGTGCAGCGTGGCGACGGACAAAAAGAAGGCCCCAAGAAGGGGCCAGAGGCACGGGAGGGACCTGGGTTGGAAGGACGCATGACGCCTCAAGGGAGTGGCGAGCAGGACGCCGCGCCGTGCAGGGCTCGCGCCTGGGTGCACGCCCCGTTGTACAATCCCTTGAAATTATTGGAATTATTGGGGCCGGAAAGCGACGACGCGCCCTGGATTTTGATGCTGGCGTCGGTGTAGCCCCACGAGGTGGTCGCAAAGACGACGTTGCGATATGGCCAGTTGCCCAGCGACCCTGAGGTATAGCTGGTGAGATCACCGAGGTTGGCGAAATGCCCACCACCGCTGGAACCGCCCTGCATGCCGGAGCCGTAGAGGTAATCCCGGGTGTCCGACACCTCCAGGTGTTCCCCCTGGGTCATGTAGGTGCCGCTATAGTAGTTACCCGGATAGCCAAGCTGGGTCAGATACCAGTACTTTTGCAGGCAGTTGCTGGTGCAGAAACTGACATAGCCGGTAGAGGCGCCAAGCTCGACTGAGGTTCCGGTGCGCTTTCTTAGCGTGAAGACGCCCACATCGTAGCCGGCGTCAAGGTTACCGTTATTGTACCAGCCGCTCGTGGTGTTGACCCAGTAAACCGGCGCCGACATCCCAAGGTAAGGATAGCCCGGATAGAAGGTGGCGCTCCTGATCCAGCCCGCGGCCTTGTTGCCGCCGTCGTGGACGCAGTGCCCGGCGGTCACCCCGATCGAACGGCCGATCAACTGCGCGGTACAGCGGTAGCTGCCGCCATTGGAAGCAACGAACACAAGCCAGCCCACGGTGCGATAGGGAAAGTCGTCCGCCAGTTCACTGTCCAGGAGGCGATCGGTGTAGTGGTAGACCGTGCTGAGGCTGGTGCGACCATAATCGAACGGCGTGATGCTGTTCTGGGCGACATCGCTGGCGGCGATGGCGGGCTCGGCGACACCGGCGGCCCTCTCCACTGTTTTCGGGCCCGGCATGCCGGCGATGATCTTCGGCGCTGCTGTGTTGTCGGCGGCCAGCGGATCGATCAGGCTGTGTGCCTCCTGCGGCAACGCTGAGAGTTGCGGCGTCGGATACGGCTTGTAGCTGTCGAGCATCGCCTTCAGGCTGAGCTGCTGGGTGGCAGTCGATGCGCCGAGCGCCTGGCCGCGTGGCGTCGTCACCGCCGCCTGCGCAGCATTACTCGGCGAATTACTGCCCGGGGCTGCGCCCGGATCGGCTGCCTGACAGAAACCCGCTGAGGCAAAAAACGCCATCGCCGAGGCGACGGACACAAAATATGAACGGGTATGCATCGTTTTATCCTCTCCTCTCCTCGCGCAGGCGCTTAGTGCGCCCTGAACGCTCCCGGTATGCGGATACATCAGCATCGCGCCTTGAAAAACGAAGGAAAGTTTAGGCGGCTCATATCATCAGCGTGTGAGCGCCGTGTAACTGCGAAGTGAACGAGATTGGTGGCGGTCCATGGGGCCGGACATGGCGCGCAGCGGCGTGGTGTTGGGCGCTGGGGCCCGGTGCCGCCGTGTCGCCGAGGACGATTTCGCCGTTGCCCGAGTGCAGCGTCTGTCCGAATCACCCTCGCGTGTGCCAATGGCCGGAATGCAGCTTACTTGGAAGTATCGTGCGCAATCCAATCCGGTATTACTGTCTTCTATTTTCAATGAAATCCCGTTCATGCCGAGAGGATGTGAAGGCCACAATTGGGGTGTATCGTTGTTATAATAAGAATTATTGTGCAAGTAGGGCCTTGAATTGCTGTAATGATGAAATTGACGCCACCATATTCGCGTGTTACGATCATGTTTGATTTGATTATTACCGAAGGGGGGGCTAAAAATGCAATCTTTGCGTGTGTTCGATGGGTCGTTCGCCGGGTTGGGAATCGTCGCCCTCTCCCTGACTCTGGGTGTCTCGGCGGCTGCGGGGGCTGCCACGCCGACAATGTTCCTGGAATCGGCTGCGATCAGCGGCGCGGCAACCACGATCCGTGTCAACCGGGTGCCGGTGCGGACCCAGGCTGGCACGATCATCTACAAGGACATCTCGCTGCCATTCATTGTCGATGGCAAAGGCAACGTCACGCTGGACCAGGTTGGACTGAGCATCGTCGCGTCACCGACCCTGATCACCAGCGCTTTCAAGCCGGGAACCTACAACGGCATAAGTGATTCGAATTACGTTGTCGGCAGCCCGGGCAGCGCCGGCGGCGGCCGGGTCAGCGGTTCGATTCTCGGCACCTCATCTTATTATGGGTTCAGTGCGAATTGGGTTTCCGGGCCGATCGCCGGCCACCCCTATCAGGCGGCGCTCATCAAGGCCGGCATCACCTCGGCGACACAAGCGTATGGAGTCGTAGGATATGTATACTCTACATCCTTCCTCCCCGGCTGGCATGCCGGCGATATCGTCGGTGCCGTACAGACCAGCAACACGTTACTGCTGACCAATTACGGAACGGACAACATCCCCGACACCGCGCTGACGTTCACGCTGTGTCCGACCTCGGCCGCCTGCTGAGCGAGGTTGATCCTCAACAACCGGGGAAGATACTTTCTGCCTCCTGGCTGGCGTGGCCCCGGGTTCAGGCAAAAGCGTACATCTTGTTGGGAATGGCATTCGAAGCGAGCTGATACGTGGCGGTTCAGCCGGGCAGCAAGGGGGAGGCGGGTCCGTCGGCTAAGGCGACGGGCACGTCCCCTTTCAGGCCAACGCCGCTCAGCTTCAGCCGCCGGGACTCGGTCAGCAGCCAGGCGAGTTGGGCGGCGGCGGCGTCGATCGGCATTCCGCCCGGGCGGATGTTGGAGAGACAATTGCGCTCGGCATCGGAGGAGTCGCCCCGGGGCGCCCAGGTGAGATAGGCGCCGAGGCTGTCGGCCGCTGACAGGCCCGGCCGCTCGCCGATCAGCACCACCACCATCCGCGCTCCGAGGCTGAGGGCGATGTCGTCGCCAAGCGCCACCCGGCCCTGATGGGCGAGGACGACCGGCGCCAGCCGCCAGCCGTCGAGGCGAGGGACGAGTGCCGCGATCAGTGCCGCTGCCGAGGTATGCACCGCCAGCGCCGACAGCCCGTCGCAGACCACCAACGCGAGGTCGAAAGCACCGGCCGCGGTGGCGAGCTGGGCGCGATCGCCGTCGTCCAGCCGGCGGCCGAGATCAGGGCGGCGCAGGTAGCTGGCGCGGTCGGCGGCCTGCGAGCGGACGATCCGCGTTGGCAAAACCGTAATCGCTGCAGCCACCGCCGCGGCATCGAAGGGCAGATGCACCGCGTCGCGGGCGCGGGCGTGATCGAGCTGAAACTCCAGCAGCCGCGCCGTCGGCAGTCCGTCGCCGCTGCGTCCGAGGGCGATCCGCGCCGCAGTGTGGCGGCTGATCCCTTGCCAGGGATCGCGGGCGGCCGGCTCGTCGGTCATGCCGGGACGTGGGCGAGANAGGCGCCTGGCACCGCTGTCGCCAGTGATCTGCGGCCGAATGCGCCCGGCCGTATCTGCGATTGCCATCGCCGCCAGCCACGTCTCGAACTCCGGTGCCGGCTTCAGGCCGAGGACGGAGCGGAGGTAGAGCGCATCGTGAAAGGAGGTGCTCTGGTAGCCCAGCATGATGTCATCGGCCCCCGGCACGCCCATGATGTACGTACATCCGGCGACGCCGAGGAGCGTCAGCAGGTTGTCCATGTCGTCCTGATCGGCTTCGGCGTGGTTGGTGTAGCAGACGTCGCAGCCCATCGGCAGGCCGAGCAGCTTGCCGCAGAAGTGGTCTTCGAGGCCGGCGCGGATGATCTGCTTGCCGTCGTAGAGGTATTCGGGACCAATGAAGCCGACGACGGTGTTGACCAGCAGCGGCGCGTAGGCGCGGGCGACGGCATAGGCGCGCGTCTCCATTGTCTGCTGATCGACGCCATGGTGGGCGCCGGCGGAGAGCGCGCTGCCCTGGCCGGTCTCGAAGTACATGACGTTGGTGCCGACCGTCCCCCGGCCGAGCGCCAGTGCGGCTTGCCGCGCCGCGCGCAAGAGGGCAAGGTCAACGCCGAAGCTGCGATTGGCCGCCTCCGAGCCGGCGATCGACTGGAAGACGAGATCGATCGGCGCCCCGGCTTCCATTGCCCTGAGCGTCGCCGTCACGTGGGCGAGAACACACGACTGGGTGGGGATGGCGTAGCCGGAGATCAACTCGTCCAGCATGCGCACCAGTGCCACCGTCTGGCCGACGCTGTCGGTGGCGGGATTGATGCCGATCACCGCATCGCCGCAGCCGTAGAGCAGGCCATCGAGCACCGAGGCGGCGATGCCGGCGGGATCGTCGGTGGGGTGGTTCGGCTGCAGGCGCACTGACAGCCGGCCGGGCAGGCCGATGGTGTTGCGAAAGGCGGTGATGACGTGGATGCGACGGGCAACGGCGATCAGATCCTGATTGCGCATCAGCTTTGAAACTGCGGCGACCATCTCCGGCGTCAGGCCCGGTGCCAGCGCCGCCAGCGCCTCTGTCGTCGCCGCATCCGACAACAACCAGTCGCGCAAGCCGCCGACGGTCAGGCTGGCAACCGGGCGGAAGGCGGCGTCGTCATGGCCATCGATGATCAGCCGCGTCACCTCGTCGTCCTCGTAGGCGACGACCGTCTCGCTGAGGAAGGTAGCGAGCGGCAACTCGGCGAGAGCGCAGCGGGCGGCGACGCGCTCCGCATCGCTCGCAGCCGCCACGCCGGCCAGCACATCACCCGACCGCAAGGGGGCGGCGCGGGCCAGCAGCGTCTTCAGATCGGCGAAGACATGGCGGCTGTCGGCAATGGTGGCGGTGTAGGCCATCGGCTCAGGCGCTCCCCGCTGCCGCCATTCGCAACTGGGTCATGCGTCCACGTCGCCGCGCGCCAGCGCGCCTTCCATCGTCGGCACGCCGACGAGCAATTCGTCGTGGTGCGCGGCCGCGCGCAGGTGGCTGGTCAGCGCGTAGTAGACGAAGGCAAGGACGAACATGGCGACGAAAATGAGCCCGATCATCTGGTTGAAATAGAACATTACCAGCAGCGAGCCCACCGACAGCACCAGGGCGATGGCCGGAAACACCGGATAGAGCGGGGCAACGAAGGGCCGAGCCAGCGCCGGCTCCGTTGCGCGCAGCCGGAACAGGGCGGCCATGCTGATGATGTAGAGCACCAGCGCCCCAAACGCCGACATGGTGATCAGCTCGGCGGTCTTGCCGGAGAGGATGGCGATCACGCCGATGACACCACCCATGATCAGCGCCCAGTGCGGCGTCTGGAAACGCGGGTGAATGGCGGCGAGGAAGGAGGGCAGGTAGCCGGCACGGGCGAGGGCGAACATCTGCCGCGAATAGCCGATGATGATGCCGTGGAAGGAGGCAACGAGGCCGAACAGGCCGATCGCCACCAGCAGGTGAGTCATGCCGGCATCCTTGCCGACCACCATCGCCATCGCCTCCGGCAGCGGATAATCGACGTTGCTGAGCTGCCGCCAGTCGCCGACGCCGCCGGCGAGGATCATGACGCCAAGTGCCAGCGCCACCAGGGTGATGATACCCGAAATATAGGCGCGAGGGATCGTCCGCGTCGGATCCTTGGCTTCTTCGGCGGCCATCGCCACGCCCTCGATGGCGAGATAGAACCAGATAGCAAAGGGGATCGCCGCCATGATCCCGCCAATCCCGTAGTCTTCGTTATGGGCGAGGAAGTTGGTGACCGAAAAGCCGGGGGCAACGACGCCCATGAAGATCAGCAACTCGATCACCGCCAGCACGGTGACGAACAGCTCGAACACGGCAGCCGCTTGNATGCCAAGAATGTTGACGCCGACGAAGAGGAGATAGGCGACGATCGCCACCCCCAGCACCGGCACCGTCGGGAACATGAAATGAATGTAGCCGCCGAGGGCGTAGGCGATGGCGGGCGGGGCGAAGACGAATTCGACCAAGGTGGCATAGCCGGCGACCAGACCGCCGAGCGGGCCGAAGGCGCGGTGGCTGTAGGCGAAGGGACCACCGGCATGGGGGATCGCCGTCGTCAGCTCGGTGTAGGAGAAGATGAAGGTGGTATAGAGGACGGTGATGATCAGCGTCGCCCACATGAAGCCGATCGTCCCGGCTTCGCGCCAGCCATAGTTCCAACCGAAGTACTCGCCGGAAATCACCAGCCCCACCGCGATCGCCCACAGGTGGATGGTGCCCAGCGCCCGTTTCAGCGTCGGCGACCCGCTCATCTCCGCAACTCCTTGTCCCGCTATGCCCATTGTCGGCAAGCAAGATCAAGGCCAGCGTGAGGGGGGCGAGCCGCATCCCCTGCGTCTGCTGCCGCCCTTACCCGCACCCCGTCGCTGCCGCGCCGCGCCTCTCCCCCCCCACGCGTCAGGACGCGCGGGCGAGGGGCGCGCCTGGCTGCAAATCCTCCGACGCATGACGTCAGGCGCGGCTGGCTTTGTCTATAGGCGGTTAAGTGGCCGTTCATCTTTTTCGGCGACACTGGGCCTGTTCAGGACAGGGTGGGTTGTGCGCCGATGATGATCGTCAAGAACTACGTTGCGCCCAGTGACATCCACGGTGTGGGCGTCTTTGCTGGCGAGGACATCAACCAGGGAACCCGCATCTACGAATTCGTCGAAGACATCGACATCGTCATGACGCGTGAAAAGACCCTCACCTATGGTGCTGAGTTCGCGCGCTTCATGCGGATCTTTGCCTTCGTTGATCCTGGCGACCGGACCATGGTGATCTCCGTCGATAATTCACGCTTCATGAATCATGCGGAGCAGCCGAATACCGCCTGGGATGAACAGTTCGGCTGGGCCACCCGGGACATCCGCAAAGGTGAAGAACTCACCTGCGATTACTTCACCTTTTGGTTCGAACCGCCGTTCGCCAATCCGAGCGAATAAGCAACCGCGACAGCCCCTAACCACGGAGGTACCGATGCGGCGCGCCGCCATCTTGGCGATTCCAGTAGTGACATTTGTCCTGAGCCAATCGGCCAACGCAACGGACGTGGCAACGGCAGAGGATTCCCCCACGGCGATTGTCACGGGCGATCTGCAGGGCACCGATGCCAGCGACGACGCGGTGGCCGAGGATGCGGCGGCAGAGACCGACGGCGAGGGCGCCGCGTCGTCCGACGCCGAGCCAGAGCCCGGTGAAGAGGCAGAGGATGCAAGTGTACTGCCCGGTGAAATTACCGCCGACGTTGCGCTGGTTTCCGATTACATCTTTCGTGGCATTACCAATACTGACCACAATCCGGCTATTCAGGGCGGCCTGACCTACAGCGTCGATGTCGGGTTGCCGGACGCCCAGCCCTATGTGGGCTTCTGGGGCTCGAACGTCGACTTCAACGATGGCGGCGAGGCGTCGGTCGAACTCGATCTGACCTTCGGCTTTTCCGGAACAATTGCCGATCTCGATTGGGATATCGGCGGGCAATACTATGCCTATCCGGGAGCGAATTCGAATCTAAATTATAACTATTGGGAAATACCGCTGCATCTGAGCTATGCTCTGGATGATCATTTCTCGCTGCAGGCGCAGTACTCGTACTCACCCGACTTCTTCGCCAATTCGGGGAACGCCCACTACCTTCTTGCCGGGGTGCGTTGGCAACAGCCAATACACGCCGTGACGCTGGGTGTCGAGGCGACCACCGGGCATCAGTGGATCGAGGACAACGCCACCTATGGCGTAGACAACTATCAGGACTGGCGCGTCGCCGTTTCCCTGACCGTGGAGAAGATCACGTTAGGGATAGCCTATACCGACACCAATCTCAGCAAGAGCCAGTGCTTCTCTGGCACCAATCAATGCGAGCCGCGCGTTACCTTTTCGCTTGGCGCGTCTTTTTGATGCGTGTGATGCGGCATTGTTAGTTCGGGAGTATTGGCGGGTTACCGCTTTGGGGGAGGCGAGAGGAACGTGAACATCCGCGCTAAAGTGCTAAGCGTCATCGCCTTCGCGCTGTTGATGTCGGCGATTGCTAACTTTTTCGTGCTGAAAATCCTTGTGTTCCCAACTTTCCTGGCGTTGGAACAGCAGGCGGCTAAGCGCAACATTCAACGCGTTATTGAGGCGATCAACTCGGAGATCGAGGACGTCGACAAGACGTTGTGGGACTATTCGAGCTGGGATGACAGCTACAAATACGCCAAAGGTGGCGACAAGGCCTATCCGGTAAGCAATCTTGCCGAAGAAACTCTGCGAAATCTTCATCTCGATATTGCCGAGATCTACAACTCGCGCAAGGTTAAAATCTTTTCTGTCGTTTTCGACCGCAAGCAAAATCAGACGCGGCGGGTGGACTGGACGCTGGGTGGATTAGGCGAGAATCATCCGTTACTGACGCACCCCGATGACAACAGCAGGATAGCCGGCGTTGTCCTGACCCCGGATGGTCCAGCGTTCGTCGCTTCGCGGCCAATCGTCAAGAGTAATGGCGAAGGCCCTTCGGTTGGTACATTTCTTTTCGGTCGATTCGTCGACGACGATCTGATTGCCAAACTCAAGGAGAAAATCAAAGTCGACTTTACCGTGACCCTGGTCGATGCGCTGGCCGAACCGGCGAGTAGCGCATATCGGCAAATTCTCGACTCCGACGCGTCGCATTTCGTCGAGGAGACGGACAAGGATCAGCTGACTGCCTACTCGCTGATCCGCGATGCCCAAGGCAAGCCGTTGTTGCTGGTGTCGGCGAAAGTCAAGCGCGACATCTCGCAAATCGGTCAACGGGTGCTTGTCGCCTCGGTCGGCGGCGTCGCAGTCACGGCGATCGTGATCATGGCGGTCCTGGCGGTCCTCCTGCAGTGGGTCCTTGTCGGGCCGCTGGTGAGGCTTACCCGGCAAGTCGTCGAAATCGGTGCCGATGGCGCCCTCAGCCGCCGCGTCGCCCTGCCGCGGCGCGATGAGATCGGCATTCTCGGTCGTGAATTCGATCGCATGCTGGCGAGCCTTGCCGAAGCACGCAACCGGCTGCTGGAGCACTCGTATCATTCCGGCATCGCCCACATGGCTTCCGGCGTTCTGCATAACCTGCGCAACCAACTGATGCCGGCGATGACGCGGGTAGAACGGCTGCAGGAGCAGATCTCCGCCCGATCGACGACGCAACTTGATACTGCTGTTGCCGAATTCACCTCAGACCGGATGGCGCCGGAGCGCAAAAGCAAAATCGCCGCTTACATCGCGCTGTCGGTGCAGGACTTGCAGCATCGGCAGAACAGGGTTGCCGATGATTTGACCGCGATCTCCCAGGATCTCCTTCGCGTCGAAGACGTTCTGGGCGACTTGGATCGCTTTAGCCGCATCGGCAACAAGATCGAGGCGATTTCGCTCGCGACCTGTATCCAGGAGACACTCGCAACGGTGCCGTCGTTCCCGGACGTAGCGGTCGCCATTCACGTTGACCCTGAGATCGAAACGCAGCCGGCGGCAGCATCCGAAAGCTTCGTGCTGAAGCACGTCCTGCAAAACCTCTTCGTCAACGCGATCGAAGCGATTGCTGCCTCCGGCAAGGCTGCAGGAACAATTGCAGTTTCGGCCTCCACGCGGCAGCTCGATGGCGAGGCGTTCATCGACCTGGCAATCCGCGACGATGGGATCGGCATTGCCGCCGAACACCTTGCAGACATTTTCAAGCGCGGCTTTTCCACCAAGAAGGAAAGTAAACGCGGGGCTGGACTTCATTGGTGTGCAAACAGCGTCACTGCAATGAATGGAAAAATATTCGCCGAAAGTGCTGGTATTAATCAGGGCGCAACTCTTCACGTTCTATTGAAGCGTGCCGATACCTCGACCAATACCGCTTAGGAAGCTTACAATGATCCCTGATAACGAAAAAAACGTCAGCGCTCCTCGCATCCTTATCGCAGACGATGAACAGGGCATCCTCGATGAATATGCCTCCATTCTGGCGGGGCCGGCTGAACCGGACGATCGACAGAGCAAACTGGCGGATCTTGAAGCTGAACTGTTCGGCAATACGCAAGAACAGCCGCAGCAACCGCAATTCTCGTTGTGCCTGTGTCGCCAAGGAGACGAGGCGGTACGCGCGGTCGAAGACTCGATTCGCGAGGGACGTCCGTTCGCCATCGCATTTCTCGACGTCCGGATGCCGCCCGGACGGGACGGGGTCAATGCTGCAGAGCGTATCCGGAAGTTGGACGGAGAAATCAATATTGTCTTCGTCACCGGCTATTCCGATATCAGCCCAGATCAGATCCACTCACGAGTCCCACCGCCTGATAAACTTCTCTATTGTCAGAAGCCTATTCATGCGAGTGAGCTACGGCAGCTTGCGTACACGCTATCGGCCAAGTGGCTAGCGCATCGTAATTTGCAGACGACAAGACAGACACTGGAGCAGGTGGTCGCGTCGACGTCTGTGGTTGTTTACAGTTCGGCGCCGGCGCGCGATCAATCACCAGCCTTGGTGAGTGACAACGTCAGTCGTCACTTCGGCTGGGACCCGGCGTCCTTCCTCAGCGATCCACGGTTCTGGATCGAAAGAGTCCATAGTGAGGACCTGCCACGGGTCTACGCGGCGCTGGAGCAAATCCACCAACTTGAGGAAGTCTCGATCGAATATCGGTGGCGGAATTCCTCCGGCGAGTATCGCTGGGTGAGTGACCGGATGCGGATTCTGCGCGACGCGTCCGGCAGGGCGCTGGAACTGGTTGGCTGCTGGTTCGACATCACGGAACGCCGCGACGCGGAGGCGCGGATACGCCAGCTGGCCTACTTCGACACGGTGACCGGTCTGCCCAACCGCCTGCTGATGGAAGATCTGCTTCAGCACGGCCTGGCGATGGCGGAGCGTTATCGACACCGCCTCGCGGTGCTCTTTCTCGATGTGGATAACTTCAAGCGGATCAATGACACCCTCGGTCACCACAGCGGCGACGCCCTGCTGCGTGAAGTTGCCAAGCGTCTGCTCTCCTGCGTTCGCAAGAGCGACCTCCTCCTCAGGCAGGGGGAGGTGGAAAACCTGCTGGCGGAACAACAGCACGAGTCAGTCTCCCGCCTCGGCGGCGACGAGTTCGTGCTGATTCTGTCGAAGATAACTGACGCCGTCGACGCCGACCGTGTCGCCGTCCGGATCGCCGAGGCGCTGTCGCAGCCCTTCATTTTTGAAGAAGACGAGGTGAGTATCACCGCCACCATTGGCATCAGTGTCTATCCCGACGACGGGACCAGCGCCTCGACACTGCTCAAGCACGCCGATATGGCGATGTACCATGCGAAGGAGCAAGGCCGGAACTGCCACCGCTTCTTCTCGGAGACGATGCGTATCCCGGCGGCACGCCGCTTTTCCATCGAAACGAAGCTGAGCAAGGCGCTCGAGCGGGGCGAGTTCGTGCTCTTCTACCAGCCGCGGATCGACATTGCCAGCCTGAGGGTCGTCGGCATGGAGGCACTGCTACGCTGGCAGCAGCCGGACGAAGGCTTCGTCATGCCGGGCGAGTTCATCCCGATGGCGGAAGAAAACGGCCTGATCCTGCCCATCGGCGACTGGGTGTTGCAGGAGGCGTGTCGGCAGACTGCAGCCTGGCACGCTGCCGACCTGCCACCCCTCGTGGTGTCGATCAATCTGTCTACCGTCCAATTCCGCCATCGGTTGCTTGCCGATCGTCTTGCCCAGGTGCTCGCCGATACGGGGATCGATCCGTCGTTGATCGAACTCGAACTAACCGAAAGCGTGCTCATGGAGGACACCAAGTTGAGCGCCTTCCTGCTGTCCCGGATCAAGGATCTGGGGCTCAAGGTGGCGATCGACGACTTTGGCACCGGTTACTCGTCCTTCAGCTATCTGAAGCGCTTTGCGTTGAATACGCTGAAGATTGACACGTCCTTCGTCAGTGACCTCAACAAGGATCCCGGCGACGAAGCCATCGTCAGCGCCATGATTGCGCTCGCCCATCAGTTGGGCCTGCAGGTGGTCGCCGAAGGGGTAGAGGAGACCCACCAGCTCGATTTTCTCCGCTCGCGAGGGTGTGACGAGGCGCAAGGCTATCTGTTTAGCCGACCGGTCGCCGCTGCAGACTTCGAGCAGTGGGTTCGCGACCGTGAGCGCTGTGCCCAGTTTACCGGCCGGCCCAGGGCTATCGGAACGTAGCGTCTGACGTGCGCCGGCAGCTAACTAAATGTTAGGAATGATCCCTTAGACTCACATGCATCGCAGTGAAAGAGGGGATGCTGAAGATGCATCAGCGCACGATACACCATCATAATTGTGTTGAACGGCCTCAGGAAAAACTCGGAAAATATACGTACATTTATATAGCACCAACACCCGAGTGCGGACTTGGCCTGTTCACGGCTCGACCGATCGCAGCGAATAACATCGTCCTGGATGTTGCTGACGACAGGTATCTGGCCGCGGCTAAGCCCTATGCCCAGCTGATTCTTTCTGGGTTCACCCACACCGATATCTTTCAGGTTGGCCGTGATCTGTTTTTACCCNCCTATGGCGGCCTGGACGACTTTACCAACCACAGTTGCAATCCAAACTGCGGCCTGCGGGTCGACTCTTCGGGATTTGACATGGTCGCCCTGCGCGATATCGCGGCGGGGGAAGAACTCACCTACGACTATTCCACCCATCAGGAGCATCCCGAGGAAGACATGATCTGCCATTGCGGGGCTGCCTCGTGCCGCGGGGTCGTCCGCAGTTTCTCGACGTTGCCGGCATCCTTGCGTCGGCGCTATCTCGACCTTGGCATCGTTGCGTCATTCATCGCCGAGAGCGAAGGGCGAGCCTACGCAAGTTATTGAGTGCGATCGACGAGCATGGGCGCGCAACTCGCCCGCGCCCTCCGCTGCTACGTCCGACGGCCCCCGGTCGTTCTCCAGCTGGCCCTCCTGGCCGCACTCCTGTCGGCGGGAATCGTCGTCCTGATGGCGGTTGGTTCGGCTCAGGTCCTGGTCAGCGAAGGCAGCGAAGCGCTGCCGATGGTCTACCTGATCCTTGCCGTCGTGTCGGTACCGCTCGCCTCGGGAATTTCCGCGGCACTCGCTCGCTGGTCGGTGGCGCGCATCAGTGGCGCGGTGTCGTTCACCTCGATGGTTGTCGTTCTCGCACTTCGGGTGGCGCTCGAACTTGGCCTTCCGGGTGCCTCACCTGCCGTCTGCATCGCGGCCTATGCGCTTGAGATCGTCTTCGACACGCTCTTCTGGCTGTCGGCGTCTGAACTCCTGCCGACCATCGAGTTGAAGCGGCACACGCCCTTCCTCGCTGCCGCTTTCGGACTTGGCGGAATCTTCGCCGGGTTTGCCGCGACTGCATTTTGCCGCATTTTTGCCGGTCAGGATTTGCTGCTGCTTGATGCCGGCTTCTTCGCGCTGTGTGTCCTCCAGTACCACCGCATCAGCCGTTTGCTTGCCTCCGCCAACGAGGAGGTCGCCGAGGAAGCCGAACCTGGTGTTCTTGAATCACTGAAGGCGACGCTGGGAGTGGTGCGCGCTTTCCCCATTACCGGGGCCATCGCCGCCGGGGTGCTGCTGATGTCGGCGCTGTTCTGCCTGCAGGACTACCTGGCGATGACGACCTACGAAAATGCGTTTCCCGACGCCGACGAACTCTCGAGCTTCATGGCGATCGTCTATGCCGGCCATCAGGCGGCAGAACTGCTGATTCTCGCCGGATGCGGCAGGTTGATCCTTGAGCGGGCCGGTCCGGTTTTTCGCAACCTCATCTTTCCGGTAACCACCTGCGTCGGCCTTGTTTCCTTCCTCAGTTTCTGGAATCTGACGACAGCGGTGTTGGTCCATGCCAACGTCATCGCCCTGTCGAATGCCGTTTTCGAGCCGGTGAAAACGCTCAACTTCGCCGCCCTGCCGTACCGGGCGCTGGCGCAGGTACGGATGCTGGTGGATGGTGTGCTCTATCCGCTCGGCGTCGCATTGTCTGCCTTGGGACTGCTGTGGCTGCAGAGCTGGGCCGGCCTGCACTCGGTGCTCGCGATTTCGCTCGCCGTCGCCGTCATCTTTCTCGGGGTGTCGGCCATGGTGGGAGCGTGGTTCCTGCCCAACCTGCTCCGTAGCTTGCGACTGCGCGCCATCAACCCGGCTGAATACGCCCGCGCCGAGAACGGCCGGGCGTTCTCGGCCGGTGATATTCGCCAACTGTTGGCTCACCCTGACGTGGAGGCCCGTCGCTTCGGCGCCGATCTGGCCAGGACCCTGGCGCCGGAGCTGCTGTCCGCCACCAGCATCGCCGCTGGCGGCTGGGCAGCGGCGATGAACGCCGAGTGGCCGATGCCGAATCGGCGTGCCGACGCTGCGCTACCAGACGCGGGCCAAGATCACCGGGTGCTGTTGCGGGACGAGGACTTCGCCGCAGTGGGGGAGAGGCCACCGGCGATCGGTAGTCTGNGCGCATACGGAACGGCGTGCTGCGTGGAGCCGAAGGGCCGATGCGAAGATCTGGCGCCTTGCCATGTTTGACCGCAAGCCATCGTCANNGCACGGCTCGACGCTATCGGCCAAGGTCTGGAAGACCGTTCCATTGCCGTCCGTCGGGCCACCGCCGGTCTTCTTGCTCGCTTCGGCGCCACCGCGGTGCCGATCGCCGCCGTGCATTTGCACTCCGACCGGCCGGAGGTGGTGGAGGCGGCGATCCGCGCCCTGGGTGGCATCGGCACCCGACGGGCGGAACAATTGCTTCGCGAGCACCTCAAACCGCTTTATCTCAGGGCACAGCTCAATCTTGACGCCCTTGACGCCCTGCAGCGAATGGCCACGGCGCCAGATGCTCCCCGCCGCGCCCTGGAGGCGTGGCTGATCGACAGCAACCGCTGGATCATGCGCCGGGCGCTGGTGGTCAAGTCGGCGCTCGGCAGCCCCCGCGATGTCAAACTTCTCGATGCGCTGACAAGGGCGCGCGAGGCACGCACGCGCTCCGACGCCGTCGAGGCACTGGTCAATCTGCCGACCAAACGCTTCATCCAACCGCTGGTGCCGTTGCTGGAAGCTCGCGCGGACTTCTCCGCCACGCCTGAGGCCAACGGCAGGCGCCAGCCGGTTGCCGCGGCTGCCGATACCGAACTGACGCTCACATTGCAAAAAGCGACCGCGGACGACCCGTGGGCGCGACTGTTGGTGGCAAGGCTGCTCCAACACGAGGACCGGGGCGACGGTTCCCCAGGAGACGAAGCGATGCTGGATCTGGTTCTGTTCTTGAAGACGACACCGTTGTTCCGCGCCATCCCTTTGGAGGACATCGCCCGAATTGCCAGGTTGGCTGAGGCGGTGGCCGCGGCGGAAGGTGAGGTGCTCGCCGAGGCGGAAGCGCCGATACGCTACGTCTATGTCATCCGCAGCGGCACGGTCGCCTTGCGGTTCAACGACAGAACGGTCGAAGTTGTTGGCCCGGGCGCTTCATTCGGCGAATCCGCCGTCTTTGGCGAAGACCGGCACGCCGTTGCGTTTCGCGCGGCATCGCCGTCGCTGCTGTTGCGGTTCCCGATCAGCATGATCGCCGATCTCGTTGCCGAAAATCCGGAAATGCTCGGCCCCCTCGCCTTCGATCTGTCCACCCGTCTCAACCGCCTCCGCACCACCCTGGCGGCCGCAGGCGGCTCCGCTTAACGCTGCGCGCAGGTCGTTCCTGGCAGATTTATGCTTGGTTAAATTGGTAGCGGAGTAGGGAGTTGAAGCGCAGCCGGATTTTGCGACCGGAGGCGTGATTGGAGCGGCTTCGTCATTGTCTTTTCCCGGGCACTGAAGCCGGGCGATTTCGTCCTGGACGCCGGCAGCGAGGGGACAATCAGTGAGGTCGGCATGTTAGCCCGGTCTATTCACCGGGAAACAAGGCGCGTCGTGTGTTAAATTGGCGATGCGCGTAGTGGTTGTTGTCGGCGAGCGGCCTGGTTTCCGCCTGTCGCGGGCGGGCGCTCAGCTGTTTTCGATCACCACGCCGGCGGCTCGCATCTGCGCCATCGCCTGCAGGCCGCCCGCATGGCTGACCGGGCAGCTGCAATCGGCAAGAAGGTGCACGTCAAACCCGGCCGCGCGCGCATCGAGCGCCGTTGCCAGGACACAGACATCGAGTGCCAAGCCGCACAGCCACAGCCGACGAACCTGATGCCTGCTCAACAGGGTGGCAAGCCCCGTATGGTGGAAGGCCGAGTTCTGGTCCTCGTCGAATCGGGTGCCCTTGGTGACGATGATCGTCGTCGTCGGCAACTGCAGCTGCGGATGAAAGGCAGCGCCTGTGGTGTCCTGGACACAGTGTGATGGCCAGGGGCCATCATGCGCGGCGAAGCTGGGATGGACGTGCGGGTGCCAGTCGCGGNNGGCACAGATCGTCACCCCTGCCGCTGTCGCCGCCGCGATCCAGGCATTGATGGCGGGAATAATGGTGTCGCCATCGGCAATTGGCAGAGCTCCGCCGGGGCAAAAGTCGTTTTGGACGTCGACGATCAACAGTGCGTCGCCTGGCTGCAGTGCCTCGTTTGGTTTCATCATCGCCCCGTTCCTCCTGTCGTCCACCGATGCCGGCTGTCGTTGGCATTGACAGCCTGCATCAGTGAAACAAAATATGAGTTGCCTTACCTTAATTCGTAGTTGACATTTTTGCTGGCGCTCTGTTTTGCGCCAGCCGTGCTTTATCCGGTGCGGCGTTAACCGGTATGATGTGGGATCAACTCATGAGCGAGAAGAAGCGCGCGTTCGCCAAGTACTTCAAGCCAATCCGGCGCTGGGCAAACGAGGTGATCATCAATCGGTCGCTGGTCGGCGATCCGCCGGTCTTTGATCCGGCGACCTTTCCCTGGACGCGCAATCTCGAAGTGAACGNNTGGGAAGGCGTTCGCGACGAGGCGATGGAGGTCCGCAAGCATTGGGAAGCGCTGCCACCAATGGTCGACGTCGTGCCGCTGACCTACAAGATCACCACCGATGATACCTGGAAGACCTTCTTCTTCTGGTGCTACGGCGAGCGGATCGATCAGAACTGCGCCCGCGCGCCGCATACCGCCCGGCTGGTGGATCAGATTCCCGGCATCAGCATGGCGCTGTTCTCATTTCACAAGCCGCACCTGCACATCCCCCGTCACGTGGGGGTCACTAAGTATTTCCTGACTTGCCATCTGGGCCTGAAAGTCCCTGCTGAGTGGGAGAAGTGCCGAATCCAGGTCGATGATCAGACATTGCATTGGCATGAAGGCAAGACTATTGTCTTCGACGATATGGCAGAGCACGAAGTCTGGAACGATACAGACGAGTATCGGGCAATACTCATGATTCAGTTCCAGCGCCCGGTCAGTCTGGTCGGTCGACTGGTCGGCAATGCGCTGAAGACGGCAATTCGCCTCAGCCCGGTTGGCGACGAGGTCCGCGAACGTCTCGATACCTGGGACAAGCGCCTCACCGATTCCGAATCGCAGCGCGCCGCCTGACGTCCCTGCCTGCCGCCCCTGCTGCCTCCGAAGAGGGCGGCAGGTGCCCCCCCCCCCGCCCCCGGCTACTACGGCCGCAGGTTGGTGGCGAGAAAAGCCAGCGTTCGCTCCTGCGCCAGAGTGGCGATCGCCGGGCGAAAATCGGCGCGGGCGTCGCAGTTGAAACCATGCCCGGCCCCCTCGTAGACGTAGACCGGAATCGCCGGATGTGCCGCCTGGACGGCGGCGACGGTGGCGCGTGGGATCAGCGGGTCTTCGCCGCCGAAATGCATGATCAGCGGGCAGTGCGGACGTTCGCCCACAAAGTCAATGATTTGCCGGCCGTAATAAGCGACGGCGGCACCCACCTCCAGCCGGCAGGCGGCGAGCCAGGCGATGGTTCCACCCCAACAGTAGCCGATGACGCCAACGCGGCCATCGGGGTGCAGCGCCGTCGCCGCGGCGGCGATGTCGAGCATCGGTGCATCCCAGCCGAGCCGGCCAACCAGCTCGCGTCCGGCGGTGATGCCTGCCTCGTCGTAGCCGAGTTCCACACCCGGCTGCAGCCGGTCGAACAGGGCAGGGGCGATGGCCGTATAGCCCAGGGCGGCATAGCCGTCGCAGACGCGGCGGATGTGGTCGTTGACGCCGAAAACCTCCTGGACAACCACCACGTGACCGCGCGGCGCCGCTGTCGCGTCCGCCCGGTAGGCACTCAGCGTGTGGCCGTCGCTGGCCGTCAGCTGCAGCCTGTCACCCATTTTTGTCATCCCTCCCATGCAGCGGTGGTGCCAGCCGCCTAAACCAAAACTGCTTCAGCGCACCCAATATCACCTATAATAACTCATTGAGCTATTCCATCCCGATGCGGTCTGCATGGTTGTCCAGGACGAACGCCGTCTACCCAATCTAGCCCGCGTGGTGGCTTCCTTCGCCAAGCTGCCGCACACGCAGTTCCTCGGCATGCGCTGCGACGAAATCGGCCCGGCCCGGGCGATGCTCAGCGTACCCTATCAGGATCGGTTGATTGGCAACTGTCGCACCGGCGTGCTGCACGGCGGCGTCATCACCGCGTTGCTCGACACCGTCGGTTGGCTGGCCATCGCCGCGCTGCTCCCCGAGGCCACCGCCATCGCCACCCTCGACCTACGGATCGACTACCTGCGGCCGGCGCAGCCGGGGCAGACGATCCGCGCCACCGCCCGATGCACCAAGATCACCTCCAGCATCGCTTTTGCCCGCGGCGTCGCCTTTCACGAGCGCGAGGACGAGCCGATCGCCCAGCTCACCGGCACCTACATGCTTGGCTCGACCGGGTTCACCGCCGATCAGGCCGCCATCAGCGGCGGGACCGGGCCATGCTGAGCAGCATCGCCGACTTGCGCCGATCCGGCAATGTCTCCGCCATCAACGACCTGATTACCCTATGCGAAATCGGTTGGCATCGAGGTCCAGTTCATCGACGGTCAGCTGATGACTGTGCTCCGCTTTCGCCATAGCAACGTCGGCAACTATACCTTGAACCTGATCCACGGCGGCGTTGTCGGCGCCCTCCTCGAGCACGCCGCGATCATGCACCTACTGATTGAAACCGAAATCGCCGTGGTGCCGAAAATCATCAATCTTTCCATCGATTTCCTGCGGCCGGTGCGCGGCGCCGATGCCTTTGCCCGCGGCACCGTCATCCGCCAGGGACGCCTTGTCGCCAACGTTCGTGCCGAGGTCTGGCAGGATGATCCGGCGAAACCGCTGGCCGCTGCGCACGCGCATTTTCTGCTGAAATAGGTGCCGGCGGGTGGTGCTGTACACCGATCTGCTGCGTGGCAATGACGGAGGGTGATCGGACCCGCCGCTGGTTCATTCTCGGCCTCGGCCTCGCCTCCGTCCTGGCACTTTCGGCGGCAACGGGAATGTGGCTGTCCGCGCATGGCACGCCTGGAGCAATGATCGTCGCGCACGGGCTGCTGTTCATCGCCGGTCTCGTGGTCTGGCTGGCGGCGATGCAGGCACCTCCGTCGCCCCACCTTGGCTTGCTTCTCCTGCTCGCTGCCGTCGCTGCCCGCGCCCTTCTCCTGCCCTTTCCCCCTTCGGACGACATCAACCGCTACCTGTGGGAGGGCCGGCTGCTGCTCGCCGGCCAGTCGCCGTACGCGCAGCCGGCAGCCTTGGCGGCCGGACCTTGGCGCGACGCCGTCTGGGCGGGGATAAACCATCGCGATCAGCTGACCGCCTATCCGCCCTTGGCGGAGCTGGTGTTTGCCGCCGGGGTCGCGGTGGATTATGCCGCCTGGCCGCTGAAGCTGCTGTTCGTTGCCGCCGAGCTGGCGACACTTGCCATCCTCCATGCCGAACTGCGGCGGCGACAGTTGCCGGTTGCCAACCTGGCGCTCGCGGCCTTCAGCCCGGTGCTGCTGCTGGCCACCGCCGCGGAGGCGCACTTCGATGCCCTGTTCGTGCTGGCGACGCTGCTGGCGCTGCGCGCCCGGCAGCACCAACGCGACGGCTGGGCCTGGGCCTGGCTTGGCGTGGCGATCGAACTCAAGGTCGTCGCCCTGCTGTTGGTGCCGGTGCTGCTGCGGCGTGGCGGCTGGCGCTGGAGCTGGCTCGGTCTGCTGCTGGTGGTCGGTCCGGCGCTGCCTTTCGCCGCCAGCCTGCCTAATCTGCTGCACGGACTGCTCACCTTTGGCGCCACCACCTACCATAACGGCTTCCTGCCGACGATGCTGCNNGCACTCACCGGCGATGCACCCCAGGCGGCACTGGTTGCCTGTTGCCTGCTCGCCGCCTGGAGCCTGATCGTCGGCTGGCGGATCGCCGATCCGTTTCGTGCCGGCTTTTTCATCCTCGGTGCGCTGCTGCTGCTCTCGCCGATCACCCATGTCTGGTACTTCAGCTGGATTGTTCCCTTCCTGGTGCTGATGCCGCACCCGGCGTGGCTGCTGCTGACGGGATTGCAGGCGTTCTACTACACCGCCTGGATGCAGGCGGTGGCCGGGCGCGGCTGGTTCCAACCGGCGTGGGCTTGGTGGGTAACTTGGCTGCCCTTTGCCGCGCTGCTGGTTGCCAGCGGCACCGGTCCGTTACGCCGTCTACTCGCGCCGCGACAGCCTGAATACCGCTGGCCGCCGCCGCAGCACGTCAGCGTCGTCGTCCCGGCCTACAACGAGGCAAAGCGGATCGGCCGCGCGGTGCAGGCGCTGGATCGGCTGCAGCCGCCGCCATCCGAGATTATCGTCGTCGACGGTGCGTCGACCGATCGGACCGCGGTGGCGGCCGCGGCCGCAGGGGCGCGGGTGGTCAACGGCCGACGCGGGCGCGGTCATCAGATTGCCGCCGGCATCGCCGTCGCCCGTGGCGACGTGGTCTGGATCGTCCATGCCGATNGTTGTGCCCGCCGCCCATACGGTCAGCGCCNNATCCTCGGTGCGTTGCGCGCCCAGCCGGCCGCCGCCGGCGGTGCCGTCGGTCAGTGCTACGCCCGCTTTGCACCCTTGCTATGGCTCATCGAGGCGCTGAATGCGGCGCGTTCGGCGTTGTTCGGTCTCAGCTTCGGCGATCAGGGACAGTTCGTCCGCCGTCTGTCGCTGCCGCAGCTCGGCGGTTACCCCGATCAACCACTGATGGAGGATGTGGAACTCGGCCTACGGTTGCGGCGGGCGGGGCCAGTGCTGCACCTCGGCGCCAACGGTGTCGTCTCCACCCGGCGCTGGGACCGCGACCGGGCGACGCACCGCATCGGCATGGTGTTGCGGCTGACGGCGGCCTACCTCATGTCCGCCAATCGGCGGGAGCTTTCCTCCGCGATCTACCGCATCTATTACCCGATGAACGAAAAGTGATCGTCCTTTCGCTCAGCTGTGTTTGGTTTTCGGTCACCGCGGCTATTAGTTGACGGATACGCCGGTGGGCGCGGCGGGCGAGGAGGCGAGGATGTACACGGTCGTTCGGCGCTATTACCACTGGCTGCATGGTCAATGGCCGGCAGGCGGAATCGAGAAACTGCCAGCGATCGGCGAGNGGGGCGTCACCAATATCGATGGCGTGCGGATCACCGGCGACCTCACCGGCATCCCGCTGCTGAAGTTTTCCGCCGACTCCGGCGCCCAGGCAGTGCAGGCGATCATCGCCGAAGCGAATTTCACCCCCGGTGGCGGTGGCGGTGGCGGTGGCGAGGGTGTCCTCGATCTGGCGATCATCGGCGGCGGCGTCAGCGGTTACGCCGCGGCGAAGGAGGCGCGCCGAGCCGGGTTGCGGTTCGTCCTGTTCGAGGCGCAGGAACCCTTCGCCACCATCGCCAACTTTCCCAAGGGTAAGCCGATCTTCACCTACCCGACGGCGATGGTACCGGCTGGCGAGCTGCAGTTCCGGGCGACGGTGAAGGAGGAACTGTTGGCTGAACTGCAGCAGCAGACGGCGACAATCCCCTTTCGCGCCGCCCGGGTGGATCAGATCAGGCGGGTAGGCGGGCTGTTGCAACTGAGCCTCGCCGGCGGCGAGCTCGTGTCCGCCCAGCGGGCGATTATCGCCATCGGTCGCAGCGGCAACTTCCGTCGGCTGGGGGTGCCCGGGGAGGATCTGGACAAGGTCTACAACCGCCTGCACGATCCCAAGGATTTCGCTGGGCGGCAGGTTCTCGTCATTGGTGGCGGCGACTCGGCGCTGGAAGCAGCGATCGCGCTCGCTGGTGCCGGTGCGCAGGTGACGCTCAGCTATCGCAAGACGGCATTTGCCCGGCCGAAGCCGGAGAACGTTGCCAAGCTCGAACGGCTGCGGGCCGCTCCGGCCTCGCCGGCTGGCTCGCTCAGGCTGATGCTGGGCAGCACGCTTGGCCGCATCGAGCCGTCCCGCGTGCAGCTGCGCGATGCCGATGGCCAAGCGGTGTCGATCGCCAACGACGTGGTGTTTTCAATGACCGGCCGCGAGCCGGCACTCGATTTCTTTCGTCGCAGTGGTGTGGCCATATCCGGTGAATGGGGCGTGCGCGGGTGGCTGGGACTGATCGCCTCCATCCTGTTCTGCATCTGGCTGTTCCACTGGAAGAGCCTCGGCTTCACCATCGGCGGTCACGGCAGCTTCCTGCCCGGGCTCGATTTTGCCTGGCTCAACCCGCTGACCTGGACCGCCGCGATGACGCGAGCGGTCGGCGTAGCGGCAGAGGACAGGACCAGTCTTGTCTTTACCCTGATTCGCTCCGGCGCCGATCCCAATTTCTATTACGCGCTGGGGTATTGCGTGCTGGTGGTGGTCTTCGGCATCCGCCGGATGCGCCGTCGCCGGACGCCGTATGTCCGGCTGCAGACGATCAGCCTGGCGGCCATCCAGATTATCCCGCTGTTTCTCCTGCCGCAGCTCATCCTGCCGTGGCTGGGCCGTAACGGCTATTTCAGCGATGGCAGCTGGCTGCAGCCTTTCGCCGATACCTTCTTCGAGCGCTATGATGCCTTGGGTGAAGAGCGTGCCTACTGGCGGGCGTACGGCTTCATCCTGGCGTGGCCGTTGTTCGTCTATAACTGGTTCACCGACCAGCCCATGTGGGGCTGGCTGGTGCTGGGCGTTGTCCAGACCGGCGTCCTCATTCCGCTGCTGATCCGCTATTTTGGCAAGGGCGCCTACTGCGGCTGGATCTGCTCCTGCGGCGCCTTGGCGGAGACGATGGGCGATGCGCATCGGCAGAAGATGCCGCACGGACCCGGATGGAACCGGCTCAACATGGCGGGGCAGGGGTTTCTCGCCCTGGCAGTGCTGCTCATGCTGCTGCGGGTTCTCGGCTGGATCTTTCCCGGCTCGCTGGCCGCCAGACTGTTTGCGGCGCTGTTCCAGGAGCTGCCGTTTTTCAACTTTCACTATTTCGTCGACGTGCTATTCGCCGGGATCATCGGCGTTGCCTTTTACTTCCATTTTTCCGGGCGGGTCTGGTGTCGCTTCTTCTGCCCGCTGGCGGCGCTGATGCACATCTACGCCCGCTTCAGTCGCTTCCGCATCTTTGCCGACAAGAAGAAGTGCATCTCCTGCAATGTTTGCACCAGCGTCTGCCACCAGGGCATCGACGTGATGAACTTCGCCAACAAGGGTCTCGGTATGATCGACCCTGAGTGCGTCCGCTGTTCCGCCTGTGTCCAGTCGTGTCCGACCGGGGTGCTGCGCTTCGGCTACGTCGGGCGGGATGGCTTGCCGGTCTACGACGGCCTGGCTGCCAGCCCGGTGCAGATCCGGGAATTGGCGGCAACGGCGCACGCGGGCAGGCGGGCGCCGTAACCTCGCCGCGCTTGACATTGGCGGCGAAAAAACCACCAGTGAGCGACCGGTAGCGACAGCGTGAGCGCGCGCACTACGTGCGGTGTCGGCGCTAAAATGCAGTGGCGGTGGTCTTGTTGCTGCGCGACAATCGGTGCGTCGGGGCCGCAACGGTCCCTCGCACGGCACTCGCTGCCGCTCGGAGCTGTCCGTCGACAGCGGGCCGCTCGCGTCACCCCAACTCTGGCAAATTTCGCGCTCCCCGCGTCGCACATAGGCAGCAACAAGCATGACCGAGACTCTCGCCACCCTCCTTTCATGGCTGCCGCGGCCGCTGGTGGATCTGCTGCGGGCGGTACGACCCCGGCCGATGTCGTTGGAGAAGCGACTGGCCGATTTCCCCACCGATGGCCTGCCGCTCGAACGACCGGTGACCATCCGCTGGAACCGCAACCATGTGCCGTTCATCGAAGCGGAGACCGACCGGGATGCCGCGGTCGCCATCGGCTTGGTGCATGGCCACCTGCGCAGCGCCCAGATCTCCCTGTTCAAACGCTTCTTCTACGGTCGCCTGTCGGAGTTGGCGGGGCCGGTGGCGTTCAAGTTCGACCATCTCATTCGCATCCTTGACTATGGTCGCGCCGCCGATGAACTCGAGCGCAAGATGCCGGAGAGCACCCGGACCTGGGTGCAGGGCTACGTCGATGGCCTCAACGCCCAACAGGCGCATATGCAGGCGATCAACCGCTGGCCGCCCGAGTTCGGCGTGCTCGGAATCAAACCCGAACCCTACGTTTTCCGCGACATCCTCGTCGGCGCGCGCTTTGGCGGCACCGATTTCACCTGGCTCACCTATTTTCCGCTGCTGGCGGCGCGCGGCCAGCCCGGCTTTGCCGAACTGTGGAACCGAACCCTGGAGGCGGGTGAGTTGCCCACCGCCAGCACCCGCCCGCACGAGGCGCAGGGCGAGTTCGAAGACCTGTTGCTTGGCACCGGTCGCAATGGCAGCAACTCGATGGTGGTAGCACCTCACCGCAGCGCCACCGGCGCGGCGCTGATCGCCAGCGACCCGCATCTCGGCCTGTCGCTGCCCAACCTGTGGGTGCTGCTCGGGGTGCGGTCGCCGTCGTACAACGTCGTCGGCATCACCATCGTCGGCCTGCCGGTCTGGGGACTCGGCCGCAACCCTGATCTTGCCTGGGGCGGCACCAACCTGCGCGCGGCCTCCAGCGACCTGTTCGACGTCTCGCAATTGCCGGAGAGCGAGATCGAGGAGACCGAGACGGTGATCAAGGTCCGTGGCTGGCGCTCGCAGCGCCGCAAGCTCAGGCGGACGCGTTTCGGTCCGATCGTCACCGACGCCAAGATGGTCAAGACGCCGAAACCGGAAACGATCTCCTTGCGCTGGATCGGCCACGAACCCACCGACGAATTCACCGCGCTGCTGCGGGCGGCACGGGCGAGCACGCCCGACGCGTTTCGCGAGGCTTTCTTCGGCTACGGCGTCTCCGGCCAGAACATGCTGTTCGCCGATCGCAACGGCAATATCGGCCGGGTGATGGCGGTCACCCAGCCGCTGCGCCTCTCCTTTCCCAAGGATGACCCGGTGCTCGACGCCACCGATCCGCAGACCCACTGGCAGGGCAACGTGGACGTGCGCGACTTCCCCTTCACGCTCAACCCCGAGCGGGGGATCATCGCCTCGGCGAACGAGAAACCGGAGGATACCGATGTTCCCATCGGCATCACCTTCGGCACCGACGAGCGCGTCCGCCGTCTGTACGAACTGCTCGATAAGAAGGAGCCGATCTCCATCGCCGTGCTGCAGCAGGTGCAGATCGACACCTTTGCGCCCGACGCGGCGCAACTGTCGGGCACGCTGGCCGATCTGCTGCTGGAACTGCCGGGCGTGGCTGATGATCCCTTCTATAAGCAGCTAAGGGCCTGGGACGGCGACTACGCGGCGGAGTCTTCGGGCGCACTCGCCTTCGAGGTGTTCCTGTACCACCTCGTCACCGGCCTCTACGGCGCCGCCAAGGCGTCGGATCTTCCCGAGCTTTACAGTCAGTGGAGCTATCTGACCACGTTCCTGCTGCGCGATCTCGAAGATCGCAGTCGCGAGGAGCGGGAGACGATCCTCCGCTGGGCGCTGCAGGCGGGGGCGCGGGATGCCTCGCGCTTCTGCAACTGGGGCGATATGCACCGGCTGCAGATCGGCACCTCGCTCGCCCGCTTCCCTTATCTCGGGCGGATTTTTGTCATTCGTGATCTGGCCAGCGGCGGGTCGCGGCAGACACCGATGAAGATGTCGCACGGTTTGGAACGTGGCCGGCACAACGCTACCTTCGGCTCGATGGCGCGGCACATCTCCGATCTGTCCGATGAGGATAGCAACTGGTTTGCCCTGCTCGGCGGCCAGGACGGCTGGATCGGCAGCAGCACCTTCATCGACCAGTTGCAGCTATGGCAGGACCGGCGCTACATCCGGATGCCACTGCGCCCGGCAACCGTGGCGAAGGAGTTCCCCAACGTCATGACACTGACGCCGCGGGGGTAGGGCGGCGCCCTCCGACTCTACCGCTCCGCACGGGGTAGCGCGGCGGTTCCGGCGCCGCTAAGAAGGAGCGATTGCGGTGCTGCCGGCGGGGGGTCCCCACACACGATGGCCGACATCTTTCTCTCCTATGCGCGCGAGGACCGAGACGCGGCACAGCGTCTCGCGCAGGCGCTTGATGCGCGGGGATGGTCGGTGTGGTGGGATCCGGAAATCCTGCCGGGAGAGACCTGGGACGAAGTCATCGAGCGGGAACTCGATCACAGTCGTTGCGTCGTGGTGATGTGGTCCCGAACCGCTATTAGCAAGCATTGGGTGAAAGTGGAGGCGGAGGAAGGTCGCAAACGCGGGGTCCTGGTCCCGGTGCTGAGCGACGATTGCCGCCCACCGCTTGCTTTCCGCGCCATTCAGGCGGCACCGCTCTTCGATTGGGCAGGTGAGGAAGCCCACCGCGGATTTGGCCAGCTGTGCGCCGCGATCAGTCGCAAGATCGGCGCGTCTGCCGTGCCTCCACNNCCTCACCCGGCGCTACCGCGCCACCCTCTCCCGCCAGCGGGCGAGGGTTGGAGGAGGTGGCCGCCGCTGTCTCCCTCTCCCGTGAGCGGGAGAGGGCCGGGGTGAGGGCGACCGCCGCACCCAAGCCCGAACCTGAGAACGGCGTCTACATCGGCGTCGACCCGCGCACTCTCCCCGATCTCGCGGTGTTCAAGGACATCGACGCTCCCTGGTGCCCGGAGATGGNTGATCGTCCCCGCCGGCTCGTTCATGATGGGCTCGCCGAAGGACGAAGCGGAGCGATCGGATGCCGAAGGCCCGCAGCACCAAGTGAAGATCGTGAACCGGTTCGCGCTGGGCCGGCATGCAGTGACGGTGGGTGAATACCGGCGGTTCGTCGCCGCCACGGGGCATGACCACGGCGGCGGGGTGTACGTCTGGACCGGGAGCGAGTGGAAGCGCGATCCGGCGAAGAGCTGGGAAGACCCGGGCTTCGCGCAGGATGACCGGCATCCGGTCGTGGGGGTGAGTCGGCGTGACGCGGAGGCGTTCGTCGCGTGGCTGTCGGGCGAGGTGGACCAGCCCTACCGGCTGCCGACGGAGGCGGAGTGGGAGTACGCCTGCCGTTCGGCTACGGCGACGGCATTTTCGTTCGGGCCGACGATCACCATCGAGCAGGCGAACTACGATGGCAACTATGTCTATGGCGAGGGGAGCAAGGGCATCGATCGGCAGAAGTCGGTTGTGGTGGGCAGCCTGCCGGCGAATCCGTGGGGCGTGCACGAGATGCACGGGAATGTCTTTGAGTGGGTGGAGGACGGCTGGCATGAGAATTACACACGTGCGCCCGAAGACGGTTTGGCTTGGACTGACGGGGAAGGAAGAAAATCCTCTCCCGGCCGCTTGGCGCGCGGCGGCTCCTGGTACTACGATCCGAGGGACTGCCGCTCCGCTGGCCGTGTCAGGGGCGGACCCGACAGTCGCGACTTGATCATCGGGTTTCGCTTGGCCCGGACGCTTTCTTAGGACTTGAATCTTTACGTCTTTACCTCTGGGGTCCAGGGGCTTAAGCCCCTGGTCGAATATTTATTCGGGATTGACGGAGATTGGCCGATCACGCCAAGCATACGGGACCTGCTCTTGAGGGCCGATGTGTCGGTCACCATCAGCGGGGCACGCCGGACGCATCGTAGCCGATGATCTCCTCCGCGGACCGGGTGTCCAGGTCCGGCAACTGGGCGCAGTGGAGGGCGATGGCATCGAGGCGTTCGGCCAACCCCTCATCCACAGGGTGCCTCCGCCGCTCGCGTTCGAGTCGCTCGGCGAGCGCCTTGCGCACCGCTTCGGTCAGGGTCTCGCCGGTGAGCGCCGCCACCTCGCGAGCGAGGCGGTCGGTTTCGGGATCGTTGAGGCTGTTTGCCATCGGCGCCTGCCCCTTTCTAGAAAGTCATTCCAACCATCTAGACCGGGAGGCGGTCGAAGTCGAGAGAGGCGAGCCGGGCAGCGCGGTCTCGTAAATGGCCGGGACGAGCCCGGCCATGACGAGAAAACAACCTACAGTCGGTCCGACGCCACCGCGCCGGAGCGTTCGGCAAAGTCCAGCAAACTTTTGAGCTGGGTCTGGTCGTTGATCACCCGGGGCACCTTGTTCTGGCCGCCCAGCTTGCCGATGCTCTTCATCCAGCCGGCGAAGGTTCCCGGCGGGACGCTGAGGACCACCGGCATCCTGACACCGGTCGCGATCACCCGACGCTCCTCGTAGTCCTCGTTGCGGGTAGCCAATTCGCGGTCGACGGCGGTGGCAAAGCTCTTGATCCGTTCGGCTTCGTCGACGCCGGGGTCGAATTCGACGACGTAGACGTGGCGGCCGAGCGCGCCGCCGGTCTCGGCGAACTGGGTGCCGACGGCGAACTCGCCCATCGTTGCGCCGATCGTCTCGCTCGCTGCGAGCACGCACTTTTCCACCAGATCACCGGTGAGATGTTCGCCGAAGGAGGAGAGCATATAGGAGGTGCGGCCGGTGATCAGAATCCGCGGCGGCCGCCGGTCGACGAAGCGGACCACGTCGCCGATGACGTAGCTCCACAGGCCGGCGCAGGTGGTGAGCACGATGGCATAGTCGATGCCGGTCTCCACGTTGCCGAGCCAGTGCCGCGTTGGGTTGGCCGAGCCGAGTTCGGCGGTGGGGACGAACTCGTAGAACAGGCCGTTGTCCACCAGCATCCGCAGTCCCATCTGCGGGCCGCGGTCGGCGATGGCGACGAAGCCTTCACTCGCCGGATAGACCTCGCGCAGGTCGGCGCGGCTGCCTTCCAGCAGGCGCTCGAAACGCCGGCGGTAGGGCGCGAAGCTGACGCCGCCGTGCGTCATCATGTCGAGGTTGGGGAAGATGTCGACGATGCGGCCGAGGGTCTCGGGGCGCAGGCTGGCCAGCTTCTCGAACAGGATGGCGAGCCAGCCGGGGGCGCCGGAGATAAAATGGATATCCTCCTGCAGTGCCAGCGGCGCCAGCCGTTCGATCTTCTCTTCCCAGTCGGTGATGAAGGTGAGCTCGCGCGGCGGGAAATAGAATCGCTGCGTCCAGCGCGGCTTTTCCGCCGCGGCGATGCCGCTGATGTCGCCGGCACGGACGCCGGGTGCCAGTTCCTTCAGGTCGGTGCTGCCACCGAGGAGAAAGCATTTGCCGTCGAACAGCCTGCTCTGCGGCCGGTTGAGGATGTGTAGAACGAGCAGATCCATCGCCGCGCGCTTGTTGGAGCGAACCATCTCGGCGGAGCAGGGGATGTACTTGACCTGGCCCGACGAGGTTCCCGAGGACACGGCGAAGTAGGGCAGCATTCCGGGCCAGGTGCAGTTATCCAGCCGCGGAAAGGCGTCTTTCCAATACTCTTCCCAGTGCTGATTGTAGGTGCGCAGCGGCACACGCGCCTGAAAGTCGGCAACGCTGCGGATGCTGGCAAAGTCGTGATCGCGACCGAAGCGGGTGGCGGCCGCCTTGCGGACCAGCCGCAGCAGCTGGCGATGCTGCGCCGCTGCCGGGTCCTGGTATTCCAGCAGCTTGCCGCGCACCGCCGCATAGGCCTTGAGCAGTTCAGTCGCGGGTAACCGCATCCAGGACCCACCCGTCGACGCAGCGGTGGAGCCGACGATCGTCTTTGCCGAAGAGGTCCGTGCAAGCGTATTCATTACCGACCAACTAAAGTTACAATACCCTGTCCATTGAATATGGGTGCGGGGCTGCGAGGCCAATTCAAGATTGGTTACGCAAGGTTACAGCGGCCCACGCGTCGCAGCAGAATAGACTCCCGCATGTTTCGGTCTTATCAATCCAGGCCCGAATGACAGATACACGTGGAGCAACGATGACCGATACAGCAGCAACAGCAGCGACGACCGCGTCGTCGCGGATGGTGATCCGCAACATTGGTCTGTTGCTGAGCGGTGACCTGCGACAACCGATTCTCGATGCCGACACTATCGTTGTCGATGCCGGTCGGATTACCGCCGTCGGCCGGGCAGAAGAGGTTGATAGCGAAGGCGCCGCGCTGATCATCGATGCGCTCGGCACCACGGTGGCGCCGGGCCTGATCGACAGCCACGTGCATCCGGTGTTCGGCGACTGGACGCCGCGGCAGAACCAGTTGGGCTGGATCGACAGCTGTCTGCACGGTGGGGTTACGTCGATGATCTCCGCCGGCGAAGTGCACCTTCCCGGTCGGCCGAAGGACGTGGTCGGCGTCAAGGCGCTGGCGATCACCGCGCAGCGGGCCTTCAGCGCCTTTGCCCCGGGTGGCGTCAAGGTGCTGGCCGGCGCCCCGGTGATCGAGAAGGGAATGGTCGAGGAGGATTTCCGCGATCTCGCGGCGGCGGGAGTGACGATGCTGGGCGAGGTGGGCTTGGGCTCGGTGAAGGCTGCCGACGAGGCAAAGCAGATGGTTGCCTGGGCGCGCAAGTACGGAATGCGCAGCACCATCCATACCGGCGGTCCGTCGATTCCCGGCTCGGGGCTGATCGACAAGGACGTGGTGTTGGAGGCGGACGCCGACGTCATCGGCCACATCAACGGCGGCCACACCGCGCTGCCCGACGATCAGGTGGTGTGTCTGTGCGAGGGCTGCCGCCGCGCCATCGAGATCGTCCACAACGGCAACCTGCGCTCGGGACTGCTGGCGTTGCGCACGGCAAAGGAGCTGAGGCAGCTGGAGCGGGTGATACTCGGCACCGATGCGCCGGCCGGCTCCGGGGTGCAGCCGCTTGGCATCCTCAGGATGATCGCCATGCTGGCAAGCCTGGGCGAGGTGCCGGCGGAGGTCGCCTTCTGCTTCGCCACCGGCAACACGGCCGCCATTCATGGCCTCGACCGCGGCATCATCGCTCCCGGCCGTGCCGCCGATCTGGTGCTGATGGACAAGGCACAGCATTCGGACGGGGCGACCGTGCTCGCCTGCGTTGAGAAGGGCGATCTGCCGGGCATCGGCATGGTGATCATCGATGGGGTGATCCGCGCCGAACGCAGCCGCAACACGCCGCCGGCGACGACGATGCCGTGCGTCGAGTGGCGGTGACCCCGGGCTCGAAGGGCGATTGCAGGGGCAGGCGGTGCAGGGTCAGACGGCAAGGTAGTTGCGGGTGATGCCTTCGTCACCGAGCAACGGCCCCGCCGCGCCCTCCATCTGGATGGTGCCGCGTTCAAGGATATAGGCGCGGTCACCGACGGCGCGGGCGAAATGGACGTTCTGCTCGGCCAGCAGTACGCTGAGGCCGCTTCGCTTCAGCTCGATCACCGCGTGTGCCATCTGCTCGACCACCTTCGGCGCCAAGCCTTCCGAGGGTTCATCGAGCATGATCAGCGTCGGGTTGCCCATCAGCGTCCGGGCGATGGTCAGCATCTGCTGCTCGCCGCCGCTGATAGCACCAGCCGGCTGCGTCATCAGCCCGGCGAGGCTGGGGAACAGGGCACACACCCGATCGAGGTTCCAGGTGGGCAGCGATGATTGCCGCTCGGCCGGCGGTCGCTCGCCCACCAGGAGATTTTCGGCGACGGTAAGGTCGGTGAAGATCCGCCGGTCTTCGGGCACGTAGCCGAGGCCGAGGCGGGCGATCCGGTCCACCGGCATGGCCAGCACGTCACGACCCTGGAAGAGGATGCGGCCGCGCCGGCGACTGACGAGGCCGATGATGCTGCGCAGTGTCGTCGATTTGCCGGCGCCGTTGCGGCCCACTAGCACCACCACCTCGCCGGCGCTGACCCGCAGCGTTACGTCGAAGAGGATTTGCGCCGGCTCATAGAAGGCGGTGAGGTGGCGGACCTCGAGGATCATCGTGGCGCACCCTCGATACCGGCCATGGAGCCCTGTCCCAGGTAGACGGCGCGCACCCGAGGGTCGGCACGCACCTGCGCCGGCGATCCCACGGTCAGCACCTGGCCGCGGTCAAGCACCAGCACCCGGTTGGCGTGGCCGAACACCACGTCCATATCGTGCTCGGTGAACAGCACGCCGATCGCCCGCTCCCGGGCAACTTCGGCCATCAACTGCATCAGCGCGTTGCGCTCCTTCGCTGCCATGCCGGCGGTGGGTTCGTCCATCAGCAGCAGCCTCGGTGCGTTGGCCAGCGCCAGGGCCAGTTCCAGCCGCTTCAGGTCACCGTAGGCCAGCGAACTGCATGGGCGATCGGCCTGATCGGCCATGCCGACGAGTTCGAGCATGGCAAAGGCTTCGTCCAGCCGCAGCCGGCTCAGCCGCGGCCGCAGCGAGAGCAACTGCCGACGCACCGACAGCAGGGCGATCTGGACGTTCTCCAGCACGGTCATCGAGGCGAAGGTGGCGGTAATCTGAAACGTCCGCCCGACGCCGAGGCGCCAGATCGCCCGTGGCGGCAGGCCGGTGATCGGCCGGCCGAGCAGGGTGACGCTGCCGGCATCCGGGCGCAGGTGGCCGTTCAGCAGGTTGAAGGTGGTGGTTTTGCCGGCACCGTTGGGGCCGATCATCGCTAGGATTTCGCCGGCCTCGAGCTGCAGATCAACGCCGTCGACGGCGGTTACGCCGCCGAAGGACTTACGCAGGCCCTGGGCTGACAGTACGCTCATCGGTCCGCTGCGGCCCCCTCGATCCTCGCCGCTTGCAAGCGGTTGCGGGCGAAGCCGATGATGATTCCTGCGGAAAGGCGATCACCAGGGCGAGGACGATCGCACCGATCACCATCCGCCAGTGGTCGGTGTGGCTGGAGAGGACGACGTGCAGGATCGTATACACGGCGGCGCCGACGCTGGGGCCGACGAGGGTCTGCAGTCCGCCCAGGAGGATCATCACCAGGCCTTCCACCGACACTGGCACCGCCATCACGTCGGGGAAGACGCTCCCCTTGAGAAAGGCGTACAGGCTGCCGGCGACACCGGCGGCGGTAGCGGCGATGACGAAGGCCTTGCGTTGCACCCGTTCGCGGTCGAGGCCGAGCATCTCGGCACGCAGGGTCGAATCGCGGCAGGCGCGCAGCGCCATGCCGAAAGGGGAGAAGACGATCTGGCGCAGGAGAACGACCAGACTGCCGGCGACGGCGAGGGTCAGATAGTAGAAGGCGGCGGGTGAGGCGACGTAGGCAGGGGGCCAGACACCGAGGATGCCATTGTCACCGCCGGCCAGTCCCTCCCACTGGAACACCATCGACCAGAGGATTTGCGCAAACGCTAGCGTCAGCATCGCCAGATACACGCCGCTCAGGCGAACCGAGAAGGCGCTGAACGCGGCTGCCGCGAGGGCAGCAAGCAAGGCGCCGGCGACGATCGCCACTTCGAGCGGCGCACCGAGGCGGGTGGTGGCCAGCGCCGCACCATAGGCGCCGAGGCCGAAGAACGCCGCGTGGCCGAAGGAGACGATGCCGCCGATGCCCACCAGCAGGTGCAGGCTGACGGTAAAGAGCGCGAAGATGAGAATTTCGCTGGCAACCGACAATGTATAAGGCTTGGCAAGCAGCGGCAGCACCGCGAGCAGCAGCAAAAAGGCGAAGGCCCAGTTGCGCTGCGCCGGGGTCAGCGGCGCCACCGGTTGTGGCTCGCCGCCGGACTGGCGACGGTCGTCGGTTATGGGGCGGCCGAGGAGTCCCCATGGTCGCAGGATCAGCACCGCTGCCATCACCAGGAAGGGAAGAACGATGCTGATCTGCGGCAGCACCAGCAGGCCGAAGGCGTTGAGCAGGCAGATCAGCAATGAGGCAAGGTAGGCACCGGTGATGCTGCCGAGGCCGCCGATGATCACCACCACGAAGGCTTCGACGATGATCTCGAGATCCATCGTGTGGTGGACCGGCGAAACGGGCACCTGCAGCGCNCCGGCGAGGCCGGCGAGGAAGGATCCGAGCATGAAGACGAGGGTGAACAGACGGTCGCGGTGGACACCGAGCGCCGCGACCATGTCCCGATCCTGGGTGGCGGCGCGGACGAGGATTCCCCAGCGCGTCCGCCGGAACAGGAGCCACAGCGCCGCGAGGACGATGGGGCCGAGGGCGATCAGCAACAGATCGTAGCTGGGAATGCTGTGGCCGAGGATCGTCACCACGCCGGCCAATCCTGGGGCGCGCGGGCCGAGCCGGTCTTCCGGACCCCAGACCAGCAGCACCAGATCCTGAATGATCAAGGCTATCGCGAAGGTGGCGAGGAGCTGGAACAATTCCGGTGCCCGATAGATGCGCCGCAGCACCACCACCTCGATCAGCCCGCCTGCGAGCGCGATCGCCGCCGCCGCACCGAGCACCGCGAGCCAGAAGCCGACCACCGAGTTACCGCCCAGGTTGGCTGCGGCGAATTGTACCCAGGTGTAGGCGAGGTAGGCGCCCAGCATGCAGAAGGAGCCATGGGCAAAGTTAACGACGCGGGAGACGCCAAAAATAACCGACAGGCCGGCGGCAACAAGGAATAATTCCGAAGCGCTGGCGAGGCCGGTCAACGATTGTACGATCAGGAACTCCACGCCGCTCCTTTCGACTCCAGACGCTCTACGCCAATGAACACGTTACGATTTACGTCGNCAACCAATCCACTCTTGAAAACGCGATCGAGGTCCCGGGGGTATTTTTCCGGTGGATTACTCCGCCGGACGCAGTGCCTTCACCGCCGCTGGCGGTGGCAGATAGTCGGCGCCGTCCGCGTAGCGCCAGTCGACCATGATGCCCTTGCCGTCCTTGAGGGCGATGCGACCGACGAAAGCGCCCATGGTCGACTGGTGATCGGCAGCACGGAAACTGATCGGACCGAAGGGGGTGTCCACCTCGATTCCCTCGGCGGCGGCGATCATCTTCTCGGTATCGGTGGAACCGGCCTTGGCAATGATGGCGGCCACCGTCTTCATCGCTACGTAGCCCACCACCGAGCCGAGGCGGGGATAATCGTCGTAGGCGCGCCGGTAGGCAGCGAGAAACGCCTGGTGTGCCGGCGTGGTGATCGCGTACCAGGGGTAGCCGGTGACGATCCAGCCGACCGGTGCTTCGGCGCCAAGCGGATCGAGATATTCCGGCTCGCCGGTGAGGAGACTGACCACGGCGCGATCCTTGAACAGGCCGCGGGTGTCACCGGCGCGGACGAACTGCGCCAGGTCGGCACCGAAGGTGGCATTGAAGATGGCCTGTGGCTCGTTCTGTGCCAGCGCCTGGATCAGCGGGCCGGCATCGATCTTGCCGAGCGGCGGCCATTGCTCGCCGACCCACGCCAAGTCAGGGCGCTTTTCGACCATGATGCTGCGAAAAGCGCTGACGGCAGACTTGCCGTACTCGTAGTTGGGTGCCACCGATACCCATCGTTTCGCCGGCAGCTTGGTTGCCTCGGCGGCCAGCATTCCCGCCTGCATGGACAGCGACGGACGTAGCCGGAAGGTATAGCGGTTGCCTTTCTCCCAGATCAGCGCGTCGCTCAAGGGCTCGGCGGCGAGAAAGAGCAGCCGCCGCTGCTTGGCGAAGTCGGAGACGGCGAGGCCGACGTGGGAATAGAAGGTGCCCATCAGCAGCACCGCACCCTCGCGGCTGACCAGTTCGTTGGCTGCGGTCACCGCGTCGCCCGGCTTGCCGCCGTCGTCGCGGGAAATCACATTCAGCGGCCGGTCGAGGGCACCGCCCTTGGCGTTGATCTCTGCCAGCGCCAACTGCCAGCCGTTGCGATAGGGCAGGGTGAAGGCCGGCAAGCCGGAATAGCTGTTGATTTCGCCAATGACGATGGCGTCCTTGGCTCGGCCGGGAAGGGCGAAGCCCGCGAGAGCGACGACGATCACCAAGGCGACAGCGAAGGCGCGGATTGTCAGTGCACGCATGCCAGTCTCATTTTCAACGTCCCGGCCTCGCCGATCGCAATCACGCTGATGGCTTCAGGTGTCTTCACCGCAGGCCATCTTCGCCCTTGACCTGATCCTTGGTCAATCCGCCGACGCGCGGCAACGGCCGGCCGGAATCGGTGAGGGCGACGATGACGACGATTTCGTCGGCGCGCGGGGCATCGGCCAGCCGCACCTCCATCGCGTCGAAATGGCTGCGGACGAAGGCGGCGTCCTTATGCCCCAGCGGCACGTCGATGCCGGTGCCGATGCCGCCCTGTTTCTTCGACGATGCAATCAGCGCTGCACCCCTCTCCACCACCTTGCGCACCGGGCCGCCCAGCCGCGGGTGGAGGATCGCCGCCGCGTGTTCCAGTTCCCCCGCTTCGCCGACGATTGCCGCCTTGCCGTAGCTCTCGATCGTCGCCGCCGGTACCGCGAGTGCGGCAACCGCGCGCGCTGCCAGCAGGCCACCCAGCGTCTCGCCGATGGCCATCAACGGTTCCAGATCGGCCTCGAAACGTCCGGCGAAGGGGTTGGCGATCACCGCGGCCACCGCCGCCTTGCGTGTCGGCGGGCTGATCGCCTGGCCCATCTCCAGGTGGGTTTCTTCGATGATGGTGACGAGCTTGCGAATGATGGGCTGGGTCATGATGGCGCCACGGCTGCAGGAGAGGCGAGGNGCGGTGAGCCGCGGCATCGCCGGCGGCCCCGCTACACAGTAGCGGCCGCGGAGCGCGAGGAAAGCCCCGAATATGCGCCCCGCCCGCCGCATTCCCTCTGCCGTCGCCACACCGGCGGCGAGGGAGGCCTCGATCTCCGATCCGCTGAGGTCGGCGACGTCAACCACCACTAGGCGGTCGCCCAGGTCGCTGTCGGCATCAAGGCTGGCGGCGGGTGCGCGACGGATTGCTCGTGACTCGACGCTGACGGCGTTGGCAATCAGGGTGGCGGCGACGTCGGCGGCGGCGGCATCGCTGGCGAGGACGGTCACCGCGTCGGCGATGCCGAAGGACAGGCTGCGGCCGCCCTGGCCGCTGGTGGCGATGCCGCGCACCGGCAGCTGGGATTCGATCGTCACCGTAGCGTCGATGCTCGGCCGGTTGAGGCGGGTGACGAGGCCGGCGGTCAGGCTCGCCCGGGGAGGAATAAACAGGGCGATATCGCCGCCGTTATTCACATATGCGCGGGCAAGGTGGCGGCCATCGATGAGCGCGGCCAGCATGTGATCGGCGACCGCGCCGGCCACCGCCGCCATCGGTGTCAGGAACACGCCGCGATGCGGGGCGCACGCCGCCACCATTCGTCGTGCTATCGGTCCCTTAGCCGCCGGCAAATCGTCGCCCAACGGCTGGCGCAACACGGGCAGCTCGGCCACGAGATCGTTCAGCACCGGTCGGAAAGCGGCCGTTGCCTGGGCGTAGGCCGCGGCCACCTCGTCCGTCGCGCCGAAGGCCTCGATGACCAGGTCGATGGGACCCTGCTGCAGGTGCAGCCGCCGGCTGTGGTTGAGCAGTCGGGCGGCAGAAATCATGACATCAACGATTTAGAGGTGGCAAACTGTTGAGAATTTCGAGCGGGATCTCAGGCGAACTTTCTACGAAAAAGAAATCGATATCTCGTGGCTCTCTCTCGCAATAGATTCTCAGCTTTGCTTCTATACCAATCCCATCATCCTTCGATGAAAAAAATAGATCGATCCTTCTATAGATACGCATTTTTGGAAGCAGGGGCTCATCGAAAGTAAACAAATACCTTAGCCCATATAGTCCATCAAATTGCATAACGCCAGTAGGTCCTAGAAATTCCTCCGCCTCCCGCATATACTTTGCAATAATAGCAATTCTCATGTAGTCGGAGATAATCACATTTTTTGTTGGGTTGCTTATTGTTATGGGAAATTGTGCTTTATACTTTAACTTAGACTCGCCGTTTTCGTTAAGCAGCGGTATCCTTGCTCCATTCTCGAGTCGCTTCTGGCCTGCATAAAAATCCAATGCGTGCTCATCAAAGTTAGTTTTTCAATCGTAACTTGCTTAACAAAAAAAGATATTTTCTTTGTTAACTCTTCCTTGAGGTAAGATAGGCTGTTACCATAAATTATATGGGGATAGTTTCTAAGGTCAAAGGGTATGTCGTCATCCGATCTAGTAAGCAATATCACAACCTTGTTGAGTGCGTGTGCATATCCTGTTTCGTAAAATACGTTAGGGTTTCTCCCGGACATATCAGCTACGATGATGTCTGCTTTTGCGATCTGGTTGAAGATGCGATCGATGATGTTCGTGTGAAAGATCTGCTCGTCTACCCGCTCGCAGTATGCGCCCGCATTCTGACAAGCAGGCAAGATAGAAAGCTTGTAAACGTCATCAAATGCAGCATCGAATGGCATAAGAACAAAAACAAATTTCCTAGCAGCCTGTCGGACTTAACGCGAGGCGGAGCTGTGGGTTATAGAATCCGGGCATGGATTCACGCCCCCGGCCCGGACCTCTTCGGCATGAGCAACTTCCGCCCGATCGACCGCGACAGCGGATTTCTGATGCCGCCGTCGGTGGACGAGTGGCTTCCGCAGCGGCACTTGGCGCGGTTCGTGGTGGAGGTGATCGCGGGGCTGGATCTGCGGCCGATGACCGGCAGCTACCGTGGCTCTGGGGAAGCGTCCTACCACCCCAGCCTTCTGCTGGGCATTCTGATCTACGGCTACGCCACCGGGGTGTTCTCCAGCCGCAAGCTGGAGCGGGCGACCTATGACAGCGTGGCGTTCCGCTTCATCGCGGCGAACGATCATCCGGACCATGACACCATCGCCGCGTTCCGCCGACGCTTTCTGCCGCAGATCGAGAAGCTGTTCGTCCAGGTGCTGGTGACTCGCGCGCGAGATGGGCGTGCTGAAGCTGGGAACGGTCGGGCTCGACGGGACCAAGGTCCACGCCAATGCCAGCCGGCACAGCGCGCTGTCCTATGACCATGCGGGCAAGCTGGAGGCCCAACTGCAGGCCGAAGTGGCCGATCTCATGGCCAAGGCAGAAGCGGCGGACCAGGTGGACATCGCTGACGGCATGTCGATCCCCGACGAACTGGCGCGACGTGAGGAACGGTTGTCCAGGCTCGCCGAGGCCCGGGCGAAGATCGAGGCCCGCGCGAAGGAACGCTTCGAACGGGAGCAGGCAGACCATCAGGCGAAACTCGCAGCACGGGACGCCAAGGCAGCGGCCACCGGCAAGAAGCCCACGGGCCGTGAGCCGAAGCCGCCGGTGGCGACGCCGCTGCCCACGGATCAGATCAATCTGACCGACGAGGAAAGCCGCATCATGGCGGTGGCGGGCGGCGGTTTTGAGCAGTGCTACAATGCGCAGGCGGCGGTGGCGGCGGGCAGTCTGCTGGTGGTGGTCGCCGACGTGGTGCAGGCGCCCAACGACAAGCAGCAGCTTACACCCATGCTGGACAAGATCGGCACTCTGCCGGACGTGCTCGGCAGGCCGGACATGCTGTTGGCGGACAATGGCTACTTCAGCGAGGCGAATGTGCAGGCCTGTGTGGCCGGCGGGATCGAACCGCTGATCGCACTTGGTCGCGAGGCGCATCATCTCAGCCTGCAAGAGCGCTTCGCTGCGGCGCCACCGGCGCCCGAAGACCCCACCCCGGTTCAGGCGATGGCGTATCGGCTGCGCACGCCGCAGGGCCGCGCGCTCTACGCCCTGCGCAAGCAGACGCCCGAGCCAGTGTTTGGCATCATCAAGTCCGTGCTGGGGTTCCGGCAGTTCCTGCTGCGCGGGCTCAATGCCGCCCGTGGCGAGTGGAGGCTTGTGACCATGGCATGGAACCTGAAGCGGATGTTCGCCCTCAGCCGCGCCGTCTAGCCTGCGCGGCCAGTTCCGCAGGCGCGCCAGCGCGACCGCACCGCCCAAAATGGCGCTGACAGAGGCGCCGACGCACCGATCCCTACGCAGGTCCGGCGACGCCCGAGACGCAAGTCCGACAGGCTGCTAGGGGCTGTCCCTGTTATCGATTCTCTCTCCATAGTATCTTTATTTCCCCCTCCTCAAAAAGGCTGATTGTGCGAAGGGCCATGGGTTGGCCTCACCCCAGCCGATCGCCCTGCGCTCGCCGCTCTCGTCCACCTGCTGCCAGCCGACGACGCGGTCCATGTGGCCGCCGAGGGCACGATAGTCGTCGAGGCGCATGGTGAATTCGATCGGTGCCACCAGGGCCGGTGTCGGCACGTAGCCGAAGGAGCGTTCGGGCATCCGCATCACGTCCACCATCAAGGTGATCCCGCCGCCCGGCCAGATGAAGACAGGTGCGCCGCCGCAGCTGACATAGACGAGGGAGTCCTTGACCGAACGGGTGAGGCGGACCGGGTTGCGGGTGACCCCGGCGCGCAGCGAGCCGCCGGCACCGGCCATGAAGAGCACCGAACAGAGTGCCGGCTCGCAGTTCTCGCGGATCAGCGCCACCGTCGCCGCCAGCGCCTCCGGCATTGCCGCCGGCTGTGGCCGCAGCGCCTCGTCGAGCACGTAGTAGATCGCATCCTCGCCGGTGGTGCTGACCATCAGCATGCTCAGGCCCGGTCGCGCCTTGCGGTTGTCGAAGGGGCCGAGGATGGCGAGGGGATCGTCGATGGTCGTGCCACCCCAGCCGCTGCCCGGCTCGGCAACGCGGAAATAGCGCCCTGGCGTCGACTTGCGTCCGGCTATGTTGATGCCGGTGGGCTGGATGCCGAGGTGCTTGCCGGCCTCGTGTTCGGAGAGTACGCCGGTGATGTGGTCGTCCACCACCACCACCTCATCCACGTGACCGAACCAGGTCGGCGCGAACATGCCAATCGTCGCCGAGCCGCAGCCGACGCGCATCCGCTCCTCGGCGGTGCCATCGACCACCGGCGGCTTGCCGGCCTGCACCACCACCTCGCTGCCGCCGTCGATGGCGAGGGTGACCGCTTCCTTGTTGCACAGGGCCAGCATCGTCTCGCACGTCACCTGGCCTTCACGCTTGCCGCCGCCGGTGAGGTGGCGGACACCGCCCAGCGCCAGCATCTGCGAACCGTACTCGCTGGTGGTCACGTGGCCGACTGGCTCGCCCTGGCAGCGCACCGTCGCCGTCTCTGCACCGAGATGCCGGTCGGTATCGATCTTCAGCTTGGCGCCGCAGTAGCTGAAAATGCCCTCCGTCACCACCGTCACCATATCGACGCCTTCGTGCTGGCTAGCGACGATGAAGGGGGCGGGCTTGTAGTCGGGATAGGTGGTGCCGGCGCCGATGCCGGTGACGAACCGGCTCTCGTCGGTGACCAAGGCACCGTCCCAGTCGCCATCCGCTGCCCCGTCCTTGGCGAGAAATGGCACCATGGCGCCGTCGCGCCCGGCGACGCGTTCGGCCACCACCAGCGGATCGACGCGGACGAGGACGCCGCCCAGGTTTGCATAGCGGTCGCAGGCGCCGGCGGTGTCCAAGCGGATGCGGCAGCGGACCGGGCAGGCGTCGCAAACGATGATCGCCGCCTTGACATCGCCAGTGGCTGCCTTCTCGCTCATGGCCGTGCAACCCCCACCGTTGTCGCCTGCAAAGCCGCGTGGNGCGCGGATCAGTGTCCGCAACCGCGAGGGCGTCGCCGGTACTTGGTGTATGGTGATCCCGGTGGCATCGCGAATGGCGTTCAGAATCGCTGCCGCGGTGGGGATCAGCGCCGGCTCACCGACGCCTTTGGCGCCGAACGGGCCCAGTGGCTCCGGGTCTTCGATCAGGATCGTCTCCATCAGCGGCATCTCGCCGATGCTGGGGATCAGGTAGTCATGCAGGCCAAAGGTGCGGCCGGGGACGAACTCTTCCATCAGCGCCATGCCGAGGCCCTGGAGGATGCCGCCCTCCACTTGGCCTTCCACCAGCATCGGATTGATCGCGCGCCCCACGTCGTGGGCGGCGACAATGCGCAGCACCTGCACCGTGCCAAGCTCCATGTCCACCGCGACCTCCGCGATTTGCGCGCCGAAGGCATAAGTGGCGTAGGGTTCGCCCTGGCCATCCGCATCCAGCACCGTTGTCGGTGGATCGAAGGTTCCTTCGGCGCTCAACACCAGATCGTCGCCGTCCACCGCCATTGCCGTCAGATCGAGACGCCGATCGCCGACGCCATTGCCATCGTCGCTCACGTGCACGCCGCCATCCTCGAAGGACAGATGCGCGGTCTCGCCGGCGTTGACGAGGCGAAGAATGCTCTGGCGCAGCGCCTGGCCGGCGCGCTTCGCCGCCTGGCCGGAGACGAAGGTCTGCCGCGAGGCCGATGTCTTGCCGGCATCAAGGGTCCGCGCCGTATCCGCCCGCACCAGGCTGATCTGCGCAAGGTCGACGCCGATCGCATCGGCGGCGATCTGCGCCAGCACCGTGTTCGATCCCTGACCGATGTCCACCGCGCCCTGGAAGAGGACGATGCGACCGTCGCGGCGCAGGCCGACGCGGATGGAGGAGGGGTTGGATAGCGAGGTGTTGCCGCAGCCGTACCACATGCAGGCGATGCCGACACCGCGGTGCAGCGCCGCCGTCGTGTCCGCATTGGCGGCGATGGCTTCGGCGCGGGCAGCCTGCCAGCGGGGCTGCAGGGCTTCGAGGCAGGCGGCGATGCCGACGCTCTCGTGCAGCACCTGGCCGGTTGGCGTCGTGTCACCGGCACGAAGCGCATTGCGCAGCCGGAAGTCCAGTCGGTCGAATTCCAGCTTGTCGGCGAGCGCGTCCATCAGTGCCTCGACGGCGATCGCCGCCTGCGGCGTCCCGAAGCCGCGAAAGGCACCGGCGGGCGGGTTGTTGGTGTGGATCGCCCGGGTTTCCGCCAGGATCGCACCGACGCTGTAGGGGCCGGAGCAATGCACCGGCACCNNCCGGTTGGCCACCGTTGGCCCCCAGGAGGCGTAGGCGCCGGTGTTGAAGTCGCCCTGAAACGTCAGCGCCGTCAGTTGGCCGGCGGCGTCGGCGGCGAGGCGGGCGGTCATGCGCGCCGGATGGCGTTTGGTGGTGGTCGCCATCGACTCGCCACGGTTGAAGACAGCACGCACCGGCCGGCCGATCAGCCACGCCGCCAGTGCCACCTGCGGCTGCAGCGTCAGGTCGAGCTTGCCGCCGAAGCCACCGCCGACGGCGGTGGCGATGACCCGCACCTGCGCCGGATCGAGGGCGAGGATACGTGCCAAGTCGAGGCGGTTGGCGTAGGGNGTCTGCGTCGTGGCAAAGACTTCGATCGTGTCGCCGACGCGCCGGGCATAGCCGGCCTCGGGTTCGATGTAGGCGTGCTCGACAAAGCCGGTCTCGAACTGGCCCTCGACCACATGCTTCGCCTGCGCCATCGCCGCCTGCACGTCACCCCGACACACCCGGCCGCGGGTCAATACGTTGCCGGGGCGGGTCTCGAACAGCTGCAGCGCGTCCTCGGCCGTCGCCGCATCCATGGTCCGCAGGGCCGGCAGGTCTTGCCACAACACCGGAAAGTCGGCGGGATCGAAGGCGGCGATGGTGGCGGCATCGCCGATGATGGCGGCGATCGGCTCACCTTGAAAGCGCACCCGGTGGCTGGCCAGTACCGGCTGGTCGCGGAAACCGTTGGCGATGCCGAAACAGAGTTCGCCCGGCACATCCTCGGCGGTGAGCACGCGCACCAGCCCCGGGTAGCGTTCGAACAGTGGCTGGGTCTCGCTGATGACAAACCGCGCCGACGCGTATGGCGAGCGGACTAGGCACAGCCACAGCGCATCCTCGGGTGCCACGTCGTCGCCGAAGCGCTCGCTGCCATCCACTTTGGCGATGCCATCGAGGCGCGGGGCGCGAGCGCCCACCGCTGTCCCGATGCCGACAGCAGTCTCGGCCTTGGGTAGGGTGTGGGGNTTTATCACCGCGGTGATGATCTTGGCGTAACCGGTGCAGCGGCAGAGGACGCCGCCGAGCGCATCCGTTACCTGCTGCGCCGATGGCTGCGGTTGCCGGGCGAGAAGGGCGGTTGCCGCCATCAGCATGCCGGGCGTACACATACCACACTGGGCGGCGCCGTATTGGTGGAAGGCACGCTGAACGGCGCTCAGCCCTTCGCTGCTCAGCCCTTCGATGGTGATGATCGCCCGTCCTTCCGCCTGCGCCACCGGCACCAGGCAGGCGGCGACCGGCTCGCCGTCAAGAAGTACGGTGCAGGCGCCGCATGTGCCGGCATTGCAGCCGATCTTGGTTCCGGTGAGCCGCAGATCCTCGCGCAGCACCTGCGCCAGGCGCCGCATCGGCGGACTGTCGATGTCGACCTCGGTGCCGTTGACCTGCAGGTGAAAGCGCCGCATCGCGGTCATTGGCGTGTCCGCTGCAGCGCCTGCAGCGAGCGCCGCACCAGCAGCGCCGCCGCTATCGGCGCGATAGTCGGCGCTGGCCATCGCGTCGGTCATCGGCGTCAGGCGGGCAAGATCGGTCTCGGCATCGAACAGGTCTGGCAAGCCACTGTTGATGGCCTGTTCGACCAAGCGCATTTCCAGCGCTGGTAGGCGTTGGGCAACGGCGGAACAGCCGCCGACAGCGATGCCGGTGGTGGCGATGCGGCCGCTGTGATCGGTGCCGATGCGCGCGGCGACGGAGACGATGGCAAGGCCCTGATAGGCCCGCCGAGAGAGCTTGATGTAGATGCCGGTGTGATGAAAGTAGCGGCGCGGGATGAGGATCGCGGTCAACAGTTCGTCCGCTTCGCGCCCCGTCTGGCGGCTGCCGCGCAGGAAGGTCGCCAGCGGCAGGGTCCGCATGCGGTCGGCGGCACACAGTTCCACCTCGGCATCGGCAATCAGCAGCGGCGGGATGCCGTCGGCGTTGGCAGCGGCCCCGCATACGTTGCCACCCAGGGTACCGACGTTCTGAATCTGCCGCGCCCCGATCCGGCGGGCGGCCTGTTGCAGCGGCGAGCACTCCGCCGGCAGCGTCGCCCGGGCGATGTCGGACCAAGTGGCGAGAGCACCCAGCCGCACCTGCGCCGCGTCGATGGTGATGTCTTTGAGTTCGGCGATGGCGGTGATGTCGAGCAGGCGATCGGTGAGCGGCCGGCTCCGCCAATCCACATAGTAGAGGGTGCAGCCGGCGATGATGGTCCAGGTGCCGTCGCTGAGCAGATCCAGACAGGTTTCTAGAGTTTGCGGCCGTTGGTAGATGGGCCGTGGGCTATCGTTCATCGCCTCTGATGACCCGGGAGATCTGTTGCGCAACCATACCGTCCTTTGTGCGATGGCGAGATTGGTAGCAAACGACAAGGGGATGTCAATCAGGGTGCCCTGCGGGCGTACTCAAAATTGATTACGGTTTGATGCACGATGCGCGTGGCTTTCCTACGCCGCCGCCGCCGCCGCTGTGCGATAAGCGGGTCAGTGTGTGATGCTGCCATGAAGTAAATGCCCATGCCGACGGACGGCTCTTCCATCCTCATCCTCGCGGCGGCCCTGCTCGCCACCGGTCTGGCTGCGGGCCTGCTCGCCGGTCTCCTCGGCATCGGTGGCGGTATCGTCGTCGTGCCGGTACTGTTCTACATTTTCTCGCTGTTCGGCTTCGATGCCAGCGTTGCCATGCACATGGCTGTGGGGACGTCGCTGGCGGCGATGGTGCCCACGTCGCTGATGTCCGCCCGCTCCCACTACCAGCGCGGTGCCGTCGATATGGCGCTGTTCAGGCGCTGGGCGCCGGCGGTGGTGGTGGGCGTGGTCATCGGCACGCTGATCGCTGGCGCGGTGCGCGGCCAAGTGCTCACCGCCATATTCGGCATCGTTTCGCTCGCCGTTGCCATCAATATGGTGACGCGCGGCGAGGGGACGCCGATCTGGCCGCAGCTCCCCAAGGGATGGCTGCTGCAACTGATCGCGACGGTAATCGGCCTGCTTTCTGCGCTGATGGGGATCGGCGGCGGGATGCTGAGCGTCCCAGTGATGAGCGCCTGCAGCTATCCGATCCGCCAGGCAGTGGCGACGGCGGCGGCCACCGGCACCCTGATCGCCCTGCCTGGCGCCATCGGCTTCATCCTCGCCGGTGTCGATGATCCGGGGCGGCCGCCCTTCAGCCTCGGCTTCGTCAACCTGATCGGTTTCGCCCTGATCGTGCCGGTGACCATGCTGGCGGCACCGTGGGGAGCCCGCATCGCCCATACCATCAATCCCAAGTGGCTGCGGCTGACCTTTGTCCTCTTTCTCTTCGTCACCGGCGGGCGCATGCTGTGGCGGGCGTTTGGCTAGCGGCGGATTGCTTATGGTGCGCATGCGGGGATCGAAGGGGGCAAACGGCCGTCACCGCCGCGTCGGCGCAACCCGGCGGCCCAGGCGGTGCGTTCGCCCAAGTTCCGCCCCAAGGTATTCCGCGATCCGCGCGCCTACGACCGCCGGCGGGTCAAGTCGGCCGATCGGGCGCGTGGGGAGGAGGACGAGGATGACAAAGAAAACGGCTGACCACGCCAGTTCGTTGAAGCCGGGCAAAGGCGATCGCAAGGCCTCGCCGGTGCCACAGAACAACCGCCTGACCCAGCAAACCCGCAAGCAACTCGGCAAACACTACGCCAACAAATACCACACCGTGCGGGGGTGAGGGCAGGGGGCAGGACGACAAGCAAGCAAGGTTAATCTTAGCACAAGTGCAAATTTCTCGCTTGCCGCTCTTATCATATGTGCTAAGTTAAGAGCTAAACATCAACATGGTCGGTGGGAGGAGGGTTAATGCATCGTCAGGGCTCTGTGAGGCGTTCCGTCCATGAAGCGTCCAAAGTTTGTGCGACTGTTAAAGCAATTTTGCCGAAGAACCGGCCGATCGTTTTCGAGTGACCTGACGTCTGGGAAAGGTTCCCATGCCAGGGTTACGGTGAACGGAAAAACGACAACTGTGAAGGCTGGCGAACTGACGCCGGCATATGTGGCCTTATTGCTCAAGCAGCTGGGACTGCCCCGCGATGCCTTGGATTGAAGAGACCATTCGCTACCATTTGGGAAGGGTTTGGTGATGCAACTTGTTTATCCGGTCGAGCTTGAAGAGGTGAAGGAAGGGCCGCCTGAGGGCCATTGCGTCCTGGTAACATTTCCTGATTTGCCGGAGGCAAACACCTTTGGGAGGGATCAGGACGATGCGCTTGCCAGTGCCGTTGATTGCCTGGAGGTGGCGTTGGCTGGCCGGATCAAGGACCGGGCGGATATTTCGCACCCGTCGCCGGCGGATGGCCGGCCCACCGTCGCTCCCGGTGGCCTGATTGCGGCCAAGACGGCGCTTTACCTTGCGATGCGGGAAGATGGCGTGCGTCCGTCGGAACTTGCCCGGCGGATGGGTGTCGATCAGCCGGCGATCAACCGGTTGCTCGACCCGAAGCATGCAAGCAAGCCGGCGCAGTTCGACTCGGCGCGCCAAGCTTGGCCGGCGGTTGGTGGTTTCGCTCGAACAACCGGTCTGAGCGCCGCCGCCCGCCACGTAACACTGGCCATTGAGCACGCAGCGAAGCCGGGGGTGGGGTGCACACATCGCAACGGATACCCAGCTAGCCGACCCTGTGGCAGAATGCCGCTGCGACGGCCGTCCGCGGCGCGAGGCAAGCGACGCCAATCAATGGACGGGTGGGCAACCGGGCAGGCGAGGAGAGCAGTGATGGCGGGCAAGTCGATTCTGATGCTGGTCGGCGATTTCGGCGAAGACTACGAGATCATGGTGCCGTTTCAGGCGCTGCAGATGATCGGCCACACGGTGCATGCCGTTTGCCCCGGCAAATCGGCGGGCGAAAAGATCTNNCGCACCGCGATCCACGATTTCGAGGGCGACCAGACCTATTCGGAGAAGCCCGGCCATAACTTTACCCTGAACGCCAGCTTCGATGCGGTGACCGAGACCGACTACGACGCGCTGGTCCTCCCGGGCGGCCGCGCGCCGGAGTATCTGCGGCTGAACGACCGGGTGCTGGTGATGGTGCGTCACTTCGCCGAAGCCAACAAGCCGATCGCCGCCGTCTGCCATGGCGCGCAACTGCTCGCCGCCGCCGGCGTCATCGGCGGCCGGCATGTCTCCGCCTATCCGGCGTGCGCTCCGGAGGTGCGGCTGGCCGGTGGCCGCTATGCGGAAATTGCCATCGACGACGCGGTGACCGATGGTAACTTGGTGACTGCCGCCGCTTGGCCGGCACATCCCACTTGGCTGGCCCAGTTCGTTGCCCTCCTTGACCAGGACGTGGCGCGGGCCAACTGAGGCCGGGCGACCTTAGACCGGGATACCCCCAAGCATGCCAAGACCTATCACCCCCACGGCGCTGGCGGACCTGCTGGCGCCCGGCAAGACCGTCTACATCCCCGGCATGGGCGGCCAGTCGGCGCTTGCGGTCGAAGCACTGCGCGCCAGACCGGAAGCGGCCGCCGGCGTCACCTTCACCGGGGTGTGGCTGCCAGGAATCAACCGGGTCGATTACGCCGGCCTCGATGCGACGGCGACGGCGGATGCGTTCTTCTTTAACCGCGACCTGGCAGCGAGTTTCGCTGCCGGGCGGATACGCCTGCGCCCTCTGTCCTATTTTGCCACCTACCGCTACCTTCGAGACGTCAGCCGCATCGATCTCGCCGTGCTGCAGGTGAGTCCCNCCGACGCATCCGGCCGGGTCAGCCTCGGCATCGGCAACGATTTCACCCCGGCGATCCTCGCCAAGGCAGCGGTGCGCGTTGCCCACGTCAATCCGCGCATGCCACGCACCCGCGGCTCGGCCACCGTTGCCCTGGCCGACCTGGACTATGTGATCGACGCCGAAGCCCTGCTGCTCCTTGATCAGACCGGCGAGGACGAGGTCTGGTCGGCGATCGGCCGGCATCTGGCGACGGTGGTGCCCGATGGTGCCGTGCTCGAAGTGGGTATCGGCCAGACGCCGCAGGTGCTGACGTCGCTGATCGGCCACCGCCGCCTTCGCCTGCACACGGGGGCGATCATGACCCCGGTGCTCGCCCTGGTCGGCTCGGGTGCTTTGGCCGAGGAGCAGGGCGCCATCGTCACCGGCACCGCGCTCGGCATCGACGAGCTCTACGCCTTCGTCGCCGATAATCCGCAGGTGGCCTTCGCTCCGGTGGGCTACACCCACAATATTGGCGTGCTGGCGCGCATTCCGCGCTTTACCGCTATCAACTCGGTGATCGAGGTGGACCTGTGGGGCGAAGCCAACGCCGAGATGGCCNGGGGGCGGCAGATCTCCAGTGCCGGCGGTCTGGTTGATTTCATGCGCGGCGCCCGCTTGTCACCGGGCGGCCGGGCCATTGTCGTTCTGCCGGCAACGGCAAAGGGCGGCAGCGTCTCGCGCATTGTCCCGCGCCTCCTGGCGGGTACGACGGTGAGCGTCGCCCGCGCCGACATGGATACGGTGATTACCGAGTTCGGCGTTGCCGAACTGCGTGACCGGACGCTCGATGAGCGCGCCGAGGCGTTGATCGCCGTGGCCGCACCGGCGTTCCGTGCCTCCCTCGCCGACACCTGGGCGGAGATGCGCCGCGCTCTCGCCTAGGGCCTGTTGAGATTCACCGTGAGTTTATGACGGCGGCGACGAGATAGATATTGGCGCTGAAGCTTTGGTCTGTTTTGTCGGCACGCATGGCGATGCGCTTGAACTCTTTGAGCTTACAGAAGAAGTTTTCGATGAGATGGCGCCATTTGTACATCTCGGCATCGAATGGGAGAGGCTTGCTCCGGCGCGGATGCTGGGAGATGACGATCTTGGCGCCGCGCTCGTTGAGCTCAGCGACGATGTCGTTGCTGTCGAAGGCTTTGTCGGCGATGAAAGCGTCGAATTGGAGGCCGTCGATGAGCGGGGCAACGCCGACGGTATCGAAGCGGTGGCCCGGCAGGAGTGCGAAGCGCACGAGATTGCCCAGGGCATCGGTCAGGGCCAGGATCTTGGTCGTCATGCCGCCTTTGGAGCGCCCTATGGCCTGGCTCTGAGTCCCCCTTTGCGCCCTGGCCATGGCGGTGAACCTTGACGATGGTGGCGTCGACCATGGCGTACTCCATATCGGGATCATCCGAGCAAGCCTCGAAAAGCCGAATGAAAACATCGGCTTTGACCCAGTCTCGGTAGCGCTTGAAGACGGTGTTCCAGTTGCCGAAAAAGGCCGGCAAATCACGCCAGGGACTGCCCGTGCGAACCACCCACAGAACCGCCTCGACAAAGAGCCGATTGTCTCTGCCGCTGCGACCCGCGTCCGTTGGCTTGCCCAGGCAGTGCGGTTCCATTCTCGCCCATTGGGCGTCTGTCAGTACAAAACGTTCCATCCATAGCTTGAATCACAATCAAGCCAAGGATGGAATCCTGAATCTCAACAGGCCCTAGACGAGGGCGCTTCGCCACTGCTCAGACTCAGCTCAAGCTCAGTTCATCCGCTCGATCAGTCGCTGCAGCAGCTCCTCGATTTCGTGCGCGCCGCTGACGATGGTGCCGGCGGCGAGACAGGCTTCGAGGGTGGCGATCGCGGTGTGAATGTTGCCGAGCCGGCTGTGCAGCATCGCCGTTTCCCACCACAGTTCGCTGCGGTTGGGGGCGATGGCGTTCATTCGTTCGAGTATTTCGAGCCCGCGTGTCAAGTCGCCAGCGCTGATGGCGCGCGATTTGATGTTGTTCTGCAACCGGATCAGGATGTCGCGATTGCTGACGGCGGCGTAGTCCTGCGGCTTGATCTCGGCCGTTGGCCCCTGCAATTGCTTCAGCCGCTGCCGCAGGTCGGCGGCAATCATGGTCCGTCCCCCGCCGAAGGGATCGATGATCACGTGTTGGCCGCGGGCGGTCAGCCGCACCAGGAAATGTGAGGGGAAACTGAGGCCGCAGATCTCGCCATCGTAGGCCCGCGCAGTGTGAACGTAGAGGATGCCGAGCGCCACCGGCAGGCCGCGGCGGCGATCGATCACGTCGATCAGGCTGGCGTTGCGCGGATCATCGTAGGTTTCGCCGTCGCCCTGGTAGCCATAATAGTCCACCAAGACATGGCGCAGCGCCTCCACCTGCATGTCGACGCTGTCGGTCCGCGTCACCCGCTCCGCGGCGCGCATGGCGATCTCAGCCAGATGCTGGTGGTAGGGGGCCAGATCCACCTCCGGCCGATCGATGGCGGCGAGGTGGAGGGCGGTTTCGGCAAGTGGAATGCGGCTATCGTCGCGGCGGCCCACGTCTCTCAAGGTTTCGAGCAGCTGCGTGCGGCATTCCACGATCGATTCTGTCTCCCTCTCCGCGATCTCTGCGCGACGCCCGGACGAGACGGGGCGCCTGGATCGTAATTAGGTCAGCAAACCCACTCTGCAAGACCTACGCCAACGAGGGGCACTGCATGAAGCTGATTGCGCGCAGAGTCTTCAGCGGCGTCGCGCCGCGACCACACGCATCGCCGCGCCGAGGGCACCGGTCAGCAGCCGGCGCGGCCATACCACCGGTACGAACGCAGCCTGGCCCACCGCGCCGCTCACCCGAATGGTCCCGCGACCCAAGCCGTCGAGGCCGGCGCGGGCGACAGCGGCGGGATCGGTGGCACCGGGCAAGTGGCTCAGATCGAAGCCGGCGCTGGTGCCGAAGGTGGTTCGGGTGGGACCAGGGCAAAGCGCCACCACGTCGATCGGCTCACCGCGCAGTTCTTCGGCAATCGCCTCGGCGAAGTTCAGATCGAAGGCTTTGCTGGCGGTGTAGGTGGCGAAGTAGGGGACCGGCGCGAACGCGGCGGTGCTGGCGACGATGATCAGGCCGGCGCGGCGCTGCGCGGCCTTCGCCCGTTGCAGCATGCCCGGCAGCAGTTGGCGGGTCAGCATCACCATCGCCACCACGTTGACCATGGTTGTTGCTCGTTCCAGAGCTGCCGGGTTATCGAGGAACGGACCGAAGGGACCGAGACCCGCATTGTTGATCAGGAGGTCGATGCCGAACGCGTCGGCACGTGCGGCCAGCGCATCCACCGCCGCCGGATCGGCGAGATCTGCCAGCATCGTTTCCACCGTCCGCCCCGGGCGGGCGAGCCGCTTGGCCGCGGCGGCCAGCCGCTCTTCGCTGCGCCCCGGCAGCAGCAGGCTGGTGGTTGCCGGCAGCTGCTCGGCGAAGGCCGCGCCGATGCCGCTCGTCGCGCCGGTGATCATGGCTCGCTGGTAAGCATGGCGCATGCCGCCAATTCTCCTGTCTCGTGTCCGGATGTCCCCCTGGTCCGGATGTTTCCCGCCGCGGATCCATGGGCACGAACACAAGGGCCGGGGTTACCGCCTCTGCCCGCGGGCAGGCAATGGCGCCGTCGCCAGGGGCTGGAAGTGCCGGCGGCGATCCCCTTTGAAGCCGCCACCGGGCAGCTATCTTACGCACACGCTTGCGGCCGACCAAGGGGTGCTGCCGAAAGAGTGCCAATGCTCGGGCGCCGCGCGCGCGGTCATTCGGCGCAAGGCGCAGCAACGACCGGGTGGCTGCCTGCATGCCTCCGTAATCTTTAAGGTTGCAGGCCCCGGCAAAAAGCGATTTTATGGCTTCAAAGCCACACAGGCATTCAAAAACGTGGAGGAGAAATGTTTAATTGTACACGCGCACTGATGGCGCTGTCTGTCGAAACGATATTGAAGACGCTTGATCTCGCGAAAGAAGTTCTTGATCTGTATTTGGCTCCCCTTGCGCAGCCGGTGCACAGAATGCCAATGGCGCTGACGCTGATCCCGGTGAAGGCTGATCAGCGGCAGCATGCGTCACGCGCATTTATTCGGTGTGCCGATCGCTATTGATCGTCCATATCCGCAGCCACAATCACACCGGACCGGCGTTGCCATGACGCCGGTCAGCTAACCGCCGGCGTTTCTCGCCGGTCGTGATCCGGTGTACGATCTCGATCCCAGCCGAGCACACCGGAATGCCTCTACGCTCGGCACAGCCGACGGCACTACCGGCGCGACCCGGCGAATCCAATATCAAAAGCTGATGAGTGCCGAAACGTTGAACCCCGCCGTTGTGCGCCTGCAGGCGGCGAGGGGCGTTTCAGGCGTGCGGGTTGTCGTAACCGTAAAGCCACCGCGTCGTCATCGACGAGACATTGCGGACGGAATGGCGGGTGCCGCGCGGGATGAAGACTTCGTCCCCCGGTTCGGCGACGAAGAGTTCGCCGTCGACGGCAACCTCAAGCCGTCCTTCGGCCACGGCCACCAACTCGTTGCTGTGGTGGACAAAATCAAGCCACGCGCGGCCCGGCGGGTCGACGAAAAGATCGCATGAGTAGCCGCAGGACCGCCACTCGGCAGCCACAGCGCCACGATTCACCGGTTCTGGGAACTTGCCCTTCCTGAACTTCTTCGCCATGACGATCCCCGCGCATCCTGGTGTTTGCGGCCTTGGTGCCGCTGCGTTCTTAAGAAGACGATATCACCACATCAACCACCGTGGCGCAACTAAGCAGCCGATGCTGACCTGGTTTTGTCACTATATTTCGGCAGGGCGCCGGCGAACGATGCGCGGTGATCAGCAGCCGCGCGTCAGCCGCGGCCGCTGCGACGGCATGCGGATCACAAGTTGTTGATTGCGGCGGGGAGCGAGCTAGGGCGGAAATGCTTTGCAGGAGGCCGCTCTACCGAGTTGGCGGCGCGTCCGTCGCGGGGGCGGCCGGGAGATAAAGCCCGATCGCCTCTTGCACCGCAGGACGATTTGAGTACCCTGCGGCCGCCTTGGCCTTGGCGGCGTTCGGGTCAAATCGCGACGGCCGGACGATCCGCCGAACCATGGCGAGGGGGAGCATCTGCCGTGCTGATGTCACGTTGCCTGGCCAAACCCGCTCAACAGCCACCGTCGTCCGCAACAACATTCTGTCACTGTGATGATTGATGCTAACGGCCTGACCAAGCGCTTTGGACCTTTGCTTGCCGCCGACCGGATCAGCCTGCACGTTCATAAGGGGAGGTGCTGGGCTTTCTTGGGCCCAATGGTGCCGGCAAGACGACGACCATGCGGATGATTGGCGGCTTCTTCGAACCCACCGCCGGCTCGGTCCGCATCTGCGGCCACGATATCGTCCAGGATCCGCTCGCCGCCCGGCGCTGCCTCGGTTATCTGCCGGAGGGGGCCCCCTCTACGGCGACATGAGTGTGCGCAGCTTCCTGGCCTTCGTCGCCGACGTCCGCGGCTATCGCGGCGCGGCGAAGCGGCGGAAGTTGGATCGGGTCATGGATATGGTGTCGCTCGCCGAAGTGTACGAGCAGCCGATCGAAACGCTGTCGAAGGGGTTCAAGCGTCGCGTCGGCCTGGCCCAGGCGATGCTGCACGAGCCGGAGGTGCTGATCCTGGATGAACCCACCGACGGTCTCGATCCCAATCAGAAGTTTCACGTTCGCCAGCTGATCGGCACCCTCGCGCGGGTCGGCCATCATCGTTTCCACCCACATCCTGGAAGAGGTGGACGCGGTGTGTACGCGGGCGGTGATCATCAACCGCGGCCGCGTCGTCGCCGACGGCACCGCCGACCAGCTACTTGCCAGATTGCCGGAGCACAACACGCTGCTGGTCAGCGTCAACGCCAACCAAGCGACCGCGGCGCGCTCGGTGCTGCAGCGCTTTGCCGCCGACGGCCTCGCCGAAAGTCTCGCCGCCGACGGCCGCCATGAACTGCGGCTGTCCTGCCGCGGCGGCTCGGTGCCGCTTGCTGCCATCACTCAGGCGCTGCAGGAGGCGGGCGTGGCGGCGCGGTCGATCGAGGTCGATCGAGGTCGACTAGACGAGGTGTTCCGCCTGTTGACCACCGATGCGGAAACGGCCGATGCACGGGAGACCCGCCATGCATAACGTGCTAGCCGTCGCCGGCCGTGAACTGCGCGGCTATTTCGCCACTCCCGTCGGCTATGTCTTCATCGTCATCTTCGTCGCCATCGCCGGCGCCCTGCCGTTTTATGCCGGCGCCTTCTTCGAGCGGCGAGAGGCGACGCTGGAAAACTTCTTCGTCTTCCATCCCTGGCTCTATCTGCTGCTGGTCCCGGCGGTGGCGATGCGCCTGTGGGCGGAGGAGCGCAAGACCGGCACCATCGAATTGCTGCTGACGTTGCCGATTTCGCCGACACAGGCGACCATCGGCAAGTTCCTTGCCGCCTGGGCGTTCATTGCCGTTGCCCTGGCGCTCACCTTTCCCATGTGGATCACGGTCAACGTGCTGGGACAGCCGGATAACGGCGTCATCGCCGCCAGCTACTTCGGCAGCCTGCTGATGGCGGGGGCCTTCCTGGCCATCGGCTCGTGCATGTCGGCGCTGACCAAAAATCAGGTGGTTGCCTTCATTCTCGCCGCCGCCGTCTGCTTCCTGTGGACGATGAGTGGTCTCGACCTGGTGCTGGACTGGGTGCGGCGGATCGCACCGGCAGGGGTGGTGGACTTCGTCGCCGGCCTCAGTTTCCTCGAACATTTCGATGCGGTCACCAAAGGCGTACTCAGCCTGCGCGATCTGGTGTTCTTTGCCACCACGATTGCCTTCTGGCTGTTCGCGACGGTGGTTGCAGTGGACGCGCGGAGGGGTGCATGAGCGGGCCGCTCGATTGGCNTGCGCCGCCGCGAAGGCTCGCGGCTTGGCGTGGTGGGACTCGGCGTCGCCGCCGTGTTGTTTGTCGCCGTTAACGTGATTGCTGATCGTGGCCTCAGGGGCGATCAGATCGATTTGACGCAAAACCACCTCTTCACGCTGGCCGAGGGCACGCGCCATACGCTAGCGAACCTCGACGAGCCGATCGACATTCGCCTCTACTTCTCCCGCTCGCTCGGCGACAGCGTGCCCCAGTATGCGGCTTACTTTGCCCGGGTGAAGGCGCTGCTCGAGCGCTACGTCGAACTGGCCAACGGCAAGTTGAATCTGACCGTCCTCGATCCCGAGCCCTTCTCCGACGCCGAGGACCGTGCCGTCGCCGATGGCATGCAAGGTGTGCCGATCACCCAGGCGGGTGACCAGGGGTACTTCGGTCTCGCCGCCAGCAATTCCACCGACGGCGCCGACAAGATTGGTTTTTTCGGTCTCGAGCGGGAGCGCTTCCTCGAATACGACCTGACGAAGCTGATTCTCGGCCTGGCGGAGACGCATAAGCCGGTCGTGGGCGTCATTTCGGCGCTTCCCCCTTCGTCCGGCGGCCGCCCCGGTAGCCCGCGCGAGCCGCAACAGTTGACGCTGCTGAGCGAGCTTGGCCAGTTTTTCACCGTTCGCGAACTGCCGCCCGACAGCGCGGAGGTGCCGGCGGACGTAACGGCGCTGTTCGTTGTCCACCTGGGCGGCCTGACCGAGAGCGCGTTGAAGGCGGTCGATAGCTTCGTTGCCGCTGGCAAGCCGGCCCTGGTGCTGGTGGACCCGGTGCCGGAGGCGCTGCCGCCGCATGCACCGCCACTGGTTGAACCCGCCCCTCCGGAGGCGGTCAACAGCCTGCTCGCGGCCTGGGGGCTGCAACTACTCAACAACAAGGTCGCGGGTGACCTCGACGCGGCGCGCCGCGTTTCCACCGGCGGAACGATTGCCGACTACGTTGCCTGGCTGTCGCTGCCGAAGACAGATGTGGACACCAGCGACCCGGTGATGGCCAGCGTCGAGCGCCTCAACTTTGCCACCGCCGGCATTCTCGAGCGCCTCCCTGACGCGACGACGACGGTCACCCCGCTCATCTCCACCGGCCCGCGGTCGGCACCGATTGATGCCTCGAAGGTGCAGTTCGGCCCGGACGTGGTTGGCATCCTTCGCGAGTTCAAGCCGGAAGGCCAGCCGCTGATGCTTGCCGCGCGTATCAGCGGTCCTGCTCGGGCAGCGTTTGCCGGTGACGGTGGGGCCGGCAATGGCAGCGACAAGCAACCGATCAATGTCATGGTCGTTGCCGACGTGGATTTCATCTACGACCGCATGTGGCTCAACCAGAGCAATTTCTTCGGCGAGCAGGTGGTCCAGCCCATTGCCAACAATGCCGACTTCGTCATCAACGCGCTGGAGAATCTGAGCGGCAGTGCGTCCCTGGCGGGGCTGCGAGGGCGCGGTTCGTCCTATCGGCCGTTCACCCTGGTCGAGAACCTGCAGGTGGAAGCCGAGCAGCTTTATCGCTCCAAGGAGCAGGCGCTGCAGGAACAGTTGAAGCAACTGCAGATCCGGATCGACAGCATCCAGAAGCGCCAGGGGGAGCAGGGTCAGACGCTGCTGACGGACGACGACCAGACCGCCATGGATCGCTTCCGCAGTCAGTTTATTGCCGTGCGCAAGCAACTCCGCGATGTCCAACTGGCACTGCGCCAGGATATCGAGCAGGTGGAGAACTGGGCAAAGATCATCAACATCGCCGCCATCCCGATGGTGATGGTTGTGGTGGCGATCATTGTCATGATCGTGCGGCGCCTGCGCCGGCGACATGCCGTCCAACGACCGGCGTAAGCGGAGGGGATAAAGGAAATGCGACTGCCTGCTTTCCTGGCCTTGAGTGCGACAACGGTGGCGGCGGTTGGCGTCGCCGCCGTACTGGTCCTTCGCCAGCCGGAAACGGCGGCCGTCACCGGTAGTGGCGAGCTGCTTTTCCCCGCATTGGTTGGTGCCGCCAATCAGATCAACGAGATCCGCATTCAAAAGGGCAGCGAGACGACCACCATCGTCCGCGGTGACCAAGCCTGGAGCATCCGCGAGCGGGGCGACTACCCTGCTTCGAAGGAGAAGATCAAACAGCTGGTGGTGGAGCTGGCGCAGCTGCGACGACTAGAAGCGAAGACCGATAATCCGGAACGCTATGCCAGCATCGGCGTCGAGGACGTGGGTGCCAATGCGGGTTCGACCGCGGTCACCGTCACCGATGCCCAAGGGCAACCTCTGGCGAAGCTCCTGCTCGGCGAGACGCCAACGACCGGTGCCACGACCGACACCCATTTCGTGCGGATTCCCGGCGAGCCGCGGGCCTGGCTTGCCGAGGGCGCGCTGAGTGCGGAGCCGGCCGTGGCCACCTGGATCGACCAGACGGTGATCGATCTGCCTGCCGACCAATTGGCGGAAGTGAAGGTGACACGGCCCGACGGAAAGACGCTGACGGCAGTAAAGGCCGACGCCGCGGCGCCGCATTTTGCGTTGCGCGAGTTGCCCCGCAATCGCCACCTGAAGAGCGAAGACGCCCTGGACGGGATGGCGATTGCCCTCACCCAACTGCAGCTGCAGGACTTGGTGATGGCGAATCAAATCGATTTTCCCGCCGCCAGCAGCTCGCACGCCCGCTTTCGCACCTTTGATGGCCTGATTGTGGACGTCGAACTGGTGCAGCACGACGGCAAGGACTGGATCAGGCTGTCGGCAGCGGCGGTGCCCGGTGCCACGGCGGCAACGGTCGCAAAGGCGGAAGATCTCAACAGGAGTACGCGTGGCTACGCCTATAACGTGTACACATGGAAGGTTGCGCCGCTGCTGCGTAGTCTTGACGAACTGACCGACGCCGGATCGGGGTCATGAGCGGGCACGCCCGCTTTTCCTGACCGCCGGCAATCCGGCGGCGCTGCTGCAGCGCTGCGACGCGAAATTTCTATGCGCAAGCTGTCGATACGCGATGTCGGCTATTTGGTGTGTACGGGTGCGTCCGCAGTTGACAAGCGCGGTGAAGCACCACGATCATCATTACAATCTCTAGTCACAATGGAATGGTAGCGCCACAATGGGGCGGCTCGCGATCCTGATCCTTACGATGTTTTGGGGGATCGTCACCCTCGGCTCCCTGGTGTGGGAAGTGCTGGATCCGGCATCGATTTCTACTGACAGCCGGCCGCAGGCGCTGCCACCAAGTCTAACCGGAAAGGCTGACACCGAGATGGTGCCGGCGACAGCGGCCGCGGCACCGGCAGATGCAAGCGAACCGACTCTGGCCGAACTGTCGCCGGGTTTGCGTGCATCGCTGCGAGCGACCGTTGGCGAGCAGGATGCGTCGAACCCGCGCCGCGCGGCAACAGATGCCACCCTGGGCACCGCAGGTGACGCCGCCGCCGCACCGGCGGGCCAGACCGCGGCACCGCCGCCGGTGGTGGCTCCCATGATGCGGCCGCGCCCGCGACCTGCAGGCCTCATGACCGCCGATGCGACGCCGACCGCCACAGCCAAGACGAGCCTGGGAGCGATCAAGCCGCCAATCGCCCGACCTTCGACCACCAAGTCGACTGCTTCCGTCGCCAAGGCGCCGGATGGCCAACTGCGCGCTGGTGCACCGCGGGGCAATGCCCGCGTTGCCGAGGCGCAGGAGCTGCTCGCGGCCCTGGGTTACCCGATCGGGGTCCTGGATGGCCGGTTGGGTCCGCAGACGCAGGCGGCGGTCAAGGCCTACGAAAAGAGGGGTGGGCTCAAGGCCGACGGGCGTGTCGACGAACAGATGCTGGCTCGCTTGCGTGCGGACGCCGCCGCTTTATCGCGCGACGAGGCGGTGGCAGCTACCCCGGGTAGTGCACCGGTACCCTCGCGAAGCCTCACCGGACGGGTGCTGGGGAATGTGCAGCGTTTGATCGGGCACGATTTCAACAGCGTAACCGCGCCCGAGGCGGTCAACGCCTATTGCGACGAACACGGCGACGAATGGATTTACGATCGTGGCGTTGACCGCTTGCGCGCCTGTGCTGAATTGGTGGGCAAACCCAAGGTCGCGTTCCGTCCACTGCCTGGTGATCGCTAGCAACACTTTTCGCTACGGATATGGCCGGAGTGGCGAGCCGTCGCTGCGCGGTTGTTTGCTGTCTGGTGGAACGTGCGCTACGCGCGATTGCGAGGGCGTTTTTGCCGCACTGCACGAATGAAATTTCGATGTCACGATGCTAGCTATTGCTGCCGCTTTGCCGCGCAAGATTTACTGATCGCGTGAATAATCTAGGTAACACAAAAGAGTAGCGTGGCTGGAGGGCATCGTTACCCGGCGTCGTTACCCAACCCGGCGCCGGGGAGAGAGATTTGTGACGCATTGCGCAGTGCGGCAGTTCGATTAGGATGCCTCTAAACTTTGTAAGGCGCAGGCAGTCAGGAAAATGCACCTCGATTTTGCATGTGCGTAACGTCGCTGACCGATGGTTTCGGTCATACCCTGCCGCAGCCCCCATGGTGTTTTGGCGCACGAGGCCCCCGGGGCGGAACGAAGAGTTACGTGTACACTTTCAAGGTAGCCCGCTGCAAGCGATGAACGAAACAACGCAGATGACCACGAACCCCGCCATCCCGTCGGCAAGTCCGGTGACCGCACGGCCACCGGCCTGGAAGCGGATTGCGGGCATGGGGGCGATCAATGGCCAGCATCGCCGATCAGGGAGCGTCGGCGGCGATCAATTTTCTCTGCAGTGTGTTTGTCGGCCGCTTGATCGGCGCCGAGGGTCTCGGCATCTTCGCCATGACCAGCGTGCTGGTGATGACCCTGCGTTCGCTGCAGGGCGGCGCGGTGCTCGAGCCCATGTCGGTGTTCGGCTCACGCCGGTCAGCCCAGGAGCGTGGCGGCTACCTTGGCTTCGTCGTCATGCTGCAGTTGCTGTGGATCGGCGGGATCAGTGCCCTGCTAGGCCTCGGTTCATTCGTTCTCTGGCAGATGGGAACGATCGATCTGGTGCATACGCGCACCGTCGTCGTCAGCTTGATTTTTGCCAATGTCATAACCTTCCAATACATGATGCGTCGGCAATTCTATGTGGACCATCAGCCCTACAGTGCCTGCGTCCAATCCTTGGCTTACGTGGTTGTCAGCGTCGGTGGCCTTTGGCTGTACAAGCAGGTCGGCGAGGTCACCATTGTCGGCATGTACTTTGTGCTTTGCGCGAGCAGCTTCATCGTATGCGGTGTTCAGGCCATCCGGCTGGGGCGTCAAGTTCGCCTCCCTGATGCGGACGAGAAGCGGAGGTTTTCGCACGATCATTGGTCGTATGGCCGCTGGATCCTGCTCGCCATGCCCGCAACCATCGCCTATTATCAGGGTTACTTCCTGCTTTGTGGTTCGCTGCTGTCGACGCAGGAAACCGGTTACCTGAAGGCAGTAGACTCACTGGTTGCGCCGTTTACCCAGGTTGCGATCGGGCTCAGCCTGATGTTTGTGCCGATGATCGCCAAGCGCATTGATAACATGAGTATTGCGGCACGTGTCGCCTACACGCGCAAACTGTTTCTCGGCATGTTGGGCATTTCCTCGGTTTATGCGGCGATCGCCTTCTTTTTTGGCCCAACGATTGTTCTGTGGACCTTCGGTGAGAAGCTGGCCGCGGCTGGGCCGGTGCTGCAGAAGATGGCCCTCATCCCGCTGTTCATCGGTATGGGGCAGCCAGCCAGCATCATGCTGACGGTGCATCAACGTTCTGACCTCCGCTTTTACGCCGTTATGGTGGCTGCCGTCGCTACCTTCGTGGTGGGCGTGCCGCTGATACTCAATTTCGGCCTGGACGGCGCAACCTGGGGCATGTGCGTCTCGCAGGGTGTGCTGAGTGCGGGTATATGGGTGGCGCTGTTGTGGTTACGCTATCGCCATGCCGATGGTAACGTGCCAGCAGCTAAAGCTGCCGGTGCTGCTTCAGCTTGATGCAGGGGAGGCGAGGCCACATGGCACAAGTGATCTTTTATGCGAAGCCGGGATGTAAGGGAAATGCCCGGCAGATGCAGGTGCTGCAGTCCGCCGGGCACGAGGTGATCGTGCGTGACCTGCTGTCCGAACCGTGGACTGAAGCGACGCTGCGCGGCTTTTTCGGCGATTGCCCGGTGGCAGCGTGGTTCAATCGCTCTGCCGTCCGGGTCAAGAGCGGCGAGATTGTCCCGGACACGCTGAGCGCTGAGACGGCGATGGCGCTGCTGATCGCCGATCCGGCACTGATCCGCCGACCGCTGCTGGAGGCGATGGGCAAGCGGCAGGTGGGCTGGGAGCCGGAGATCATCGAGGGCTGGATCGGTCTGGCGACGGCGATGTCGCCGGGCCGGGAGGGATGCGCCAGCCGCGGTGGCAAGGCCGACGCGACGATGCCGATGCCGGCAGGCGGGGCCGAGAATGCCTGCCAATTGACCACCGACGACCATTAAAGCGCGCCGGCTGACCGCCGCGGCACCGACCACATCGGGGAAGTCGCTTCCCTTCAGGCCAATGCCTCAGCGATGGTCCGAGAAGGCGTCGCGCACCTTGCAGACCAGCGACATCAGCCGCCGCGAGGGCGGCGGTGCCAGGGTGCCGGCGAGGAGGTTGACGGCCGCCTTGCGCGCGTCCGTTTCCCGCGTCTGCCGCACCTCGATCCCGCGCTTGCGCATCTTGGCGAGAAACCCTTCCCCGGCGAAACGGGTGACGATCACCGCAACGCCGTCCAGTGGGTGGAGCCCCGGACCCTGGAAGCGGTGAAAAACCTGCGGTGGCAGCAGGTCCAGGCGCTTGCCGTCGCCGAGAAGGCCGTTGGCGTCCATCTCGAAGATAAGCCACCGCTGTGCCTGGCCGGCGTGGCCGGACACTGTCCGATAGTCGTTGCTGCTGACCGCGATCCGCATCGATTGTGTCTGCATCTGTTGGCCTCTTCGCGCTGGCGGGGATGAAGCGATCGAAGGGGCGGTCGCTGCCCTGCAAGCGCTGCACCCACGATCGTTGAGCCGTTCTCTCTTGCGGCGTGGCTGCCGGATTGCCGCCCGTTCAGCTTTACTGCTGCTTCAGCGTCTGCAACAGGTCGGCCAGATCACCCATCACCACCAGGGTGTCGCCGGCGGCAACGGTATAGTCCGGAGCGGGGATGAAGGGACGCTTGTCGCGGCCGGCCGGATCGACGGCAAGGACTTGAATGTGTTCATTGGCGACCATCTTCATGTCCTGTAACGCCTTGCCGATCAGTCCCTCCGGTGCCTTGAGGGCGAGAATGCGCACCTGACCTTCCAGTGGCACGTACTCGATCACGTTGGGAAAGGTGAGCGAAGCGGCAATCTTGGCGGCGATGTCGCGGTCGGGCTGGACTACGTCGGTGGCCCCCACTAGACGCAGAATCTTTCCCTGTTCCTCGTCCGCCACTTTGACCATCACCCGCGGAATGCCGATTTCACGCAGATAGTGGGTGAGGAGGACATGGGTCTCCAGCCGTCTGCCGACGGCGATGAGCACCACGTCCACGTCACGAATGCCGATCTCCTCCAGCACTTCGCGGTCGGTGGCGTCGGCGACGATCGCCTTGCTGACGTTCTCCATGATCCGCTGGATGATGTCGGCACTCTTGTCGATGGCGATCACCTCGTTGCCGAGGGCGTGCAGCCAGTAAGCCAGGCTGAAGCCGAAGTCGCCCAGCCCGAGAATGGCAATTCGCATCGTCTCTTCTCCCCACCGGTCGGTCCTGGCAGGCACCGGTTTGTGATAATCGCGATCGGCCTTAGCCGATCATCAAATGCTCTTCGGCATAGCGGAGCGGTGGCCGCGGCTTCCGCCGCGAAATCGCCACCGCCAGCGTCAACGGGCCGAGCCTGCCGATAAACATCAGCACGATGAGCAGGCACTTGCCGGTCGCGGCGAGTTCGGGGGTGATCCCGGTAGTCAGGCCGACGGTGCACAATGCCGAGATCACCTCGAACAGCAGACCGAGCGACCATTGGCTGGTCTGCGGCAAACTCGTCTCATTCACCTCCAGCGCTGCCAGCAAGATGACGGCGAGGCTGGCGGCAAAAACCGCCAGGGCAAGGACGATCATCGCCTTGGCGGTTACGTCGCTGGGGATGCCGCGGTTGAACAGGCGCGGATAGCGCTCACCACGAAATCCGGCGCGGGCCAATGCGAAGATCACGGCGACGGTGGTGGCCTTGATGCCGCCGGCGGTGGAGCCGGGACAGCCTCCCACCAGCATCAGCGCGATGGTCACGTAGATCGTGGCCGCGGTGAGTTGGCCATAGTCAACGGTGCTGAAGCCGGCGGTACGGGCGGTGACCGACGCGAGCAGGCTGGTAAGCGCCACATCGGTGGAGGAGGCGTGAGCGAAGATGTTTTTCCGTTCCAGGACGGCAAAGGCAAGCATGCCGCCGACGATCAGGATCGCCGTCATCGTCAGCGCCGTCTTTGAATGCAGACTCAGGCGCCGGCGCGTGGCTGTGGGCTTACGCAGCCAGTCGGCTACTTCGGTCAGGACACTGAAGCCGAGGCCGCCCAACACGATCAGGGCGGTGATCGGCAGGATGATGGTGGCATTGGTGCGATCGCTGATCAAGTTGTCCGGCCGCAAGCCGAATCCGGCGTTGCAGAAGGCGCTGACCGCGTGAAACACCGACATCCATAGCGCCTCGGCAAGCGGGAGGCGCCGGCTTTCTTCGAGGAAGAGGAAAACGGCGCCGCAGCCTTCGATGGCGAAGGTCCATAGGAGCACCCGGCGCAACAGGGTGCTGAAGGCGACATCACGGTGACGAAAGAAACTGCCGGTCACCGCCTCCATGCTGGACAGTGAAACGCTCTGGCGCAGCAGAAGGAAGACCACGGTAGAGACGGTGGTAATGCCAACGCCGCCGATCTGGATCAGCAGCAGGATGATCGCCTGACCAAAGCCATTGAAGCGGGTTCCGGTATCGACGACGGTCAGGCCGGTAACACAGACAGCACTGGCGGCGGTGAAGATGGCATCCAGCACACCTACCGGCTCGCCGCGCTGTGCCATCGGCAATGCCAGGATCGCCCCACCAACCAGGATCGCCGAGGCAAAGCCGAGGGCAAGGACGCGACTGGGGTCGAGGAAAAGGCGCATGCCGCGGACCGATCGTCGAGGAGGGAGGGGCGATGTTCGTTCTTTGGCGGCGAGTATAGCTCGCGCTCCGCACGTGCACCACGGCGTGGCGATTCCCGGTTGCTGGTCACGAGCGCGTGCGCCAGCGTTCTGCATGCGCACTCTTGATTGACGCTTCTTTACGCATGGCGCAGATCAACTGTCGAGCCCTGGCGGCAGACCAGCCGTTTCGCGCTTAGCGAGGCTCGTTGTGAGGAGCGCAGTTTGCCGACATCAAAGCAGAGAAACCTGCGTTTGATCCGCCCCATGCAGTCCCTGTTCTACGCCCTGGTGATGATCTTCGCGTCGGCGCTTGCCGCCGATGCGGCGGGCAGCAAAAACCAAGTCGATGCCAGTATCACCCCTCAGGGGATTGCGGTGCACACCCGGGCGCAGATCGACGCACCGCTCCAGGTCATCTGGCAGACTCTCACCGACTATGACCATCTGGCGGAGTTCATTCCGGGGATGAGCACCAGCCATACCCTCAGCCGCTGTGGCAACAGCGTTGTCGTCGCCCAAAAGGGGTCTGCTGGAGCGAGTCTGCTCGGCTACCCGATCGATATCGTCGTCGAGAGCGAGGAGCATCCACCGACGCAGATCTCGGTGCGGGTCTTGAGTGGCAATCTCCGTACCTACCAGGGGGCCTACCGGCTCGATCCGGTGGCAGGGGCCGAAGACAGTTTCGTCCTGAGCTGGAGTGGCATCGTCGAGCCGGGGATCAGCCTCCCCGGCTTCATCATCGGCTGGGCACTGCGGCAGGCGGTGGAGGACGAGTTCCGGGCGATGATCGCCGAGATCGAGCGGCGCAACGGGCTGTATCGCCAGGGCCAGCTCAAGCTCGACGCCAAGCCGACGGCTCCTTGCTCCCGACTTGTGCAGGTGGGGGAGGCAGTTGATGGCGCGAGAATACCCGGAGAGATTATGCTGAACATCGTCGGCACCGCCGTTCGCTGTCGCCGGCGGTTGGTTGCCGCCCTGTTGCCGATCTTGCTCCTCATTGGTTGTGCCGGGATCGACGCACCGTTTTCCACCGATCTCCGGTCGGGTGCCGGTGACGTTCACAGTTGTGCCCGCTGGTTCGCCGACCTTGATGCCGCCATCGACCGCGCAGAGGTGCGCGATGCCGGCGCCTATCGCATCCCGGGTTATCCCTATCTACGTGTCGATCGGTTCACCGCGTCTTTCTCTCCGGCGGCAACGGGCAGCGACGCCGGTTTCGTCGCTTGGCTCTCCAGGCTGGAAGCCCTCGACCGGTCGGCGCGTCACGCCGAAATCGCCAACCTGCCGGACCCAGCGCAAACGCTCGGCATCGCTGATCCGGCCGATATCGAACAGCTTACCGACCAGTGTGCCGAGACGCTCCGCCAGCGCGACCTGGCTGGCACGGGCACCCGGAGCGAACTCATCACCCGGGCACAGGTGCCGGACGACTATCACGACTGGGAGCGGGTGCTCGGCCTCTACCCGATCGTCAGCATCCCCTTCGCCAAGGGAATCGACAGCTGGCAGGCGCAGACGGTCAGTCAGTTCCAGGCGATCGAAGGCCATCCACTGGCGACTCCCGCTGTCCGCTATGCGCCGGCGGCGAAGCCCGCTGATGCGGCGACGGTGGCCGAGATCATGACCACCGCGCCGCGTGACCCGCTCGGCATTCCGCAACTGCGTAAAGCGGATCGCGCAACCCTTCTCGCTACTTATGCTCCCGTCTTCCGGGTGACGACCAACGGCCCCTACGACCGGATCGGTCCGCTCGTCTGGCGCGGCGACGAGGCGCCGACGGTCGATAGCGGACGGCCATCCGTCTACCAGGATCTCGTCTTCACCCGCTTCGCCGACCAGGTGTTGATCCAGCTGGTTTACACTGTCTGGTTCGCCGAGCGGCCGTCGGCGGGGCCCTTCGATACGCTGGGCGGCAGCCTCGACGGCGTCGTTTTCCGGGTGACGTTGGACGGCGAGGGCCGTCCTCTCGTCTACGATACGATCCATCCCTGCGGCTGCTTCCACATGTTCTTTCCCAGCGACCGCGTCGTCGCCCGGCCGGCGCCGGACGGCCAGCGAGAATGGGCGTTCATCCCTACCTCGGCGCCCGAAGTGCGGCCGCCGCAACGGATCGTCGTCACCACCGAGAGCGGGACACATTACGTCGTCGGCGTCGATGTTGATAGCGGCAAGCCTGCGACGTCCTATTCGCTGATCGATTACGATGCGTTGCTGACGCTTCCCTTGAAAGACGGTAGCCGCAGCGCCTTCGGCCCTGACGGCCTCGTGCCCGGCACCGAGCGGGGCGAGCGCCGGCTGTTCTGGCCGATGGGAATCGAGAGTGCCGGCGCGATGCGGCAGTGGGGCCACCACGCCACTGCGTTCGCCGGTCGGCGTCACTTCGACAGTCCCGACCTGATGGATCGCCGCTTCGAGCTCGCCGCGGCGAACACGGTCCCCTTCGATCAAAGCCACAGCGAGTGGCAAGGGCTGCTGCAGCGCCACGTGGTCGTCGCCGCGGACGGCACTCGCTCCGCCGTCGATTACGCCGCGATGCAGGGCGAGCATGCCGCTCTTGAGGCCTATCTGGCGCAGATCTCGGCGGTCAGTGAACCGACGTTTTCCCGATGGACGCAGGAGCAACGTCTCGCGTTCCTGATCAACGCCTACAATGCGTTCACCATCGAGCTGATCCTCACCAGGTATCCCGACCTCAATTCGATCCGCGACCTGGGCAGCACCTTCAGCTCGCCATGGAAGGAGCCGTTCTTTTTCTTGCTCGGTAGTCGCCGCAGTCTCGACGACATTGAGCACGGCATGATCCGCAAGCCGGGTGCCTTCGACGATCCAAGGGTTCACTTTGCCCTCGTCTGTGCGTCGGTCGGTTGCCCGATGCTACGCAACGAGGCCTATGTCGCCGATCGGCTCGATGCACAGCTCGATGACGGGATGCGGCGGTTTCTCGCCGACCGGACACGCAACCGTTATGACCCGGTTGGCCGCCGGCTCGATGTATCCCTCATCTTCGACTGGTACGGCAGCGATTTCGCCCAGGGCCACCGCGGGTTCAATTCGGTTGCGGCGACGCTCGCCCTGTTTGCCGACGAACTGGCCGAGGATCCGGCGGACCAAGCGGCGATCCGCGATGCTAGCGTGCCCATCGGGTTTCTCGACTACGACTGGCAGCTGAACGATATCCACTAGTTGCCCGGCGAAGCAGGGTTGGAGATTTCGTTGGTGCAGACGGCAACCGCAGGTTAACCCTGCGCCAAGGCGTTCGCGGGTTCGGCAATCGGCCTGCCGGCTTTTTCTTGATTCCTCTTGCTCAGCCGGTAGCCTTAGCAGCTTGGTCGTCGCGCTCTCGGCGCTCGTGGCCAGCGAAAAACAAGAATGTCCCGGGAGGACTGCTTTGAGCACTCGATCGCCTTCCGCGCCGCGTTGCGCGGCACTTGTCGGCCCGTATCTCAGTGGCAAGACGACGCTTCTCGAAAGTATCCTGATGACCACCGGCGCCGTCGGCCGCCGTGGCACCGTGCGCGATGGAACGACGGTGGGCGATGCCTCGGCGGAGGCGCGCGCGCGCCAGATGTCGACCGAGATGAGCGTAGCGGTGACGGACTACCTCGGCGACACCTGGAGCTTTATCGATTGTCCCGGCTCCATCGAACTCATTCAGGACGCGTATCAGGCACTGATGATCGTCGATGCCGCCGTCGTCGTCTGCGAGCCGGAGCCGCAGAAGGTGCTGACCCTGGCGCCGCTCCTGCGCTTTCTCGATGAGCGGAAGATCCCGCACATCTTATTTATCAACAAGGTGGACACCCCCGGTGCCAGTGTTCGGGCGATGCTGGAAGCGCTGCAGGGCCTGTCCACACGGCCGCTGGTGCTGCGCCAGGTGCCGATTCGCGACGGTGACCGGATCACCGGCTTCGTCGATCTGGTAAGTGAGCGCGCCTTCCGCTGGAGCGAGGGCAAGCGTTCGGAGTTGATCTCGTTGCCGGAGGTGATCTCCGACCGGGAGAAGGAAGCCCGGGCGGGGATGCTGGAGACGATCGCTGACTACGACGACGGGCTGTTAGAGAAGCTGCTTGAGGATGTGGTCCCGGGTTCGGACGAGATCTACGCCGGGCTCGCCCGCGACCTGCAGGCAGACCTTATCGTGCCGGTGTTTTTCGGCTCGGCGGAAAGCATGCACGGCGTCACCCGGCTGTTGAAGGCATTGCGTCACGAGTCGCCGGAACCGTCAACGACGGCGGAGAGGATGGGCCTCGATGCCATCGGCGAACCGTGCATGCGGGTTTTCAAGACGCTGCACGCTTCGCACACCGGCAAACTCTCCTTCGTCCGTGTCTTTGCCGGCGAGGTGACCGACGGGATGACGCTCAACGGCGATCGCATCTCCGGCGTCAATCGGCCGCTCGGCCAGAAGCTGGAGAAGCAGCCGAAAGCCGGGGTTGGCGAAGTTGTGGCTCTCGGTCGTCTCGAAGGTGCGCAGGTGGGCCAGGTGCTCTCGCCGTCGGGGAAACCGGCAGCGGCGGACTGGCCCTTGCCGCTGACGCCGTTGTTCGCACTGGCCGTGCAGCCGGCGCAACGCTCGGACGAGGTGAAGCTGACCAGCGCCCTCGCTCGGCTTGCGGACGAGGATCCATCCTTGTCGTACGGACACGATCCGGATACCGGCGAGTTTCTGCTTTGGGGCCAGGGCGAGATGCATCTGGCCATCGCCATCGATCGGCTGCGCAACCGGTTCAATATTCAGGTCACCCATCGCCGGCCGCAGGTTCCCTATAAGGAGACGATCCGCGGCCAGGTCAGCCAGCACGCCCGCCACAAGAAGCAATCGGGAGGGCACGGCGAATTCGGCGATATTCACGTGGAGATCNGCCCCCTGCCGCGCGGTGCCGGTTTCGAGTTCAAGGAAAAGATCACCGGCGGTGTCGTGCCGAAGCAGTACATTCCGGCGGTGGACCTGGGTGTGCGCGAGTATCTGCAGCGCGGACCGCTGGGATTTCCTGTCGTTGACCTATGCGTGACCCTGACCGATGGCCAGTATCACACGGTCGATTCCTCCGACATGGCGTTTCGCAAGGCGGCGCAACTGGCCATGCGCGAGGGCATGCCGAAGTGCCAGCCGGTGCTGCTGGAGCCGATCTTCAACGTCAGGATTTCGGTTCCGAGCGAATTTATCGCCCGTGTGCAGCGGATTGCCAGCGGCCGGCGTGGCCAGATCCTGGGATACGAGGCGCGCGCCGATTGGCCGGGCTGGGACGAGGTGACGGTGTTGCTGCCCCAATCGGAGATGCATGGCCTGATCGTCGAACTCCGCTCGTCGACCCTCGGCGTCGGCACCTTCGCCTGGACCTTTGACCACCTGCAGGAACTGTCCGGCAAGTTGGCAGACGAGGTAGTGGCGCAGCGTACGCAGGCACTGGCGAGCTAGGCTCGTCGCCGTCCGCAACGCGAGCATGACCCGCCCTGACCGGAACAGTTCCGGGGGCGGTGGGGCAAGCGAAGACGTGGTGGGCTGTTTACTTGCACATCAGCACCGTAGCGGGGCGCGCCGGCATCGCCTGTGCTCGACCATGCGGCTATTGGCGCTTCCTGCATCAAGCGGGCTGTGATTGCTGGGTGTCGAGGGCGATGAATCGGGACAGCGTCGGGCAGCGGACAAAAAAAATGCCGGGCCTTTTACGGCCCGGCAAGTCCAACAGGGAGGCTTCACGTCTGGGAGACGGGACTCGTTCTCACGAGCCCCTCTTCCCGGGCATTGCACCCGAAAAGTCCGAATTCCGATGCTGCAATGCAGCAGAGAGAAGTCATATATAAGGAAATCCTAGCGCAGGGGCTAGCACCAAAATTTGCAGACCCCTCATGCGCCCGGCGCATGAGGGCGGAGTTAGAATAAAAATAATTTGCGCGAGCAGGAGAAGCGGTCGCGGCCCGGTTGGTCAAGTTCGCATGCGCGATACGTTGGCACGGCGACCGGCCGATTTCAGCATTCGGTTCCGCCGCTCGCTCTCGGCAGCCGCTGACAGCCCCGGAATGGGCACTCGCTTGGGCTTAGTTTGCGCGGGCGAGTGGGTAGCTGGGAGGCGGGTTGTTTTTGGCCTGGAGGTAGTAGGGCTGCATCTGCGGGACCAGCGCCGCCAGCGTTGCCTCCCGATGTTCGGGGGCGGGGTGGGTGCTGAGAAACTCCGGCGAGCTGTTGCCCGACGAGGCTTTCCCCATTTTCTGCCACAGGCTGACCGCGGCGTGTGGATCGTAGCCGGCTTTGGCCGCGAGTTCGATGNNCCGATCCGGTCGGCTTCGGTCTCCGCGCTGCGGCTATAGGGCAAGGTGATTCCCAACTGCGCCGCCTGAGCACCGAGCGTCGCCGCCTGGGGANCTGTTGATGGCAATCGCCAGTGCGCTGACGCCGAGCTGGGTTGCCAGTGCCACCGACATCTGCTCCGCCGAATGGGCGGCAATGGCGTGTCCGACCTCGTGGCCGATGACCTGCGCCAGTTCGTCGTCGGTTGGCTGAATCTGTTCAATGAGTCCGGTGTAGACGGCGATCTTGCCGCCGGCCATCGCCCAGGCATTTACCGTTTTCGGATCGTCGAGTACGGCGACCTGCCATTGCCAGGACCGGGTGTCGGGCCGCGCGGCCACCGCCTGCGCAACGATCCGGGCGGCTATGGTGCGCACTCGCTCGGTGGTCGCCGGGTTATCGTCCAGCTTGCCCTGACGTGCATAGGGGTGNATCTCCTGGCGGTAGGCCTGCGCCGAGGAGGAGATGGCGTAGCTTTCCGGCACGATCATCAGTTGCGAGCGGCCGGTGGGGCTGGTGGCGCAACCAGCGAGGCTCAGCACCCCGGCAAGGTTCAACGCCAACGTCATCGAAACGAGAATGCGTCGCATGAGGTCTCTTGCGTCCAGGACAGACTATTCAACGATGAGATGATGCAGCGGTTGCGTGGTCAGCGGGCCAAATCTTCGACTTTCCGCAGCAGAAAATCGCGAAACAGGCCGATCCGGTTGGAGTGCCGCAGCTCCTCTGGATAAACGAAGTACATGTCAAGCTCTGGTCCCTGCACGTCGGGGAGAATCTCCACCAGGTTGCCGGCTTCCTGGTTGAGGTAGTGGGGCAGGGCGCCGATGCCAATGCCGCTCTGTACCGCGCGAAAAATAGCGTAGGTGCTGTTTACCTTGAGAAAGGCCTTCCGCTTGCTGCCGTTTTTCAAACCGGCTTCGAGCAGCCAGTTCAGCGTCGGTACCGGCAGGCGCACATCCTCGCCGAACACCACCAAGCGATGGCTGTCCAAATCCTCCATGCCGAGCGGCGCACCGTAGCGCTCGATGTACGCCGGAGCGGCGAACACGTGGTACTTCAGCGTCATCATCCGCCGTTGGATCAGGTCGGATTGGGTGGGGGTGGTCATCCTGATCGCGACGTCGGCCTCGCGCATCGACAGATCCAGTTCATCGTCGGTGAGCATCAGCGAGACTTCGATATCGGGGTTCGCTTCGAGAAACTCCTTCAGCCGGGGTGCCAGCCAAATCGAGCCGAAGGCGATCGTCGTGGTGATCTTCAGCGGCCCTTTGGGTCGTTCGCGGCTTTCGATGATTCGTGCTTCCGCCATGTTGAGCTTGGCCAGCACCTCGCGCGCGGTTTTGAACAGGATTTCTCCCTGCTCGGTCAGCATCAGGCCGCGGGCATGGCGATGAAACAGGGGCACTTGCAGCGCTTCTTCCAGCGCGCTGACCTGCCGGCTCACCGCCGACTGACTGAGATTGAGTGTCTCGCCCGCATGGGTGAAACTGCCTGCTTCGGCGACGGCGTGAAAAACCCGCAGCTTGTCCCAGTCCATCGCCATCGCCAGTTCGGTCCCCGCGTGTCCGGCTCAACCCCACGCGCCCCCGCTAGGGGCGAGGTTCGCTCCTATCCACGTTTCGTTTCTGCGCGATCGACGTCGTCTGGAAACCTTACTCGGCGGCAACCGCCGTCCGATGTTCGTCCGCCGCGAGAAAACGCTCCGCCTCTAACGCTGCCATGCATCCGTTACCGGCAGCTGTTACCGCCTGTCGAAATATTTTATCCCGGACATCGCCCGCGGCGAAAACGCCGGGAATATTTGTGACCGTACTGTCTGGTTTTGTTATTATATATCCTTCGTGATCCACGGTCAGTTGGCCACGAAAAATCTCGGTATTGGGTGTATGCCCAATGGCGACGAACACTCCGTCGAGGGCCAAGGATTGTGTTGCACCGGTCTCCACATTGCGGAGGCGAATGCCCGTTACCCCAGGAGGATCATCGACACCAACAATATCTTCCACAACATGGTTCCAGACAACTGTTATTCGCCTGTTGTGTGCCAGCCGGTCCTGCAGGATTTGCTCCGCCCGGAGCTGATTGCGACGGTGAATCAGCACCACTTTGCTGGCAAAGTTGGTGAGGTAGAGCGCTTCTTCCACCGCGGTATTGCCGCCGCCGATCACGGCGACCGTCTTGCCTCGGAAGAAGAAACCATCGCAGGTTGCACAGGCGGATACGCCGTAGCCCTTAAACCGTTGTTCGCTCGGGAGTTCGAGCCACCGCGCCGAAGCTCCGGTGCAGACAAGCACCGCGTCGCTGCGGTAGCTATCACCGGAATCGCCGATGGCGACGAAAGGCCGGCGGCTGAAATCGACGGAGACGATGGTATCATCCACCAGCCGGGTGCCCACGCGCGCCGCCTGCTGCTCCATCTGCTCCATCATCCAAGGCCCCTGGACCGCCTCGGCATAGCCGGGATAGTTCTCCACCTCGGTGGTGATGGTCAGCTGACCACCTGGCTGCACGCCACGCACCAGTAGCGGCTGCAGGTTGGCGCGTGCTGCGTAGATCGCTGCCGTATAGCCGGCGGGGCCCGAGCCGATGATCAGAATCTTGCTTTCGTACAACTCGCCCATGCGGTCCAACGTTCTGCAGACTGGAAAATGAGAGTGCCAGGGAAGCGCATTCTAAGGCTATAACAATATGAATCATTGCTGCACCGCGCAAGAGCGGGTAACGGTAGCCGGGTCTTCCGCCAGACCCGCGTCGCTACCATGCCTATGTGGGGCGTGCCGCCTGGTATCCATATCTCGCAAACTAGTTCCAGGGGAACAGGGACCGTGAGGCGGGTTAAACTCGACAGAATTGATCAGCGGATCCTGCGTGATTTGCAGGCCGACGGGCGCATCACCAACGTGGAACTGGCGCGTCGGGCGGGCATTTCCGCCCCGCCCTGCCTGCGCCGGGTACGGGCGCTGGAGGAGGCAGGTTACATCCGTGGCTACTACGCCGACCTGGACCCGAAGGCGCTCGGCTTCAACGTCACGGTTTTCGCTCACGTGGGATTGGCAAGCCAGGCGGAAGCGGACCTGCAGGCGTTTGAAGCCCGTGTCAACGAATGGCCGCAGGTCCGCGAGTGCTACATGCTCGCCGGCGAAACCGACTTTCTCTTGAAAATCGTCGCCGAAGACTGGGTGGCTTACGAGCAATTCCTGACCACGACGTTGACCGCTGCACCCAACGTCACGAACGTGAAGACGGCGCTGTCGATCCGCAATTCCAAGTTCCAGCCGGGGGTGCCGATCGAACTGGACAGCGACGATGTATTCGAAGCGGAGGCGGAGTAGGGCGTCGCGCCAGCCGATGCCCGGGCAATCAGCCCTGATCCCCGATAACTCCTTGATAACTCCCAGGTAACTAGCCGGCGCTGCCCGCAAGATACCGCTGGAGATTGTCGTAGATACGCGCGCGGAGCGGCGGTGTCGGCGGCGGCGGGACGAAGCTGGCGCCGGTGATTATCTCGTAGAGGGTGATATAGCGCTGGCTGAAGGCGATCAGCGTCTCGGCCGGGATGACCGGTATCGGCTGGTGGTAGGGGTCGCAGCGGGCGATGATCCAGCGTCGAAGGAAATCCTTGTCGAGTGCTTCCGGTTCGTCGCCGACGCTGAAGCGGTCCACATAGGTGGCCGCCCGCCAGTAGCGGCTCGAGTCCGGCGTATGCACCTCGTCGGCCAGCACCACCCGGCCCTCGGCATCGAGGCCGAACTCGTACTTGGTATCGACGAGAATCAGTCCCCGCTCGGCGGCGATGGCGCGGCCGCGGGCGAACAGGCTGAGCGCCAGCGCCGCTACCTCGTCCCACACCGGCTGCGGCAGCAGTCCCCGCTCGACGATCTCGGCGGCGGTGATCGGCTCGTCATGGCGGCCGTCGGCGCCTTTGGTCGTCGGCGTGATCAGGGTCTGCGGCAGCTGCTGATTGATCCGCAGCCCGTCCGGCAGCTGATAGCCGTAGAGCGAGCGGCCACCGGCGCGATACATCGGCCAGATGGAGGTGGCGGTGGAGCCGGTGAGATAGTCGCGCACCACCACTTCCACCGGCAGCATTGCGAGCCGCTTCGCCACGGTCACGTTCGGGTCGGGAAAGGCGAGTACGTGGTTGGGGGCGATGTCGGCGGTCGCCTCGAACCAGAACCGCGCCGTCGCCGTCAGCACCTGCCCTTTGAAGGGCACCGCCGCAAGCACCTGGTCGAAGGCGCTCTGCCGGTCGGTGGCGATCAGGATCCGCCGGCCATCCGCCAGATCATAGTTGTCGCGCACCTTGCCGCGGCTGTGGCCGGGGATGTCAGTGAACGCAGCGTCGGTCAGCGTGTCGTCGAGGCGCGCGGCAATCGTGGTGGAAAAATCGCTGCTCATCGGGGCACCTGCGTCTAAGACTGGGGTTTCGCCGACCGATCGATAACCGCCCGTCGAGAACCGTGACGACATGTCTCGATGCCGGATGGAAAAAGCAGGAGGGTGGTCGCGGCTGGCTAGCTGTAGGTGATCTTGACCACTTCGTACGTCCGTGAACCGCGCGGCGCCCTGACCTCGACGATGTCGCCCAACGTCCGGCCGATGAGCGCGCGGCCGAGCGGCGAAGTGACCGACAGCAGACCGGCGCCGGCGTCTGCCTCGTGACTGCCGACGATGCGGTAGGTGGCTTCTTCTTCCGTATCCTCGTCGGTCAGCAACACCGTCGCCCCGAAGCGAATGATGTCACCCGACAGTGACGAGGTATCGATCACCTGCGCCCGGCTGATGATGTCGTCCAGTTCAACGATGCGGCCTTCGATAAAGCTCTGACGCTCACGAGCAGCGTGATATTCGGCGTTTTCCGACAGGTCCCCGTGTTCGCGCGCCTCGGCGATGGCGCGGATAACTGCCGGCCGTTCCTCCGAACGCAGCCGCCTATGTTCGTCTTCAAGTCGCGTTAAACCGTCCCGGGTCATCGGGATTTTTCCATTTCCTCACCTCGCTTCACGAGGACAGCGATACGTCGCGCGAAAGACTCAAGACCACAAGCGCATTAAGACGCGATTGCCTGGAGACGTAAAGGCACCCAAAGGCGATTGCCCCCTAGGGCGCCCGCTTACGCCGACAGCACGCCGTCATTGAGGGCAGATCACCCCCGGCCTCAGAAAGACCCCTGATGATAGTTTTGGATTGGCCGCACTTCAAGGCAATCGCCGGCCCGGAGCGCCTCGATCGCGGCGACGGCGGCGGCGGCACCGGCGATGGTCGTATAGTGAGGGATGTTTTTCATCAACGCCGACCGGCGGATCGACAGTGAGTCCTTGATCGCCTTCGCGCCTTCGGTGGTGTTGATCACCAACTGCACCTCGCCGTTGATGATAGCGTCCTCGCAATGCGGACGGCCCTGCTGCACCTTGTTGATGTGCCGCACCGGCAGTCCCTGCGCTTCCAGGTCGCGTGCGGTGCCGGGGGTCGCCATCAGGTTGAAGCCCATGGCAACCAGACGCTGCGCCAGACCCGTTGCCGGTATTTTGTCCTTTTCGCGTACGGAAATAAACGCCGTTCCCTGCGACGGCAGTGCCGTGCCGGCGCCGAGTTGCGATTTGGCGAAGGCGATGGGGAACGTCGCGCCGATTCCCATCACCTCACCAGTGGATTTCATCTCCGGGCCGAGGATGATGTCCACACCGGGGAAGCGCGAGAAGGGAAACACCGCCTCTTTCACCGACACGTGGCCCGGGTGTGGTCGTTTGACGAGACCAAAATCGGCGAGTCGCTCGCCGGCCATGATCCGCGCCGCCACCTTGGCGACGGGGACGCCGGTTGCCTTGGCGACGAAGGGGATGGTTCGGCTGGCACGCGGATTGACTTCGAGGATGTAGATCTCGCGGTCCTTGACGGCGAACTGCACATTCATCAGCCCGACAACACCGAGCGCCCGGGCAAGTGCTCTGGTCTGTTTTTCCAATTCGTCGACGATAGCCAGCGAAAGCGTGTGCGGCGGCAGTGAACAGGCCGAGTCGCCGGAATGAATGCCGGCCTCTTCCACGTGCTGCATGACCCCGGCGATATACTCGTTCTCGCCATCGGCGATCGCGTCCACATCGACCTCGATGGCATCTGCGAGATACTTGTCGAGGAGCACCGGATATTTGACTGAAATGGTAATCGCTTTGTCGAGACCTTGCATCTTCTGATAGATCAAACGCTCGAAATACGCGTCAAGCTGTTCGGCATTGTGGATGATCTCCATCGCCCGGCCGCCCAGGACGTAGGATGGACGAATGACGAGGGGGAAGCCAATCTGCTGCGCGACCGCTTTTGCCTCATCCCAAGAGGCGGCGATCCCGTTCGCCGGCTGCAGCAATCCGAGGCGTTGCAGCAGGGTCTGGAAGCGGTGGCGGTCCTCGGCGAGATCGATGGCGTCGGGAGAGGTGCCGAGGATCGGGATGCCGGCATCGTTCAGCGCCCGCGCCAGCTTCAGCGGCGTCTGGCCGCCCAATTGGACGATCACCCCCTTCAGGGTGCCGCGCGACTGCTCGCGGTGGAGGACCTCGATCACGTCCTCGTCGGTCAGCGGCTCGAAATAGAGGCGGTCCGAGGTGTCGTAATCGGTGGAGACGGTCTCCGGATTGCAGTTGATCATGATCGCTTCGTACCCGGCGTCGCGCAGAGCAAGCACCGCGTGCACACAGCAGTAGTCGAACTCGATCCCCTGGCCGATCCTATTCGGTCCGCCGCCGAGGATGACTACCTTGGTGCGGTCCGACGGCTCCGCCTCGCAGCCGCCCGGAATGTGGTGGCTGTCCTCGTAGGTGGAGTACATGTAGGAGGTCTGGGTGGGAAACTCGGCGGCGCAGGTGTCGACCCGCTTGAACACCGGCGCAACGTCAAGGAGATGGCGCCGCTGCGTCACGTCGACGACGCGCTTGCCACTCAGTTCGGCCAGCCGCTGATCGGAGAAGCCCAGTCGTTTCAGCCGCTGCAGGCTGGGGTGNTCGCCCGCCAGGCCATGGCGGCGAATGTTTTCCTCCTCCTCCACCAGCGCCTTGATCTGTTCGAGGAACCAGCGGTCGTAATGGCAGGCGGCGTAGATCTGCTCCAGATCGAGGCCATGGCGGAACGCCTGCGCAATCACCAGCACCCGATCGGGCCGCGGCTCCGCCAGGGCTACCCGCAGCCCGTCGCGCGACGTATCGGCGATGTGCACCTCGTTCAGTCCGGACAGCCCGGTCTCCATCGACCGCAACCCCTTCTGCAGCGATTCGGCGAAGCAGCGGCCGATCGCCATCGCCTCGCCCACCGACTTCATCGACGTGGTCAAGAGCGGGTCGGCGCCGGGGAATTTCTCGAAGGTGAAGCGGGGGATCTTGGTGACGATGTAGTCGATGGTCGGTTCAAAGGCGGCCGGGGTGACGCCGGTAATATCGTTGCCCAGTTCGTCGAGGTGGTAACCGACCGCCAGCTTGGCGGCGATCTTGGCGATGGGGAAGCCGGTTGCCTTCGAGGCCAGCGCCGAGGAACGGGAAACGCGCGGGTTCATCTCGATCACCACCATCCGGCCGTCGTCTGGATTGATGGCAAACTGGACGTTGGATCCACCGGTGTCGACGCCGATCTCGCGCAGCACCGCGATCGAGGCGTTGCGCATGATCTGGTATTCTTTGTCGGTCAGCGTCAGCGCCGGAGCGACGGTGATCGAATCACCGGTATGGACGCCCATGGGATCGACGTTCTCGATCGAGCAGATGATGATGCAGTTGTCCGCGCGATCGCGGACGACCTCCATCTCGAACTCTTTCCAGCCGAGAACCGATTCCTCGATCAGCACTTGGCGCGCCGGCGAGGCGGCGAGGCCACCGGCGACGATGCGCTCCAATTCGTTGGCGTTATAGGCGATGCCGCCGCCGGTGCCGCCGAGGGTGAAGGACGGGCGGATGATCAGCGGCAGCCCGATCGCCTGCACCACTTCCCAGGCCTCGTCGAGCGAGCGGACGGTGCGGCTCTTCGGGCATTCGAGACCGATCTTGGCCATCGCATCGCGGAACAACTGCCGATCTTCCGCCTTGGCGATCACGTCGGCACGCGCGCCAATCATCTCGACGCCGAGGCGATCGAGGCTGCCGTTGTGATAGAGTTCCATCGCCGCATTCAGCGCCGTCTGGCCGCCCATGGTGGGCAGCAGCGCATCCGGACGTTCGCGCTCGATGATTTTCTCAATGGTCGCGGCGGTGATCGGCTCGATGTAGGTGGCATCGGCGAGACCGGGGTCGGTCATGATCGTCGCCGGATTGGAGTTGACCAGAATGACCCGGTAGCCCTCGTCCTTCAGGGCTTTGCAGGCTTGCGTGCCCGAATAGTCGAACTCGCAGGCTTGGCCGATGATGATCGGTCCGGCGCCGATGATCAGGATCGATTGGATGTCANNTCGCGCTTCGGCATGGACCTTCAACCTGGGATGGCGACCTGGAAATGGCGAAAAAGCAGGGGCGGACTGAGAAAGAAAAGCGCGCGCCCGCCCGTTGCCGCAGTTGCCGCGGGATCAGACGGCACAGGCGGCGACCCGTCGCATCGATTCAACGAAGCGATGGAACAGGTAATGGCTGTCCTGCGGTCCCGGCGAGGCCTCCGGATGATACTGGACGGAAAAGACCGGCAGACCATCGACGCGCAGGCCCTCGTTGGTGTGATCGAACAAGGAGACGTGGGTTTCGATGACGCCATCCGGCAGGCTGTCACGGGCGACGGCGAAGCCATGGTTCTGGCTGGTGATTTCCACCTGACCCGTTTCCAGGTCCTTCACCGGATGGTTGGCGCCCCGATGTCCCATATGCAGCTTGTAGGTTTTGGCACCCAGCGCCAGGGCGAGCATCTGGTGGCCGAGGCAGATGCCGAACATGGGCAGTCCCGCCTCCAGCAAGCCGAGAATGGTCGGCACCGCGTAGCGCCGGNNTGGCNNAGCCGGGTCACCCGGACCGTTGGACAGGAAGACACCGTCGGGCCGGTGGCGCAGCACGTCGACCGCTGATGCGGTGCCAGGAACCACGGTTACCCGGCAGCCGGCGCCGGCAAGGCAGCGCAGGATATTGCGCTTGGCGCCATAGTCGAGGGCGACAACGTGGTAGCGGGAGTCCTGCTGTCGCCCATAGCCGCGTCCCCAGTTCCAGGGGGCCTCGTCCCAGGCGTAAGACTGCTGACACATGACGTCCTTGGCCAGGTCCGTGCCTTCGAGGTCCGGCCAGTGCGAGGCGATGAATGCCAATACGTCCAGGTCGATCCGTTCATCGGGCAGGTAGATCATCGCCCCACGCGGTGCGCCGCCGTCACGGATGCGCCGGGTCAGCCGCCGCGTGTCGACGTCGGTCAAGCCCACCAGATTGTGCGATTTTAGCCATGCATCCAAGTGGTTTGCCGAGCGCCAGTTGGACGGATCGGTGATCACATTGCGCAGGATGCAGCCTCGCGCCGCTGGCGTGAGCGTCTCGATATCCTCGGCATTGACGCCCACGTTGCCGATGTGGGGGAAGGTGAAGGTGATAATCTGTCCGGCGTAGGACGGGTCGGTCAGGATTTCCTGGTAACCGGTCATCGCCGTATTGAAACAAACCTCGCCCACGGCAACACCGTTCGCTCCGGCGCCGCGTCCCCAGAAAACGGCACCGTCTTCAAGGACGAGGGCAGCGTTCGCACGCGCCGGCTGGTTCCTGCCACCCATGTCGTATGCGAATGGCGGGGTTGAGGACGCAAGATCGTCGGATGTCATTCGAAAGGGGTCTCCGGTCACAACCGGGGTCGGCAACCGGAACACCGAGCAACACTGTTGCCTGCGTTCNCACGCGACACCCCGCTGGATGTATGCGATAGCGGCAGACGCGTCAACCCCGGCGGCTCGTCCATCCGGTTCCACCGATGCGGCAGAGCGACCGGTCTATCGCTGCGCGGCATGCCGCTGGCCATCGCCATGGCATGCCGATAGCGGCTCACGTAAGATTGAACCGGGAGGGTGTCAACGGATCTTGGGTGGCAAGGAGATGGCGAGTGAGGCGACAGTTTGACGAGGCACTGAAGGCAGCAATGCGCGCCCGGGATACGCGGGCGGTTTCCACCATGCGGCTCATCTTGGCCGCACTGAAGGACCGTGACATTGCCGAACGCGGCAAGGGTAATTCCGAGGGCCTGTCCGATCAGCAGGTATTGGCGCTGCTGCAATCAATGGTCAGGCAGCGAGAGGAAAGCATCAAACTCTACGAGCAAGGTGGCCGTCAGGATCTGGCAGACGACGAGCGGGCGGAAATCGGCATCATCCAGGAGTTCCTTCCCCAGCCCCTCGACGAACAGCAGACGGCGGCGGCGGTTGAGGCGATTGTCAGCGAAGTGGGGGCAGTATCGATCAAGGACATGGGCCGGGTCATGGCGCTGCTGAAGGAGCGGCATGCCGGTTGTATCGATCTCGCCCGGGCGGGTGCGCTGGTGCGCGCGCGGCTCGGCTGAGGCGCGTCCTGGCGTCGCGAGGGACTGGCAGGTGAGCTTCGCTGACGATCTTCTCGATGAGATCCGCAATCGCGTCGGCCTTGCCGAGGTCATCGGCCGGCAGGTGCGGCTGATCCGTCGCGGCCGGGAGTTCGTCGCCTGCTGCCCATTCCACCAGGAGAAAACGCCATCGTTCACCATCAACGAGCAGAAGGGATTCTACCACTGCTTCGGCTGCGGCGCGCATGGCACGATCTTCGACTTCGTCATGCAAAGCGAAGGGGTGGGCTTTCCCGAGGCGGTGGAGCGGCTGGCACAGCAGGCCGGAATCCTCCTGCCGCGATCGGAGCCGGCGGATGGTGAGCGCGCAAGGCGGCGGCAGTCGCTGTTTGACGTCATGGATCGCGCAGCGTCACACTATCAGCAGAGCTTGCGGATGCCGGAGGGCAAGCCGGCACTGGCCTATCTGCGCAAGCGCGGTCTCGACGATGGCGCCATCGCCCGTTTCCGTCTCGGCTTTGCCTTGCCTGGCCGGTCGTCGCTGCGGGCGGCACTGGCACGCGAGGGCATTGCCGAGGCGCTACTGCTCGAGGCGGGGCTGCTGATCCAGCCGGACGAGGGCGACGGCGGCTGCTTCGACCGCTTCCGCGGCCGGGTAATGTTCCCGATCAATGACCGGCGCGGACGTATCGTCGGCTTCGGCGGCCGCATCCTCGGCGCCGGCGAGCCCAAATACCTCAATTCGCCGGAGACGCCGCTGTTTCACAAGGGCCGCCTGCTCTACGGCCTGCCGGCGGCGGCGGAAGCGGCGGCGCGGCGCACCGGCCGGCTGATTGTTGTCGAGGGCTACATGGACGTGATCGGCTTGGCGCTCGCCGGCTACGAGGAAACGGTGGCGCCGCTCGGCACCGCCCTGACCGAGGAGCAACTGCAGGAACTATGGCGGCTGGTGCCTGAGCCGATCCTCTGCTTCGACCCCGATGCCGCCGGGCGACGGGCGGCGGCGCGTGCCTGCGAGCGCGCCCTGCCGCTGCTGCGCCCCGGCCTTGGCCTGCGGTTTGCCTTTCCAGCCGCCGAGACCGGCGACGATCCCGACCAGTTGGTCCGTCGCTATCCGCGCCAGTTTCTCGCCCGGACGTTGGCCGAAGCGGTGACGCTGTCGCAGATGCTGATCTGGCTGGAGACGCAGGGCCGGTTGCCGGCCTCGGCCGAGGCCCGTGCTGCCGCCGCCGACCGGCTGCGCGCTCGTGCCTTGACCATCGCCGACGCCACCGTTCGCACCCAGTTCNATCGCCAGCTTCCGCGACGCACTGCGGCCGCGGTTTGTGGCAAAAACGCAGGCACGACGACGCGGGGTGTTGCTCCGCCGCCGCCGGTGACGCTGCAAGGCGAAGAAGAACGGCCGCGCCGCTCGGCGCGTCACGATGCTGAGCGGACGCTGCTCGCCATCCTCTGCCGCCATCCGGCGTTCGATCGGGTGGAGGATGAGATCGGTGCCCTGGGGTTTGCCGATCCGGAGCACGATCTGCTGCGCCAGGCCCTCATCCAGCAACTATCGGGCATGCAGCAGCCGTTGGGCAGCGGTCAGCCGGCGGACGATCTCGGCGAGTGGTTGTTGGCCGCTGGTTTGGGCGACGCGCTTACCGCCGTTCTGGACGATCCGCTGGTGCGAGCGCATCGGCTGATTGCCAGTCAGGCGGCGCTGGATGATGTGTGCGCCACTTGGCGGGAAAACATCGACCTGCTGCGCCGGTTGAATGCGGACGGTCCGTCGGCGCCGTCGGAGACGGCGGTGAGTGACGAGGAGGTGGCCCGCCGGCTGGCGCGGAAGCGCCTGGCGCTGCGCGACGCGGCCGAGACCTCCGAATGAGGCCGCATTGGCCACCATCAGGCGTGTGTTCTGTCGACACGGTGTGGCCGCGAATTGTTACGAAGATGTATCTATGCCCTTGACGGCAAAGCTGCTGCATGCCACCTCAGCTCTCACCGGGGTGATTCCGGACAATTCGTGCGCTCGCCGGTCGATGGAGGCGTTATGCCAGCCACCCGGTTTGCCCTTAAGGCAACAAACGAATCGGATCATCAAGGCAGCCGTGACACAGCAGTTTCGGTCCTTACACTTGTTAGAACCGTCAGGATTCTGGAGTGGGGATTACGGTGTTTAGGCGCTTTGGCAGCACACCACGGCGCGGACACGGCGAGGTTGTTGGCACAGTGAGATCGAGGGGAGCACGGCCGATTTCAGGCAACGGTCTCACGTCAGCTATCGAGTCTCTCTGGCACACTTCGTTTGCGGACGAGCGGCGGGCGCAGCCGCGTCGGGTGTGCCTGTTGCTTAAGGCCATCCACTAGCGAGGCTTGGATGTCGACAAAACCGACAGCAGCGGCGGACGTGGCGGAAACAAAACCACAAAATACGGACACGCCCCTCCTTGATTCGCTTGGTGTCAACATCAAGCGCATGATCGCCCGGGGCAAGGAACGTGGGTATGTTACCTACGATGAGTTGAACAGCGCCCTGCCGCCGGAACAGGTGACCTCGGAGCAGATCGAGGACACCATGTCCATGCTTTCCGAGATCGGCATCAGCGTCATCGACGTGGAGGAAAACGAAGAAACCGCTGCGGTGGCCGAGATCGTCGAGGTCGAGACACCGGCGGGCAACGTTGACGAAGCCGAGATGGGGCGGACCGACGACCCGGTTCGCATGTACCTGCGTGAGATGGGCAACGTGGAGTTGCTGTCGCGCGAAGGTGAAATCGCCATCGCCAAGCGGATCGAAGCCGGTCGCGAGATGATGATTGGCGGCATCTGTGAAAGTCCGCTGACCATCAGCGCCATCGTCCGTTGGCGCGACGCGCTGCTCGACGGCCGGATGCTGCTGCGCGAAGTTATTGACCTGGAAGCGACCTACGACGGGGCGGCGATCGAGCCGGTTGACGGCAACGGCGAGAAGGCGCAGGGCCTTGGCCTCCCGGGCGGCCTGCCAGACGGTGTTCCGGGCGTGCCGATGGTCGCACTCGGTGAGCCGATTCCGGGGTTGCCAGCGACGTCGGGTGAGGTCAACGGAGCAGCGGTGCTGCCGACGACGCCGTGTGCCATCGTCGCACCGGTGACGCTGGTGAGTTCGCCGGCGGCGGCGCAAGCGGACAGCGACGAGGTGCAGGACGCTCTCGACGAGGAAGTCGATGAGACGCTGCGCCGCATCGCCGAGGAGGAAGAGGAAGAGGGCGAAAGTGAGGAGCAGAGCATCTCGCTCGCCGCAATGGAAGCGACGCTCAAGCCCAAGGTGCTCGAAACCTTCGAGATCATCGCCGCCACCTACAAGAAGATGCACCGCCTGCAGATGCAGCGGATCGACGGACTGCGTCGCGGCGAAGACGCCAAGCCGTTGCATGAAAAGCGCTACAGCAAGATGCGCCGCGAGCTGATCTCGGCGATGCAGGACATCCACCTGAACGGCCTGCGCATCGAGGAACTGGTTGATCAGCTCTACGAACTCAATCGGAAGCTGCAGGCGCTCGAGGGCCGGCTGTTGCGACTGGCGCTGGACTGTCGTGTCAAGCGCGAGGACTTTATCGATCACTATCGCGGCCATGAACTGGGGCCGGACTGGCTGGCGCGGGTTTCGTCGCTTCCCGGCAAGGCGTGGCCGGAACTTGCCCGCCGCCATGGCGATGAAGTGGCGCACATCCGCCGCGAGATCGCCACCATCGCCCATGACGCCGACCTGCCGATCTTGGAATTCCGCCGTATCGTCTCCACGGTACAAAAGGGCGAGCGGGAGTCCAACAAGGCGAAAAAGGAGATGATCGAGGCCAACTTGCGCCTCGTCATTTCGATTGCCAAGAAATACACCAACCGCGGCCTGCAATTTCTTGATCTGATTCAGGAAGGCAACATCGGCCTGATGAAGGCGGTGGATAAGTTCGAGTACCGCCGCGGCTACAAGTTCTCCACCTACGCCACTTGGTGGATCCGCCAAGCGATCACCCGCTCGATTGCCGATCAGGCGCGCACCATCCGTATCCCGGTGCACATGATCGAGACGATCAACAAACTGGTGCGAACCAGCCGGCAGATGCTGCACGAGATCGGCCGCGAGCCGACGCCGGAAGAGCTGGCGGAAAAGCTGTCGATGCCGCTGGAAAAAGTTCGCAAGGTCCTGAAGATCGCCAAGGAACCGATCAGTCTCGAAACACCGATCGGCGACGAGGAGGACAGCCATCTTGGCGACTTCATCGAGGACAAGAACGCCGTTCAGCCGCTCGACTCGGCAATCCAGGCGAACCTGCGGGAAACCACGACCCGGGTGCTCGCCAGTTTGACGCCGCGCGAGGAGCGGGTGCTGCGCATGCGCTTCGGCATCGGCATGAACACCGACCACACGCTCGAAGAGGTGGGGCAGCAGTTCTCCGTCACCCGCGAGCGGATCCGCCAGATCGAAGCGAAAGCGCTGCGCAAGCTGAAGCATCCCAGCCGGTCTCGCAAGCTGCGGAGCTTCCTCGATTATTGAGCCTGCGACCGCGCATGAGGAGATGTTCGACGACGACATCTCGATCCGCCGGCGGATCGAACTGCCGGTGGAGCGGCTGCTCAGGGGCGCCGGTGATGCCTTTCTTTACCGGCCCTGGCTTGACGGAGCCGCGCTCCGGCTGATCACCCGCTGGTTCTTCCCCCTGTCGCGGGCCTGGGCGACCGCGCTCGCCGTCGATGGCGATGCAGAGGCATTTCTGCAGGCGATGCCACTGCGCAAGTTCGGCGAGTTGCTGCTGCCGCGTGCCTTGCAGCGGGTGGGTGAGCGGCGCGAGGCGCTGGTGCAGGCCGACGCCAGGTGGGAGGAGGGATTCTTCGGCTCGGGTCCCGCCGATCGCGGCCTGGAGGAGGATCGGATCAGCGCCGCACACGCGTTGATGAACCTGCGATCGGCCTTCATCCCCATTCATTGCATCGATGCCTTCCCGGCGGTGGCCTGGGAAGTGGAACCGCCGGCGGCGGTAGCGCGCCGCCATGCCCACCGCCTGGATTCCGCCTGCGCCTTCCCGCCGACGACGGCGCTCGACCAGGTGGTGGCATCGCGCGGTTTCCTCGGCCCCTGCGGCATCGAGGGGTGGGTGCGCTTTCCGTCACCGGTCGCCGACGTGGGCGGTCCACCCGGCAGCTTAGCCACCGCGCGCATCACCCAGCCGCTCGGCGCTGGTGCCTGGGGCCGCGCCGAGGCGATGCCGTCGCTGATCTTTTGCCACGGCATTGGCATGGAGCCCGAATACTGGCGCGATGGTCGGGTCAAGCTGGCAAACTTCGTTGATGCAGGCGTGCGGGTGATCCGCCCGGAGGCACCCTGGCACGGCCGCCGCCGACTGGAAGGGACCTATGGTGGCGAGCCGGTGCTGGCACGTGGACCGNGGGGGATGATCGACTTTCTCCACGCTGCGGTACTTGAGCTGGGAACGCTGATTGCCTGGGCGCGCGCGACCCGTGGCGGGCCGGTGGTACTTGCCGGCGTTAGCCTGGGGGCGCTAACAGCACAACTCGTGGCGTCGGTGGCCGCCGACTGGCCGCAGGAGATGCGCCCGGATGCCCTGTTCCTGATCGCACCATCGCTGTCGATGGCCAAGGTTACCTTCGAGGGCAGCCTGACCCGCGCCGTCGGCGTGCCGGAGGCGATTCTCCGCGGCGGCTGGCAGCAGGACGAGATTCTTCGCTGGCAGCCGTTGATGGAGCCAATGGCGGCACCAGCGATCGATCCCGACCGGATCGTTGTCGTCCTCGGCGAAACGGACGACGTGACCCTGGCCGAGGGTGGCGAGAACCTGGTGGCGGTGTGGNGGGTGCCGGAAACCAACGTCTTCCGCTTTCCCGCCGGTCATTTTACCACCTCGGTGGCGCTGCTGCGCGGCGGCGTCGCGGTCAATCGGCTGATGGAGATCCTGCGCCGCCTCAAACGATGAGCATCCGGCGACGTAGCGCTGGCGCGGCGGCGCCAGTGGGTATAATCGTTCCCGTCCCCGATGCGTTCCCGTCGTCGACGGGCCTGTAGCTCAATTGGTTAGAGCCGGCCGCTCATAACGGTCTGGTTGCAGGTTCGAGTCCTGCCGGGCCCACCATCACCGGGATGGACATTAGCAAGGTCAGACTGCCGATCATTCTGCACAGCGGGGGTTGCGCCGGTCTTGCTCCGGACGCGGCGCTTGGTCCCCAGTCTTCATCAGCGATCGGCTGCGCGCTTGGTCTCAGCCCGGGTTGCTGTCGTTCAGCAGACCGAGGAGCGGGTTCGGCGTCGGCGGTGCAATTCGCCGCAACGTATTGGTGTCACGGTGGTCGAACGGCGGCGTCTCGCCGCGGATCGCCAGATCCGTCCGCGTTACATAACTCCAGCTGCCGTCATCATTGAAGGTGATGTCGATCCGGTAATAGTCGGTGCGAAACGCCTCCTCTAGGAACGTGGTCGAGCAGATTCCGAAGCGGGTNATATCGCCGCGCCGTGCCTCCACCGAAATGCATTTGTCATCCGGCCCTGCCGTTCCGCCCGCCAGCACCACCTGACCGCGTGGGATGGCGATGGTTTGCATGATCAGCCCGGTGGCCGGTTCCCACAGCCAATAGCCGACCTGATCGTGGAAGGTGCTGGCCTCCTCCGGCGTGTTGATATGGATGTGGTAGCGCAGCCCATAGAGGAGTTGGGGGCCGTTGGCCTGCGGATCGATCGGCTCCATCCGGATATGTTCGCGGAACTTGCGCTCCTCGGGGCCGTCCGCTTTGGGATTGATGTCTACCCCCTGATCGGACTCCCATACGCCGGCCAAGCGGCGGAGCGGACCCAGATTGGCCAGTGTATCCGGCGAGGCATCGGGTTCGGTAAAAATATCATCGGGGATATTCGGCATGGGTTCCTTTCTCGCCGGCATCTAAGTTCGGCATTTTATTCGTACAAGGTGGGCCACCGCGCGCCGACAAGCCGCTTGTACGGCACTACTGGTCAATGATTCTGGGTCGTCGCGGATACTGCCGACAGGAGTGCGGCTGCTGACAACGTAGCAAATCTGTGCATGGGAAGCCCCCACATCTGCACGCACAATGGACTGCAGCTTAAGTCGCGACATCTTGCGTCGCAAGAACCGTGGCGGAGGCTTTGGTCGCTGCGGACGACGGCCTGGAAGGGGGCTCGGCAAAACCCAATCCCCAGATTTGTCCTGCACGGCGTCCCACAATCCTGTTCCCGCCGCTTCCTCGTCGCGCCACGCCCCCTGGTGCACTACAGTCGGCGGCTAACCCAATCCACGTTCCGGGGATCAGGATGCAGTGCCTTCTCGTCTCGGACCTCCATTACGCGCTGAAGCAGTACGACTGGACCGCCCAAGTGGCCCGGTATTTCGACCTGGTGATCATCGCCGGCGATCATCTGGATATTTCCGGCCACGTGGACGGCCGCGCCCAGACCATCGTCATTCTCGAATACCTGAAACTGCTGCAGGGCCGGACACGGCTGATCGTCTCCTCGGGCAACCATGATCTCGACAGTCGCAACGCCGAGGGCGAGAAGGTCGCCCGCTGGCTGCAGCGGGCGCGCCAGGCGGGGGTGGCGACCGACGGCGATTCCCTGCTAATCGATCAGACGCTGTTTACCGTTTGCCCCTGGTGGGATGGTCCCCGTTCGCGCGCCGCGGTGGACAGTCAGCTGGCGCGCGACGCCGCGCGGGACAAGGCACGCTGGGTGTGGATCTACCACGCTCCGCCGAGCGACTCGCCCACCAGCTGGACCGGCGAGCGCTTCGCCGGCGATACGGACCTCGTCGCCTGGATCGAGGCGCACCGGCCCGACATCGTCGTCACCGGGCACATCCACCAATCGCCTTTCTGCAAGAACGGCTCGTGGGTAGACCGGATCGGCGTCACTTGGGTGTTCAATGCCGGCCGGCAGATCGGCCCGACGCCGGCGCACATCGTCTTCGATCCCGACCGCGGCGAGGCGCTGTGGTTCTCGCTTGCCGGCGCCGAGACGCTGCGGCTCGATCAGCCGCTGGTTCGGCCGGTGGCGGAGCTGACGCGGCTGCCGGACTGGCTCAGCCCCGAGGCGGTTTGAGCGGCGGCTGACCCTCAGATCATCGGTTCAGATGGTGGGGTCGGGGTAGCGGTCGGAGCCGGGCTCGAAGGGGTCGTCGTGATTCTGCATCAGCGACGACAGCACCTTATGCACCATGCCGAGGTGCGAACCGTGATCGGCGAACTGCCGCTGCAGGTCGGCGAGGTAGCTGGTCATGCCGTGCAGCCGCTGCGCCATCAGCTTGCTGAGCCCGTAGGCCAGCTCCTGATGGGTGCGCAGAAAGGTGCCAGCGTCGCCGACCACATGCAGCCGTGCCGGCGTCAGCGTCTTAACCGTCGCTGTATGGGGGATGTCGAGCAGGGCCGAGATCTCGCCGAACACTGCTCCCGGCTCGGCGGTCACGTGCAGCGGCAACTCGCCCTTGCGGATCTCGATCTCGCCTTCGATGAGGATGAACAGCCGACCGGTGGCGCCACCCTCGGGGATCAGCACCTCGCCGGCGGCGAAGCTCTCTTCCGGCAGTCCCTGGCAGAGGTCGAGGATCAATTGCATTACTGCAGCTCCCGTGCCGCCGAACGTCACCGCGCAAGCTAAGCGCCGGGCACTAGCGCTCGTCAAGCGACGCGTCACCAATTCCGCCCGTGCACCGAGCCAGTCCGGCGTTGAACTTCGTGATTCACCCACCTCAGTAGAAGCATGAACGACCATTTTATGTGGCATAGAAGCAACGTTCCTAAATGGGTATAAATTGTCTGCCACGGCACAGTTGCGGGTGATATATATTACCCAATAAGGTCATATTGTCTCTGTTCTCGTAACGAGGGGTGCCAATAATGACCAAAATGGGTTATTTACCGCTAGCAGTGGTGACTGTCTGCGGAATTGCGATGACGGCAAAGCCCGCCCATGCGCAGTCGGTGTTCGATGGTGGCTACGTCGGGCTGCAGATCGGCGCTAGCAGCCTGACGTCTGATTCCAAGTTTTCCGACTCTTACTTGCAGAATTTTAACGACGGGTACTTCCGCTACGAAAGAAACGACAGGATCGACCAGTCGGGCTTCGGGGTTACCGGCGGCGGCTTTGGCGGATATGGCATGACCTTCGGCAAACTCTACCTGGGAGGGGAAGTGGAGTTCGGTGCATCGAGCGCCAGCAGCAAGAACCAGGACGACCGTTACAACAGCTTCGACTATACCGACCCGGACACCGGCGAACGTCGGGTCGGCACCAGGAGCACCTCGGAAACGACTGAGCTTGAGTCCGGCATCTCGGTCGGCGTAGCCGCCCGCGCCGGCTACGAGATTTTACCGAATGGGCTGTTGTATCTGCGCGCCGGCTGGCAGGGCACCAGCTATAAGATCACCAACAGGGCCCGGGTAAACGGGGGCACTGATACAAGTCAGTCGCTCACCAACCGCGAGTTCCTCAATGGGGTGCGCGTCGGTGCCGGCGGTGAATTCGCCGTCACACCCAATATCTTCGTTCGCCTGGATTATACCTATACGCTGTATCAGGAATTCGACGACAAATCGGCACCGATGCAAGACAGCGTGGGTGGCACCGACACCTACAAGATCACCGCTCAGCCAGAGGAGCAGATGTTCCGAATCGGGCTCGGCTGGCACTTCTGACCACGGTCTCCGCCGCCTATTGCTCTCGAAAGCGACGAACGATCCGGTGTCGACGCGCGGCGCCAGTCCTGCTGTCTTTGCGGCGTTGCTGGTGTGGGTGAGCGGGTAAGGGAGGGACCGCGCCGACGCTGTTCAGCACGTGATCGCAAGCGTTAGCGGTGGCATTAGCCAATGGCAACAACACCCGCCGCGGCCAGCAGGGCGTCGAGGTCGAGGTAGCGGGCGAGGTGGTCGGCGAGGCGGTCGAGGGTCGCGTCCACTTCGGCCTCGTAGGCGATGGGCGAGGCGGTGCGATCTGGCCGCAGCCAGGCGAGCAGGGCAGTGCGGAAGGCGTCGGAGGCGAACAGGCCGTGCAGGTAGCAGCCCATCACCCGGCCAGAGGCGGCGACGGCGCCGTCGAAGCGGCCGTCATTGTCGAGGCGGAGCATGGGTTGCGCCGTCGCCGCGGCGGTGGTGACGCCTACGTGCATCTCGTAGCCGCGGACCGCCGCACCGGTGGTGGTCTCGATGCCGGAGGTTTCGGTTAGCGTCTTGGCGCCACCCATCACCGTCGCGACGGGCAAGAGGCCGAGGCCGGCGACGGTGGCGGGCGGTCCTTCGATGCCGTCCGGATCGGCGATGCGTTCGCCCAGCATCTGATAGCCGCCGCATAACCCGATGACGTGGCCGCCGCGGCGCAGATGCGCGGCGAGGTCGATGTCCCAGCCCTCGGCGCGGAACGCAGCCAGATCGGCGATGGTTGCCTTCGAGCCGGGGAGGATGACGAGTGCCGCATCGGCCGGCAGCGGTTCGCCGCTGCCAACGAAGACCAGGTCCACGTCGGATTCGGCCAGGAGTGGGTCGAAATCGTCGAAGTTGGCAATGCGCGGCAGCCGCGGCACCGCCACCTTGATCGGCGCCGCTGCCCTGCCGGTTGCGCGCCACTGCGTCNNGCGCCGGTGCTCAAGGGCGACGGCGTCCTCCGCCGGCAGACGCAGCGCGTCGGCGAACCAGGGTACGACGCCGAAGGCGGGCAGGCCGGTGCGGGCGCCGATGATGGCGAGGCCATCGTCGAACAGGCTGACGTCGCCGCGGAACTTGTTGATGAGGTAGCCGCGCAGCCGCGCCCGCTCGCCCGCGGTGAGCAGTTCCCAGGTGCCGACGAGACTGGCGATGACGCCGCCGCGATCGATATCGGCGACAAGGACGACGGGAACGTCGGCAGCCTCGGCGAAGCCCATGTTGGCGATGTCGCCGGCGCGCAGATTGACCTCGGCCGGGCTGCCGGCGCCTTCGATCAGCACCAGATCGGCTTCAGCGGCGACGATGCGGAAGCTTTCCAGCACCGCGGCGAGCAGCTGCGGTTTGAGTTCCTGGAAGTCGCGCGCCCGGGCATTACCGACGATGCTACCCTGGACGATCACCTGCGCACCGATGTCCGATTGCGGCTTCAGCAGCACCGGGTTCATGTGCACCGTCGGCGCCACGCCACAGGCACGCGCCTGCAGCGCCTGGGCGCGGCCGATCTCGCCGCCGTCACTGGTTACGGCGGCGTTGTTGGACATGTTCTGCGGCTTGAACGGGCGCACGCGGAGGCCGCGACGGGCGAAGGCGCGGCAGAGACCGGCGGTGATCAGCGACTTGCCGACATCCGAGCCGGTCCCCTGCAGCATCAGCGCACGGGTGGGGCGGGGCGGGCGCTTGGACTGGAGCATCGGCGCCTCAGCGGACGGCAAGGGCCTCCCGCAGCGGATCGGCACCGCGGTTGCTGACCCGGCCATCCACGAGGATTTCGCGGGGGTTACGTCCTGGCCATAGAAGGCTTCGTTCCAGTCGCGCTTCGCCGATACTGTCGCCCCCGACAGCGACGCCCCGGCGTAGAGGCCGGACCCTTTAGTAAAGCCGACGATGTTGGCACCCTTGAAGGTGGTGCTGGAGACGTCGCCGGAGCTGAGCTGGCCGAAGGTGGCCTGGGTATCGAGGCCGATCTGTCCCGGCGACGAGATCACCGCATCGACGGCGCGGTCGGTCATCATCACCAGCACCAATTCGGTCGACTGGGCGCCCAACTGCAGGCCGAGGGTCGCACCGCCGAAGTCATAGAACGCGGGGTAGCCCCAGTTTCCATCGGGCTTGCGGACTACCATCACCCCTTTGCCGCCGGTGGCGCCGAGACCGGCACCAGCCTGGAAGACGCTGGGGAAGATCATCACCCCGCGGGCGTCCTTCAACGTCGAGAGGAAGAAGGCGGTGGAATCCTTGTTGCGGCTCTTGAAGAACTCGATGGTGATCTTCGATTGATCGACCAGCGCCTGCGCCTGGACGTCGCGCGGCGGCGCCGTCTGGCAGGCGGCGAGCAGCAGAATCAAAAATGGCAGAATAGTGAAGAACAGTCGACGCATCGCAGGCTCCTTACCACCTTCAGTCAAAGGCAATCATCCCATCGCGGCGATGGCAAGCCTCAAAACTCGATCCCCTGTTGTGCTTTCACTCCCGCCCGGAAGGGATGCTTGACTTCGGTCATTTCGGTCACCAGGTCGGCGATTTCTATCAACTCCGGCTTGGCGTTACGGCCGGTCAGGACCACGTGCACATCCGGCCGCTTTGCCTGTAGCGTGGCGACAACCTCATCCAGCGGCAGGTAGTCGTAGCGCAGCACGATATTGACCTCGTCCAGAATGACGAGGCGAAACGACGAATCGGCGATCATCGCCTGCGCCGTTTCCCACGCCTTGCGCGCGGCGGCGATGTCGCGGCGCAGGTCCTTTGTATCCCAAGTGAAGCCTTCGCCCATTGCCTTGATGACGNNCAGAGGTCGGGGGAAGCGGGCGAGAACGTCGCGCTCGCCGGTTTCCCAGACGCCCTTGACGAACTGGACGATGCCGACCTTCTGGCCATGGCCGATGGCGCGCATGGCCAGACCCATAGCGGCCGTAGTCTTGCCCTTGCCCTTGCCGGTGTGGACGATGATCAGACCCCGCTCCTCGGTCTTGGTGGCGAGAATCTTCGCCCGCGCCGCCTGTTTCTTAGCCATCTTCTCGGCGTGACGGCGGACATGTTCCTCGTCAAGCTCAAGGGCGGGTTCTTGCGCGGATGATGCGGAGGTCGGGTCGCTGCTCACGGGCTTCGTCCCTTTCAGATGCAGATGCCGGCAGCGGCCAGCCAGCCAGTCTGCCATTGGTCCTGTCATAGATATTGCGTCGAGAGGCGGATGGCGACCACCGATCGCTGCCGGTCGGGCGCATCAGCGCAGGAACAGCCGGTAGCGGACGAACTCATCTGCCGGGGTAAAGCGATCGTAGAGGCGCCGGGCTGCGACGTTNGCGGCGAGGGTGTGCCAGTAGAGGCGACCCCAGCCCCGGCTGCGCGCGACGGTGATCAGGTCCTCGATCAGCGCCCGGCCGGCGCCTTGGCCACGTACCTCGGCGTCGACGAACAGATCCTCAAGGTAACAGATGGGATCGATCGTCCAGGTGCCGGCATGCAGCACCGAGACACTGAAGCCAATCACCGAACCCGCCCGCTCGGCGATCCGGCTCAGCACCGGCGCCTGCGGATCGAGGATACGCAGCCATGTGGTGTCGGTGACCAGTTCGGGAATCGTGGTGTTATAGAAGCGGTTGTAGCCTGCCCACAGCCGCCGCCAATCGGCTTCGTCCTCGACGCGACAATCGCGGCAGGCAATCCGTGTGTTCGGCATCGTCGCCGTTCCTCCCCATGCGCACGTTGCGTCGTATCGAGCCGCGTGTCGTCGGCGAAAGGTGCATCGTTGCACGCCGGCGCGCTGTCTGGAAAGCGCTGGCAAGCGCGTCGCCGCGCAGCGATATGAGGGGAGAGGAGTTGACGGCAAGCGGTCGTGCGGCAACGACCGGTACCGGAGAGGTGTCTGAGGCAATGAGTGGGTCGACCGGTGAAGATCCGGACTGCCACACGGGCGTGGCATCGCCGGTGATCGAGACGATGATCGTGCCGCGCGGGCGCGACATCGGCGGCTTCGAGGTGCAGCGGATTCTGCCGTCGGTGCGGCGGCGGATGGTGGGGCCGTTCATCTTTTTCGATCGCATGGGACCCGCCACCTTTGCCGCCGGCCGCGGTCTCGACGTCCGTCCCCACCCCCACATCGGCCTAGCCACCGTCACCTATCTCTTTGCCGGCGAGATCGTCCATCGCGACAGCGTTGGCAGCCGGCAGACGATTACCGCCGGCGCGGTCAACTGGATGACGGCGGGTCGCGGCATCGTTCATTCGGAACGCACCGACCCCACCCTCCGCCACACAGGTGGCCGGCTGTTCGGGATCCAGGCCTGGGTGGCACTACCGCAGGCGGCAGAGGAGATGGCGCCGGCTTTTTCGCATCACGCCGTCGAGTCGCTACCCCGGCTGGCCGGCGAGGGCTGGCACGGTCGGCTAATCGCCGGCCGTTTCGATGGAATGACGGCACCGACCCCGGTGCTTTCGCCCACCCTTTACGCCGATATCATGCTGGCCGCCGGCGCTCGCCTCGCGGTTTCGCCGGAGCATGAGGAGCGGGCGGTCTACGTGGTCGAGGGCGCTGTCAGCCTCGACGGCCACAGCCTCGATCCGGGCGTTCTCTATGTGCTCGTCCCCGGACAGGCTGTTACGCTTGCCGCTGGCGGCGAATCGCACCTGATGTTGATCGGCGGGGCGCCGATGGATGGACCGCGTTACATCTGGTGGAACTTTGTCTCCAGCTCGCGTGAGCGGCTCGAACAGGCAAAGGCCGACTGGAAGGCGCAGCGATTTGCGGCGGTTCCGGGCGAACACGAGTTCATTCCGCTGCCCGATGACACCTAGCGACACCCGGATCGCTTCGGTGTTTAAGGCCGGCAGATGATCGCTTGTTGACGTGCGGTCGCGCTGCGGTCAATAGGAGAACGACCTGTCGAACCCGTCGAGGCGCCATGGCCGACAACGCCCTTTTCACCCGGCTCTGCAAGCAGGCAGCAAAGGACGTGGCTGCCGGGCGCCTGGAGAACGAGGGGCGCCCGGTTGTCGATTTCCTCGACCAGCATCCGGAAGCGATCCTGCCGCTCGTCGACCTGCTTGTCCACGAGGGCCGCAAGAAGCGGCCGAGCGAGAAGCTTCTCACGGCATACGCCTGGATGCTAACCTATGGCCTTGAATTCATCCGCTATCGGGTTGATCGCAACTTGGCGATCGGCACGAAGTTGGCTGACGATGTCCGGCGTCACATCCTGCAGCTGGCAGCGGAGCAGCCCTTCGATCCCGGCCTGCTGATGATTCTGCTCGGCCAGTTCAAGCAGGCGAAACTGGAGATCGGCGACGAACTGCGCCAGTTGATGCTGCTCGCCACGGAAGAGGCGTCGCACGATCCGGAGCATGCCGGCGAAGGGAGCAGTATTGCCGATCACTGGGCGGAGGTGGCGGCGCTGGCGGAAGGGGACCCCTTCGCCCTGCACAGCCATCTTGCCGATCAGGCGGGCGTCTTCCCGTCGGAGCATCGCGCGGCAATGGCGCTGTCGATGCTCGACACCAACGAAGAGGTGGTGCGTGAGGCCGCCCTCGGCTGGTTGCTCGACGCGGATGCCGTGGTGCGGACGACGACGGCCAGCGGGCTTGAACAGGCGGCCAAGAGCGGGCGCGTCAACGGCACCATGCTGCGGCGGATGATCGCGGTGCGCAACTGGCTGCCGGAAGCTGATCGTGCGCCGCTCGACCGGGCGATCAAGCTCTGCCGCCAGCGGGAGATCGTCTGCGTGCCCTGGCCATCGGCGAAACTGGATGCGGTGATCGCCTCCGGTCTCGATGGCTCCGCGGCGCAGAGTTTGTTCGTGGTCACCAAGGAAGGGCGGAAATTTGCCGTCGCCTCGCTGCTGGTCAAGCACGATGCGGGTGTCCGCGACGCGTTCACTCTGAAGAAGCTGTCGCGCGCCGATGTCACCGCTTTCCTCGACGAGGCGGCGGACAATATCGATCTGTATCCGGTTTCGCATGACCATCTGGCGGCAACAATCCGCCACTTTCTCGCCGTGACCGGCAGCACCAAGGCGCTGCCGCCCTTCGGCCTGCTAGACGTGGCGGAAACCGTTGGCGTCAGCGATCTCAACCCGCAGTATCGGGAGCTGGAGCCACTGATCGCCTCCTTGTGCGAACAGATCGATGCGAGTGATCTCGATGCCCGCGGCGTCAGCCGGCTGATCAAGCGTAGCGCCCGCTGGTCGGAATCCTATCCGTTCATCGACAGCTGGTTTGAGGCGAACGGGGCGATCGATGCCTTGCTGACCGCTGATCCGCCGCCGACAGGCGAACCGACCGATATTGTGCTGCACAATTACCTGCCGCGAGNNCGCCGTCGCTATTGGGCGGAAATCTTCGCTTGGTCGGCGCTGGTGTTACGCCAGGCCGGTTCCGGCACCGGCTGGGAGGAATTCACGGTGGTCGCGCGTGAACTGCTCGCCGGGCGGGATCTGGCGTCGATACCGATCATGACGATGATTGCGTCGGTCTCGGCCGACGTCTACCAGGAGGGGCTGGGCGACGACGATTAAGCGGAAGCTCACCGCTACCGCTCACCTGCGTTGCGATGCCGAGGACGCAGATCGGGGTGTACGTCCGTAATGTTTCGTTTCATCCATGCCGCTGACATCCACCTCGACAGTCCGCTGCGTGGGCTGAGCGCCCATGAGGGGGCGCCGGTGGCGACGCTGCGGACGGCGACCCGCCTCGCCTTCAGCCGGCTGGTCGATGCGGCGCTGAGTCAATCGATCGATTTTCTCGTTCTTGCCGGCGATCTCTACGACGGCGACTGGCGCGACTACAACACCGGGCTGTTCTTCTGCCGGGAAATGGGCCGGCTCAATCGCGCCGGCATTCCGGTATTGGTCGCTTATGGGAATCACGACGCCGAAAGCGAGATCAGCAAGCGGTTGCCGCTGCCGGAAAACGTCCGGGTGTTCTCCACCCGGGCGGCGGAAACGGTTCGCCTCGAAGGGTTGCGCGTTGCCGTGCACGGGCGCAGCTTCAAGGAGGCGGTGACGACCGAGAACCTGGTACCGGGTTATCCCGCGCCGCTGCCGGGATGGGTTAACATTGGCCTTCTCCATACCGCCCTCGAAGGCAATGCGGCGCATGCGACCTACGCCCCGTGCAGCCTCGCCGAACTGTGTGCCCACGGCTACGACTATTGGGCGCTCGGCCACGTGCACGAATACGCGGTGCTGAGCGAGGATCCATGGGTGGTTTATCCCGGCAATCTGCAGGGACGGCACGTCCGCGAGTGCGGCCCGCGCGGCGCCGTCCTCGTTAGCGGCGAGGCGGGGCGGATCGGTATCGAGCGGCTGATCGATGTGGTGCGTTGGAATCATCTGCGGGTGGACGTGAGCGACAGGGCGTCGTTCGACGCGGTGGTCGATGCGGTGGGGACGGCGCTGGCGCGGTTGCGCGACGCGGAGGGTGACGAGCGGCCGTTGCCGGTGCGGATCAGCCTTTTCGGGCAAACGGCGGCGCATGGGGCGCTCTTCGGCCTCGAAAGGCAGTTGCGCGCCGAGATTGCCGCGCGTGCCGCCGGCTTGGTGAGCGAGCAGCTGTGGGTGGAGCGCGTCGTCATCGAAACCTCGCCACCGGCCGCGGCGCTTGCGGGTCGCGGCGATGCGCTCGCCGACCTGCAGGCGTTTCTCGATGCGGCACCCGAGGATGCGGATCTGCGGCAGGAGATCACCGCGGTGCTGCAGGACTTCATCGCCAAGGCGCCACACGAGTTGTTGCAGGCGCTGCCGGAACTGGAGCCGATCCGCCAGGGCGAAATCGAGCCGTTGATCCGCCGGGTGGCGCCGGCGTTGCTGGCGCGGATCGCCACTGGCGATTAGCGCCCGGCCGGCTGTCCCGCGGGTGGGGGAGGAGGGGGAGAATGAGACTCGATCGCCTCGAGCTGACGCGCTTCGGCAAGTTCTCCGATTGCGACATCGAGCTGCCGGCGGGCGAGCCAGACCTGCACCTGATCATCGGCCGCAACGAGGCCGGCAAATCGACCTTGCGTGCCGCGCTCGTCGATCTGCTGTTCGGCATCGAGGCCCGCTCGGCGTATAATTTCATCCATCCATACAGCGACATGTGCCTGGGGGCGGTCGTTACCCACGACGATGAGCGGCTCGCTTTCCGCCGTCTGAAGCGCAACCGCGACAGCCTGCGCGACGCGGGCGACCGGCCGCTCGCCGATGAGCGGCTGGCCGCGTTCCTCGGTCCGGTCGATCGCGCGTTTTTCGAACGGATGTTCGCCCTCGACCGTCGCCGGCTTGAAGAGGGCGGTGTTGAGATCCTCAAAGCGAAGAACGATCTCGGCCGGATGCTGTTCGAGGCTTCGGCCGGGCTTGCCAGCCTTGGCCCGCTGCGCCAAGCGTTGGAGGTGGAAGCCGATGCGCTTTGGGGGCCACGTAAGAAGCAGTCGCGCGCCTATACCGTGGCCCTCGCCAAGTTCGACGAGGCTGGCCGCCGGCGGCGCGAGACGATGGTCCGCGCCCGCGATTGGCAGCAGGCGGCAAGAGCCGTCGAGGAAGCCGGCGCGGCGTTGGACGAGGCCGTTCGCCATCATCAACAGCTGGAGACGATGCGGGCGCGGCTCGATCGGGTGCGCCGGGTGGCGCCGCACTTGAGGGCGCGCGACGAGCGGCTGGCCGATCTGGCCGCTCTCGGCGCGGTAGTCCGGCTTCCGACGGACGCCGAAGTGGCGCTGAGGGCGGCCGAGGCGACACTCGCGGCGCAAGCGACGGTGATCGTCCAGCAAGAGGCGCTGATCGCCAAGGCGGAGGCGCAGCAGGACGGCATCGTCGTCGATCAGCCTGTCCTTGGTCGGCGCGAGGCGATCCTTCGCCTTGGCGAGGACCGGAACCGGGTCCGTGATCATCCCGCCGACATCGAGAAGCAACAGGCTCGCTTGCTGGATTTTCGCGGCAATGTGGACAGTATCGTCCGCGAACTAGGCTGGAGTGCCACGAGCGAGGAGGAACTGGCGCAACGCCTGCCAACGCGGTTGCTGCGTGCCGAGGTGCAGGATCTGCTCAAGCGCCACGCCGGCCTTGCCGAGGCTGAACGGCTGTCGGCGGACGCAGTGACCGCGCTGCGGCGCGAACTCGTCGCGCTTGACCAGACACTGGCGACGTTGGTGGAGCGGGTGGTGCCTGCCGAGGTGACGACGGCGCTGCGGCAGGTGCGGGCGCTGGGCGACATCGCGGCGCGACGGGGTGACCTGACGGCGACGCTGGAGGCGGTGCAGCGACGGTTGGCCGCATCGCTGGCTGACCTCGCCCCCTGGAGCGGCGACGTCGCTGCCTTGCGCCGGCTGCAGCTGCCGGAAGCGGAGGTGGCGCAGGCGCAGCTGCAGCGCGAGGGTGAGATCGGCGATCGACTGCGGACGCTGCAGGCGCAGGGGCGCGACGCGGCGCAGGCGCTGGAACTCCTGCGCTTGAGCGAAGAACAGATCCGCCGCGTCCGCCAGCCGGTCACCGCCGAAGCGATCACCGCCGCTCGCGCCGAGCGCGATGCGCGGTGGGCGGAGATCCGCGAGGGGCGGATCGCCCCGGTGATGGCCGCCGCTGACTACCAAGGCAAGGTTGCCCACGCCGACGAGCTCGCCGACCGGCGCTATCTCGCCGCGGCGGATGCGGAAAAGCTGGAACAGGTGCGCGCCCAGATCGAGCAGGGCGAGCTGAAACAGCGGCAGCTCGATGCGGATCGGATTACGGCCGAGGCCGAGCGCGACCGGTTGGCCGAACGCTGGCAGGCGAGCCTGCCCCAGGAATTGGCGGGGCTAACCGTCGCATCATTGCCCGGCTGGCGCGATCGCCGCCGCCGCGCTCTCGACGATGGGGATCAGCTCGTCGAGGCGGGGGATGCCGTCAACCGTTTCGAAGCGAGCGTTGTGGCGGCGACGTCGGCCCTCGNNGGGCGGCCCTTGCCGAGGCCGGCGCTGCTCCCGCCGCCGAGCCGCCGCTATCCGGCCTNNGCTCACCGCGGCGGAGGCATTTGTTGCCGCGGCGGAGAAGCAACGAACCCGGCGCGAGGAACTCTCGAAGCAGCGGGAGAAGCTGGCGCGCNNCAGCGGGACGAGCAGGAGGCGAAAGCAGCGAAGGCAGCAGCGGCGATGGCCGACTGGCGCGATCGCTGGGCGGACCAGCTCATCGCCATCCACCTGAGCGCGGATCTCGGCCCCGCCGCGGTCGAGGAGGCGCTCGACCTGCACACCAGGCTTGCGAAAACGCTGGATGCCATTGACGACCTCAAGCGTGCCCGCATCGCCACCATGCAGCGCGACCTCAATGCCTATGCGGCGGCAGCAGCGACGCTTGCCGCCGAGCTTGCCCCCGACCTTGCGGGCCAACCGGCAGATAGCGTGGCAATCGCCCTCGCGCATCGCCTGGACGAGGCGGAAAAGGCCAGGGAACGACTGCAGCGGGCGATCGCCGACCGGGCCGAGGCGATGAAGCTGTTGGCCAAGGCCGATGAGTCGCGGCAGCAGGCGGAAGCGACGCTGCAGCCGTTTGCCGCGCGTGCCGGTACGACGAGCCTCGAAGAGCTGCGCACCGCCATTGCGCGTTCGACGCACGCAGCAGGGCTTGATACGGCGATCACTGCGGCAGCCCGGCAGATCCTCGAAAACGGCGACGGCCTGTCGCTGACCGATCTGGAGGCCGAGGTGGCGGCCGAGGATCTGCTGACGATCGGCGCCCGCCTGGCCGAAATCGAGGCCCAGCGGGAGGCGGCAAGGGCGGCGCGCGAGGAGCGGCGGTTGGCAGTGGATGCGGCGTCGCGCCAGCTTGCCGCCATCGATGGCGCTTCGACGGCGGCGGAGGCGGAAGCCGTCCGCCAGGAGGCGCTGGCCGAAATGGCGATGGCGAGCGAGCGCTATCTCACCGTTTTCGTCGCCTCGAAGCTGCTCGGCTGGGCGATCGACCGCTTTCGCGCCGAAAAGCAGGACCCGTTGCTGCGGCGGGCCGGCGATATCTTTCGCGGGCTCACCCTCGATCTGTTTGCCGCCCTGACGGTGGACTACGACGGTGAGGCGCCGCTGCTGATGGGCCGCCGCGGCGACGGCAGCCACGTCGGCGTCGATGGGATGAGCGAGGGGACCCGCGATCAGCTCTATCTGGCGCTGCGGCTGGCGGCGATCGAACTTCACCTGGCGCGCAGCCGGCCGCTGCCGTTCATCGCCGACGATCTGTTCGTCAATTTCGACGATGCCCGCGCCGCTGCCGGCTTTCGGGCGCTCGCCGAACTGGCCGGCCAGACGCAGGTGATCTTCCTCAGCCATCACGAGCACCTGGTCGAGGTGGCCAGGGGTGCCATCGGCGAAGGGATGCGAATTACCACCCTTTAGGCCGGCGGCTTAGGCGCGCCTTGTGCCCTACGGCCGGCCGTAGCGGATCATCGTCAGCATCAGCCAGCCGAGAAGGGCGCCGTTCAGCAGGTGCCAGAGAAAGTGCGTTCCCAGCGGCCAGGCGGCGCAGAGCGGCTGATCGGCCGTTCGGAAGCCGAGGGAGACGACAAACAGCAGCGCGGCACCGGCCATCGCCCGCGCTGCCGGCTGCCGGCGTCGCCATAGCAGCGCGGCGACAACGAACAGCGCCGCCAGCGCCGGCAGGTAGCCGACGCCGTTGCCGATCGTATTGCCAACGGCCTGCTGCGCCGCCCAGGCGAAGGGCCGGGCAGCCAACACGAACAGGGTGCCGATGGCGAGGCTGCCCAGCCAGCCGAGGTCGAAGAAGCGGCGCATCGCCAGCACCAAGTAGGCGACGATGAATAGCAGGATCGGCAGCTGGTCGGCGACAGCGGCCCAGCGGGTGGCGAAGGTATGGAACAGAAACGAGCCAACACCGATCGCCGTCGTCAGCGCGATCAGCAGCGCCATGCCGGCATCGAGGCGGCCGGCGCGGCGGGCGGCAAGAACGGCGAGGACGGCGGCGAGCAGGAACGCGGCGTTGGTGAGGGCGTTGACCGGCTCTGACCAGAAGCTGAAATCGGTCCGCTCGCAGTATGCCTTGACCTGCGCCGACCAGTCTTCCGCGCTCATGGTCTCCACCCACCGGTCATTCGTTGCGCAGCACCGACGCCGCGGTCTGGCCGAGGCGTCGCCAGGTACCCACGAAGCCGAGCACAAGGGTGATGGTAATGCCGGCGCCGACAGTGGCGGCGATCACGCCGCCGGCGACCGACCACTCCAGGCGCATCAGCCAGACGGTGACCGCCCAGGCGACGGCGGTGCCGAGACCGGCGGCGATCGCCGCGGTGATGAGACCGAGCAGGCCATATTCAACGAGGTACTGGGCGGCGATGCGGCCGCGGTGGCGCCCAGCACCCTTGAACAGCACCGCCTCGTAGGTGCGGCGGTGGCGGTCGGCAGCGATCGCCCCCGCCAGCACCAGGGCGCCGGCGAGCAACGTGACCGCGGCGACGACACGGACGCCGAAGCCGATGCGGCGCATCAACTGGGCGACGGTCTCGATCGCATCGCGAGTGCGAATGGCGGTGACGTTGGTGAACTTGGCGGCGACCGCCCGCTGCAGTGCCGGCTCGACGGCGACCGGGGCTTCGACGGCGGCGACGTGGGTGTGCGGTGCGCCCTCCAGGGTGCCCGGCGCGAAGATGATGGCGAAGTCGAAGGGCACGGCGCGCCACTCGATCCGGCGCAGCGAGCCGATCTGCGCCTCGATGTCGCGGCCGAGGATGTTGAGGGTTAGCGTATCGCCGACGCCGACGCCGAAGCCCTTGGCGAGGCCGGCATCGAAGGAGATCAGCGGCGGCCCGGCGTAGTCGGCTTGCCACCACCTGCCGGCGACGATGTCGGCGCCTTCGGGCGGCGCAGTNGCGGCGAAGGTCAGCGCCCGGTCGCCGTCGATGGCCCAGCGGGAGTCAGCGGCAACCGTTGCTGCCTCCACTGGGGTGCCGTTGATACGGACGATCCGGCCGCGCAGCATCGGCACCCGGCGCATTTCGCTGACGCCGGCAACGCGGGCAACGGTGGCATCGAAGGCCGTCGCCTGATCGTCCTGGATGTCGATGAAAAANAANGCCGGCACCGTCTGCGGCAGCCGTTCACCGATCTGGGCGCGCAGGTTGCTGTCGATCAGCGCCACGGCGACGAGGACGGTGAGGCCGGCACCAAGGGAGGTGACGACGGTTGCCGTCGGCGCTCCTGGCCGCTGCAGCGCATCGATGGCGAGACGGACGATGGCATGGCGGGCGCGTGGCAGCCGCTGCGCAGCGCCGGTGACTGCCCAGGCAGCGCCGCGCAAGATCAACAGAACGGCGATGGCGCCGGCGACGAAGATGACGCCGAACAGCCTGTCATGGGCGGTGAAGACGACGAGCCCGGCCAACGCCGCGCTGCTGACAATGGTGGCGACCAAGGTGAGCCGGCGCGGGCGGCCGCCGGTGGTGACGACGGTCTGGCGGAACAGATTGGCGGCCGGCACCTCGCGGGCACGGCCCAAGGGCCACAGCGAAAAGGTGAGCGCGGTGAGGAGGCCGAGTGCTGCAGCGGCACCGAGCGCTGCGGGATAGATGCCGACGCTGATCGGCACCGGCAGCAAGGGGCGTACCGCCTCGATGGCGACTAACGGCAGCAGCGCACCGAGGACGACGCCCACGGCGGTGCCGAGGCCGGCGAGGACGAGGATCTGCAGCAGATAGGTGATCATCACCAGGCTGCCCGACGCACCGAGGCACTTCAGGGTGGCAATGACCGCGGCCTTGCCGTCGAGGTAGCTGCGGACGGCATTGGCGACGCCGAGGCCGCCGATCAGGAGTGCAGTCAGGCCGGCGAAGCCGAGGAACATGGCGAGCCGTTCGACAAAGCGTTCGATCCCCGGCGCCGCGTCCGCAATGCTGCGGATCTGCCAGCCGCCTTGTGGAAAGGCGGCACGGGCCGCAGCGGCCCAAGTAGCGGGATCGCTGCCAGTGGGATCGCTGCCAGTGGGACCACTGCTTGTGGGCAGCAGGATACGCGCCGTGTGGCGCAACAGGCTGCCCGGCTGCACCAGCCCGGTGGCGGCGAGGGCATCGCTGGCGATCATCAGCCGTGGGCCGAAGGTGGCTACACTGGCGACGCGGTCGGGTTCGCGGACGATGCTGGCGCGCAGCTCGAAAGTGGCCTCGCCGACGCGGAGCCGCTGCCCAGGCGCGAGGCCGAGCCGATCCAAGAGGTCGGGATCGGCAACGGCGCCCCATACGCCGGCGCGCTGGGCAAGCAGCGGCTGCAGCGAGGCAGCCGGGTCGAGCGCCACCTCACCGAGGAGCGGGTAGGCGGCATCCACTGCCTTCAGTTCCACCATCGCTGGCAAGGCATCGCCGATCTCCGCGCGAGCCATCGCCCGCATCTCCACCGTCCGCGCCAGCCGGGCAGAATGGGCCTGCAGGAAGGTGGTTTCGTCGGCGGTGAAGGGGCGCTGGACCAGCCGCACGTCGATGTCGCCGCCAAGAAGCACCCGCGCATCGGCAGCGAGTGCTTTGGTGATCGCTTCGCTGACAGTGCTGACTGCGGCGATAGCGGCAACGCCGAGGGCGAGGCAGGCGAGGAAGATGCGAAAGCCGGCGATGCCGCTGCGCAGTTCGCGCCAAGCCAGCCGTCCGGCCAGCCACCAGTTGCCACGCATGTCGCTGCTGCTGCCCGTCATGCGGCGGAAGAGGCCGGTGTGGTGGCGCGGCGGCGATTGCCGCTGATGCGGCCGTCGCGGATCTCGACGATGCGGTCGCAGGCTTCGGCCAGCGCCGGATCGTGGGTGATCAGCAGCAGCGTCGAGCGGCTGCGGCGCTGCAGGTCGAACAGCAGCTGCATCACCGCGGCACCGGTGGCGGCATCGAGATTACCGGTGGGCTCGTCGGCCAGCAGCACCCGCGGTTCACCGACGAATGCACGGGCAAGCGCCACCCGCTGCTGCTCGCCGCCGGAGAGTTGCGACGGGTAATGCCGGGTGCGTGCGGCGAGTCCGACGGCGGCCAGCCCCTCGCCGGCGTGTACCAAGGCATCGGCGGCGCCCGCCAGTTCCAGCGGCAATGCGACGTTTTCGATCGCCGTCATCGTCGGCACCAAGTGGAAATTCTGAAAGACGATGCCGACATGATCGCGACGGAAGCGGGCGAGCGCATCCTCATCGAGGGCGGTGATGTCGCGGCCGGCGACGTCGATGCAGCCGCGGCTGACCCGTTCGAGGCCGGCGATTACCATCAGCAGGCTGGTCTTCCCCGACCCGGAGGGGCCGACGAGACCGATCCGCTCGCCGGCGGCCAGTTCGAGATCAATGCCGCGGAGAATGGAAACCGTGCCGGCGGCACTCGCAAGGCTGAGATGCACATCGGTGAGCCGGACGGCCGGAACAGGAGTTGCCAATGACGTCACGACGATTGCCTTCTCCCAATAACCCGTCGGCCAAGTCTCCAGCCAAGTCCTTTGGCGGATATGGCTGCCGGGCGTGGGCGATCAATGCCGCTGTCGCAGGCGTGATCCTGGCGATGGCCTTCGCTTGGCCAGGGAAGGGCGCTGCCGTGGCCGAGCCGATCCGCCTCCTCGCTTTCGGTGACAGCCTGACCGCCGGCTACGGCCTGGCGCCGGCGGACGCGTTCCCGGCGCAACTGCAGCGAGCGCTGCAGGCGAAGGGGTTGACGGTCGAGGTGATCAACGGCGGCGTCTCCGGTGATACCACTGCTGGCGGCCGCAACCGCCTCGCCTGGACGCTGGGCAGCGGCGACGCGGCCCAACCCGCTGCTGCCATCGTCGAACTGGGCGGCAACGATGCCCTGCGCGGTCTTGACCCCGAGGCGGCACAGGCCAACCTGGATGCGATCCTGGCCGAGCTGCAGCGTCGCCGGGTCCCGGTATTGCTGGCCGGCATGTACGCGCCGCCCAACCTTGGCGCCGACTATACGCGACGGTTCAAGGCCATCTATCCGCGGCTGGCCGAGAAATACGGTGTTCGCCTCTACCCGTTCTTCCTCGACGGCGTCGCCGGCGTCCCCGGCATGACGCAGCCGGACGGCATTCATCCCACCGCCGCTGGTGTCACCGAGATCGTCCGCCGCATCACCCCAGACGTGGTCGAACTGCTGCGCATCGCCGCGGCGAAGGGAGTGAAATAAGGGCAACGGCGAGCGTCGAGCCGCCTTAAGTCTGGGCGCGCAGCATGAACCAGCCGACGGCGGCGGCGAAGGACAGCAGCGTCATCGGGATGCCGCAGCGGGCGTGCTGCCAAAACCCGAGTACCACGTTTTCCTGCCATGCACGTTCGACGACGATGATGTTGGCGAGGCTGCCGACGATGAGCAGGTTGCCGGCGAGGGTCGATAGCACCGCCAGCATGGTAAGCGCCTCGGGCGGCAGGTCGGGGACCACGGCGAGCAGGAGGAGCACGGTCGGCACGTTGCCGATGGAATTGCTGCCGAAGAGCGTCAGCGGCGCCAGAACGGCGAAGCTCGCCGGATCGAGGCCGGCGGCGCGAAGGTCGCCGAGGAGGGACGCCGGCAGGCCGGTGACGCCGAGGGCGGCGGTTACGATGAACAGACCGCAGAACAGCACCAGCAGATGCCAGTCGACGAGAGCCAGCACCTCACGGGTGGCGAAGCGGCGACTTATCAACAGTATGCCGGCGATGATGAGGACGGCGATGGCGTGCGCCACGTGGAGGGCAAACATCGCCAGCATGGCAAGCGTCAACAGACTGGCCTTGGCAAGACCGAAGCGGTCGATCTGCGGCGATGTCAGCGTCGCTTCCTCCTTTGCGGTGGCCTGAAACCGCCGTCGCCACTGCCACCAGACGACGCCGAAGACGCAGGCGAGCGCGAAGAGGGCGGGTGGGGCGCAGACGGTGAAGAACGGCCAGAAGTCGAGGCTGCCCACCTGGCCGATGAGGATGTTCTGCGGATTGCCGATCACCGTCGCTGCCGAGCCGGCGTTGGCGGCGCCGGCGAGCGCGATCAGGTACGGTCGCGGGTCGAGCCGCCGCCGTACCAGGCCGCGCACCAGCATTGGCGTCATCGCGAAGACGACGATGTCGTTGGCGAGGACGGCGGACAGCGCGCCGGCGACCGCGACCGTCAGCGCCAGGATCGCTGCAGGCGAGGCGTCGGTGGCGGCGATCCTCGCCGAGCACCAGTCGTAAAAGCCGCAGGCGGCGAATTGGGCGGAGAGGATCATCAGCCCGAACAGGACGAGCAGGGTTGGCAGGTTGATCGCCGCCAGCGCCGCCCCGCCACTGACGATCCCGGATGCGCATAGGACAATGGCGCCGAGCAAGGCGATGCCGGTGCGGTCGATCTTCAGCCCCGGCCAGCGGCCGAGCGCCATGCCGATATAGACGGCAACGAAGACGGCGACGACGAGGGCGCTGGTTTCGGTCATCCAGGCATCGCTTCCGGCAAGGGCGGGGCGACGTTGCTTACCACAACCGTTGCGGCTGCGCCGCCAGAGAGACGCCGCCCGACAAATACCGACGCACCGGTGCAGCTCATTTTGACCGCTCCCTCACCCTGCCCCCTCCCGCAAGCGGGAGAGGGTGGCGCGGGTGCGCCGGGTAAAGGACCTTAGGTCGTGTCTAAAGGATGAAGTCGCTGGCGACCCACGCGGCGGCGCTGGTGTTCTTCACCAGGATCTCGAAGTCGGCGACACCATCGCCGGTAACATCGCCCTGGATCAGGCTGTCGGCGCCGCCGTTAGCTGCCACCGCGTGCAACTGCCCGGCAACGCCGGTGAATGGCCCGATGCCGATGAAGGTGAACGCCTGATCGCCGGCAACACCGATGTTGGCATCGATCGCTCCGAGGTCGATCCAGTCACCGGCCGCTGCGCCGACGCCGGTAAAGTCGAGAATGGTATCGTGGGTGTCGCCTACGCGAGAGTCGAAGCCCCACGGCAAGATGAAGGCATCGTTACCCGCACCGCCGCGGAGAAGATCACTGCCTTGACCGCCGGATAGGGAGTCATTACCGGCGCCGCCAAAGAGTGTATCATCGCCGTCGTCGCCGTAAAGAGAATTGCTGCCGGCATCCCCGGTCAGCGTGTCGTTGTGGACGGAGCCCGAGAGCGCTTCGACTCCACGCAGGACATCCGTTCCGTCGCCGAGCGTATTTTGCGCTCCGACAATGGCGAGCGAAACGTTCACAGCCGCCTGCGCCGACCCATAGTAGGCGGTGTCGTAGCCGTCGTCGCCGTCGATCACGTCGTCACCGCTGGAGCCCCCAGGTTATCGTTCCCCACGCCGCCAAGAAGCGTGTCGTTCTGGGTGCCACCGTACAGCACGTCATCGCCCGTGCCACCGACGAGGCTGTCGCTGCCGGTGCCGCTCGATAGCATGTCGTCTCCCGCACCGCCGATCAGGGTGTCACCGCCCGAGCCGCCCAACAACTGATCGTTGCCCGCACCGCCATCCAGGTGATCGTCGCCGTTTTCGCCAATCAGATAGTCGTTGCCATCGCCGCCGAACAATGCGTCCGCGCCATCTTTGCCGTAGAGGAAATTGGCCCCGTCATCACCGCTCAGCGTGTCAGCGAAGGCGGACCCGCTGAGAACTTCGATTCCGTACAGAACATCCGTTCCGGCGCCGAAAGTGTTCTGCGGCCCATTCACCGCCAGGGAGACGCAGACACCAGCGGTCGCCGTACCGTAATCCACCTGATCCTGGCTCACACCACCGTACAGCGTGTCGTTACCGGCGCCGCCAACCAGCGTATCGGCGCCTACCCCGCCGCTCAGGCTGTCATCGCCGGCGCCGCCGGTCAGCAGATCGCTGCGGTCTCCGCCATCGAGACTGTCGTTGCCGTCGCCGCCATCGAGCATGCAGCTCGGCGCCGAGCCACCGTCGAGGTGGTCGTTGCCAGCTCCACCACTGAGGCTGACCCGCAACGTCCCGCCGCCGGTCAGCGTGTCGCTATAAGCCGAGCCGATGATCTCGTGGACATCGATCAGGCTATCCTTCCCGGCACCGAGCGTATCCTGCGGTTGTTGAATGGCGAGCGAGACCCTGACGCCGGCGGTGGCCGCAGCGTAGGAGACGAGGCCGCTGATCAACGTGTCATTGCCGGCGCCGCCCTCCAGGCTGTTATGGCCGCCTCTCCCGTCGAGGTAATTGTCGCCCGCGTCGCCGATGAGGGTGTCGTCATAGGCGGAGCCGATGATACCTTCGACGCGGACCAAGGCATCGGTACCGGCGCCCAACGTGTTCTGCGACCCGGCCACGGCGAGGGAAACCGCGACCCCGGCGGCGGCGGCCGAATAGTCCGCCCTATCGGTACCGTCACTGCCATCCAGCGTATCGTTGCCGATGCTGCCGTCGAGGGTGTCGTTGCCGGCGCCGCCGATCAGTGAATCGTCACCGCTGCCGCCGCTGACGCTGTCGTCGCCGGCACCGGCGCGTACGCTGTCGTTGCCGTCGTCGCCGCTGATCCGGTCGTTGCCGCCGCCACCGTTGAGGCTGTCGTCGCCGAGACCGCCGGCGAGGGTGTCATTGCCGTCGTCGCCAAACAGGGTGTCGTTGCCGGCATCACCCAAAGCCGAATCGTTTCCCTGGAGCCCCCAGGCCAGATCGTTGTCGTCGCCGCCGACCACCGTATCGTTGCCGATGCCGCCGCACATGGTATCGTTGCCGGCGCCGCCGTCGAGCGAGTCGTCGCCGCTCGATCCGGCGAGCCTGTCGCCGGCACCCAGTCCGACGATGGTGTCGTTGCCGGCGAGACCGTTCAGCGTGTCGGCGCCATTCGTTCCCAGCAACGAGTCGTCGCCCGGTCCTGCCGGCAAGCCGAGGAAATCGTCGGGCGTCAGGGTCGCGAGCGTCGCACCGATGACGGTGATCACGTCGCCGTTGGGCAGACGGAGGGCGACGCCGCCGCTGACCGCGGTCCGCACGATATCGTCCCATGTCACGTGATAGGCCGCGAGATCGATCAGGTCAGCGCCGTCGGTGAAATCGGCGACGCGGGCGCTGTCGCCGCCGCTGCCGGGCTCGAAGCGGAACACGTCGTTGCCGCTGCCGCCGGTAAGCGTGTCGTTGCCGGTGCCGGCGATGAGTGTCTCGCTGCCGTCGCCGCCGATCAGGCTGTCGTTGCCGACGCCGCCGTCGATGGAAGCGGTAACGCCGGTCGCGGCCGACCCGCTGAGGGTATCGTCGCCGGCATCCCCCAACAGGCGGACAACGCTGCCATAGTAATATGCCTGCCCCGCGCCGACGATACTGTCGTCGCCGTCGCCGCCGGTGATCGTGATGTGGATGCCGGAGCCGGTCAGCGTGTCGTTTCCCGCCCCGCCGTCGAGCGAGACCCAGCCTTCCCCATTCACCTCGAAGTAGCCACCGCTGGCGGCGACATGATCATCACCGTCGCCGCCGTGAACGACGATGGTGCCGCCGGATGTGACCATGACACCATCGATGGTGTCATTGCCGGCGCCGCCGTCGATCGACATGTCAGTGCCGTAGTGACGACCGGTGAGGCTGTCGTTGCCGTCACCCCCGTCGACGCTCGTCGCCTCGGCGTAGGGGGTTTGCCAGGCGATGGTGTCGTTGCCATCGCCACCGATGACGGCATTGGCGTCGTTGCCGGTGATGCTGTCGTTGCCGTCGCCGCCATAAACGGAGACGCGACCTTTGCCGTGGTCGAGGCGGGTGTGGCCGGAGCCCGTGATGGTGTCGTTGCCGCTATCGCCGAAGATCTCCACCACCGCAACTGTGGTATATTCGGTGATGCCGCCGGACAAGCTGTCGTTGCCGGCGTCGCCGGAAATGACGACGTGGCCGGAGGCGGTGACGGCGATGGTGTCGTTGCCGCCACCGCCGGCAATACGACCGTCGCTCAGTAACATCTGGAAGCCGCTCGCCCCGCCGATGCGGTCGTTGCCGTCGTCGCCGGTGATCTCCTCGTTGCCTCCCGACAGCAGGATCGTGTCGTTGCCAGCGCCACCGGAAACTGTGCCACCAGCGGTGAGGGAGTCATTCCCCGCACCGCCGAAAACGGCGCCGTAGCCGTAGATCGTGTCGTTGCCGTCGCCGCCGTCGATGGTATCGTTGCCGCCACCGCCGTGGATGGTATCGTTGCCGCCGCCACCGTCGATGCTATCGGCGGCGACGGAGGGAAAACTGCCGGGCGGGGTGCGGGTGACCGTCGCCGATACGACGGTCGGGGTGATGCTTTCGTTGGCGTCGGTGCCGATGAATGTGGCCATGGCCGCTTCCTCCCACACTGCGGGAGGCGCCAGTTAAAATTACCCCCTCCCCGAATATCCCTAAAAAATTGTAGCCGGTGTACACTTAAGGTCAAAGGAACTTTGTTGACGATTGCGTGGCGCCCCCTGCCACCGTCGCCAGGTCGCTCTCGTCATCAAAACGTCATCCGCCCGTCGCGGCCGGCGGGCTATCGTCGGCGCCAAGCGCCCGTGGGCGCGCTGCCGTGCCATCCGGTCAGAGGACATATCGATGCGTTGCCAGCTCATTGTCGCGGCGGTCGCTGCCACCAACCTTGCCCTGCCGGCATTCGCCGCCGATGCGGCCAAGGTGCAGTCGGTGACCTTCACCCCAACGCCGGCGCCGACGACGCTGGAGGAGATGGCGCAGCCGTTGACCACCTCGAGCGCCGTCATCACCTTCGCCGATGGCACGCGCACCACGGTGCCGCTGCGTTACACCATTCTCTATCGTTCCGGCGATTTTCTTCCCGACTGGTACGGCGGCGCGGTGGTGGACAAGAGCGGCAAGCCGCTCGCCTCGATCAGGACGGCGAAGGGGGCGACGGCCGAGGGGCCGTTCTATGCCTACGCACCCGATGCCAACTCGCTGATCCGCCTCGATGGTGCCAAAATCGAGGCGGTCAAGGGCAACCCGTTGTTCCTCGCCACCCATTTCGAATATCACACCGAGGCGCCGAACGCCGATCCGCTGCAGCCGCCGCTCGACATGTACGGCCAGCTGCCGATGGGGATCGCGCTGGCGACGCTCGACCAGGATCCTGCCACCGGTACCCTCAGCGCAGTAAAGCTGGCGAATGTGGATGCAGCGGCGGTTGCAGGCATCTGGACGCCCTGCGCCGGCTCGCTCAGCCCCTGGAACACCCATCTCGGCAGCGAAGAGTATGAGCCGGATGCGCGGACCTACGAGACCAAGCCGCTCGACGTGATGAACACTTATCTCGGAACCCCCGGCAAGCTGGCAGTCGACGGCGGCGCCAATCCTTACATGTACGGCCACATCACCGAAGTCACGGTGGAGCCTGACGGCTCATCCTCCATCGTCAAGCATTTCGCCATGGGCCGGCTCGCCTTTGAGCTTGCCGATGTCATGCCCGATGGCAAGACCGCCTACATGGGTGACGACGGCGACGATGTCATCCGGCCGATGTTCATCGCCGACAAGCCGGGCGACCTGAGTGCCGGCACCCTCTATGCGGCGAAGTGGGTGCAGAGCTCAGGTGAGGATTTCGGTCGCGCCGACCTGCAATGGATCCGGCTTGGCCATGCGACGGAGGCGGAAATCGTTGCGCTGATCAACAAGGGTATCCGCTTCAGCGACATCTTCGAGGTGGCCGAACCGAAGGACATCAAGGCCGATCCCGCCGCCTACGCCGACATGCGCCCGGTGTTTGCCTACCCGGGGACCGGCGGCGGCAAGGCGACACTGCTGTACCTGAAGCTGAAGCCGGGGATGGAACAGGCGGCGGCTTTCCTCGAGACGCGGCGTTACGCTGCCTATCTCGGCGCCACCACCGAGTTCACCAAGATGGAAGGTCAGGCGCACAACGCCGCCGACAAGACGTTTTACACCGTCATCTCCTACATCCGCGACGGCATGATCGCGGGCAAATCCGGCGATCGGCCGCGCGACGATATTCACTTGGCCGGTGACGAAAAGGACCTCGCCTGCGGTGTCGTCTACAAGAGCAGCATGCGGGGTGGGGTGAAGGACACCGACGGCAAGCCAATCGCCAGCGACTGGGTGGCGGTGAACGCCGCGGCGCTGGTGCATGGGGCGAAGAAGCCGATGGGGCAGAGTGTCGGCGCCTACGACACCTGCGATACGGAGCAGGTTGCCAATCCGGACAATATCAAATACTCGGAGGCGATGCGCACCGTGCTGATCGGTGAAGATTCAAACAACCACCTCAACAATTTCATCTGGGCGGTCGATCCGGCGACTGGGGCGGCGGTCCGTATCTTCAGTGCGCCGGCGGGTGCGGAGAATACCGGTTTGCAGGCGGTCGATGCCGCGAACGGTTTCGCTTACGTCATGGCCAATCTGCAGCATCCGGGGGCAACCGACGAGTTGCAGCGCTATCCGGTGGAGATCGCCCGGCAACTGCGCTCGCTCGTCGATCAGCGCGGCGCTGTCGGTTACCTCGGCCCGCTGCCGGCGATGATGCGGTAGGGGGCGATTGCCTGCCTGCAGCACCGCGATGGCGCAGATGTGAACAGCCGCCGCGGCTCCCGCCGGCGACCTTTGGTCCCCTGCGATCGGCGCTGACTTCAGGCTAGGCCAAGGCTTGGTAAGACGCCGCAATCCTGGATAGGGTTCAGGCGGTCTGAAGCTATGTAGGTAAAGACTCTTGTGGCTGCTGATGAGAAACTCCACTGTCAGCAGTGAAAGTAAAAGTGAAGAACGGCGGCTTTTGCCGCCGTTTTCATTTAATTAATAACGTGCTATTCTGTCTTTAATTGCTATTGATATCTCTAGAAACTTGAAGTTTCTCTGCAATGGCCGGCGATATGCCCATCCTATCCTTGCCTGCTGCATTTACGTTGAAACAGGCACTCTTTTTGCTGTGTCCGCTTGGCCTGACGTGCCGCCACGCTTCAGCCGAATAGTCGACATTTTTGCTTGCAATAGGAAAGGACGTTTGTATGAACCTTTGGCAACAGCACGCTCGCGAACGTTGCGCCGCCAATTGCAACGTCACCTGCATTCGGCTAAACAATCAGCGGCTTACTGACTTGCCTCTCATTCGGGATTGAAATGGTTCGCTTTGGTGTTGCTGCCGTCTTGGCGGTGGTCTCTACGGGAGCGATCCTCCCGCGTGTGTATGCCGCACAACCGGTTCCTTCCACTCCGCAAACGAGTGTGACAGTTCCGGCGCAGGCGTCGCCGACGCAGGCGGCGGAAGGGCGGTCGAAGGACCGGCCGGCGCCGCAACGGCGTCCGGAGTCGGCGGCTGTGGAAAGCAAGGAGATTGAGCCGTCCCAGGTGGCGGAATGCGCCTGGACGGGTAAGCGGGTCGTCAGTCTCCTGACACGCGACGATGCGATGTCCGCCGGCGACTTCATGCCTTTTTATCTGCGGTTCGGCTGCCCGGAAGCGCACGTTGGCAAGACCTTCGGCTGCGTCGTCCGCAACGACGAAACCGCGCCGAACGATGTGCTTGCGGAGCGGATCGAGAAATGCTGGGCCAATCCCGATACGCGCTTCCCCAAGCTGGCCAGTGAACCGAAGGCGGATGCGCCGGCTCCGGCCGCAGCCCCGGTTGCTCCGGCCAAGAGCCAAGGCCCGGCAAATAATTAAGCATGTGCAACGCTCGTGTAAGGACGCCCTAATGGCGCCACAAATCACACGTATTGATACAACGAGCGCGACAAAAGATCGCGTCCCATCGAAGGGTTCTGACGGTTCTACAACCGCGAACGATCACATCCCACATCGGTTCACATCAATGAGAACTGTGTTGACTGCGGCTCTGGTCGCAGCCGCTCTACACGCTGCGGTCTGGTATGGCACGCACGAAGCCATCACTCCGGCCGACATCCGTGGTCCGATCGAGTCCCTATCCTATAGCCCTTACGTCGGTAATCACGACCCCAAGGACAACACGCCGGTCTCGCCTGAGCAGATTCAGCAGGATCTGAGCGTGGTCAGTGAGGTCGCACAGGGCGTGCGTACCTATTCCGTGCAAGATGGTGTCGATCAGGTTCCGGCGATCGCCGAGAAGCTCGGCTTGAACGTATCGCTCGGCGCTTGGCTGGGCGACACGCCTGAGCGTGACCAAATGGAAACGGAAACCGTCGTCGCTCTCGCCAAGCAGCATCGCAACGTCCGCTCCGTCCTGGTCGGCAACGAAGTGATGTACCGCGGCGAGCGCAGCGTCGACGAGATGATCAACGCCATCCGCGAGGTGAAGCGGCAAGTTCGCGTGCCAGTGTCGACAGGCGAAATCTGGAACATCTGGCTGGAAAATCCGAAGCTGGTGAACGCCGTCGACTTCATTGCCGTCCACCTCCTGCCTTACTGGGAAGGCCTGCCGCCCGATCAGGTGGTGAAGTATGCCTTCGAGCGCTTCGACCAGCTGCGCAAGGCCTATCCTGGCAAGCGGATTGTCATCGCCGAATTCGGCTGGCCGAGCCAGGGCTACAACCGCTTTGGCGCCGAGCCGGGACAGTTGGCACAGGCGGATATCATTCGCCAGTTCACCGCCGAGGCGGAGCGTCGCGGCATCGAGTACAATCTGGTTGAAGCCTTCGACCAGGAATGGAAGACGAACGAAGGTAGTGTCGGTGCCCACTGGGGTCTGTTCGACGCCAGCCGGCATGTCAAGTTCCCGCTCACCGGCATGGTCGAAGACAAAGGCATCGACTGGAAGACCGGACTCGCCCTCGGGATCGGCGTGGTGCTGACCTTCGCCGGCTTGTGGCGGCGGCGGGTGACCTTCAAACAGGCCTTCCTCTTCGCAATCTGCGCCAACGCGATGGCAGCAGCGATTGCGTTGACCATTGCCTATCCGTTCGAGAACTATCTCAACGCTGGCATCCTGGTGATGTGGGGCGTGGGCGTGATCAGTGTCGTGCCGCTGACGGTCCTAACGCTGGCCAAGGTCTACGAACTGAGCGAAGTCCTCCTCGGCCGCCGACCGAAACGCCTGTTCGTGCCGCAGCCACAGGAAACGAATGCCATGGCGCCGACGGTAAGGCTGCCAAAGGTTTCGATCCATATCCCGGCTTATCGTGAGCCGCCGGAGATGGTGATCGAGACGCTCAACAGCGTTGCCGCCCTCGACTACCCCGATTTCGAAGCGGTGGTCATCGTCAACAATACGCCCGAAGCCTACTACTCGGTGCCGGTGGCGCAGCGCTGCCATGAACTCGGCGAACGGTTCAAGTTCCTCAACATCACCTGCAGCGGCTTCAAGGCCGGGGCGATGAACGTCGCCATGCACCACACTGCCCAGGATGCGGAGGTCATTGCCGTCATCGATGCCGACTACGTGGTGGAGCGCAACTGGCTGAAAGACCTGGTGCCCTGTTTCGATGATCCGAACGTGGCGCTGGTGCAGGGCCCGCAGGATCACCGCGATGGCGCGACGACGCCACTGAAGCGGCTGATGAACAGCGAGTACGCCGGCTTCTTCGACATCGGCATGGTTCAGCGCAACGAGGATGATGCGATCATCCAGCACGGGACCATGTGCCTTGTCCGTCGCTCCGCCTTCGACGCTGTCGGCGGTTGGTCGACCGATACCATCGTCGAGGACACCGACCTCGGCCTTCGTCTCTACGAGGCCGGCTATCAGGCGGTCTATACCAACCACCGCCATGGTCGCGGCCTGCTCCCCGACACCTACAAGGCGTTCAAGACCCAGCGCTTCCGGTGGGCCTATGGTGCGATGCAGCTCATTCGCAAGCACTGGGCGCACATGTTGCCCAGCTCGACGACGCTGCGGCCGGCGCAAAAGTTCCACTTCGTTGCCGGCTGGTGCATGTGGCTTGCCGATGCGGTGGGTGCTCTCGCGGCGGTGCTGAACCTGCTGTGGGTACCGGTGCTACTGCTGGTCGGCATGTTCATCCCGACGATGCCGTTTACCCTGCCGATTATCGCCGCCTTTATCGTTAACCTCTTGCATTGCGCGCTGCTCTATGGCAAGCGAGTGGACGTTCCGGTGAGCAGTATCCCCGGTGCGGCGGTCACGGCGATGAGCGTGCAGTGGACGGTGGCGAAGGCGGTGTTGTTCGGTCTGTTCAAGGATCGTCTGCCATTCCTGCGCACGGAAAAAGGTGGCAATGCCAAGAAGGCTGCCAACCGCAACACGGCACTCGCGGAGACCGTTATCGGTGTCCTGTTGGCAGCGTCGGCTCTGGCGTTGATCCTGCTAAACCACACCGACATTCTCGAAATGAAGGTTTTTGCAGCCACTTTGGCGATTCAGAGCTTACCTTTTCTCGCGGCCTCGTTTATGGTGACCATAGAGCGAATTCAAACCTTCCTGGCAGACCGCAAGGCAACCAGTGGTGAGCCGCAGAAGGTGACTACAGTTTCCGTCGGCATCAACGCCGACGCCACGTGATCCTGGTTGCGGGGGCTGTTCCTGCACCCCCCTTTGGGAACAGCCCGCCCACCGCTCCAGGAGCCGGGCCGTGATCGTTAACCCCCAACGACACGGCCCGGCACTAACTTCCCCGGCAGTGAACGCCCCCGGGCAAACTCCACCGATATTTCTCTCCCGACACAACATTTCTAAGTCACGCACACGGAACGACGCGTGCGTCAATTCGTCCCGCTTGGTTGATCAGTCCCCCGGTGGGGATCAGGCCATAGGCGGGTTGGACCAGAATCTGGTCAGACCATAAGCCGGCCATACCGCAGGCTAGCCAGATCTTAGGCTGGATCGACCACCTTACCCGGGTTCATGATATTGGCGGGATCGAGGGTACGCTTGATCGACCGCATCAGCCCCAGTTCCACCGGCGACTTATAGCGGTTGAGCGGGCCACGCTTCAGTTGGCCGACGCCATGCTCGGCGCTGAAGCTGCCGCCCAGATCATGAGTAATGTCCGAAACGATTCGCTCCAACTCGTCCCAGCGGGCAAGGAAAGCGGCTCGCTCCATGTCCACCGGCTGGCTCAGATTGAAATGGATGTTGCCGTCACCGACGTGGCCGAAGGCGCAGACGCGGATCCCCGGCATCGCCGCCTGGCAGGCGTCGCTGGCTTGGGCGAGAAAGCGGGCAACGGCCGACACGGGCACGGAGACGTCGTTCTTGATGCTGCCGCCTTCATATTTTTGCGCCTCCGGAATGCTCTCGCGNATCCGCCACAGCGCCTGCGCCTGCGCCTCGTTGGCAGCGACGACGGCGTCGCTGACAGTGCCGGCTTCGAAGGCATCCGCCAGCATCGTCTCGGCCGCATCGCGCAGCGGATCGGCAGGGCGCGGACTCGACAGGCGCATCAGCACGTAGAAGGGATGCGCTTCGGCGAAGGGGTCGCTGACGCCCGGAATGTGCTTGAGGCAGAAATCGAGGCTGAGCCGCTGCATCAGCTCGAAGGCGGTCAGCGCATCGCCCATCGCCGCTGTCGTCCGATGAAACAGCTCGAGGACGGCCTCGGCGCTCGGCAGTGCGGCGAGCACCGTCTCCACCACTCGCGGCTTCGGGAATAGCTTCAGTACCGCGGCAGTGATGATGCCAAGAGTGCCCTCGCTGCCGAGAAACAGATGCTTCAGGTCGTAGCCGGTGTTGTCCTTACGCAGACTGCGCAGGCCATCCCAGATGCGGCCGTCCGGGAGCACCACCTCCAGGCCAAGCACCAGATCACGGGCGTTGCCGTAGCGGAGCACGGCGATGCCGCCGGCATTGCTGGCCAGGTTGCCACCGATCTGACAGCTGCCCTCGGCGGCAAGGCTTAAGGGGAAGAGGGCATCGACGTCGTCGGCGGCGGCCTGCACGGCGTTGAGCACGACGCCCGCTTCCACCGTCATCGTCCGATTGACCGCATCGATGGCACGGATGCGGTTGAGCCGAGATGTGGACAGGATAATGCCGCCGTCCGGCACCGCTCCGCCGACAAGGCCGGTGTTACCGCCCTGGGGGACAATCGGCACCCCTGCTTCGGCGCAGAGGCAAACCACCCGGNNGGCCACCTCGTCCACCGTCGCCGGCCGGAGTACCGCGGCGCAGTGACCATGATAGCGGCCGCGCTCTTCAACCAGGAACGGCTCTTTGTCCTGAGCGGCGTCGATCCAGCCTTTAGGGCCGACAATCTCCCGCAAGGCATTGGCAACCGCCGCCGGGAGTCCGTCCAATGGCAGTGATTCGATAGGCTGTGTCATGATGGGCTCGCGGGGTTGGCGCTGGAGGATGACAACATTGAAGGCGATCCGTCGTCGTCTTCATCACCGGGGAGACAGCAGGGAGCCGCCGGGCCGCGCTCGTCGTTCCAATCATCGCCCGCAACCGGGAGGGGGGGCCGCTGCGGCAGCGCGACGGATGCGGTCGTTGATGGCCTGACCGAGACCGGTTTCGGGGATCGGGGCGATGGCGATGCCGGTGAATTCCGGCCGGTCGAGGTCCCACAGCATGGCGAACAGGTTGGCTGCCGCCTCGTTCACGTCGCCTTGCGGGCTGAGGTTGAGCGTTGCCGCAGCGGCTATGGCACCAAAGCCGAGAAACGCCTCGCCCGGGGCGGCGGAGGTGGCGTTGAGGCGAACCGGTCGCGATGGGGCGTAGTGTTGCGTCAGCAGGCCGGGCGAGCGCCGCGGCGCGTCTCCCGTCGCTTCACCGGTCTTCTCAACGCTGCTGCCAAGCGGACCAATCACCGCTTCGATGGCGTCGCTCTCCAGGCCGCCCGGGCGCAAGAGCAGCGGCTCGCTGCTGCAGAGATCGATCACGGTGGATTCGATGCCGAAGGCGCAGGGCCCGGCGTCGAGAAGCATTGCTACCCGCCCATCCAGTCCAGCCGCCACGTGCCGCGCCAGCGACGGGCTCAGCCGGCCGGAGAGATTGGCCGAGGGGGCGGCGATCGGCCGTCCGGCCGCAGCGATCAGCGAGCGCGCCACCGGATGCGCCGGTGCCCGCAGGGCGACGGTGGGCAAGCCGGCACTGACCAGCCGCGAAAGGGGNGAGGCGGCGAGGCGTGGCAGCACCAGGGTCAATGGTCCGGGCCAGAAGCGCTCGATCAACCGCTCCGCGCGGTCATCAAGCCGCGCCAGACGCCGCGCCTGTGCTGCATCTTCCACATGGACGATCAAAGGATTGAAGCTGGGCCGTCCCTTGGCGGCGAAGATCGCGGCAACGGCGCGGTCGTTGCCCGCATCGGCACCGAGGCCATAGACGGTCTCGGTGGGAAACGCCACCAGTTGTCCCTGGCACAACAACGCCGCTGCCGCGCGTATCGCCGCGTCGTCCGCGGGGCGGATCAGCATCAGGTCGGAGGGGCGAGCGGAGGACGTCACGATACTGAGGGCTTGCCCTTGACGACAAAGTGCGGATTGTCGAAACCGGGCTTGCCATAGGTCAGCGGGCTGCCATCGATCCGGGTCACCGTGCCGCCAGCAAAGCGGACCACACCATGACCGGCCGCGGTGTCCCATTCCATCGTCCGGCCCATCCGCGGATAGAGGTCGGCTTGACCGGTGGCGACGAGGCAGAACTTGATCGAGCTGCCGGACGAGATCGCCTCGCCGATGTCGAATTTGGCGAGATATTCGTCGGTCTCCGGCGTCCGGTGGTTGCGGCTGGCCACCGCAATGACCCCCTTCTCCGGAATCGGCCGGCAGGCGATCGGTTTCGTTTCGCCATCGACGCAGGCGAAGGCGCCAAAGGCGCTGCCCCAGTAACTGGAGCCGATGGCCGGCGCCAGCACTACGCCCAGCACCGGCTCGCCATTCTCGATCAGTGCGATGTTGACGGTGAATTCGCCGCGGCGGTTGATGAACTCCTTGGTGCCATCAAGCGGATCCACCAGCCAGAATGGTCCGCTTCCCACCTCGGGGATCGTCCCGGCTGCCGCCTCTTCCTCGGCGACGATCGGAAAGGGGGTGTGCAGTTCGTTGCGCAGCGCATCAAGGATTAGCACCTCGGCGCGGCGGTCGGCTTCGGTGACCGGCGACTTGTCGTCCTTGCGCTCAACGGCGAAGGGCGAGTTATAGACCTCAATGATAACCTTGCCGGCGCGCGCGGCAATGTCGCGCACCTGATCGACGAACTCGGCATTGAAAGTAAAGGTCACGCCTTAGGCTCCGGGGCTTTCGGTCGATGGAAAGGGGGTGAGGGCTCAGGCGCGTGTTTGTGCGCCGCGCAATGCGCGCCAAATGTGCTCAGGGGTGGCCGGCATGTCAATGTGCGAGACTCCGAAGGGGGCCAGCGCATCCATGACAGCGTTGATGACCGCTGGACATGCGGCGATGGTGCCGGCTTCTCCGGCGCCCTTGATGCCGAGCGGGTTGGTGCGGCAGGGCGTCGAGGCGAAGCGCGGTTCGATCCGCGGCAGGTCGCTGGCGTGCGGCAGCGCGTAGTCCTGGAACGAGGCGGTACTCAGCTCGGCGGTCGCCGGATCATAGACCGCCTGCTCGAACAGCGCTTGGCCGATGCCCTGGGCGATGCCACCCTGCACCTGGCCCGCCAGCAGCAGCGGGTTGACGATGGTGCCGAAGTCGTCGACCGCGGTGTAGCGGATGAGCGTCACCCGCCCGGTGGCGGGATCGATCTCCACCTCGGCCACGTGGCAGCCGTTGGGAAAGGTGGAGGCCTTGAGGCTGAAGCTGCCTTCGGCATCAAGGCCGGCAGCCGCCTCGCCGCCATCCCTGTCGCCGGGCGGACGATTGGCCGGGTCGCGGGCAGCGGCGGCCAGATCGAGCAGGGCGATGCTCCGCCCGCCGTCGTCGACGACGAAGTGACCGGCCGCGAAGGTCATCGCCGCATCACCGGCCTGCAGCAGGTGACGGGCGAAGCGCTCAGCGCGGGTGAGCACGGCAGTGCAGGCGGCCTCGATTGCCGGTCCACCCACCGGCAGTGAGCGCGAGCCGCTGGTGCCCTCGCCGGTGGGGATCAGGTCGGTATTGCCCTGGAGGACGCGCACGTCCGTGAGTGGCAGACCGAGATAGCCGGCGACAAGCTGCGCGTAGGCGGTCTCGTGCCCCTGGCCGGTGGACTGGGTGCCGATGCGCAGCTCGACCCCGCCCGTCGCCGGGAACCGCAGCCAGGCACTTTCACCGGCAAAACCACAGATCTCGATGTAGCTGGACAGACCGATGCCGCGCAGGAGTCCTTGCGCCGCAGCCTCGCGCCGGCGGGCGGCAAAGCTCTGCCAATCGGCCTCGTGCAGCGCCCGGTCGAGAACCGCAGCAAAGTCACCGCTGTCGTAGATGGGTCCCATGGCGCTGCGATAGGGCAGCTGCTGCGGACGGATGAAGTTGCGGCGGCGGATTTCGTCCGGCGGCAGCCCCAGCTGGCGGGCGGCCGCGTCCATCAGCCGTTCGATGGCGTAGGCTGCTTCCGGCCGGCCGGCGCCGCGGTAGGCGTCCACCGGCACCGTGTTGGTGTAGACGCCGTGGCAACTGGCGAAGATGGCGGGGATGGCGTAGACGCCGGAGAGCATGCAGCCGGTCATCTGCGACGGCAGGGCGGGGGCGTAGGCGTTGAGGTAGGCGCCCATGTTGGCGAGGGTATTGACGCGGAGCGCGAGGCAACGACCGTTATCATCGAAGCCGGCGGTCAGCTCGTTGCGCTGATCGCGGCCGTGGGTATCGGCGGTAAACGCCTCGCGGCGCTCGCCCACCCATTTCACCGGCCGGCCGACCTTTTTCGCTGCCCACAGCACCAGCGCTTCTTCCGGGTAGTGGAACGCCTTGGTGCCGAAGCCGCCGCCCACGTCGGGAACGATGACGAGCAGGTCTGCCGCGCCAACCTTCAGCGTCGATTGGCTCAAGGCCTCCTTGATCGCATGCGCCCCCTGGCTCGAGGTGTAGAGGGTGTAGCGGCCGCTCGCCGTGTCATAGTCGCCGAGGCAGACGCGCGGTTCCATCGGCGAGGGAATCAGCCGGTTGTTGACCAGGGCAAGCCGGACCGTATGCGGCGCAGCGGCCAAGGCCTCGGCCACTGCCGTCGCGTCGCCGCGCTGCCAGTAAAAGGCGACGTTGCCGGGNGCCTCCGGCCATAGCGCCGTTGCCTCCGCCGCCAGCGCCGCTTCGATGTCGGTGCAGGCCGGCCGCGGACGATAGGAGACGGCGATCAGTGCCAGCGCCTCCTCTGCCGCCCAGCGGTCGGTCGCCACAACCATCGCCACCGGCTCACCCTCGAAGCGGACGCGCTCGCCCGCCAGCAACGGCCGGCCGGGACGGGGCAGCGGACTACCATCGGCGGCCTTGACGGCGATCGGGCAGGGAATCTCGCCGAGGCCGGCAGCGGCCACGTCGGCTCCGGTGAACACCGCCAGCACCCCAGGGACCGTCAGCGCCGATCGGCAGTCGATCGCCACCACGTCGGCGTAGGCGTGCGGTGAACGCAGGAAGCGGGCGACGGTTTCTCCCGGCAGGACGATGTCGGCGACGTAGCGCCCCTGGCCAGTCAGGAAGCGGCGATCCTCGACACGGGGATGGCGGCGCCTAGCCCGGCAGCGAGATTGCCGGCGGCTAGATTCCCGGAGGGAGATCCAAGGTCGCCATAGGTGCCGCGTCCTGGTTCATCGCCAGAGACTCTGCGGATCGGCCAGCGTCGACGAGGCGACCGAATGGGCCTCGAACCGGGCGGCGACGAGATCAGGCGGCCAGTCGTTCGTTCGCAGGCCGGCCTTGCGTTTCAAGTGGGCGAGGAACTGCTGCGGCTCGGGCAGGGTTTGCCAGACCTGCGGCAGAAACAGGCTACGGGCGCGGTCGCAGTCGATGATCAGACCATCGATCCCTGGCCGCAGCTGCGCCAGTAGGTCCGCTTCGTCGGTGAAAGTCATTGGTACCGGGTCGGTCAGCAACGAGACGGAGAGGCTCAATTGGTCTTGCTCGTCGGCAGTAAGGGCGGGGAAACGGCTGTCGCGAAAGGCGGCGGCGAAGGCGTTGGCGCTCACATCTCCCACCAGGGGCCGGCAGGCACGGGCGGAGCCGACGCAGCCGCGCAATTCGCCCTGGTGATAGAGGGTAACGAAGGAGGCGACGTGGCGGCGCAGCGGCTCCGGATAGTCGTCGGCGCTGACCGGCAGCGGCGCGCCTGTCGCCAAGCCATGGCGGATGGAGGCGGCGGCCAGCTGCAACAGAGTCGCTCCGTAGCGGCTGAGCAGCGCGCGCGGATGGTCCACCGCTGCTGGCGCGCGCTCCTCCGTTTCCGGCGGCCGCTGTCCATCGGCTGGCGTCGCGGCTTGCAAAGCCCAGGCGCCGTAGCCGACGACACGCCGACGGTCGCCGGCCGTATCGCCGGAATTGCGCAGATCGAGGGTTTCGACGCTGAGGCCCCGCCGCTTCGCCACCTCGATCAGCCCCAGCAGCGGCAGCCGGCCGCAGGCCTGATCCTCGCCGATCGCGCTTGCATCTAGGTGTTCGATGGCGCGGCAGGTGGCGGCATCGAGGACGCGGGCAGCATCGTAGGGCAGGTAATGACTGAGATCGGAGCTGACGACGATCAGTGTCTCGTCGCCGCCCCACAGCCGGTCGAGCACCTCGGCCACGTCCGCGGGCGTGGTGAAGCCGACGACGATGGGGATCAGCACAAAGTCAGGGATGAGCTGCTGCAGGAACGGCAGCTGCACTTCGAGCGCATGCTCCGGCGCATGTGCGGCATCATGTTCGTGCACCTGTGGCAGGGTCAACAGGTCGTCGATGGCTGCGCGATCGAGCGGCACCGCGCCCAGTGGCGTTGCGAAGGCGTCGACGCTCGGCACCGCCAAGCCGCGCACAGCGACGCGATGACAGGGGCCGATCAGAACAATCCGGCGCACCCGGTCGGCCAGCGGCCGCAATCGCGCGTAGGCGCTGGCGGCGACCGGTCCCGAGTAGACGTAGCCGGCGTGGGGAGCGATGATGGCTTTCGGCGGCGGTGCCAGATCGGCGCGGAGCACCGCCCCGGCGAGCAGACGTTGCACCGTCGTCGCCAGATCGCTCGCCTGTTCCGGATAGAACATCCCGGCCACGGCGGGGGTACGAACAGAGCTCATCACCACACCTCGCATCGGATATACTTAACAGTATGGTGATTTGGTCGCAGCGGCCAACCCATTCCCGCCACCGCGGCGCGGCGGCTTTGCACCGGCGGTTGGCGGCCGAACCACTGGAGGGCGTGTCAATGCCCGAGCGCAGCCTCGATATGGACGTGATACAAGGCTTTTCCGGCCGCTACTGGCATCGCCTCGACGATGGCCGCATCCAGTGCGACCTCTGCCCGCGGTTCTGCCGGCTGCATGACGGCCAGCGCGGTCTGTGCTTCGTCCGCGCCCGCTCTGGCGATCAGATCGTGCTGACCACCTATGGTCGCTCCAGCGGTTTCTGCATCGATCCAGTTGAAAAGAAGCCGCTCAACCACTTCCTGCCGGGCACGCCGATCCTCTCCTTCGGCACCGCCGGCTGCAACCTTACCTGCAAGTTCTGCCAGAACTGGGACATCTCCAAATCACGGGAATTCGATACGCTCACCGAAAAGGCGAGCCCGCAAGCGATCGCCCGCGCCGCCAAGGCTGCCGGCTGCGACAGCGTGGCGTTCACCTACAACGATCCGGTGATCTTCCTCGAATACGCGATCGATGCCGCCAAAGCCTGTCACGCGCTCGGCCTGAAGACGGTGGCGGTGACCGCCGGCTACATCTGCGAGGAGCCGCGCCGCGAATTCTTCCGCCACATGGATGCGGCCAACGTCGATCTGAAGGGCTTCAGCGAAGCGTTCTACACCCGGCTGTGCTCGGCACAGCTGCAGCCTGTGCTCGATACCCTCGTCTATCTGAAGCGGGAAACCGCATGCTGGTTCGAGATCACCAACCTGATCATTCCGGGTGAGAACGACAGCGACGGCGAACTGGACGCGATGACGGCGTGGATCGCCACCAACCTCGGTCCGGACGTGCCCGTTCATTTCTCCGCCTTCCATCCCGATTGGAAGATGCACGACACACCACCGACGCCGCCGGCAACCTTGACCCGTGCACGGCGGATTGCGCGCGCCAACGGCATCCGCTACGCCTATACGGGCAACGTCCACGATCCAGAGGGTGGCTCGACCTATTGCCATGGGTGCGGCGGGTTGCTGATCGGCCGCGATTGGTACCAGCTCACCGATTGGAATCTTACCGATGATGGCCGCTGCCGGTCGTGCGGTGCGGTGTGCGCCGGGGTCTTTGCCGGCCCGCCGGGCGCATGGGGACGGCGCCGGGCAGTGGTACGAATGGACGCGTTTGCCTGAGCGCCACGGCCAAGGACGCGAGCGGCTTGAGGGTAGGGGCAAGGGAATGAATATCGCCAACCTCCTGGGGAGGGCAGGGCGGGCGCACGCCGAGCGGCCGGCGCTCGTTCGCGGCACCGAGATCCTCTGCGACTACGGCGAATTGGCTTGGCGCGCTGCGGCGATTGCCGGTGCGCTTGCTACCCGCTTCGGCCTCCAGCCGGGCGATCGCGTCGCCCTGGTCATGGCCAACTGTCCGGCCTATATCGAGGCGCTGTTCGCTTGCTGGTGGGGTGGTTTCACCGCGGTGCCGGTCAACGCCAAGCTGCACCCGCGTGAACTCGCTTTCATCCTCGCCCATGCCGGCGCCAGGGTCTGCTTCGTCGGCCCCGATACCGCTGCGACCATCGTCGCGCTGCAGCCGGAACTGAGCGAACTTGCGGCGGTGATCCCGACTGAGAACGACGATTACGCTCGGCTGGCCGCCGCCGAGCCGAAGGCGATGGTGTCCGTCGCGCCGAACGACGTTGCCTGGCTGTTCTACACCAGCGGCACTACCGGCCGGCCGAAAGGGGCGATGCTCACCCATCGCAACCTGTTGGCGATGACCACCAGCTACTTCATCGACGTCGATCCGATTGCGCCTGACGATTGCATCCTGCATCCGGCGCCGCTCTCCCACGGCTCGGGGCTCTACGTTTTGCCGCACGTTGCCGCCGGCGCCCGGCAGGTCATTCCGGAAAGTGGCAGTTTCGATCCGGCGGAGGTGCTGGGGCTGATCGCCGCTCATCCCGGTGCTTCGTTTTTCGGGGCGCCGACTCTGGTTCGCCGGCTGGTCGAAGTCGCCGAAGCCACGAGCGCTGATACCACCAACCTGAAGACTATCGTTTACGGTGGGGCGCCGATGTACGGCGAAGACTGCAGGCACGCCCTTGCGGTGTTGGGTAACAAGCTGGTCCAGATCTACGGCCAGGGCGAAAGCCCGATGACGATCACCGCGCTGAGCCGTGCCTGCCACGCCGCCATCGATCATCCCCGCTACGCGGAACGGCTGGCCTCGGTCGGCGTCGCCCAAACTGTGGTCGAGGTGATCGTTGCCGACGTCGACGATCGGCAACTGCCAACGGGCGAGATCGGCGAAGTGCTGGTGCGCGGTGACGCAGTGATGCGCGGCTACTGGCGCGATCCCGAGGCGACCGCGGCAACCCTGCGTGGCGGCTGGCTGCACACCGGTGATGTGGGTGTCCTCGATGCGGACGGGTTCCTGACCCTGAAGGATCGCTCGAAGGACCTGATTATCAGCGGCGGCTTCAATATTTACCCGCGCGAGGTGGAGGAGGTGCTGCTGCGCCATCCCGCCGTCGCCGAGGTCTCGGTGGTGGGCCAGCCGGATCGCGACTGGGGCGAGATCGTCGTTGCCTTCATCGTTGGCAGCGGGGCGCCGATCGAGGCGGACGCGCTCGATGCCCTTTGCCTCGCCCATCTTGCCCGATTCAAACGGCCGAAGCGCTATNATCCCGTCGTGGCGCTGCCGAAGAACAACTACGGCAAGGTGCTGAAGCGCGAATTGCGCCAGAGCCTAGCCGAGAAAGGGGAGCAGACCTGAGATGGCCGATCGATTGAAGGACAAAGTGGTGATCGTAACCGGCTGCGGTTCGGTAGGGCCGGGCTGGGGCAACGGCAAGGCGATGGCGGTGTTGTTCGCCCGCGAAGGCGCGCAGGTCTTTGGCGTTGATATCAACGCCGCCGCCGCCGACGAGACGCGGCAGCTGATCGAGGCCGAAGGCGGGATCTGCCGGACCGCCGTCGCCGACGTGTCCTGCGGCGATCAGGTGGAGGCGCTGGTTGCCACCTGCATCGAGGCATTCGGGCGGATCGATGGTCTCGTCAACAACGTCGGTATCGCTCGTGTCGGCGGCCCGGTGGAATTGGACGAGGCGGTCTGGGATCAGGTGATGAGCGTCAACGTGAAAAGTGTCTACCTCACCTGCCGTCACGTTCTGCCAGTGATGGAACGCCAGGGGCACGGGGCGATCGTCAACAACGCCTCGATCGCCGCCTGGGGTTGGTGCGGCGTCAACTACGGCCTCTACAGCGCCAGCAAGNGGGCGATGATCGCGATGACCCGCAGCATGGCGGTGCAGTACGCGCCGAAGGGGGTCCGCGCCAACTGCGTCTGCCCGGGACTGATGAACACGCCCCTGGTGCATAAGGCGCTGACCACGGTCTACGGCGAGGACGGCGATATCGACACGCTGATCCGCACCCGCGACACCCAGTGCCCGATGGGTCACATGGGCGACGCCTGGGATACCGCCCACGCCGCCCTTTATCTCGCCTCCGACGAAGCCAAGTACGTTACCGGCGTTGCCCTCAACGTCGACGGCGGTATCACCATCCGGTTTGTTTAGAATGTTCGGTCCCATGCTTTGATGGTGCGTCTTGTCCAGTGACGGGAGGGATGCGCTGTGCGCCAAGTTCGCCACTGGTGCGAGTGCCGATCGGCCGATGGGCCCGAAAGCACCTGCCTCGACGGTGCGCCGATCATCGTAACCGCCGCCGCAAAACCATTTCCGGGCTCGCCTTTGAGCAGGTCGCCGAAGGTCAAGATAGAACGGCAAGCAAGTTTAAGAAGACACACATAGGGTTAACGAACGATTGCGGTTTTATCGGCGGCGCAATACGTCCGTTCTCATTCGGGCAGAGCGGCAATTGCCGCCGATCGTAAGGAGGCCGGGTGCTCGCCTCGTCCCGCATACATATCGTCCACCATGGCCGGTTTTATGTGGCCATCGCTATCGGCGTGGTTGTCCTGGCATTGACGTGGCGGCAGCCAGTCTATCTGCCGTTGGCTGGGGATGTATTTTTCGGCGTGTACGTCGCCTTGATGGCAGTTTTGACCTCTAGCAGCCTGTCGGACTTAACGCGAGGCGGAGCTGTGGGTTATAGAATCCGGGCATGGATTCACGCCCCCGGCCCGGACCTCTTCGGCATGAGCAACTTCCGCCCGATCGACCGCGACAGCGGATTTCTGATGCCGCCGTCGGTGGACGAGTGGCTTCCGCAGCGGCACTTGGCGCGGTTCGTGGTGGAGGTGATCGCGGGGCTGGATCTGCGGCCGATGACCGGCAGCTACCGTGGCTCTGGGGAAGCGTCCTACCACCCCAGCCTTCTGCTGGGCATTCTGATCTACGGCTACGCCACCGGGGTGTTCTCCAGCCGCAAGCTGGAGCGGGCGACCTATGACAGCGTGGCGTTCCGCTTCATCGCGGCGAACGATCATCCGGACCATGACACCATCGCCGCGTTCCGCCGACGCTTTCTGCCGCAGATCGAGAAGCTGTTCGTCCAGGTGCTGGTGCTCGCGCGCGAGATGGGCGTGCTGAAGCTGGGAACGGTCGGGCTCGACGGGACCAAGGTCCACGCCAATGCCAGCCGGCACAGCGCGCTGTCCTATGACCATGCGGGCAAGCTGGAGGCCCAACTGCAGGCCGAAGTGGCCGATCTCATGGCCAAGGCAGAAGCGGCGGACCNNAGGTGGACATCGCTGACGGCATGTCGATCCCCGACGAACTGGCGCGACGTGAGGAACGGTTGTCCAGGCTCGCCGAGGCCCGGGCGAAGATCGAGGCCCGCGCGAAGGAACGCTTCGAACGGGAGCAGGCAGACCATCAGGCGAAACTCGCAGCACGGGACGCCAAGGCAGCGGCCACCGGCAAGAAGCCCACGGGCCGTGAGCCGAAGCCGCNCGGTGGCGACGCCGCTGCCCACGGATCAGATCAATCTGACCGACGAGGAAAGCCGCATCATGGCGGTGGCGGGCGGCGGTTTTGAGCAGTGCTACAATGCGCAGGCGGCGGTGGCGGCGGGCAGTCTGCTGGTGGTGGTCGCCGACGTGGTGCAGGCGCCCAACGACAAGCAGCAGCTTACACCCATGCTGGACAAGATCGGCACTCTGCCGGACGTGCTCGGCAGGCCGGACATGCTGTTGGCGGACAATGGCTACTTCAGCGAGGCGAATGTGCAGGCCTGTGTGGCCGGCGGGATCGAACCGCTGATCGCACTTGGTCGCGAGGCGCATCATCTCAGCCTGCAAGAGCGCTTCGCTGCGGCGCCACCGGCGCCCGAAGACCCCACCCCGGTTCAGGCGATGGCGTATCGGCTGCGCACGCCGCAGGGCCGCGCGCTCTACGCCCTGCGCAAGCAGACGCCCGAGCCAGTGTTTGGCATCATCAAGTCCGTGCTGGGGTTCCGGCAGTTCCTGCTGCGCGGGCTCAATGCCGCCCGTGGCGAGTGGAGGCTTGTGACCATGGCATGGAACCTGAAGCGGATGTTCGCCCTCAGCCGCGCCGTCTAGCAGCCTGTCGGACTTAACGCGAGGCGGAGCTGTGGGTTATAGAATCCGGGCATGGATTCACGCCCCCGGCCCGGACCTCTTCGGCATGAGCAACTTCCGCCCGATCGACCGCGACAGCGGATTTCTGATGCCGCCGTCGGTGGACGAGTGGCTTCCGCAGCGGCACTTGGCGCGGTTCGTGGTGGAGGTGATCGCGGGGCTGGATCTGCGGCCGATGACCGGCAGCTACCGTGGCTCTGGGGAAGCGTCCTACCACCCCAGCCTTCTGCTGGGCATTCTGATCTACGGCTACGCCACCGGGGTGTTCTCCAGCCGCAAGCTGGAGCGGGCGACCTATGACAGCGTGGCGTTCCGCTTCATCGCGGCGAACGATCATCCGGACCATGACACCATCGCCGCGTTCCGCCGACGCTTTCTGCCGCAGATCGAGAAGCTGTTCGTCCAGGTGCTGGTGCTCGCGCGCGAGATGGGCGTGCTGAAGCTGGGAACGGTCGGGCTCGACGGGACCAAGGTCCACGCCAATGCCAGCCGGCACAGCGCGCTGTCCTATGACCATGCGGGCAAGCTGGAGGCCCAACTGCAGGCCGAAGTGGCCGATCTCATGGCCAAGGCAGAAGCGGCGGACCAGGTGGACATCGCTGACGGCATGTCGATCCCCGACGAACTGGCGCGACGTGAGGAACGGTTGTCCAGGCTCGCCGAGGCCCGGGCGAAGATCGAGGCCCGCGCGAAGGAACGCTTCGAACGGGAGCAGGCAGACCATCAGGCGAAACTCGCAGCACGGGACGCCAAGGCAGCGGCCACCGGCAAGAAGCCCACGGGCCGTGAGCCGAAGCCGCCGGTGGCGACGCCGCTGCCCACGGATCAGATCAATCTGACCGACGAGGAAAGCCGCATCATGGCGGTGGCGGGCGGCGGTTTTGAGCAGTGCTACAATGCGCAGGCGGCGGTGGCGGCGGGCAGTCTGCTGGTGGTGGTCGCCGACGTGGTGCAGGCGCCCAACGACAAGCAGCAGCTTACACCCATGCTGGACAAGATCGGCACTCTGCCGGACGTGCTCGGCAGGCCGGACATGCTGTTGGCGGACAATGGCTACTTCAGCGAGGCGAATGTGCAGGCCTGTGTGGCCGGCGGGATCGAACCGCTGATCGCACTTGGTCGCGAGGCGCATCATCTCAGCCTGCAAGAGCGCTTCGCTGCGGCGCCACCGGCGCCCGAAGACCCCACCCCGGTTCAGGCGATGGCGTATCGGCTGCGCACGCCGCAGGGCCGCGCGCTCTACGCCCTGCGCAAGCAGACGCCCGAGCCAGTGTTTGGCATCATCAAGTCCGTGCTGGGGTTCCGGCAGTTCCTGCTGCGCGGGCTCAATGCCGCCCGTGGCGAGTGGAGGCTTGTGACCATGGCATGGAACCTGAAGCGGATGTTCGCCCTCAGCCGCGCCGTCTAGCCTGCGCGGCCAGTTCCGCAGGCGCGCCAGCGCGACCGCACCGCCCAAAATGGCGCTGACAGAGGCGCCGACGCACCGATCCCTACGCAGGTCCGGCGACGCCCGAGACGCAAGTCCGACAGGCTGCTAGCCTGCGCGGCCAGTTCCGCAGGCGCGCCAGCGCGACCGCACCGCCCAAAATGGCGCTGACAGAGGCGCCGACGCACCGATCCCTACGCAGGTCCGGCGACGCCCGAGACGCAAGTCCGACAGGCTGCTAGCGCCACCGTAAAGGAATTGCGGCGACGGGCCTGTTATGAAGACGAAGGGATTGTCCTGATTGCGATCATCACGCTCGCAGCGATCACCCTCAGCATTGGTTCAATCTTTACCCTGTTTTCCCAGGCCAAACATCCCGACGCCCTCGCCCTCGCTCTCGCCATCGCCAGCGTGCCGTTGGGGTGGTTGACGTTGCATACCCTTGCCGCTTTTCACTATGCGCATCTCTACTACACATCCGGAGGTCCGAAAGGCGAGGATCCGAAAGATGCGGGCGGTCTTGCATTTCCCAGCACTGACGAACCGATCGGCTGGGATTTCCTCTATTACTCATTTGTCGTCGGGATGACGGCGCAGGTTTCCGATGTGCAGGTGCTGACGACACCAATGCGTCGGCTGACGTTGGCCCATGGTGTCGTGTCTTTTTTCTACAACACGGTCATTCTGGCACTGGCCGTAAGTTTGGTTGCCGGGCAGACGTCTTAAGGTGACCTGTCATGGCCCAAGATACGGTCACGGATTACTCGCCATCGCGTCAGCCGGTCAAACGGTGTGGGGCACATTGACGGAAAATTTGAACGATGTTAGAAAAAATATACAATTGATTGGTGAGGTTTGAAGATGCTGATGACCGCGGGCGAGTACCGGGAGTCGCTGCGGCGCTATACGCCGCGGGTGTTTGTTGATGGGCGGCGGGTGGACAGCGTTGCCGACGAGCCCGCCCTGGCGCCCGGGATCAATGCCATCGGCATCACCTATGACTTCGCCCTGCGTGACGAGCACCGGGTGCTGATGACGGCGCAGCAGGCAACCTCGGGCAAGACTGTCAACCGGATGCTGCATATCGATGGCAGCAGTACCGACCTGCTCTACAAACTGGAGGCGGTGCGGCTGGTGTGTCGTGAGTCGGGCTGTGCCCAGCGCTATCTCAGCCACGACGCGCTGAACGCGCTGTTTCAGGCGACGAGACTGGCCGACGACGCGCACGGCACCGACTATCACCCGCGGTTCATCACCTATCTGCACCGGGTGCAGGACGAGGATCTGACCCTCGGCGTTGCCATGACCGATGCCAAGGGCGACCGGTCGCTGCGGCCCGGCCGGCAGGCCAACCCCGATAGCTACGTCCACATCAAGGAACGGCGCGCCGACGGCATCGTCATCCGTGGTAACAAGGCGATCGTCACCGGCGCGCCTTACGTGCACGAACTGCTGGTGATGCCGTGCCGGACGATGACCGCGGACGATACGCCCTTCGCCGTCTGCTGTGCCGTGCCGATCGACGCGCCTGGGATCACCATCGTCGCTCGTCCTGCCGGGCGGCCGGGAGAACGGGCCGCTGTCTTCTCTGCCCGCTATGGCCAATCCACCGGCGTCGTCATCTTCGATGACGTCTTCGTGCCCTGGGAGCGGGTCTTTCTCGCCGGTAAAACCGCCGAAGGCGGCTACCTCACCACCACCTATGCGACGCATCATCGCCATTCCTGCATTGGCGCCCGTGCCGGCTTCGGCGACCTCTTGATCGGTGCCGGGGCGCTGATGATTGAGGCCAACGGCCTCGATCCGGCACGGCACGGCCATATTCGCGACGCCATGGTCGAGTTGATCACCATCACCGAAGGTTTTTTCGCCTGCGGCGTCGCTGCCTCCGTCTACGCGACGCCCGATCCCGCCGGTTCGGTGCAGCCGGACGCGGTGTTCGCCAACATCGGCAAGCTGTTGCTGGCGACCAAGATCTACGACATGCAGCGCCTCGCCCATTACGTCTCGGGCGGCCTGATCGTCGCCTTGCCCGGACCGGAGGAGGACCACAATCCGGAAACAGCGGCGTCTCTCAGCGCCGTGCTTGCCGGCCGGCCGGATATTCCCGCCGGCGAACGCCTGCAGGTGGCACGCCTGATCGAGGATTTGACCGCCTCCTACCAGGGTGGCTGGTACTCGGTGATCTCGTTGCACGGCGGCGGTTCACCCGAAGCAATGAAGCGCGAAATCTGGCGCAACTATCCGGTGGCGGAAAAAGCGAAGACGGTGGAACGCCTGCTCGATCGCGGACTGCTCGCCGACGGCCGCCCCGGCGCGGCGCAACCGGGGCGATGCTGCGTGACCGGTTGTCAGGTACCGCCCGTAGCGGAATCGTCAGCGCTGATTAGCGGCGAACCGGCTACGGCTGCGGACTGACGACGGGAGCGATGAGTACGAAGCCGCGGCTGCTGTCGAGCGCATCCGGCTCGGCCATAGTATTCATCGCCCGAAACAGATCCTCGGTTGCTACCCATACCGGCGGGTACTTGTAGCGGGAGACGTCGAGGATGAGGAAGCGATCGCTGTCGGCATCGTAGGCGGCGAGTGGAGAGATATGTCCGCCTCGCTCCTGGCCGATGGCGCTGCGCAGATAGTTGACGATCACATAGTGACCAGGCGTCGCCAGCGCTTGCCGGGCCAGTAGGCGAAAGGCGTCGACGCTGCTGTCGGCAGCGTGGTGCACGCTCACCGCGACCCCGTAAACCTCAAGGATACCGCCGATCTGGTCGAGTGTCATGCCCTGTCGCAACAGCACAGTCTGCGGCACGACCGCTTCGGTCTGGCTGTTGAGCACATTGGTCTGGGTAAACATCCGGTAGGGTGCATGCTCAGGCGTGGCCGGTGCTTCGATGCCAAGGGCGTTGAGGACGATGACGATGGAAGCAACACCGCAATAGGCGCCATTCTGCTGCGTCTCCAAGTAAATGCTGAGCGGCCAGTAACTCTCCCGCGCCTCGCTTTCGAGGAGGAGGTGTTCGCCCTGCTCGCTTGCGAGGCTGATGAGAGTGTCCGGCAGGGGCAGCGTTCTTGCACCCGCTGCGGCGGCTGCCAGCGAAAGGGCGATGCCGATCAATGCACTCCGCAGGCGGCCTTGCATGTGATCAAGTCCTCCGGGCTCCAGTGCAGGAAAGCATACGATGCTGTGGCCGGAGCACAAGATTATCCGCACCTGAGCGAAGCGGTGGCTCGCATCGCTGTTGATTGCCTCATGTCCGACCGGCCAAACAAAAAAGCGCGCCACTCGTAGCTGAGTGGCGCGCCTTCAGTTGATAGGTGTGTGTGCCGATAGATCAGACGATAAACGGCACGATGATCAGCGAGACGATCGACAGCAGCTTGATGAGGATATTCATCGCTGGGCCGGAGGTATCCTTGAACGGATCACCAACGGTGTCGCCAATGACCGCTGCAGCATGGGCATCACTGCCCTTNTTCTCGCCGGGAACCTGGCCACTCTCGATGAACTTCTTGGCGTTATCCCAAGCACCGCCGGCGTTGGCCATGAACAGTGCCAGGACGACACCGACGATCATCGAGCCCATCAGCATGCCGCCGAGGGCGGAGGGGCCGATGAAGAAGCCGACGATGACCGGTGCGGTGACCGCCATCAGGCCAGGGGCGATCATTTCGCGCAGGGCGGCATTGGTGGAGATGGCGACACAACGGGCAGTGTCCGGCTTGCCCTGACCCTGCAGCAGACCGGGAATCTCGCGGAACTGGCGACGGATTTCGTTGACCATATCCATCGCCGCCTTACCGACGGAGCTCATCGTCATCGCCGCGGCCATGACGACCACGATCGCCCCGAGAAATGCACCAACCACCACGCGAGGGTCGGTGATGTCCATGGAGACACCTCCCGGCGAACGCAGTTCGATCGCCTGCTTGAAGGCAACGAAGAGGGCCAGCGCGGTGAGGGCGGCCGACCCGATGGCGAAGCCCTTGCCGGTAGCGGCGGTGGTGTTGCCGATGGCGTCAAGGCGGTCGGTAATTTCCCGCACGCTGTGCGGCAGCTCGGACATTTCGGCAATCCCACCGGCATTGTCGGAGACAGGACCGGAGGCGTCGAGGGTCATCGTCATGCCGGAGGTGGCGAGCATGCCGACGGCGGCAATGGCGATGCCGTACAGGCCGGCGCTCTGGAAGGAGACGAGCGTGGCGGCCGCGATCAGCAGCAGCGGTATGGCACAGGATTCAAAACCGACGGCGATGCCGGTGATGATGTTGGTGGCCGCGCCTGTCTTCGAAGCGGCGGCAATACGGAAAACCGGTTTGGAGCCGGTGTAATAGGAGGTGATACGGCCGATACACACGCCGGCGACGTTACCGGCGATCAGGGCGAAGAAGATGCCCCAGCCGTAGCCGAAGGAGAGCAGGACAATGAGCGTCAGGCCGATGAAGATCGCCGCCGTGCTCATGTCGGCGATCGCCAGCGCCCGGGCGGGACCGACCCCGCGCAGGAAGCGCAGCCCGAAAATGCCGCACAGCGAGGCGGCCATGCCGATGCAGGCCATGATCAGTGGCAAGGCCATCAACATCAGCTGGATCGCTGCGATTTCGCTGCCAGGCGCCGTTGGAATGCCCAGCGACGATGCCACGGCGAGGAGACGGGTCGGCAGCTGCTCACCGAACATCGCAATCACGTCGGGATGGGTAAGGGTGGCAGCGATGGTGACCGCGGCGACCATCGATCCGACGTAGGATTCATAGATATCGGCACCCATTCCCGCCACGTCGCCGACGTTGTCACCGACGTTGTCGGCAATCACGCCCGGATTGCGTGGATCGTCCTCGGGAATGCCTGCCTCAACCTTGCCCACAAGGTCGGAGCCCACGTCGGCTGCCTTGGTGAAGATGCCGCCACCGACACGGGCAAACAGCGCGATCGACGACGCGCCCATCGAGAAGCCCCAAATAATATTGACGTTCTCGATCGTGCCGAAGAGGTAGAAGAGAACCCCGAGACCAAACAGGCCGAAGGCTGCAACCGACAGTCCCATAACCGCACCACCATTGAACGAGACGTTGAGTGCGGCGCGTTCGCCGCTCAACATCGCGGCGGCAGTGGTGCGGACGTTTGCCTTGGTCGCTGCCTTCATGCCAACAAATCCAGCGAGCGCCGAAGTCAGCGCGCCGAATACGAAGGCAATACCCATACGAAAGTCGTACTGAAAGGTCAGTAGGATGGCAACGACCACCACGAAAATCGATATCCGCAGGTATTGCTCGCGCAGATAGGTCATCGCTCCGAGATGAATCTCTTCACTAATGGCCTTCATGCGATCGGTACCAACGGGTTGGCGGACGATACTAAGGTAAATTGAAAACGCCGCCAGAAACCCGACAATTGCAGCGGATATCGCCACAATGCCGGTACTAACTCCCATACTCATGCAACTCTCCCTCCGTCAAGTCGTCCTACGGCAGATATACAACCAAACAGCCGTCGACGACGGCGGAAGCGCTTCTGGAGACGGCCGGCCTCGGCTATTCAAATTTCGTGCCGATAGCACGCGGGGCTGCCCCAGCGAGGCGACTTAGGTTTGGTTTGACTTCGCTGGGGCTGGCTTGATGCAAACTCCGCTCGTCATAACGTACTCTGTCTAGGTCGCATTCGAGCAAATGACCAACGATGAAATGGAATGCCACCTATTCACGGCACGAGGTTGCATCCGGATAGGAAGACGCAGACAATAACGGTCAAACTGCGGTGCTTTTGACCAAACGATGGGCATTGCGTCGCTGTTTCCTATTTGGAGCCGCGTTTCACACGATCTGTGAGCGCTAGCTGGCATACGGGATTAGGAGAGAGCACAGAATGTTGGTTCGGCACTATATGGTGCGTTCGGCCGTCGCCATTTCGACCGTGGTGGATACTGCAACTCTTGGCGAGGCGCTCGCCAAGATGGTGAAACACCACATGCAGCAATTATTGATCATCAAGGCGGACGGAACGTTTGTCGGCGAAGTTTCGACCTTTACTCTGGCAAAATTGCTTCTGCCGAAAAACCTGGAGCGGCCACAGACCGCACAGGAAGCGGAAGAGGAATCAGCGATCGACGTCGATGATCGCATTACGCCTTACCTGGGCCGGAAGGTCGGCGATTTTGCCGAACATGATCTGCCGATCATGCGACCGGACTCGCCATTGGGCGAGGCCCTGCAGCTGCTGGCTGCGGGCAAGCTCAGGCTGCCGGTGGTTGATCCACAGACCAACAAGCTGATCGGTGTTATCTCGGCGCTGACCGTGCTGCGGCGCTACCAATTTTGATGCGCTGCAGCAAAGTGCAGTTGGACTGTCTGCCGCTCTCGGGCGGTTTTCCTTAATCTTTGCCGTCTGGTGTGGACGTTGGGGACAATGGGGAAACCGTCGACGAGTGCCTGGCCAAGTATGGAGGTGTGGTTACGTAACGAGCGATCGCTTCAAGGTGGTTCGTGGCGCTTCCAGAGCCGGAAAGCGGCCTTGCGGGACGACGAACCGGCGACAACTGACCCATATCATTTCCGAGCGGCGACGGGGGCTGATGGTGAGGTCCCTCCTGTCAGTCCGTGCGGAGGGTCGTTCAGCTGCTATGCGCAACGTAGCGCGGCGCATCGCCGTTTGCTGGCCACACCGGCCCGGATTTTGCGTCAGGGCTCGCGACCGCGATCTTGTTGTTAATGTTGCTTCCTGCTGGAAGCCGATTGCAGACTAAAGAGGAAGGTGGGTAAACGCATGAAGGTTATGATTCTTCTGACTGGTGGAGGACCGATGATCATTCTGACATCGTCCGATCTGCCAACCGCTCCAACACTGCTGAAGGAACTGGCGAATAAGGGAATCGAGAAATTTATCGCCTACGAAATTCCGCTCGATCTGGCGAAGTCACGCTACGGTGCCCACTTTGACGCGGTATCGCACGACGTGCACGAGACTGACCAACTGCGCATTCTCGATTTCAACGGTCAGCGGGCATTTTCGTTGTTCCGCTTCGATGAATGGGGCCCGCCCACCCGCTATGAGGCGCCGCCGCACCATCGGCTCGGGATCAGCTGACCGTGGCCGGTCCGGCGGCCAGATAGGGCGGTCATAGCAATCCCAAGGCACGTAAAGAGCGCGTGCCGCCCTTTGCCACGATCACGTGATCATGCAACGTGATGCCAAGTCGTTGTGCCACTCCGTTGACTTCGCGCGTCATCGCCACGTCGGCAGCTGATGGCGACGGATCGCCGGAGGGGTGATTGTGGACGAGGATAAGCGCCGTCGCTCCCAGTTCAAGCGCGCGCTTGATGACCTCGCGCGGGTAGATCGGGGCATGGTCAACGGTGCCGCGCTGCTGCTCTTCATCGGCGATCAGCTTGTTCTTCCGATCAAGGAACAGAACGCGGAAGTGTTCGATCGATTCATCCGCTAGGCGTAGCCGGCAGTAATCCATCAATGCTGTCGACGAGGAAAGAACCGGTCGATCGGCGATCTGCTCTAGCAGAATGCGCCGGCCCGCTTCGCGAATGGCGCGAAACAAGGCGAGCGTTCTGTCGTTGACCCGCTTGTGGCGAAGCAGACGCGCCGCATCCCCTGCGAGCACGGCGGAAAACGACCCGAACTCGGCCAGCAGCGCCCTGGCCAATGGCTTCACGTCCACTCGATCGACTGCATAGAAAAGCAAGAGTTCGAGCAGTTCGTAATCGGCGAGGGCATCCGCGTCGCCATTGAGAAAGCGCTGGCGCAAGCGTCGACGATGGTCTGCATGGCCCGGCTGGCCGGTCGATGGCTCAGCCGGCTGCGGCGGTTCGGCCGCTTCGTCGCCCCCTGGCGAGTCAACTCTGATAGGGCGGCCGGTCAAGCCCGGCGGGTGACAGGGTGAACACCTCGAAGCCATCCTCGGTGACGGCGACCGAATGCTCGAACTGCGCCGACAGTGAACGATCCTTGGTCACCGCGGTCCAGCCGTCATTGAGGATCTTCACTTCCCAGCGGCCGGCATTGATCATCGGCTCGATGGTGAAGAACATTCCTTCTTCCAGCACCGGGCCGTCCCCCGGCTCACCGAAATGCGGGATATTTGGCGCGTCATGAAAGACACGGCCGAGGCCGTGACCGCAGAAATCGCGGACGATCGAAAAGCGTTCTGCCTCGGCAAAGGACTGGATCGCATAGCCGATGTCGCCGACCGTCACCCCGGGNCGAACGATGCGGATACCCCGCCACATCGCCTCGAAGGTAATGTCCATCAGGCGTTGCGCCTTCACGCTGACGCGGCCTACGGGATACATCCGGCTGGAATCGCCGTGCCAGCCGTCAAGGATGACGGTGACATCGATGTTGACGATATCGCCTTCCAGTAATCGCTTGTCACCAGGTATGCCATGGCAGACGACGTGATTGACCGAGGTGCAGATGGACTTGGGAAAGCCGCGGTAGTTGAGCGGCGCCGGGATGCCGGCATGATCGCGGATGAAAGCATCACACAGCCGGTCCAACTCGTCGGTGCGCACGCCTGGCTGGACGTGTGGAGTTACGAAATCAAGCGTCAGCGCGGCGAGATANGCCCGCTCGCCGCATGCCGACGACGTCCTCGAAGGAGTGAACCTTGATCTTCCGCGTATCGACCAGAGTNNCGCAGTCCGGCGCATATTGCCCATTCCCAGATTTCAATCACGTCGTTGTTTAGGGGTAACCCGTCCCCGTCAGGGGAGCACCGCGCGCACGCGATCGGTGACCGTGATCGTGGTGGTGGTTACGCAACATCTGTATGCCAACACCTCCACGCCATCCGCCATCGCCTGCGCTAACGCCGCAGCGTACATCGGATCGATGTCGGCTGCGATCGCAAAGGTGTCGCTGTCGCTCCGTTGCAGCAAGTACATCATGACCGCCCGTTCGCCACGCTTCGCCACCTCCGCCAGTTCCACCAGATGCTTTGTGCCGCGCGTGGTGACGGCATCGGGGAACTCTGTCAGCGAACCGTCGGCCAAGGTTCGCTTCAGCGTCACGTTCTTAACTTCTACATAGCAATTAGGACAGTTGGGGTTCTGCAACAATAAATCAATACGTGAGTTGCTGCCGTATCGCACTTCCCTGCGCATGTCAGTATAGCCGCAAAGCTCGGTGATCGCCCCGCGGGAAAGCGCTTCCGCGACAATTCCATTGGCGCGGTGGGTGTTTATGCCAACGAGCGCTTCACCGACACGAATGAGTTCCCACGTATATTTCAGTTTCCTGTTTGGATCTGCCGCCGGGGAAAGCCAAACTTCCGAGCCCGGTGTATTGACGCTCAGCATCGAGCCCGAGTTTGGGCAATGCGCGGTCACCGTGATCGCCGAATCGAGCACCACTTCGGCCATGAACCGGTTGTAGCGGCGCACGAGGGTGCCGTGGAGCAGTGGCTGTGGCAGGATCATCGCTGACCATCGCTGCCCGAGCGCCCAACATTGTCGCAACCGGCATCGTCGCCACCGCTAAGGGCGTCGGCCAGCCGGTTGCGCGCGCTGCCCGGCCGCAGCGCCTGCGGCTGTGACGGATCGGGTGCCCAGGCGGTGAGGTAGATGAGTTGAAATGTGGCGGGCACCCGGCCGTTGGTGTCGGCGAAGGTCAGGCGATAGTGGTCGAGCGCCTGAAACAGCGTGTCTCGCCGTAGCGACGTCTTGCGCCGCTCGATCACCGCGTTGGTTTCACCCATGCCGCGGAGGTCGCGGAGCAGATCAAGCGGTTCGCCGTAGGACACGGTGATCGTTTCGGTATCCACCACCGGCAGGGCGAAACCGGCTCGCTGCAGCAGGGCCCCGGCATCGCGGACGTCGGCAAAGGGAGCGACGCGCGGGCTCAGCCCNCCTTCCACCGTCAACTCTGCCGCCGCCAGCGACTGGCGCAATTCCTTCAGCGTTTCGCCGCCCAGCATCACGGCCAGCAGCAGGCCATCCGGTTTCAGTGCGCAGCGAAGCTGCGCCAGCGCCCCCGGCAGGTCGTTGACCCAGTGCAGGCTCAGCAAGCTCAGCACCAGATCGAAGCTGGCGGGCGCAAAGGGCAGTGTCTCCTCGTCAGCCGCAAGGCGGAGGCCGGAGACAGTTGCCGCCATCCGCGGCGACAAGTCAGCCTGCACCATGGTCTGAACGCCGCCGCGTCCGCTTAATTCCTCTGCCAGCACACCGCTGTGACAGCCGAGATCGAGCGCCAGGGGAAATTGCCGGCGGATATCGACCAGCCGGTCGAGTAGGCGGTCCGCCACCTCGCGGAAGAGAAAATCATGGCGAGAGAACGCCGCTGCCGCACGGTCACGATGACGGCGAACGGACAGACGGTCGAAAACCAACATTGCATCGGCCAATGCGATACCCTTTTGGGGAAATTTATGCTAAGCGATCGGTCCTAATCCGGTGCAGTATATGATCTTCCCCGGGGAGGGGGCAAATGTCGGTGCCGCGCGCTTCACAATCGCCACCAACGGCCGATCGGAAAACCGGTGGTGTCTGGCCGGGCCTGATGCGTCGAGCATGCCAGATCGCGCTCGATGCGCTGATGCCGCCGCGGTGTCTCGCCTGCGGCGAGTCCACCTGGACAGCCAACTCGTTGTGCAGCACCTGCTGGCCGAAGCTCCGTTTCATCGATCAGCCCATGTGCGATGCCTGTGGCCTGCCGCTCGAGTATGGGGCGGGCGACCACCTTCTTTGCGGTGGCTGCATGGCTGCCNCGGCCCCCTTCAACCGCGCCCGTGCCGCTGTAGTCTACGACGACGGCAGCAGCCGGCTCATTCTCGGCTATAAGAATGGTGACCGCACCGACGCGGTGCCGGTGTTCGCCCGCTGGATGGTCCGCGCCGGCCGCGACCTTATGGATGATGCCGACGTCCTGGTGCCGGTGCCGTTGCACTGGACGCGGCTGCTGGCGCGCCGATTCAATCAGGCGGCGCTGCTGGCACACGCTATTGGCCGCCAGACCGACGTTGGCGTCGCCCCCGACGCGCTGATCCGGCAGCGGCGGACGAAGAAGATGGGCACCCTCGGTGCCAGGGCGCGTGCGCGCAGCGTCGCTGGCGCCTTCGCACTGCGGCCAAGTGCGGCGCGACGCATCGAGGGGCGCCGGGTCGTGCTGATCGACGACGTTCTCACCACCGGTTCGACGGCGGCCAACTGCACCCGGGTACTGCTCGCGGCTGGTGCGGCGAGGGTCGACGTGCTGGCTTTGGCTCGCGCCGTGCGCGATCTGACGACGCAACTGTAATTGGCGGCTTGGCCAGTGGTTCCTGCCGGGCCTATATGCAGGCAAACAGCGGAAGGGACCTGCCAATGGCGACCGTCGAAATCTACACCAGCCCCTTGTGCGGCTACTGCCACCGTGCCAAGGCGCTGCTGACGAAAAAAGGGTGTCGCGTTCAGTGAAATCGATGTCACCGATGTGATCGGCGCCCGCGACGAGATGGTGCGCCGCGCCGGTGGTCTGCAAACAGTGCCGCAGGTGTGTTCGACGGCACCCACGTGGGAGGCTCGGACAAGCTTGCCGCGCTTGATCGCGCCGGCGAACTGGACCGTCTGCTCGGTCTGGCGGCGTGAGCGGGAGATGACCGCGTCCTTTCGCGTTGCCTGTGTGCAGACCAATTCAGCGCGCACCATCGCCGAGAACACGGCTCCGGTCGGCGACCTCATCCGTCGGGCGCGCGATGCCGGCGCCGATCTGGTGCTACTCCCGGAAAACGTCAGCATGCTGGAGCCGATCGGCCGGCTGTTGCGCGAAAAGACGCCGGAGGAGGACGCGCACCCCGGCCTGGCCACCTTCCGCGACGTGGCACAGCAGACCGGCGTGTGGCTGCTGATCGGCTCGCTCGCGGTTGCTGTCGGCGACGGCAAGGTGGCAAACCGTTCGCTGCTGGTGGATGCCACCGGCGCCATCGTCGCTCGCTACGACAAGATTCACCTGTTCGACGTCGATCTCGGTGGAGGCGAGAGTTATCGCGAATCAGCGACCATTGCCGCCGGCGATCGCGCCGTCGTTGCCGAAACGCCCTGGGGCCGCCTCGGCCTCAGCGTTTGTTACGACCTGCGCTTTCCCCATCTCTATCGGGCGTTGGCGCAGGCGGGGGCCGATTTCCTGTCGATCCCGGCGGCCTTCACCCGCACCACCGGCCGCGCCCACTGGCATGTGCTGCAACGTGCCCGCGCCATCGAGAACGGCACCTTCGTCTTTGCGCCGGCGCAATGCGGCACCCACGCCGAAGGCCGCGAAACCTACGGCCATTCGCTGATCGTCGATCCGTGGGGCGAAGTCCTGGCCGATGGCGGCGAGGAGGTGGGCATCATCGTTGCCGAGGTGGATCCGGCGGCGGTGGCCAGGGCGCGGCAGCGCGTTCCCTCGCTGCAGCACGATCGTCCCTTCACCTGACGTACACCGTGACGTACCTCGGCGGCTGAAGTTCTCTGCAAGATTGACGGCATGGTCCTGCTGCGTCCATGCATGAACGGCACAATTATGCGAGGGGAATCGATTTCAAACCAGTGATTGCAATGGTGGGCGCGACAGGGATTGAACCTGTGACCCCTGCCGTGTGAAGGCAGTGCTCTCCCGCTGAGCTACGCGCCCGGTCGCGCATGGCGATCCGTCGGCGCAATAAAGGCGCTCGCGTCGGGACTGTCAAGCAATCGCCGCACGCTGCAGACGCTCGATCGCCCTCGGCAACTCGCCGAGGTCGTCAACCACCGCATCGGCGCCGAGCGCCGCCGCCGGCTGCGTCGCATAGCCGCCGGCACGCAGCATTACCGGCATACCCGCCGCACGGGCCAGCCTCACGTCGGTGATGCTGTCGCCGATCATCACCGCCGCCGCCGCGGAGACACCACAGGCGGCAAGAATCGGCGCCAGCATCTGCGGGTCGGGTTTGCGCGCCCCTGGCACGCTGTCGCCGCCGATGATCATCGTCAGCTGACGATCGAGGCCGAGACGGGTAAGGATCGTCCGCGCATGCGCTTCCGGCTTATTGGTGCAGACCGCCAGACGATAGCCTGCTGCCGCCAGCGTCATGAGGGCCTCCGCCGCGCCCGGATAGGCGACGGTCGCCCGGGTCAAATTGGCGGCATAAGCGCCGAGAAACGCCGCCAGAGCCCCCTCCAGGTCATCCTCAGCATCGCCCCCGGCGGCAAGCAAGGTGCGTTCCATCAGCCGTTTCGCGCCTTCGCCGATCAATGGAATAAATGCCTCGACGGCGAGCGTTCGCAGGCGCCGGGCGGCGAGCACCTGATTGGCGGCGAAGGCAATGTCGGCAACGCTATCGACGAGGGTTCCGTCGAGATCGAAAATGATGACCTGGATCACACCCATTGCCTGTCCTTTTGTGTTTAAGTGCCGCCCGTGGCAACCTCCCGTCGGAGGTCCTTGCGGGGGATAGATCGACCGACGCCTGTTGGCAACGTCCGGCTTTGGTCCCAGGCTTTGGTTCTCCGTTATTGGTCCTCTGGCAGCGGCAACATCGGGCAAGTCGGAACCGTCGCGCGTTCCCATGCCGTTGGATGAAAGGTTCGACATGAGTACACGCGAGAGCGCAGTTATCATTCTGGCTGCCGGACTCGGAACGCGGATGAAATCTGCCTTGCCAAAGGTCATGCATGCCGTCGCTGGCCGGCCGATGATCCAGTCGGTGATCGGCACAGTGGCATCGCTGGCGCCTGCGCGAATCGTCGTCGTTGTCGGCGAAGGGATGGCCGACGTTACCAAGGCAGTGGCGCCGCACCCGACGGTGGTGCAGGAACCGAGGCTCGGTACCGGTCACGCGGTGATGGCGGCGCGGTCGTTGATGGATGATTTTGCCGGCGACGTCCTGATCTGCTACGGCGACACCCCCTTGATTGCGGCTTCGAGCTTGCAGCGTCTGCTCGCGGCGCGGGCGGCCAACCCGTCACCGGCGGTGGTGGTGTTGGGATTCCGCCCCGCCGACCCTGGCGCCTATGGCCGGCTGGTGGTCGCCGACGACGGCAGCTTGGAGGCGATCGTCGAGGCCAAGGATGCCAGCCCGGCGCAGTTGACGATGCCCTGGTGCAACTCGGGCGTCATCGCCGTCGATGGCCAGCTGCTGTTTTCCCTGCTCGACCGGCTGGATAATCGCAACGCCAAAGGCGAATACTACCTCACCGACATCGTTGCCATCGCCCGCGCTGCCGGCCACCTCTGCCACGTGGTCGAGGGCACTGAGGACGAACTGCTGGGGGTGAATTCGCGTGCCGATCTGGCGCGCGCCGAAGCCGTGGTGCAGGCGACGCTGCGGCAGCAGGCGATGGCGGACGGAGCGACGCTGGTCGATCCATCCAGCGTATATTTCAGTTGGGATACTCGGCTCGGCCGCGACGTGGTGGTGGAACCCAACGTCGTCTTCGCGCCTGGCGTCACCGTCGGTGACGGGGTGACGATCCGTCCCTTCTGCCACTTCGAGGGTGTCGACATCGCCGCCGGGGCGCAGGTTGGGCCCTTCGCCCGCCTCAGGCCCGGTGCCAAAATCGGCGAGGGCGTGCATATCGGCAACTTCGTCGAGGTCAAGAATTCCGTGGTCGAGGCGGGGGCGAAGATCAACCACCTCACCTACATCGGCGATGCGGATATCGGCGCCGGTGCCAACATCGGCGCCGGGACGATCACCTGCAACTACGACGGCTTCTTCAAGGATCGCACCGTCGTCGGTTCGGGGGCGTTCATTGGTTCGAATACGTCGCTGGTGGCGCCGGTAACGATCGGCGATGGTGCCATCATCGGTGCCGGCAGCGTCATCTCCCGCGATGTGACCGCCCACTCGCTGGCCCTCACCCGAGGACCACACGCGGAAAAGCCCGGTTGGGCTTCGGCGTTTCGCCAACGGCGGGCTGCCGAAAAAGCGAAGCAGCAGAAGTAGTCCTCCCAAGTAAACGGGATCGAACGCGCATGTGCGGTATCATCGGTATTATCGGCAAGGCACCGGTCACCCCTCTCCTCCTAGACGCCCTGAAACGGCTCGAATATCGAGGATATGACTCGGCCGGCGTCGCCACACTCACCAACGGCTCGATCGTACGCCGCCGGGCGCAAGGCAAGCTCGCCAGCCTCGAGCAGTTGCTGGAAGCGGAGCCACTGCCCGGCACGATCGGCATCGGTCACACCCGCTGGGCGACGCATGGGGCGCCGACGGAGAACAACGCCCACCCGCACGCCGACGACCGCGTTGTCCTTGTCCATAACGGCATCATCGAAAACTTCCTCGAACTCCGCCGCCAACTCACCGCCAAAGGCTGCCGGTTCCTGACCGAGACCGACACCGAGGTGGTGGTCCATCTGATCAGCAGCTATCTCGGCGAAGGATGCACGCCACAGGAGGCGGTGCAGGCATCGCTGGCGCGGATCGAAGGCGCCTTCGCGCTCGCCATCCTGTTTGCCGGCCATCATGACCTGATGATCGGCGCCCGCCGTGGCAGTCCGCTCGCCATCGGTTACGGCGACGGCGAGATGTACCTGGGCTCGGACGCGCTGGCGCTGGCGCCCTTGACCACCCGCATCAGCTATCTGGAGGAGGGCGACTGGGTGGAAGTGCGCGCCGACGGCGTTTCCATCCACGATGCCAGCGGCGCCGATGTCAACCGTCCGATCAAGATGACCGCCACCTCGGGGGCGCTGATCGGCAAGGGCAACTTCCCTCACTTCATGCTGAAGGAAATCTACGAGCAGCCGACGGTGATGGGCGATGCCCTGCACGCCCTGCTCAATCCGTGGAACCAGCTGGTGGCCATGCCGCCGTTCCCCTTCGATCTCACCCGCGTCACGAAGGTGACGATCATCGGCTGCGGCACCTCCTATCATGCCGGGCTGGTGGCCAAGTACTGGTTCGAGACGGTGGCGCGCATTCCCACCGAAGTGGATATCGCGTCCGAGTTCCGCTATCGCGGCGCCGATATGCCGCAGGGTGGCCTCGCGGTGTTCATTTCCCAGTCGGGCGAGACCGCTGATACGCTAGCGGCGCTGGCCTATGCCCGCAAGCAGGGACAGCACATCATTAGCATCGTTAACGTCGCCGAGAGCTCGATGGCCCGCCAGTCGGATGTCAGTCTGCTGACGCAGGCCGGCCCGGAGATCGGCGTTGCCTCCACCAAGGCGTTTACCACCCAGCTGACTGTGCTCGCCTGTCTCGTTATCGCCCTCGCGGCGCGGCGCGGCACCATCGATCGCGAGACGGAGCAGCGGCTGTGCCGGGCGCTGACCGAAGTGCCGAGCCGCAGCAACGACGTGCTCAACCACGACCAGCGGCTGGCGGAGATCGCTCGCCAAGTGGCCGAGGCTCGCGACGTCCTCTATCTCGGGCGTGGCACCGGCTATCCGATCGCCCTCGAAGGCGCGCTGAAGCTGAAGGAAATCAGTTATATCCACGCCGAGGGCTACGCCGCCGGCGAGATGAAGCATGGGCCGATCGCGCTGATCGACGAAAACATGCCGATCATCGTCATCGCTCCTTCGGACAATCTGTTCGACAAGACAGCCTCCAACATGCAGGAGGTGATTGCTCGCGGTGGCAAGGTGATCTTTCTCTCCGACAAGGCCGGCATCGAGAAGCTGGGCGACGTTGCTGCCGCCACCGTCGAACTGCCGGAGGTGGATCCCTTCGTAGCTCCCATCCTCTACACCATCCCGGTTCAACTCCTCGCCTACCACGTGGCGGTGCTGAAGGGCACCGACGTCGACCAGCCGCGCAACCTCGCCAAGAGCGTCACCGTGGAGTAGTCGCGCGCCCGGCCGGCGACGGAATCGGAGGACATGGCGGCCTCACGGCGGATAGCCGTAGCCTAGCAGCCTGTCGGACTTGCGTCTCGGGCGTCGCCGGACCTGCGTAGGGATCGGTGCGTCGGCGCCTCTGTCAGCGCCATTTTGGGCGGTGCGGTCGCGCTGGCGCGCCTGCGGAACTGGCCGCGCAGGCTAGACGGCGCGGCTGAGGGCGAACATCCGCTTCAGGTTCCATGCCATGGTTACAAGCCTCCACTCGCCACGGGCGGCATTGAGCCCGCGCAGCAGGGACTGCCGGAACCCCAGCACGGACTTGATGATGCCAAACACTGGCTCGGGCGTCTGCTTGCGCAGGGCGTAGAGCGCGCGGCCCTGCGGCGTGCGCAGCCGATACGCCATCGCCTGAACCGGGGTGGGGTCTTCGGGCGCCGGTGGCGCCGCAGCGAAGCGCTCTTGCAGGCTGAGATGATGCGCCTCGCGACCAAGTGCGATCAGCGGTTCGATCCCGCCGGCCACACAGGCCTGCACATTCGCCTCGCTGAAGTAGCCATTGTCCGCCAACAGCATGTCCGGCCTGCCGAGCACGTCCGGCAGAGTGCCGATCTTGTCCAGCATGGGTGTAAGCTGCTGCTTGTCGTTGGGCGCCTGCACCACGTCGGCGACCACCACCAGCAGACTGCCCGCCGCCACCGCCGCCTGCGCATTGTAGCACTGCTCAAAACCGCCGCCCGCCACCGCCATGATGCGGCTTTCCTCGTCGGTCAGATTGATCTGATCCGTGGGCAGCGGCGTCGCCACCGGCGGCTTCGGCTCACGGCCCGTGGGCTTCTTGCCGGTGGCCGCTGCCTTGGCGTCCCGTGCTGCGAGTTTCGCCTGATGGTCTGCCTGCTCCCGTTCGAAGCGTTCCTTCGCGCGGGCCTCGATCTTCGCCCGGGCCTCGGCGAGCCTGGACAACCGTTCCTCACGTCGCGCCAATTCGTCGGGGATCGACATGCCGTCAGCGATGTCCACCTGGTCCGCCGCTTCTGCCTTGGCCATGAGATCGGCCACTTCGGCCTGCAGTTGGGCCTCCAGCTTGCCCGCATGGTCATAGGACAGCGCGCTGTGCCGGCTGGCATTGGCGTGGACCTTGGTCCCGTCGAGCCCGACCGTTCCCAGCTTCAGCACGCCCATCTCGCGCGCGAGCACCAGCACCTGGACGAACAGCTTCTCGATCTGCGGCAGAAAGCGTCGGCGGAACGCGGCGATGGTGTCATGGTCCGGATGATCGTTCGCCGCGATGAAGCGGAACGCCACGCTGTCATAGGTCGCCCGCTCCAGCTTGCGGCTGGAGAACACCCCGGTGGCGTAGCCGTAGATCAGAATGCCCAGCAGAAGGCTGGGGTGGTAGGACGCTTCCCCAGAGCCACGGTAGCTGCCGGTCATCGGCCGCAGATCCAGCCCCGCGATCACCTCCACCACGAACCGCGCCAAGTGCCGCTGCGGAAGCCACTCGTCCACCGACGGCGGCATCAGAAATCCGCTGTCGCGGTCGATCGGGCGGAAGTTGCTCATGCCGAAGAGGTCCGGGCCGGGGGCGTGAATCCATGCCCGGATTCTATAACCCACAGCTCCGCCTCGCGTTAAGTCCGACAGGCTGCTAGGGCCTGTTGAGATTCAGGATTCCATCCTTGGCTTGATTGTGATTCAAGCTATGGATGGAACGTTTTGTACTGACAGACGCCCAATGGGCGAGAATGGAACCGCACTGCCTGGGCAAGCCAACGGACGCGGGTCGCAGCGGCAGAGACAATCGGCTCTTTGTCGGGGCGGTTCTGTGGGTGGTTCGCACGGGCAGTCCCTGGCGTGATTTGCCGGCCTTTTTCGGCAACTGGAACACCGTCTTCAAGCGCTACCGAGACTGGGTCAAAGCCGATGTTTTCATTCGGCTTTTCGAGGCTTGCTCGGATGATCCCGATATGGAGTACGCCATGGTCGACGCCACCATCGTCAAGGTCCACCGCCATGGCCAGGGCGCAAAAGGGGGACTCAGAGCCAGGCCATAGGGCGCTCCAAGGGCGGCATGACGACCAAGATCCTGGCCCTGACCGATGCCCTGGGCAATCTCGTACGCTTCGCACTCCTGCCGGGCCACCGCTTCGATACCGCCGGCGTTGCCCCGCTCATCGACGGCCTCCAATTCGACGCTTTCATCGCCGACAAAGCCTTCGACAGCAACGACATCGTCGCTGAGCTCAACGAGCGCGGCGCCAAGATCGTCATCTCCCAGCATCCGCGCCGGACCAAGCCTCTCCCATTCGATGCCGAGATGTACAAATGGCGCCATCTCATCGAAAACTTCTTCTGTAAGCTCAAAGAGTTCAAGCGCATCGCCATGCGTGCCGACAAAACAGACCAAAGCTTCAGCGCCAATATCTATCGTAAGCGGAGCTCTGACCCCACGTTGCGGCCGGTGATTGCTCGCGGATGATGGCGGCTCCCAGGACGGAGGCGCCGCGTGGATCGTTTGCCAAGTAAGGTGCCAATTAATTGGCAAAGCGCCCGTCAGGGCGAGGTACTGCCGTGGGGTGAGCGGCGGCGGCGGTGGAGCTGGGAGGAGAAGGCGCGGATCGTCGCCGAAAGTTTCGCCCCCGACGCCGTGGCGAGCGCGGTCGCCCGCCGGCACGGGCTGCACCGCAACCAGCTGTATGCCTGGCGGAAGGAGTTGCGCCAAGCGGCGGACGCGGCGACGGCGGACGCGGTACCGCTCGACTTCGTGCCGGTAGTGGTGAGCGAGGGGCGTTGTCCAGCCGGCAGTCCGGCGATCGAGATCGAGCTTGCCGGTGCTCGGGTGCGGGTGTCGCCGGGCGCCGATCCGGTGCTCCTGGCGGACGTGCTCCGGACGCTGAAGGCGCTCGGATGATCGTCCCGCCTTCAGGCGTCCGGGTGCTGGTGGCGACGCGGCCGGTCGACTTCCGCTGCGGCGCCGACCGACTCGCTTCGATCGTGCAGACGGCGCTGGGGCACGACCCCTTCTCCGGGACAATTTACGTCTTCCGTTGCAAACGATCGGACAGGCTGAAACTGCTCGTCTGGGACGGCAGCGGCTTGGTGATGGTGTGGAAACGGCTGGAGGCAGGCGTCTTTCGCTGGCCGCCGGTGACCGGGGGCGTGATGCGGCTGTCGGCGGCGCAGCTGGCGGCGCTGTTGGATGGCCTCGACTGGTCGCGGATGCACGCGCCGCGTCTCGGTCGACCGAAGAAGGCACAATAGGCTGTGCCGGCCTGCCGGGGAAGCCACAAGAACTCTGGTAAGCGTCTGGCATCGTGCTTAGAATCGCCGCTCATGACCGACCTCGACGCGATCCCCGACGATCCTTCCGCGCTGCGCGCCGCGCTGCTGGCGATGCGGGCCGAGCTCGCCGCCGAGCGGGCCCTGCGCCGCGGGCTGGAGGACCGGAACGAGCGGCTGCAGCACTTCATCCGCCAGCTGCAGCGGATGCAGTTCGGAAGGCGGTCGGAGGCGCTCGACCCCGACCAGCTGAACCTGGCGCTTGAAGACCTCGAGCAGGCGGTGGCGGAAGCCGACGCCGAGGCGGAGAAGGCCGATCCGCCGCGACGCGAGGCCCGCGCCCGCGAGCGGCGGCAGAACCGCGGCACCCTGCCCGGACATCTGCCGCGGATCGAGGTGGTGATCGAGCCGCCGACGACCATCTGCCCGTGCTGCTCCGGTGCGATGCACATCATCGGCGAGGACCGCTCCGAACGCCTCGACGTGATCCCGATGCGCTGGCAGGTGATCGTCACCCGCCGGCCGAAGTACGGCTGCCGCGCCTGCGGGAGTGCTGTGGTGCAGGCGCCGGCGCCGCCGCGGCTGATCGAGGGCGGCCTGCCCACCGAACGGCTGGTGGCGCACGTGCTGGTGGCGAAATATGCCGACCATGCGCCGCTCTACCGCCAGGCACAGATGCTCGCCCGGCAGGGTATCGCCCTCGACCGCTCGACGCTGGCCTCCTGGGTCGGCACCGCGGCGGCCGAGTTGAAGCCGCTGTGGCGGCTGCTGCGCGACGATCTGCTCGGCTCGGCGAAGCTGTTCGTCGACGAGACGCCGGCACCGGTGCTCGATCCCGGCCGCGGCCGGACGAAGACCGGCTGGTTCTGGGCGATCGCCCGCGACGACCGGCCGTGGGGCGGCGCCGATCCGCCGGCGGTGGTGTTCACCTACGCACCCGGCCGCGGCCACGCGCACGCGGCCACGCTGCGCTGAAGGACTTCCGCGGCATCCTGCAGACCGACGCCTATGCCGCCTACAAGGCGGTGGCCGGGGCTGCGGGCGACGAAGCGGCTGCCGGGTCCGCCGACGGCGGCGTCCTCCTCGCCCACTGCTGGGCACACTGCCGCCGGCGATTCTACGAGGTCGCACAGAAGCGGCCGGCGCCGATCGCCCATGAGGCGCTGCGGCGGATCGCCGCGCTGTACGAGATCGAGGCGGAGATTCGCGGCAGGCCCGCCTGCGAACGGCGAGCCGTCCGGCAGGCGCGGACGAAGCCGCTGCTGGACGCGATGCGGCCATGGCTCGAGCAATGCCGGGCGCAGCTGTCGAAGAAGTCGCCGCTGGGCGAGGCGATCGGCTACCCGCTGAACCAGTGGGAGGGGCTGACCCTCTTCCTCGACGACGGCCGGATCGAGATCGACTCGAACGTCATCGAGCGCTCAATGAGGCCGATTGCTCTCAATCGCAAGAACGCACTCTTCGCCGGCCATGACCTGGGAGCGGAAAACTGGGCGGTGCTGGCGTCATTGATCGAGACCTGCAAGTGGCACGCGGTCAACCCGGAAGCCTGGCTCGCCGACGTGCTCGCCCGCCTCGTCTCCGGCTGGCCGAACCGCCGCCTCGCCGAGCTCACCCCCTGGGCATGGAAGGCCGAGCAGGACGCCCTCCACCGCGCCGCCGCGTGACCCATTCCGCTGCGGCCGAGGTCAAGACCGAGCACTCTGGCAAGCGAAAAGCAGGTGCGGCCGGAGCTTTGCTTACTATCTATCTCGTCGCCGCCGTCATAAACTCACGGTGAATCTCAACAGGCCCTAGGGCAAATACCGTATCGGTCGGATGAAATATCCCGACAGAATGAAAAAAATTATCAACATAATGCTGCAGCCATTCGGGCTACGTAAGCTCATCTTTATCGAACAAAAACTATTAAATCCATGTTCGCTGCCATATATGCTGTTTTATAGGATCATATAACCACCAATTGTATTTGTGTATATCATTATTTATTGCGTCTGTGCAGTTATAATACTGTAAATTCCATATTTCTTCATCGGTTGATACCACAACGACACGATCTACACTGTCTTGGAAACGGTTATGGAGTATGTTTGCGGCATAAAGAATAGGAATAGCTGGAGTTGCCAATGACGAACTCCACTCAAGCACAAGAATTGCAAATGCTCCACGTAATCTGCATTCTGCGAGCTTTGGCGCCTTCCTTTCAAAGGCTCTGTAAATAACGGTAACACGCTCCCTACTTTCGTTAACGAACAACATTCTCTCAATATGAAAAGTTTTGAGTGACCTGTTGCTACAAAAATGCAGGGGATAGCGGCCTAGCCTTATTGGAACCGATCGCCGTCCAATGTTAGATCGACCCATTATTACATTGTCTGGAAATGCATTCCCCAACGATGGGGCAACCATGACCACCCAATCTTTGATTTGATTTAAAAAATGGGAGACATTTTTGCTATTGAAGAAATTTACGCGGGCGGGCACCCAAAGCTCCCAATCCGAATCACTCGGGAGAACTTTAGATAAGTAATCTTCGAGTTTCTCAATAGGCTCCTCAAGAATATTCCGCCAATTAGCGTCAGCATTATATTCATTATCGAATGCTTGTATTGCTGTATGCTCCACCGCATATTGCGTATCAGCGACAGTAAAATGACGATCCACTGCAGGTAGATGCCGTTCAACTCTGTCAGGTGTCCAGATATTCTCTGCCCTTCCACCAGTTAGAGACTCGCATAGACGCATAACCGCGTCAATAACCTGTTCCTCGCGGCGGTGCGGTGTCGGTTGGACTCGCTCCCAAAATAAGGTGTTCAAGCTTATACTACCCTCTATTCTGCTGTGCGCGTCGTAGCAGTATAGAAGTTGGATCGGAGAGGGAACGCGACAAATTCCCATCTGGCGATGATATAAGTCTAATTCCAGATTGCAGTCCCCGCATTCCGCCTCGCTCCGGCAGGCTACCAATTATTGTCTGAAGCTTACAGTACACGTGCATTGTCTGTGCCATGGCGTTGGCTTCTGGAATCAAATGATTCCTGCCAATAGCCGCACAGATTTAGATTGACGCGATTCCCACACTGTAGCGCTTTGCCGCTGGCGGCGTTCGTCTGCTGAGACTCGCGTTTCCAGGCGACCACGGGAGCGGAGAGGGCGATGCTTCAGGATGGCGAACTGCTGCGTGACCACGGCTACGTCGGTGGACAGTGGATCAAGGCCGACTCCGGCGAGAGCTTCGCCGTGGTTGACCCTGCGGACGGACACGAGGTCGGCCGGGTGCCGATGATGGGCGCCGCGGAGACGCGGCGGGCGATCGATGCTGCGGCCGCCGCCGGCCCCGAATGGCGGGCACGAACCGCGAAGGAGCGGGCGGCGATCCTGCGCCGCTGGTACGAATTGCTGCTTGCCAACCAGGACGATCTGGCGGCGCTGATGACGGCGGAGCAGGGCAAGCCGCTGGCCGAGGCGCGGGGCGAGGTTGTCTACGGCGCATCGTTCATCGAGTGGTTCGCCGAAGAGGCGAAGCGGGTCTATGGCGACACCATCCCGGCCCACCTGCCGGGGCGCCGTCTCGTCGTCACCCGGGAGCCGGTGGGTGTGGTGGCCGCCATCACCCCCTGGAATTTCCCGCTGGCGATGATCACCCGCAAGTGTGCCCCGGCGCTGGCTGCCGGCTGCACCGTGGTGATCAAGCCGGCGGAAGATACGCCGCTTTCGGCTCTGGCGCTGGCGGTGCTGGCCGAACGGGCGGGCTTACCGGCGGGCGTGATCAACGTGGTGACCGGCGACGCCGTCGCCATCGGCTGCGAACTCACCGTCAATCCCATCGTCCGCAAGCTCTCCTTCACCGGCTCCACCGAGGTGGGCAAGCTGTTGATGCGCCAATGCGCCGACACGGTGAAGAAGGTGTCGCTCGAACTGGGCGGCAATGCGCCATTCATCGTCTTCGACGACGCCGATCTGGATGCGGCGGTGGAGGGGGCCATGGCCTCCAAGTACCGCAACACCGGCCAGACCTGCGTCTGCGCCAATCGCCTGCTGGTGCACGACCGCGTCTATGACGGCTTCGTCGCCCGGCTGGCGCAGGCGGTTTCGGCGCTGAAAGTCGGTGCCGGCACCGAAGCCGGGGTGCAGCAGGGGCCGCTGATCAACGAGGCGGCGGCGGCGAAGGTCGAACAGCTCATCGCCGATGCCACCGCCAAGGGCGCGCGTGTCGTGCTCGGCGGCAAGCGGCATCCGCTGGGCGGCACCTTTTTCGAGCCCACCATTCTTGCCGACGTCACCCCGGCCATGGCCTGCGTGCAGGAGGAGATCTTCGGCCCGGTGGCACCACTGATCCGCTTCAGCGCCGAGGCGGAAGCGGTCGCGCTGGCCAATGACACCCCCTACGGGCTCGCCGCCTACTTCTACAGTCGTGACATCGGCCGCGTCTGGCGGGTGGCGGATGCGCTCGAATACGGGATCGTTGGCATCAACGAAGGTATCATCTCCACCGAGGTGGCGCCCTTCGGCGGCATGAAGCAGTCGGGGATCGGCCGCGAGGGGTCGAAATACGGCATCGAGGAATTCCTGGAGATCAAGTATCTCTGCATGGGCGGGCTGTGAACGCCGTGACCCCCGTGCCGTGTCCGCTTAGCTCCCAATAACCGCCTGACTGGACGTCCCGCATGCCTCTATTCGACTTCGATCTTCTGACCATCGGTGCCGGATCCGGCGGCGTCCGCGCGACGCGACTCGCCGGCGGCTACGGCGCCCGGGCGGCGATCATCGAAAAGAGCCGCGTCGGCGGCACCTGCGTCATGCGCGGCTGCGTGCCGAAGAAGCTCCTGGTGTATGGGGCGCATTACAGCGAAGAGTTCAGCGACGCCCGCGGCTTCGGCTGGGAGGTGGGTACGCCCAGCTTCGACTGGGGACAGCTGATCCGGCGCAAGAATGTCGAACTCGACCGCCTGGAGGGCGTCTACCGCGGCATTCTCGAGCGCAACAACGTCCGGCTGATCGAGGGCGAAGGCCGCCTCGTCGATCCGCACACGGTAGAGGTGGACGGCACCCGGCATACGGCGGAGCGGATTCTGATCGCCACCGGTGGCCGGCCGGAGCTTCCGGCGATCCCCGGCATCGAGCATGTGATCACCTCGGACGGGGCGCTCGACCTGCCCGCCTTGCCAGCGCGGGTGGTCATCGTCGGTGGTGGCTACATCGCGGTGGAATTTGCCGGCATCTTTCGGGCCGCCGGCGCTGAGGTGACCCAGATCATCCGCGCCAGCGATATCCTGCGTGGTTTCGACGCCGATGTGCGCAGTTTTCTCGCCGAGCAGATGGAGAAAAAGGGCATTCGCATCCGCCGCGAGACCGTGGTCGCGGCGATCGATGCTACCAATACCGGTTACACTGTCCGACTGGGTGACGGCCATGCGATCGAGACCGATCTGGTTATGTATGCCACCGGCCGCAGTCCCAACACGACGACGATCGGGCTGAAGGAGGTGGGGGTGGCGCTCAATCATAAGCGCGCCGTCATCGTCGACGAATGGAACCGCAGCAGCGTTGCCAGCATCTACGCCGTCGGCGATTGCACCGATCGCAAGAACCTGACCCCGGTCGCCATCGCCGAAGGTCAGGCGTTCGCCGAAACGCACTTCAACAACCGGCCGCGGACGGTCGATTATGCCAACGTGGCGAGTGCGGTGTTCAGCCAGCCGCCGGTTGGCACGGTGGGATTGAGCGAGGAGGAGGCGAGTGAAGTCGCCCCCGTCGACGTCTACCTCACCCGCTTTCGGCCGATGAAGCATACGCTCTCCGGCCGCGACGAGGCGACGCTGATCAAGGTCATCGTCGATGCGGCAACCGACCGGGTGCTCGGCTGCCATATGGTCGGCATGGATGCAGCTGAAATCACTCAAGGTTTGGCGATCGCGCTGAAATGTGGTGCGACCAAGGCCCAGTTCGATGCTACGATAGGTATTCATCCGACGGCGGCCGAGGAGTTCGTCACCCTGCGGGAGAAGCGCCCGGCGCGTGTCCGCACGCATTAGCCATCGTCTGCACGCAACCCAGCTCGGNATGCTATTGCTACTTGCAGCCGCCGGCGCGTGATTGAAATATGAGCGCCGGGTGCTTATAGCCACCGGAGGGACAAACAATCACCAGAGCGAACGGCCATGAGTAACGCTTGGCGCCCCGATAGTTGGCGCAAAAAGCCCATCACCCAGGTTCTGGCTTATCCGGATCCCGAGGAACTAAGCGCAGCCGAGCGGGAGTTGCGGCACTTTCCGCCGCTGGTTTTCGCCGGGGAAGCACGGCAGCTGCGGCGTATGCTGGCGCAGGTGGCAGATGGCCGCGCGTTCCTGCTGCAGGGCGGCGACTGCGCCGAAAGCTTTGCCGAGTTCCATCCCAACAACATCCGCGATACCTTTCGGGTGCTGCTGCAGATGGCGGTGGTGCTGACGTTCGGTGCCGCGGTGCCGGTGGTCAAAGTGGGACGGATCGCCGGTCAGTTCGCCAAGCCGCGTTCGGCCGAGTTCGAGACAATTGATGGCGTCACCCTGCCCAGCTATCACGGCGACATGGTCAACGGCATGGAGTTTGTGCCCGAAGATCGCGTGCCGCAGCCGGACCGGATGATCCGCTGCTACAATCAGTCGGCGGCGACGCTCAATCTGATCCGCGCCTTCGCCCAGGGTGGCTATGCCGACCTGCATCAGGTCCACCTGTGGAATCTCAGTTTCGTTGCCGACAGCCCGCTGGGTCATCGCTATCGCGACCTGGCGGACCGGCTCGACGAGGCACTGCAGTTCATGGCCGCCTGCGGCATCACCTCGGAGAGCGCGCCGCAAATTCGCGAAACCGCCTTCTTCACCTCGCACGAGGCGCTGCTGCTCAACTATGAGGAGGCGCTCACCCGCGTCGACAGCACCACCGGCGAGTGGTACGACACCTCGGCGCACATGCTGTGGATCGGCGAGCGGACCCGCCAGCTCGACGGCGCACACATCGAGTTTCTCCGTGGCGTTGGCAATCCGATCGGCATCAAGCTTGGCCCGACCGTGAGTGCCGACAACCTGTTGCGGCTGATCGACAGCCTTAATCCGCTCAATGATCCGGGCCGGTTGACGCTGATCGTTCGCATGGGCGGCGAGAGGATCCGCGACCTGCTGCCGGCACTGATCCGCGCGGTCACTCGCGAAGGCAAGCGGGTGGTCTGGGTCTCGGATCCGATGCATGCCAACACGGTGATGAGTGCGTCCGGATACAAGACGCGGCACTTCGATCGCGTCCTCGACGAGGTGCGTGCCTTCTTCGCCGTGCACGAGGCGGAGGGCACCTACGCCGGCGGCGTCCACTTCGAGATGACCGGCCAGGATGTCACCGAATGTGTCGGCGGCGCCCAGGCGATCACCGATGCCAGGCTCGGCGCCCGCTACCACACCGCCTGTGATCCCCGGCTCAATGCCAGCCAGGCCCTGGAACTGGCGTTCCTGCTGGCGGAGATGCTGAAGGATGCGCGTCATCGCAGCCGTGCGCGCGCGCCGGGGTATGCCGTTGCCGGCGCCTGACCCCGTTGCAGTGGGCCTGACTGCGGACCTTGAGCCCTCTGTCGCGGTGATTCAGCCGCGCGACCCGGAAATCAGCCGCTGGACCGATCGGTATTTTCTGAAGTCGAAGGAGATTGTCGCTCGCTACGGTGACGTGCAGGTGCGCTACGCCATCTTCATGCGCCGGCCGGTCATTTACACGCCGCGGCTGATGCTGCGCTGGCTTCAGGCGGTAACGGCCGAACGTGGCACGGCGATCGAGATCGATCAGAACTACGAGGAGGGTGACTGGGTCGGTGCTGGTGAGCCACTCCTTTATGTGACTGGCTCCTTCTATCACTTGGTGGATCTGGAGACGTTGCTGCTGCAGAAGTTGGGCGCCGCCTGCGTAACCGCCTACAACGCCTACAGCATGTGCATGGAGATGCCGAAGGTCGCCTTCCTGGCGATGGACGCGCGTCATTGCGTCGGCATCGAGATGGAAGAAATGATGGCCTACGCCACCGCCGTCGGTTCGGAGGCAGCGAAGCGCGAGGCGGGCGCGGCCGGCTTTGTCGGCAACGCCAATGACGCGACGGCGCACTATTTCGGCCGCGCGCGGNGGTTGGGTACGATGCCGCATGCACTCATCGGCTATGCCGGCTCGACGCTGCGTGCCGCCGAGATGTTCGCCGAAACCTACCCGGATGACCCGCTTACCGTGCTCGTCGACTATTTCGGTCGGGAGATCAGCGACAGTCTTGCCGTCTGCCAGCGGTTCGCCGACTGGGCGGCGGCGGGTCGGGTGGCGCTTCGCCTCGATACGCACGGTGGCCGTTTTATCGAAGGCCTCGACCCGCAGGAATCATACGCGGTGCTGGAGCGCCACGTGCCGACGGCGATCCGTCGCTACCGCAGCGATAGCGAGTTGCGCCATCTGACGGGAACTGGCGTCTCGGCCGCGGCCATCTTCTACTTTCGAGAGAAGCTGGACGAAGCCGGCTTTCCCAAGGTCCGGGTCGTCGCGTCGTCCGGTTTCAGCGTCGATAAATGCAAGGTCATGGCGGACGTGGGGGCGCCGATCGATGTGGTTGGCACCGGCTCGCAACTGCCGGAGAACTGGCGGGAAACCTACGCAACCGCCGACGTCATCGCCTATAATGGCGAACCCCTAGTTAAGGTTGGCCGCGAGTTTCTGTTCAACGCCAACAGGCGCCGCACTCCGCGCGGCGGTTGATCGCGCCGAAGAATTCCGCCGGTGCGGCACTCGGAATAGGGATGCTGTTGATCCTTCTCGATGCCGTCCGCATCAGCCCTCGTTGACTTGCCTCGAATGCCTTCCTACCCTCTTGCTCGTCTTGCCCTTCAGAGAATGATCATATGTCGCAGTCGCTTCGGGTCGCCATTGCCCAACTCAATCCCATTGTCGGCGATATCGATGGCAACCTGGAACGCATGCGCCAGGCGCGCATGGCTGCGGGTGACGTTGATCTCGTGGTCTGCGGCGAACTGGCCCTTGCCGGCTATCCGCCGGAAGATTTAGTTCTGAAACGAACGTTTCAGGAGCGCATCCAGGCAGCGGTGTCGCGTTTCGCCGCCGAAACTAAGGATGGCGGCCCGGCCGTGCTCTTTGGCGCCCCCTGGCAGGTCAAAGGCAACCTGCACAATGCCGCCATCCTGGTGGATGGCGGTTTGGTTGCGGCGGCGCGGCTCAAGTACGACCTGCCGAACTACGGCGTGTTCGACGAGAAGCGGGTGTTCGTCGGCGGCCCTCTTCCCGAGCCGGTGCAGTTTCGCGGCGTCAGCCTGGGGGTGATGATCTGTGAAGACATGTGGACGCCCACCGTTACCCGCCATCTGGCGGGGCGGGGCGCGGAGCTGCTGCTCGTCCTCAACGGCTCACCCTTCGAGTTGGCGAAGGAGGAAACGCGACAGCGCTTGGCGATTACCCGGGCCAAGGAAGCCGGCGTACCGCTGATCTATGTCAACCTGGTGNGGNGGCAAGACGAGTTGGTCTTTGACGGCGCATCCTTTGCGTGCTCACCGAAAAGAGGGATCTGCGCGCGCGCGCCAGCCTGGTACGAGGGCGTGACCAAGACCTCGTGGCAGCGTAAAGCCCAGGGCGGGCTCGAATGTGTCGATGCCGCGATGGCGCCGGCGGTCAATGGCGTCGAGTCGGTCTATGCGGCGATGGTGGTCGGGCTGCGCGACTATGTGGAGAAGAACGGCTTTCCCGGCGTCGTCATCGGCCTTTCCGGCGGTATCGACAGCGCGCTGACGGCAGCGGTGGCGGTGGATACGCTCGGTGCCGCGCGCGTTCACTGCGTGATGATGCCATCGCCGTTCACCTCGCAGGAGAGCTTTGAGGATGCAGCCGAGGTGGCGCGAATGCTCGGCGTCCCGCTCGACCACGTGTCCATCGAGCCGGCGATGGCCGCCTTTGACTCCGTCCTCGCGCCACTGTTCAACGGTCGTGAACCGGACGTGACCGAGGAAAACATCCAGGCCCGCTGCCGCGGCCTGTTGCTGATGGCGATCAGCAACAAGCTCGGCCATATGGTGCTGACCACCGGCAACAAGTCGGAGATGTCGGTGGGATATGCCACCCTCTATGGCGACATGTGCGGCGGTTTCTCGGTGTTGAAGGACATCTACAAGACAACGATCTTTGCCCTTGCCCGCTGGCGCAACCAATCGTTCCGGCCGGAGTTTCGTGGCCCCGCCGGCCGGGTGATGCCGGAGCGGGTGATCACCAAGCCGCCGAGCGCCGAATTGCGCGCCAACCAGACCGACCAGGATACGCTGCCGCCCTACGAGGTTCTCGACCAGATCCTGATGGCGCTGATTGAGGACGATGTGGCGGTGGACGAACTGGTGGCGCGCGGCTTCGATCCTGCCATTGTTCGGCGGGTCTGGCGCATGCTTGATCGCGCCGAGTACAAGCGCCGCCAAGCGCCGCCCGGGNTGAAGATTTCCCGGCGTGCCTTCGGCCGCGATCGCCGCTATCCGATTACCAACGGCTTTACAAACCTCGTATGAGCGCCGTCGTCCGCTTCGCGCCGAGCCCGACCGGGCTGCTGCATGTGGGCAATGCCCGCACGGCGCTGTTGAACTGGCTGTTTGCCCGCGCCGCCGCTGGCCGCTTTGTGCTGCGGTTCGATGACACCGACACCGGGCGTTCGCGCGAAGAATACGTCACCGCCATCGAGACCGACCTGCAATGGATGGGGCTGGACTGGTCGCAGGTGTTTCGCCAGTCGGCTCGTCTCGATCGCTATCACGACGCCCTTGCCCGGTTGCAGCAGGAGGGGCGGGTTTACCCCTGCTATGAGACGCCGGAAGAGCTGGACTACAAGCGCTGGCGGCAGATCAATCGCGGTCAGCCGCCGATTTACGATCGCAGCGCGCTCCGCCTCACCGATGCGCAGCGGCGCAGCTTCGAGGCCGAGGGCCGGCGGCCGCACTGGCGATTCCTGCTCACCGCCGATGTTGTCGGCTGGGACGATCTGGTGCGCGGTCCGGTGCAGATGCAGGCCGATCACATGAGCGATCCGGTGGTGGTCCGTGCCGATGGCAGCTTTCTCTACCTGCTGCCGTCGATGGTGGACGACATCGATTTCGGCATCACCCACGTCATTCGTGGCGAAGACCATGTGCCGAATACGGCGATACAAGTGCAGATCTGCCAAGCCCTGGGCGCCGCGGCGCCGATCTTCGCCCACCTGCCGTTGATGACCGATATCGCTGGCAAGGGGCTGTCGAAGCGTCTTGGGTCGCTGACGCTGCGTTCGCTGGCCGAGTCCGGCATTGAGCCGATGGCGGTCAACAGCTACCTTGCCAATCTCGGTTCCGGCGAGCCGCTGTCGGTGTTCACCTCCCTCGACGAACTGGCCGCCAACTTCGATCTGCGTTGTTACGGGCGGGGGACGCCCAAGTTCGACGACGCCCAGCTGAGCGGCCTAAACCAACGGCTGATCCACGAGAGCGCGTATGCGGTGGTCCGGCCGCAGTTGCAGGCGATGGGACTGGTGCACGCGGATGCCGCCTTCTGGGAGGCGGTGCGTCCCAATCTTTCGCGCCTGTCGGAGGCACGCTTCTGGCACGACGTGTGCTTCGGGCGGATCGAGCCAATCATGGCTGATCCGGCTTTCCTCGCGGCAGCGGCGGCGCTGCTGCCGGACGAGCCCTGGAACGGCGAGACCTGGGACGTGTGGACAAAGGCGTTGAAGGCCGCCACCAACCGCAAGGGCAAGGAGCTGTTTCGGCCGCTGCGGCTGGCGCTGACCGGCGTCGAACACGGCCCGGAACTGCGCGCACTGCTGCCGCTGATCGGCCGGCAGGCGGCAGAGCGCCGGCTGCAGGGCCAGGACGACTAGCCGGCGGCTAGCCGCCCCTCGATCGCCATCACCTTAGCGCGGGAGAATAGAGAGTTGGGTCTTCGCCTGTTCAACACCCTGAGCGGCGACAAGGAGCCGTTCGTTCCGCTCGATCCGGCACGGGTCGGCATGTACGTCTGCGGACCCACAGTCTACGACTACGCCCACATCGGCAACGCCAGGCCGGCCGTCGTCTTCGACGTGCTGTTCCGGCTGCTGCGTCATCGCTTCGGCGACGACCACGTCACCTACGTGCGCAACATCACCGACGTCGACGACAAGATCATCCAGGCGGCGGAACGCTCGGGCGAGCCGATTGGTGCGATCACCGCCCGCACCGCCGACGCCTACCACGACGACATCGGCGCGCTGAACTGCCTCCTGCCGACGATCGAGCCGCGCGCCACCGCCCACATCGGCGAGATGCTGGCGATGATCGCCCGCCTGGTCGAACTCGGCCACGCCTACCCGGCCGAGGGCCACGTGTTGTTCGACGTTTCCTCGATGAAGGACTACGGCCGTCTGTCGCGCCGCTCGCTGGACGAGATGATCGCCGGCTCCCGTGTCGAGGTGGCGCCCTACAAGAAAAACCCGTTCGATTTCGTGCTGTGGAAGCCGTCCGAGACGGCGCAGCCCGGCTGGGACAGCCCGTGGGGGCGCGGCCGGCCGGGGTGGCACATCGAATGCTCGGTGATGAGTGGGCGCTACCTGGGCGAAACCTTCGACATCCACGGCGGCGGCCAGGACCTGATCTTCNCCCACCACGAGAATGAGATCGCCCAAAGCAGCTGCGCCCACGCCGGCCGGCCGCTGGCCCGGTTCTGGGTGCACAACGGCTATCTGATGACCGAGGGCGAGAAGATGTCGAAGAGCCTCGGCAACTTCTACACCGTCCACGACCTGCGCGCCGACGTCCCCGGCGAGGCGATCCGCCTCGTCCTGCTGCAGACCCACTACCGCCAGCCGCTGGATTTCACCAAGGACGCGCTCGCGAGCGCGAAGAAGACGCTGGACCGGTTCTATGGCGCTTTACGCGGTGCGCATTTGGAGGGGGCGGCGGAGGCGGCGGTGCCGGCGGGCATCGTCGACGCGCTGGAGGACGATCTCAACACGCCGTTGGCGTTGGCGCGGCTGCACGAACATCTTTCCGCCCTCAACAAGGCGGCGACACCGAAGGAGAAAGCGGACGCCGCGACGGCGCTAGTGGCGGCGGGGCGACTGTTGGGCCTGCTGCAATCCCCGCCCGCGGAGTGGCTGCAGGCGGCGGGAGACGAGGCCGGCCCGTCCGAGGACACCATCCTCACCCGCATCGCCGACCGGGCGGCAGCGAGGAAGCGCAAGGATTTCGCGGAAGCCGACCGGATTCGGGCGGAGTTGCTGGCGGCGGGGGTGGTCCTGGAGGACCGGGCGGACGGGACGATCTGGCGTCGGGCTTAAGTTACGCAAGCGGTAGGGGGCGCGACCTACCAATCTGCGGCGGCGAACAGGTAAAGGTGGATCGCGATCCACCGTACCTGCTACGCTTCATCCGGTCTACGGTAGCTTGCCAGTGTGGTTTCCGTCTCGACGAGTTCTATCCCATTCTCGAAAACGGCAAATAACAGGATGCCACTACGTCCTTTTTCTCTTCGCCACCAAGAGGCACTGCGGACCCGCAAGCTAACAGTCACGATGAGCGACAGGCTCCGCACGCGACTGTGGAAAACCGTAGAGCAGTACGATGAAAGGTTCTACTACCAACCGGATCCTAATGATAATTGGAAAGAATGCACTTCATATATTAATGAGATGGTACCTCAACTTCCTCGCCTTCTTGGGGTTGACCAACTTAGAATTAGAAATAAAGCTAATGGATCCTGGGAATCATGTAGCCTAAGAGATTACTCATTGCGTGGATATCCTTCATTTATGTTCGATGTCATTGAGGTGTTCTATACTTTTTTATCAGATGCACGTTGCGGCGACTTTTCGAAGGATATCAATGATTCCATGATCGACTTCCGTTGCCCATGGCGGTTGTCTGACGGTGAATTTTTTGAGGTCGACTCAGAATTTTTTCATCTTTTGCTTGATAATAGTGCTGATTTCCTTCGTGCTGCTGGTTTCGAAGGGGCTTTGGATGAGTTTCGAAAGGCCCGTTCCGACTTAAGCGTTGGCGACACGAAAGATGCTATTCATAAGGCAAACAATAGCTTTGAAAGCACGCTGAAGGCCATTTTGGGCACCGCTGGAACCGCCAATGACTTGTGCAAGAAATTTCAGAAAAATGGCTTCCTTGACGATGTGCCTGCAGAAGCACGCCCGGTGATTGTCAACCTGCTCACTGGCTTATCTTTTCTGCGGCACAAGCTTGGTGGACATGGTCAAGGTCCTGAGGTCGTTCAGGTTCCCACGCCATACGCTCAACTTGCGGTGACTCTTGCCGGGGCATTTAACTTATTCGCCGTGCAGCAACATCTACAAAAACAACCTAAGCCAGAAACTCGGTCGCCCTCTCCTTGTCTAGATACCGAGATCCCGTTTTAGGAAGTCAGCTCGTAGCTCGTCGGTCAGAATAGCCCCTTGGCGAATTCTGACGGATGATGCGCCGGCCTCACAGGCGATGCTGGCTAGCGTCTCGCGGCGGCGGTCGCCCTTCCCTGCAAATGCCATGCGGGCGGCCCCTCACCCCGACCCTCTCCCGCCACCGGGCGGGAGAGGGAGCTTAACCTCTCCCTCGGGGAGAGGTCGGCGCTCTTGCGCCGGGTGAGGGGGAGCCGTCGCACCTATCCCGCCGCCGGCGTGCTCGAACGTCAGCACGTCAACGATTGCGGACAGCGCGCGTCGGTCGGATTCGCCTTCAGGCACAATCCGACGGATGACTGGCGTCGCCAGAGGCAGAAACAGATCCAGGAATATCTTTGCTGGGGAGTACACTGTGTCCGTTTGCTCGCGACACGGCGGTGGCGCCGTTGCGGTGAGGTCTGGTTGTCGTCACCCATTGAGGCACGCTCGACCAATGTACGAACTTAAAGGAAGTTGCCATTGTGGAAACGTCTGCGTTGAACTTGCGTTGACGCGGCCGCCGAACGAGTACAATCCGCGGGCGTGCGATTGCGACTTTTGCCGCAAACATGGCGCTTCCTATGTGTCCGATCCGAACGGCTCCTTGGTTATCCACGTAAGAGACGAGAAATTTCTGCACAGGTATCGGCAGGGCAGCAGTACGGCCGATATGGTTTTCTGCGGCAACTGTGGTGTCTTAATAGGAGGGGCCTATAAAACAGCAGAAAACGTTTTTGCGGCGATAAACGTCCTGATCATTGACGGCGGGGTGAAATTTGGGAAGATAAAACCCGTCTCCCCAAAAGAACTCAACGCTGCTGAGAAGGTTGGGCGCTGGACAGAACTGTGGTTCGCCAATGTCCTTTTGACAGAACCGATTCATAACCAATTGCTTGACGACATCTTATACAAGCCCGCGTCGGTCGGATTACCTTTCAGGCGTAATCCGATGAATGGCAATGTTCGTTGGGAAGGCGATGCCGTCGCATATCGTCCCCGGCGGGTCACCTCCAGGTATCGCCATGCTAGCAGCCTGTCGGACTTGCGTCTCGGGCGTCGCCGGACCTGCGTAGGGATCGGTGCGTCGGCGCCTCTGTCAGCGCCATTTTGGGCGGTGCGGTCGCGCTGGCGCGCCTGCGGAACTGGCCGCGCAGGCTAGACGGCGCGGCTGAGGGCGAACATCCGCTTCAGGTTCCATGCCATGGTCACAAGCCTCCACTCGCCACGGGCGGCATTGAGCCCGCGCAGCAGGAACTGCCGGAACCCCAGCACGGACTTGATGATGCCAAACACTGGCTCGGGCGTCTGCTTGCGCAGGGCGTAGAGCGCGCGGCCCTGCGGCGTGCGCAGCCGATACGCCATCGCCTGAACCGGGGTGGGGTCTTCGGGCGCCGGTGGCGCCGCAGCGAAGCGCTCTTGCAGGCTGAGATGATGCGCCTCGCGACCAAGTGCGATCAGCGGTTCGATCCCGCCGGCCACACAGGCCTGCACATTCGCCTCGCTGAAGTAGCCATTGTCCGCCAACAGCATGTCCGGCCTGCCGAGCACGTCCGGCAGAGTGCCGATCTTGTCCAGCATGGGTGTAAGCTGCTGCTTGTCGTTGGGCGCCTGCACCACGTCGGCGACCACCACCAGCAGACTGCCCGCCGCCACCGCCGCCTGCGCATTGTAGCACTGCTCAAAACCGCCGCCCGCCACCGCCATGATGCGGCTTTCCTCGTCGGTCAGATTGATCTGATCCGTGGGCAGCGGNCGTCGCCACCGGCGGCTTCGGCTCACGGCCCGTGGGCTTCTTGCCGGTGGCCGCTGCCTTGGCGTCCCGTGCTGCGAGTTTCGCCTGATGGTCTGCCTGCTCCCGTTCGAAGCGTTCCTTCGCGCGGGCCTCGATCTTCGCCCGGGCCTCGGCGAGCCTGGACAACCGTTCCTCACGTCGCGCCAATTCGTCGGGGATCGACATGCCGTCAGCGATGTCCACCTGNNGTCCGCCGCTTCTGCCTTGGCCATGAGATCGGCCACTTCGGCCTGCAGTTGGGCCTCCAGCTTGCCCGCATGGTCATAGGACAGCGCGCTGTGCCGGCTGGCATTGGCGTGGACCTTGGTCCCGTCGAGCCCGACCGTTCCCAGCTTCAGCACGCCCATCTCGCGCGCGAGCACCAGCACCTGGACGAACAGCTTCTCGATCTGCGGCAGAAAGCGTCGGCGGAACGCGGCGATGGTGTCATGGTCCGGATGATCGTTCGCCGCGATGAAGCGGAACGCCACGCTGTCATAGGTCGCCCGCTCCAGCTTGCGGCTGGAGAACACCCCGGTGGCGTAGCCGTAGATCAGAATGCCCAGCAGAAGGCTGGGGTGGTAGGACGCTTCCCCAGAGCCACGGTAGCTGCCGGTCATCGGCCGCAGATCCAGCCCCGCGATCACCTCCACCACGAACCGCGCCAAGTGCCGCTGCGGAAGCCACTCGTCCACCGACGGCGGCATCAGAAATCCGCTGTCGCGGTCGATCGGGCGGAAGTTGCTCATNGCCGAAGAGGTCCGGGCCGGGGGGCGTGAATCCATGCCCGGATTCTATAACCCACAGCTCCGCCTCGCGTTAAGTCCGACAGGCTGCTAGGGCGTTTTTCTCCGAGTTCGCGCGTGTCGGGGTAAGCGTGGCGATATTGCATGCACCGCGGCCGTAAGCGTGCGCGCAATTCGCCAACGATAGACGGGCTAATCGGCTTGATGGTATTTAGGAGACTGTGTCGGGTGGAGGGTGCGCCCACATGCAGCAGTTGGCGGCGATATCTATGTAAGTTGAATATCATGGCGCAAGTATTGCCACGAAGATGCATTCTGCCCCCAAAGAGCGATGCTTCGCTCAGCGACGATAGTGTCGCGATTAAATCGGAAGGCCACTAAAAGTGGTATTTTAGCTTAAACTGTACGACCAGAAGTGCTCTGGTGCTGCTAAGATTTGGAGCGGTGCAGTACAGATAGGGAAACGGACAAGGTCAAAGCATCACTGTGCAAACGCGGGCTATTCAAGCAAGCGAGGCACAGATTCAACTCCGATGTCAGAGCAGGTTGTTCATGCGCTATCGTGCTGAAATTGATGGATTACGGGCTCTTGCAGTACTCCCGGTAATCTTGTTCCATGCTGGGTTTGGATTATTCGCTGGCGGCTTTGTTGGCGTTGACATTTTCTTCGTTATAAGCGGCTATCTCATAACGTCCATCATCCTTGCCGACATGGACGAGGGAAATTTCCGTATTTCGACCTTCTACGAGCGGCGAGCGCGGCGCATTCTTCCAGCATTGTTTTTGGTTGTGGCGGCGTGTATTCCGTTTGCTTTCATGTGGCTGCTGCCACGTGATTTGAAGGATTTCTTCCAAAGCATTGTCGCAGTATCAACGTTTTCGTCGAATATACTGTTTTGGAGAGAGAGGGATNATTTCGACGCGGCAGCTGAACTGAAGCCGCTGCTGCATACCTGGAGTCTGGCAGTCGAAGAACAATACTATATATTTTTCCCTTTGTTTCTTATAGTTATGTGGCGCCTTGGCAAGCGCTGGATCATGTTATCCTTCGTCATTATTGCCATTATGAGTTTGGCTCTCGCCCAATGGCTGGTGTCCAAGGATGCTGCCGCGGCGTTCTTCCTGCTGCCCACACGCGTCTGGGAGTTGCTCTTCGGCGCTCTGGTCGCCTTGTATTTCAACCGCAATAGTGACGCGCGCTTTGATCCGCGCGTCAGTCAGGTACTCAGCCTTCTCGGCTTGGGCCTCATCACGTTTTCCGTATTTGCCTTCAGTGAAGAGACGCCGTTTCCGAGCCTGTACGCACTGGCACCAACCATTGGCGCCGTGCTGATTATCCTGTTCACCCAGCCCGGCACCCTCGTCTCCGCTATCCTTGGTCACCGTCTGGTCGTTGGCATCGGACTTATCAGTTACAGCGCGTATTTGTGGCACCAACCGCTGCTCGCTTTTGCGCGGCATCGTAGCATTTCCGCGCCGTCGATGGTTGAAATGGGCATCTTGTGCCTTGTCACCATTCCGCTCGCCTACCTTACTTGGCGCTACGTGGAAAGTCCGTTTCGCAACAAGAAAAGGGTCAGTCGGCAGTTCATCTTTGCCTCCAGTGGCGTCGTCGCAGCATGCTTCATCGCCATTGGTCTGCTGGGCCACCTGAAGAATGGTTACGAGTCGTTCTGGCTCAGACAGCAATCCGCCAGCGTGCAGAAGACTTATGGGCTGATCAAGGCGGCGGCGGACCTTGAGAACCAACAGGACAATCATGATTGCCGCTTTAATGTTCCCAGCCTCGGTCAATCGGTGCGGTCTCGTATCGATGCCTGCTATCAGAAATACGGGCGTGGTGTCGCGGTTCTGGGTGACAGTCATGCCATCGATCTGTTTGGAGTGGTGACCACGTCCAATGAGAGGATGCCGTTTATTGTCGGGGTTACCCGGGTGCACTGTCGCCCTCATACACCGACGCCCGGGTGCCAGTACGATGACTTTCTACAGTATGTGACCAAGAACCCGAATGCATTTAAAGAAGTTATCTTCGAGCAAGCAGGATTCTATTTGCTGAGGACCGATAAGGAGTTGGCAAACAGGAAGACATTTACAAATATTCCTTTGTGGGAGCCTGTTGAAGGCGTCTATCCAAATATGGAATTTATCAAGGCTGTACGCGAATACTTGGAAAAGATTGCCAAATATGTTCCGGTGACGTGGTTTGGCCCACGCGTAGAGCCGCATATCAGCGCTGAATACATCGTGCATCAAGGTTGTGATGCAAAATTTGCGCTGCGCAAAAATCAGTATGACGTATTCAACACGCTTGATTCTGCCATTGCGAAGACGGTTGCCGGCTCAGACATAAAGTTCGTTTCGCAAAACGATGCTTTCCGCATCCAGTTTCCCGAGGATTTGATCAGCTGCGATGGAAGCTATTGGAGTGATGGCGATCATCTCAGCTCTCTCGGCGAAGTGAAATTCGGCCAGCGCTACAACCTGCTGGAGCAGATGCCGATCCACCAAGTGCAAAATGACAGCGTACCGCCCTCGAAGGCACCATAGAGAGCGACGGGCGGAAGCATCCGGCATCCGGGGAGTTTCTCGATGGGGTGCAAGCACCTGAGATGACGCCGGTTGCCGGCCGATCGGGACAAAGCCAACCCGGACCCCGGCGCCACCCGGTGCGCGGCGTCTAGTGCACGGTGATGGCGGAATTGAATACGCCGAAGCTCTGCAGCAACCAGAGGATGACGCCGACAACAACGACGATATTCAAGATGCCTTTGATCTTTCCATCCATTGGAATGTAGGTGTTGATCGCCCACAGGACGACGCCGACGACGATCAAAGCAATAATGATAGAGACAAGCGACATCGTGGATTCTCCTCCGGTAGATCGAACTGTGCACGCGCTCGGTGCTGCGTGCGTGAACGGGATCGGTAAACCCTGATAACGTGCGGTAGTGGATCATCGTTCCACCGCTTACACCCTTCCTGCCGATGATTCGGGGTAAAGCCGTCGCTGCCGGTACGAGGGTCAACGGCTTTCCGTCGCCCGCCGCCTCTGCTAACATGATCGCATCATGTCTCGACCCCTGCGCCTTGAGTATCCGGGCGCGCTCTACCACGTCAGCGCGCGCGGCAACGCCGGACAGCCGATCTTCCTCAAAGACGGCGACCGCGAGCAATTTCTGCTGTTGCTCGGCCGGGAGGTGGCGCAGGCGCGCTGGACATGCTTTGCCTACTGTCTGCTCGAGGCTGAATACCGGCTGCTGGTACAGACGCCGGAGGCCAACCTGGGTCGTGGCATCGGCCGGCTGAACGCCGTCTACTCGCAGTGGTTCAACCGCCATTACGGCCGTAACGGCCACCTCTTCCAGGGTCGCTACAGGGCGATCGTCGTCGACGCCGCGACCTATCTGCTACCCATGGTCCGTGATCTCGCCTGGGCTCCGGTTCGTGGCAGCCTTTGCAAGCGACCGGGTCAGTGGTTCTGGAGCAGTCACCGGCCGATCGGCAAGGACCGCAACCCGCCCTCCTGGCTGGCGGCGGCGCCGGTTCTGGAGGCTTTTGCCGGCGCGGAGGAGGGGCCGCGCAAGGGCTATCGCAGCTACGTGGCCGAGGGTAAGGCGGTGCCATCACCCCTGCTCGATGTGCGGGCACAGATGTATCTTGGCGACAATGCGTTCCTGCGCGATATGGCGGCGCGCATCCGCGATCTGCCCGCCGACCAAGTGCCGGACGCGATGCTGCACCCGGATCGTCCGACCAAAGAGGCAATCATCGCCGCCATCGCCGAAGCGGCCGGCGTTAGCGAAACGTCGGTACTCAATCGCCACGAGCGCGCCGACGTCTTTCAGGCCGCAGTTTACCTGCTGCGTCGCGGCGCCAATCTGTCGCTGAAGGAAGTGGCTGCAGCCGCCTCCGTGTCACCGCCGCGGATTTCGCAGATCCAGCGCTCGATCGAAGATGCGGGCGGGTTGGTCCACGCCTTTCGCTGGGCAAAGCCGCTCACCGTTTATCTCTCGTAGTTCAACACCCTGAGTTTGACCTCCAGTACGGCGTAGCCTTGGCATGCCCGGCGACGACCTAGTACCGGAACGCAACAGCTGTGCGGAATGTGGCGAAGGCGCGGCAGGTGCGATGTTTCGGCATCGACAGATGTCCGTCTCTCGCCTAATTTTACGACTCAAACGCGTTTGCAATGATGGAATGAAACTACACGCCGCGGTTTTGATATTCGTTCGATCAAGTTCCCGATGCGAGGACACGGCAGCCTTCCCAACCGCATCGTTCTTGATTAGGGAACCCACCCGGACGGTATGACCACCGCGGCGTTACTTTCCTCCATCGACCGTTGCAGGCGGCGCCGGACGCCGACTTGGGTCTCGCGATTACGACGGATCGCAGCGACGGGAACAGCAAACGCCGAGGCGGTCGGCCTAACCTACCGCCACCTTTGATCCACGATTGCCTGATCATCCTGGGAGATTGAATAATGTCCAGTTTCTTCGACGCGTCCGACGAACCGACTCGACCATCAGAGAGGGGCAGCCCGAAACCACGACGTTGGCCTTTGAGGCCGAGTTTGATGGCCTGCGCCGGCAGCCGGTGCCGACGGAGGAAACGCTGCTCGATCCTTCACGCTATTGGGACTTGGCCGGCGGCGGCACCGACTGACATCCCCTTGCGGCGAGATGCCACTGCTTCAACGGTGCTCGCTTGGCCGCGTACAATGAGCCGCTTCCGCCGCGGTTCACACTGCGATAGCGGCAGTGGCGGACGGCGCGATTGGCGTCGTTACGATCGTAAGCATTGCAGCTGGGTTTCCCAGCCGTGGTGACCATCGGAACCCCGGGGAATTCCCGGGGTGACCGCAGCAGAGCCCGGTCAGGGTCGGTCCAACCCTAGGCCTGTTTGGCGGCGATGATGCGGCGGCGAATGTCGCGCGTCCGGGTGAAGTACTTGTGCAGCGTCTCACCCTCACCCCAACGGATCGCTCGCTGCAGCGCCGTCAGGTCCTCGGAAAACCGTCCGAGCATTTCCAAANNCACCGCTTCGCGGTTTTTGAGAAAAATATCCCGCCACATGATCGGATCCGACGCGGCGATGCGGGTGAAATCGCGGAAACCGCCGGCGGAGTATTTCACCACCTCCAGTTCCAACTGCGCCGAGAGATCGGTAGCGGTGCCGACGATGGTATAGGCGATGAGATGCGGCAGATGCGACGTCAGCGCCAGCACCTGGTCGTGATAGCGCGCTGACATGCGCTCGACACGCATCCCCGCAAGTTCCCAAAGGGCGATGACCGTCGCCACCGCCGCCGGGTCGGCGGTGTCTTCTGGCGTCACGATGCAGTAGCGTCCCTCGAACAGTTCGGCAAAGCCGGCCTCGGGGCCTGAGTATTCCGTCCCGGCAACGGGATGCGCCGGCACGAAATGCACCCCCGGCGGCAGGTGTGGTGCCACGTCGTCGATCACGCACTGCTTTGCCGAGCCGACATCGGTGACGATGGCTCCCGGCTTCAAGCCCGGCGCCATCGCCGCAGCGATCTCCCGGTAAGCCCCCAGCGGGGCGCAGATCACCACCAAGTCGGCATCTTCCACCACCTGCCGCGCGTCGGTGGTGGTGGAATCGGCGATTCCCAGTTCCGTCGCTTTATCCAGCGTCGCATGGGTGCGCGCGGAGACGGCAATATGACCGGCGAGTTTGTGGCGGCGGACCACATGCGCCAACGACGAACCAATGAGGCCGATACCGAGCAGCGCGATCCGCTCGAAATATAAGGGTGCGGCCGAACCGGCCACGGAGGGCGTGCTGGTCATCGTCTAATTCCCGACAAACGCGCGCAACGTCGTCGCCACCGCATGCATCTCCTCCGCCAGGCCGATCGTAATGCGCAGGCAATCGGGCAGACCGTAGGCAACGACACGGCGAACGATGATTCCATGCTGTTTGAGAAAGGCGTCCGCGGCCGCTGCATCTTTCCCCGCTTCGGTGGGAAAACGGACCAGGATGAAGTTGGCGACGCTGGGGAGGACCTGAAGCCCGATCGTGCGCAACTCATCACTCAGCCAATCCCGCCATTGGGTATTATGACTGCGACTGCGCTCGACGAAGGCGCGGTCACTGAGTGCCGCCAATCCCGCCACCTGTGCCAGGCTTGAGACGTTGAAGGGGTTGCGCAAGCGATTGAGCACATCGGCGATCGCCGGTGGACAGTATCCCCAACCCAGGCGGACACCGCCCAAACCGTAGATCTTGGAGAAGGTGCGGGTGACGACGACGTTGCCGCGGTCCACCAGTTCCCGGCCGTCGGCGTAATCGCTGCGGCCCACGTACTCGGCATACGCCGCGTCGACGACCAGTAACACATCGGCGGGAAGGCCATCGGCCAGCCGTGCCATCTCGGAGGCGGGCAGGTAGCTGCCGGTGGGGTTGTTGGGATTGGCGATGAAGACGATGCGCGTCCGCTCGTCGAGCGCCGCAAGCAAAGCATCCACGTCGGCGGTGAGATTCGTCTCCGGCACCGCGATCGGCTGGGCACCGACGCTCTGGGCGGAAATCGGATAGATGAGGAAACCGTGCTGTGTATAGAGAACGGTATCACCCGGCCCAGCAAAGGCACGGGTGAGCAGGGTGATGATATCGTCCGAGCCGCCACCGCAGACAATCCGCTCGGCATCAAGCCGCTCGTAGTCGGCGATCGCCAGCCGCAGCGTCAGGCAATTGCCGTCCGGGTAGCGATGCACTTTGGGTAGCGACGCCTGAATCGCTTCGGCGGCGCGTGGGCTCGGGCCGAAGGCGTTCTCATTCGAGGCCAGCTTGATCACCCGCTCACGACCGGGTATCGACGATTCGCCGCCGACGTAAGGACGGATGCCGAGGATGCCGGGGCGGGGGGAGAGGTCGGTCAAGAGGATGAAGCTCCTTCGCTGCGAGGCGGTCGTGGCATGGCGACGGTGGGCGCACTCCAGCCGGCCCCCAGTTCCTCGCTGCCGAGCGGGGTAGCGTAACCGCCGAGCCAGAGCAATCGGTTCAGCGATTTGCCAAGGCGGTCCTGCACCTGTTGAAGCCGTTCGTCGCCGGCGCTGACGAAACCATCGAGTTCGGCCACAAACAAGCGCGGATGCGGTGGCTCGGTTTCCTGCCACGAGGCGGTGAACGATGGCGTGAGATCGGCCCGGCGCAGTGCCGCGGCAAACTGGGGCAGCGTCAGATCGGCATAGGTTTCCGCCGCAATCAGCACTCGATCGCGGCCGGTGGGTACGACGATCACCGGGCAGATTACCAGCGCTTCCAGTGCGCCGCCACGGCCGTTGGCGGGACCGGCGAATGGCAGCCGGGCAATGATCCTGGGCGCGTCGGCGTGGCTCGAAAGCAGGTGACGCCACCAGGGATCGGCATCGTCCTGCGTTGGCAGCGGCAGCACGCCAACCGAGGCTTCCTGCCGGCGCACCGCCTCGATGACGCCCCGCACGGTGCCATGGCGGGCGATCGGAGTGAACTGGCCGAAATGGTCGCGCGCCAAATCCCAGTAGGCGGCATCGTCGCCGGCCACGTAGACGGCGACCGAAAAGGGACCCTCGAAGGACAGCGTCGCGGTGATCAGCAGGCGCCAGATGGCCACCAGCTCGCGTTTGGGAAAAGGACCATTGTGCCGCGCCAACAGGCGGTAGATGATCTCCGCTTCACGAGACGGTTGGATCTTGACCGCCCACTCCTCCTTGATTCGCCGCACCTGTTCCACCAACTGAGTGCGGCGGATGATCAGATCGTGGATGGCCGTATCGATGGCATCGATGTCTTTGCGCACTGTCTCCAGTGCCGACTCACCAGTCATCGCAGATTCCGGAAATGCCGTTGCAGGTGGACCGAAGGTCCTGACAAGCGGCTAGTCTTAATGCTCTGGTCTTGCGAAGGCAAAGAAAACATTGACATTGAGGTAGCACCTTACTTAGCAACCGGAGCCAATCCGGGTCTGTCGGGAATAAACTGTGGCGTTTACCCCTTTGAGTGGGACTATCGGTAACTCCTTCCCTGGAGAGCCTCAGGGCTTTGGCCGGGGCACCGCGTCTGTCTTGGCGGTGAGCGGCCGTTGAAGCTCGACTGTGGGGTGGAATTACGCAACTTTCCGGTTGCGTACCAGACCTACGGTCGGCTGAACGCCGAAAAGTCCAACGCTGTGCTCGTCTGTCACGCGCTCACCGGCGATCAGTTCGTCGCCGACATCCATCCGGTGACCAATAAGCCCGGATGGTGGACACTGCTGATTGGCCCCGGTCGCATCCTCGACACGGAGCGCTATTTTATCATCTGCGCCAACGTTCTCGGCGGCTGCATGGGTTCGGCCGGACCGCCGGAGATCAATCCCGGCACCGGTGAGCCGTGGGGGCTGTCGTTTCCGGTCATCACCATCGCCGACATGGTGCGGGCGCAGGCGATGCTGCTCGACCACCTCGGCATCGAGCGCGTCTTCGCGGTGATCGGCGGCTCGATGGGCGGCATGCAGGTTCTGGAGTGGGCGGCGCTCTATCCAGAGCGGNTGTTTGCCGCCATTCCCATCGCCACCGCGGCGCACCACACGGCGCAGAACATCGCGTTCGCCGAGGTGGGGCGTCAGGCGATCATGGCCGATCCCGACTGGCACCACGGCAATTACTGGCGCTTCGGCACCACCCCCGACAGCGGTCTCGCCGTGGCGCGGATGGCGGCGCACATTACCTATCTGTCCGAGCCGAAGCTGCACGAGAAGTTCGGACGTAACCTGCAGAACCGGCCGAACATTTCCTATGGCTTCGGTGCCGATTTCCAGGTGGAAAGCTATCTTCGCCACCAGGGCAGCACTTTTGTCGAGCGCTTCGATGCCAACAGCTACCTTTATATCACCAGGGCGATGGACTACTTTGATCTTGCAGCCCGCTATGATGGCGTGTTGGCCAATGCCTTCCACGGCACCAAGTTGCGCTTTTGCGTCGTCTCCTTTACCAGCGACTGGCTCTATCCCACCGTGCAGAGCCGCCGCATTGTTCACGCACTGAATGCGGTTGCCGCCAATGTCAGCTTTGCCGAAATTGTCTCCAACAATGGCCATGATGCGTTCCTGATGGACGAGCCAGAGTTTCACAGGGTTCTCGCCGGCTTCCTCGGCGGTGCCGCGCAGCAGCTGGGGCTCAGTCGCCGGTGAACGAGGACAAGTGGCCGGAGCAGCGCGGCCGCGGGGCGATCGCGTCGACCTGCAGCTAATCGCCGACATGATCCAGCCCGGCTCGCGCGTGCTCGACGTGGGCTGCGGCGATGGTGCGCTGCTCGATTATCTGGTTCACCTGAAAGGGGTCGATGGCCGCGGCATCGAGTTGTCGCCAGAGGGCGTCAACGCCTGCGTCAGTGTCGGGTTACCGGTGATCCAGGGCGACGCCAACACCGATCTGTTCGACTATCCGGACAAAGCCTTCGACTACGTCGTCCTCAGTCAGACGATGCAAGCGGTTAACGCACCGCTGGTGACGCTGACCCAGTTGCTGCGCATTGGTCGGCGGGTCATCGTCTCGATGCCCAATTTCGGCTATCTGCGGCTGCGCTGGGGCTTTTTTGTTTCAGGCCGGATGCCGAGCAGTCGCGTCTTGCCTCATTCCTGGTATGACAGCCCCAACATCCATCTGTGCACGATCCGCGATTTCGTCATCCTGTGCCAGGAGCGGGGCGCCATCATCGAGCGCGGCCTGTTCATTGATCATCGCGGTCGGCCGCGGCAGCTTGGCCGCAGCCTGACGCTGGCTAATCTCTGTGGCGAGCAGGCGATTTTCCTGCTGCGCTCCTGAATGTGGCAACGGCAGCGAAGCCGCTCACCTCAGCCCGGGTCGGCGATGACGTAGGATCGCGCGCGAACGGGACGCTCGCCGAGGTACATACCGTAGATCTGTTTTGTCGCCTCGAAGACGACCACACCGGAGAAGGTGGGAAACCAGCGCTGGCCGATTTCCTCCCACGCCGGCGCCGCCGAGAGCAGCATCCGCGATCGCACCGGCGGCACGAACAGCGCCGACGATGCATTGTACGGATTGAACATCGCTTCGCGCAGGTTGGCTGACAACTGCGACTGGGAGTAGGGGCGGCCGTGGCCGAAGGGGGTGCGCTCGAAGCGCGCCCAGAGGCCGCGGCGATTGGGAGCGATGACGATCATCCGGCCGCCGTCGGCGAGCACTCGCCACAGCTCGCGCATCATGTCGTGGCTGTGGTCGGCGCATTCGATCGCGTGTACCAGCAGCACCCGATCGATGGAGCGATCGGGCAGCGGCAGAGTCGTTTCGTCTACCAGCACCGACAGGCCAAGGCCGTCAGTTGGCCAATGCTGGACACCTTGGCCCGCCGGCATCGCGGCGACGATACGCTCGGCCTCGCCGCGAAAGACACTGAGAAAGGGCAAGGCGTAGCCGACGCCGAGGACGGAGAAGCCGCGCAGATCCGGCCACAGGGTGCGGAGGCGACGGCCGATCATCCGCCGGGCGACCCGGCCGAGGCTGCTGCTGTAAAAGTCGCGGAGGTTGATAACGTCGGTCCACATGATTGACGCAATCTAGCGCACTGCTTGCCGCCGATGGTAGTCTCGCGCGACAGCGTCGATGGCACTACGTCACTCGCGTTCACGGCAAGCAGGCGATGACCAGTATCGAAATCGAACAACTCGCGGTCCTACGTGATAATTACGTCTACCTTATTCACGACCGGGCGACGGCGGCGACAGCGGTGGTCGATCCGGCGCTGGCGGAACCGGTGCTGGACGCACTTGATCACCGTGGCTGGCGGCTGACGCACATTCTCAACACCCATCACCACCACGATCATGTTGGCGGAAATCTCGCCCTGAAGGCAGCGACCGGCTGTAGCATCGTCGGCAATCGCGCCGATGCGGCGCGTATTCCCGGGATCGATTTGGCGGTGAGCGAGGGCGATCGCGTTGCGGTGGGCGATGCGGTAGCGGAGGTGATCGCGGTCAGCGGTCATACCATCGGCCATATTGCCTACTGGTTTGCCGCCGNNCGGGGATGCTTCTGCGGCGACACACTGTTCTCGCTCGGCTGCGGCCGCCTGTTTGAAGGCACGCCGGCCGAGATGTGGGCGAGCCTATGCAAGCTGCGGGCGCTACCGGACGCTACCGCCGTCTACTGTGCGCACGAATACACCGAAAGCAATGCCCGCTTTGCGCTGACGGTGGAACCGGACAACGCTGCTTTGCAGGCGCGGGCGGCGGAAGTGGCCGCGTTGCGTCGGGCAGGGCGGCCGACCGTGCCGTCGTGGCTTGGCACGGAGAAAGCGGCCAACCCGTTTCTGCGCGCCGATGTCCCGGCATTGCAGCGAACGGTGGCCGCCAGCGGCGACGCCGTGGCCACCTTCGCTGCCATCCGCCGCCGCAAGGATGATTTCTAGCCGCGAAGGCGAGGGTGATCGACGCTGCGCCAGCGGCCTCAGATGGCGATGACCCGTGGTCTCAGAAGGCTCCCATACCGCACGGATTGCTTTCGTGCTAGGTGACGCAGCCGCTACGTCTGCCGGACATCTCTGCCGAGGGACAAATTGATGAAGCTCTATTTTTCGACCACCTCGCCTTATGCTCGCAAGGTGCTTGTTGTCGCCATCGAAACCGGTCTCGATGCCGTCATTGAGCGGCTTTCGACCAACGTCTATGCGCCAGACGCCAACTTCCTCGCCGTTAATCCCCTTGGCAAGATACCCGCATTGCGCACCGAGGACGGGCGGATGCTCTACGATNCGCCGGTCATCTGCGAATACCTCGATAGCCTGCATGCCGGCACGCCGCTGTTTCCCGAGCGCGAGCCGGCGTTGTGGCAGGCGCTGCGTCAACAGGCATTGGCTGACGGCATCCTCGATGCCGCTGTCCTCTGCCGGCTGGAAAACGTCGTGCGCCCGGAGGAGTTTCGTTGGCCGGGATGGATCGAGCGGCAATGGTCGAAGGTTGTGCGTGGCCTGGATGCGCTCGACACCGAGGCCGCGTCGTTCAATGATGAGCCGTTGACCATCGGCCAGATCGCCATCGGTTGCGCCCTCGGTTGGCTCGACTATCGCTTTCCCGAAGAAAACTGGCGGGCCAGCCGGCCGACCCTTGCCGCGTGGTACAACATCTTCGTGACAAGGCCTTCGATGCTGGCCACCGCCCATTTCGAGGCGTGAGTAAGCGCAGCGTTTCGGCGGTCCGCGAGTTGACGACCGGCAATGCATACAATACGCGCGGTGGCGTGCGCCACCGCGCCGGCATCATGCCCGAGGCTGGGTGCTAGTTGACCCGGCCGTATTGATCCTCGAAGCGGATGATGTCGTCCTCACCCAGATACGGGCCCGACTGCACTTCGATCATGCGCAGCGGGATCTTGCCGGGGTTTTCCAGGCAGTGGACGGTATTGTGGGGAATGTAGGTGGACTGGTCCTCGGTGATGTAGAAGCTCTCATTGCCACGGGTCACCCGGGCAGTGCCGCTGACGACGATCCAGTGCTCGGCCCGATGATGGTGCATCTGCTGGCTGAGGCGGTGGCCNGGATCGACGGTAATTTCCTTCACCTGGAAGCGATGGCCATCGTGAATCGACTGGTACCAACCCCAGGGGCGGAAGACCTTGGTATGGACGTAGTGCTCCGTCCGTCCCGCTCGCTCCACTTCACTGACGAGGCGCCGGACATCCTGCGCCCGGTTGCGCGGCACTACGAGGATCACGTCGTCGGTGGCGACGATCACCAAGTCCTCGACGCCGATTGCGGCAATGAGGTTGCCGTCGCTGCGGAGGTAGCAGTTGCGCGAGTCAAGCGCCAGTGCATCCCCGAGAAAGACGTTGCCGTTACTATCCTGGTCGCTGATTTCCCACAGCGCCGACCAGGAACCCACGTCGCTCCAACCGAAGTCGGCAGGGACGACCACGCCCTTGTCGGTTTGTTCCATCACCGCGTAGTCGATGGAGATGGACTCGGCCTTGGCGAAGGCCTCCGGATCGAGGCGGGTGAAATCGAGGTCCTTGACGGCACGGGTGAGCGAATGCCGGCAANNGGCGGCAAGCAGCTCCGGTTTCAGCCGACTGATCTCGTCGAGCAGCAGCCGTACCGGAAAGACGAACATGCCACTGTTCCAGGAATAGGCCTCATCCTGCAGATAGGATTCGGCCGTCGCCTGGTCCGGCTTCTCGACGAACCGTTCGATCTGGTAGCACCCGGGAACCCCGTCAAAGGCACCGCCGCGGCAAATGTAGCCGTAGCCGGTTTCCGCGGCGCTGGGGCGGATGCCGAAGGTCACCAGGGCACCTTGACGCGCCGCCGCCACGGCGGTTGCAACCGCCGCGTGCAGCCCGGGTCTGTCGGTGATCACGTGGTCCGAGGGCAGGACCAGCATGATCGCGTCAGGATCCTGCTTGGCGAGGAGCATGGCGGCAACTGCGACCGCCGGTGCCGTGTTGCGGCCTTCCGGTTCAAGGATGATGGCGGTGGTTTCGGTCCCGACGGTACGCATTTGCTCGGCGATCATGAAGCGGTGCTCGCCATTGCAAACGATCGTCGGTGGACCGAACTGGCTCCCAGTCACCCGGCTTACGGTTTCCTGAAGCATGCTGTTCTCGGTGACGAGAGGCAGCAATTGCTTCGGGCGCATCGCCCGGGATAGCGGCCAAAGCCGCGTACCCGCACCTCCGGACAAAATTACTGGGTAGACCAGTTCGGACATCGAGGCCTCCGCTAACGGTTGCTGGCGAGAGAGAACGTAGACAATACGTAGTCGCTGAGCATAGCCACACTGTCCTCGATCGACTGTGCTGAAGTGTCGATGCGAAGCTCCGGCAACGCAGGTGGCTCGTAGGGAGCAGTAATTCCGGTGAACTCTTCAATTTCGCCGCGACGGGCCTTTTTGTACAGACCCTTCGGATCACGCGTTTCGCAGATGCCCAACTCGGCATCGACGAAGATTTCGTGGAACATTTCCGGTGCCAACGCCCTGACCCGATCACGATCGGCGCGATAGGGAGAAATGAAGGCGGTGATCACCAGATAGCCAGCCCGGGCGAATAGACCAGCCGCCTGGCCGACACGACGGATGTTTTCCACCCGGTCCTCGGGCGAAAAGCCCAGATCCGAGCACAAGCCGTGGCGAACGTTGTCGCCATCGAGGACGTAGACCAGATAGCCTTTCTTGAACAGGTAGTGCTCAAGGGCGAACGCCAGGGTAGATTTGCCAGCACCCGACAGGCCTGTCATCCACAGGATGCCGCTCTTGTGACCATTGGCTTCCCAACGCGCTTCAAGCGGGATGGTGTGTTCAACGCGGAAAATGTTGGTCGAGCGGATTGTCTGGGAGCGCCGCTGGTCGGCATAGCCGTCCATGCTGATCAGACCGCCACCGACCATCTCGTAATTGTCAACGAGGACAAACCGGCCGGTGTGCATGTTGTGATCGAAGGGATCGACAGCAATCTGGCGGCGTGATCGTAAGATCACCTCGGCGACGGCGTTGCGGTCCACCCGGTCGATGACGCTGGTGCCGAGATCTGCTACGTCGATCACGCGCTCGACTTTCTCGACTTCGACCTGATACTCGGCTGTGCACAACTTCATCGTGTATTTTCTGCCCGCCATCAACGGCTCGCGGCCAAGCCAGAAGATGTGGCCGCGGAAGACGTTGGTCAGCATCGGCGGATTGGTGGGCAGACTGATGAACTCGCCGCGTTCGACGAACAGTTGCTCGTCCAGGGTGATGCCCACCGACTGACCGGCGCGAACGGCGAGAACTTCGTCCTTGGACGGCCAAGTCTCGATCGAGGCAACACGAGCCTGCTTGTTCGAGGGCGAGAACAGGATGGTGTCGCCCTTGCGCAGGTGGCCGCTCTCGATGCGCCCGGCGAGGATGCGCCGGTCGTCGAACTTGTAGACATCCTGGACCGGGAACCGCAACGGCAGATCGAGCGAACCCACCGGTGGTTGCAAGGTATCCAGGGCGTCGGTCAGCGTCGGACCGCTGTACCAGGGGGTCTCTGTGGAGCGAGCGACGATGTTGTCGCCGTCACGGGCGGAGACAGGAATCTGCATAATGTGCTGCAGGTCGAGGCCAAGGTCGTCCAGGTATTCACGGACCTCGGTTGCGACCTCATGGAAGCGCGCTTCCGACCAGCCGACGAGGTCCATCTTGTTGATGGCGACGACGATCTGGTGCAGTCCGAGCAGGTGGAGGAGGTAGGCGTGGCGCCGGGTCTGCTCCTGCATGCCATCCCGGCCGTCGACAACCAGTACCGCGGCATCGGCCTGCGCGGCGCCGGTGATCATGTTTTTGACGAACTCGCGATGGCCCGGCGCATCGATCAGCACGTAGTGGCGATGCTGGGTACGGAAGAAGATCTGCGAGATGTCGATGGTGATGCCCTGATCACGCTCAGCCTGCAACGCGTCGAGGATGAAGGCCCACTCGAAGGGCATGCCACGGCGGTCGCACATGGCGCGAATGGATTCCACCTTCCCGTCGGGAATCGAGCCGGTATCATGGAACAGACGACCGACGAGGGTGGACTTGCCGTGATCGACGTGGCCGACGATGACGATCTTCAAAGGCAGAGTGGTCTGAATCTGCTCTTCGCTGATGCGAGAAGTGCTGCTGTCGAGCGATTTTGTCATCTTACAGGTACCCATCCGCACGGAGACGCTCGAAGGAATCTTCCGCCTCGTGATCCATGGCGCGGCCGGCGCGTTCGGCCACCTTGGAATATTTCAGCTCTTCGATGATGGCATCGATGGTGTCGGCGTTGCTATCCACCGGGAAGGTAATGTCCTGATCGCCAAGTGAGCGATACCGCTTGCCGTCCTTGGCAAAGTACAGTGGTACTAACGGAATGTTTTCGCGTCGCGTATAGAGCCAGATATCCATCTCGGTCCAGTGCAACAGCGGGTGAACGCGCACGTGCGTACCTGGCGCAAACTCGGTGTTGAACTGATCCCAGAACTCGGGTGGCTGATCACGGAAGTTCCACGTATTGGTTTCCGAACGGGGGCTGAATACCCGCTCTTTCGCCCGCGTTCCTTCTTCATCGCGCCGGATGCCAGCAATCAGTCCAGTATAACTACCTTCAGCGATCAGCCTTTTCAGGCCGGCAGTCTTTCGCGCCGCAGAGCGCGCTGCCGGCGGCAGGGACTGATCCATTTCTTCCACCGGCGGGCAGCCGCCGATGCGCACGTCCAGATTCCATTCCTTAGTTATGCGATCGCGAAACTCGTAAACTTCCGCAAACTTCTTCTCGGTATCAATGTTGAGAAGCGGAAATGGAATATGACCAAAGAACGCTTTCCGTGCACACCACAACATTACGTTTGAGTCTTTACCAATCGACCACAGCATTGCCAGCTTGTCGATTCGATTAAAGGCTTCACGAATGATGTAAATTGATTTACTTTCTAGGACATCTAGGTGGTCCATGAGAAGATCGCCAACTCCTGGTTATTCCAAAAGGCCCGCTAGGCCGAAGCTAATAATGGGTTTTCGTCATCAAGTCCAGATATTGCACCGCAACAAACTTCCGCTGTCGCCCCGATTGGACACCGTTTTTTGCTGACGCGTGTCAATCAGGCTGCACCTGACGCGTTCGCGGGCCTCCTCGTGCGGCGATCAGCAGATCCGCGGCGGCGATCACGGCGCCGCCGGTAATCAACAGACAGGCCATCACCAACGACCAATTGGCCTCGGTACGGCCGGCAAGAACGAGCAGGCCAGCGGCCAAGAGCGGGGTGAGGTATGAGGCGGCGCCGAGCACACGAATATCACCGTGTTTGGTTCCATAATCCCAAGCAAAAAATGCGAGGCCAAGCGGCCCCACGCCGAGAGCGAGGATCGCCAGCCAAGCCCATCCGCGCGGCCACACGCTAAGCTCCAGCGCCAGATGGCCGAGCAGGGCCAGTGCCGCTGCAGCGCCGCAATAGGCTCCTACCGCCTCCGTCGATACTGCACGCGCGAAGCGGCGGTTGAGGAGGGTATAGGTCGCCCAGATCAGCGCACATGCCGATGCCAGCGCGTAGCCATAAGCGTATTGCATCTTAAGCGACAGGCTGGTGCTGTCAGTGACCAACAGCACGGTGCCGGCCAATCCCGCCGTGGCCCCGGCGATGTGCCACCAGCGCAATCGTTCACCCGGCAGCAGCGCCGAAAACACCACGATCAGCAAGGGCCATGTATGGTTGATCAGGCTCGCTTCGGCGACCGGGGCGTGGCGTACCGCCAGGAAGTAACAGAAGTGCCAGCCGAAAATGCCGCCGAGGCCGATCGCCCAGGCGCGCGGGGGATAACTGAAGCATCTGCGGATAGGGCGTCGTTGCAGGGTCCAGCGCCCGACGGTGGCGGTGAAGGCGATCCCGAAGGCAAAAGCCATCAGTTGCAGCGGCGGAATCGTTGCAGTGAAGGTAGCCAGCAGTGGAATCGTCGCCCACAGGCCGGCGGCAATCATGCCAATGAGGGTGGCGCGCACGGAAGGAGGAGGCGAAGGAGGGTGGTTTGCCGAAGCCCCGGCGCCGCCGCCGTCCGCGGGCGGCTGCGCCGGGAAAGGTGTCTGAGTGGTAGCGCGACCGGGCACGGCTACCTGTGTCCGGTCGGCTACGCGACAGGGGGCCTCGGTCGGTTCGTGACCTCGGCCGTGGCTCAAGTCACCGGCCGCAACAGTTGCGGATTTTGCACCGGTGGCTTCTGCGCATAGTCATAGAAACCTTTGCCGGTCTTGCGTCCGAGGTAACCCAGCTGGACGAGACGGGTGAGCGTATGCGGCGGGGCGTGGTGTTCGTGGCGGACGTCTTCGAAGATGTTGTGCGCCATCGCTTCGACCACATCGAGGCCGATGTAGTCGGCGAGTTCGAACGGCCCCATGGGATGGGCTGCGCCCGTCTTCATTGCCTGATCGATGCTTTCGATCGTTCCGGTGCCGCGCTCCAACATCCGGATCGCGTTCAGCATGTACGGTGTCAGCAGGCGGTTGACGATAAAACCGGTGGTATCCTGGACGATCACCGGGCCCTTGCTGATCGTCTTGCAGAACTGATCGAGTGTCTCAATCACCTCTTCGGACGTCTCGAAGGCGTGGATGACTTCCACCAACTTCATCACCGGCGCGGGATTGAAGAAGTGAAGGCCGGCCACCCGGCTGCGATGCTTGCAAACCGCCATCATCGCCGTGACCGAGAGGGTCGAAGTGTTGGTGCAGAGCAAGGTATCCGGGCGGCAGATTGCCTCGAGGCGACGGAAGAGGTCCTTCTTCGTCTGCAGGTCCTCGATGATCGACTCGATGATCAGGTCGCAGTCGGCGACGGCGCGCTCGTCGGTGGTGAAGGTGATTCGCCCTACCAGCGCGTCACGATCCGCCGCTGCCATCTTGCCGCGCTCGACCGACTTGTTGAGGCCACCTTCCAGCGATGCCTTCGCCTTTTCCCAGGAACCGGGCGTCGCCTTGACCGCAATGACGTTGAATCCTGATTGCGCACACACTTGAGCGATGCCGAGCCCCATCGTACCCGTGCCGATGATACCGACCGTCCGAATTTCCATCATTTTTATCCCCTATCGTTTTTGGCGCGCCGCAAGCGCAGGATGGAGGGAGGAGGCCGGTGTGTGGCCGCAAAACGGGGGCGGAACGCCACGGAACACCTTGGTCAAGCCTGAGTGCCCGCAGTAATCCCGTCGGTGCTGCGGTGGCAGAGGCCTGACCCCTGCCTGCCCCCAACGTGGCGCTACTGAATAGCAATAGCCGCTTTCGCCCGGAAAGCAATATCACTTCGCACGCGCGTCATCGCGATCGTCTGCGGGAACGACTGACGGGTGGCGAGCATTTGTTCGCAGCAGAGTGCCCCAGCGGCTGCAGCAGATATTGCATTGCACAACGTTTTTGCCGATACTCATCTGCGCTACTACCCGCCAGTGGCGGAGACGGATTTCTCAGGGATGAACGATCAGGCGCGCATGGACACGGTCGAGGCAGCGGACCGCAGTCAGATCACGATCAAGAAATATGCCAACCGTCGCTTGTACAATACCGCGACGAGTTTTGCTNATGTAACGCTTGATTATCTTTCGCAGTTGGTTAAGGCCGGTGCGGACTTCGCGGTATATGATGCAAAGACCGGCGAGGACATTACCCGCTCGGTCCTGACGCATATCATTGTCGAAGAGGAAGCTAAGGGGCACAGCATGCTGCCCGTCAGCTTCTTACGGCATTTGATCAGCTTCTATGGCGATAGTCTGCAGGTGGTTGTGCCACGCTATCTCGAGCAGGTGATGCAAGCTTTCGCCCACAATCAGGAGAATATGCGCAGTTACATGCGCGGCACCTTCGACCCGCTGATGCCTTTCGCCACCTTCGAGGAAATGGGTAAACAGCAATTGGCGCTGTTCGAGCAGGCGATGCGTATGTTCACGCCGTTCTACCCGCCAGAAGCAGGCGACGGCGAGCGCAAGGACAGGACGTCTGTTGCACCGAATGACAGCGTTCCGGGGACGACCGACACCCGCATCGACGAGCTGCGGCATCAGCTCGACAGCATTCAGGAGCAGCTGAATACGCTGAAGGCAGATCGCGGTAAGTAGCCACGCGCCACCCTGTGGGCCGGAAAACGATTCTTCGCCATCGCAGCATTTTGGCAACGCATCGGCGGTGCCGGCAAATATCACAGAGATACAGTTGGTATTCCCCGTATGTGGCCGCGTGACTCTCGCTACCGCCCGCAAATGCGGCTGTTTAATCTTCAGTTGACGATTTCTTTCACCATAACTTTGTAACTTTCGGTGCTGCGATTGAGTCTTTGCCACTGCTACAACGCTAACGGTCTGCAAAGCCGCGTTGTAAGCGCTTGTTATCTGCATGCTGAATTGCTAACTCAAGGCCAACGACAAGCGGTTAGGCGAACTGGGCATCGCCGGATTTCCCTTATCGGGCAAAATGATCCGCGCAGCGGGTTGGACACTACAGGCGGGGCAAAGCAGCGTTTGCTGAGAATGCGAGGCCATGGGGGCGGGTTCCAATGTAGGGGGTTAACCCTAAGGGACGTAACAACGCTAGTCCTTGGAGATGCGATCCATGGTGCCGTTCGACGAAGACCTAAATCAGACAGTCAACCAGGAGGTTGACGTTGACAGCTATGTGGGAAGCCGCATTAGGGAGCGGCGTGTCATGCTGGGGCTCAGCCAGCAGCAAATGGCCAACCTGATTGGCGTGACCTATCAGCAGGCACACAAATACGAACGCGGAATCAACCGCATATCTGCCGGCCGCTTGTTCGAGATTGCTCGCGTTCTACGCGTACCCGTCAGCTACTTCTTCGATGGCCTCGACGGCAATTCGACTGAAGAGGATCTGACGGTACGGCAGCGGATGTGCCTGGAGCTGGCACGCAACTTTACCCAGATCCCCAATGAGCGCCACCGTGAGGCGCTGAGCCAATTGGCGCGGGTTCTCGCCGCAAAGTAGGACATTTACGGACATTCGCTGATGGGGCGTGTCCCCAGGGCGCGAGGGCGTAGGCAACGCTCCGGCGGGCAATCCACATTGCCGGCCGGTGGGTGCGCGCGCCCCTCGATCCCTTGGGCCAGCCTGCAACTTTGGGCAGGCTGGCGTTACGGACCGGCGCGATCGCGTGTCGCGTCGGCAGGTGCCGCATCCCCACAGTGTTTGGCGGCGGCTTCGGCGTTGCGGTGCAGCCGGTCGCGGCCGAGGCGCTTGATGGCGCTGCCGGCAAAGCGGGCGCGGAACGCGGCATCGTCCAGTGCCAGCAAATCGGTAAGTGGCGGCGCAATGGCTTCCGGCCGTGGTGCGAACTCCGGATGCGGTGAAGGGGTCGCAAACGAATTCCACGGACAGACGGCGAGGCAGTCGTCACAGCCGTAGACGCGATTGCCCATGCGTGCCGCCAGATCTTCGGGCAGATCGCCCTTGCTCTCGATGCTCAAATAGGACACGCAACGGCGCGGCTCGATCCGATAGGGTTCGGGCAAGGCAGCCGTTGGACATGCCTGACGGCAGCGGTCGCAGGAGCCGCAGTGATCGGTTGCGGGCGTATCCGGCGGTAAATCCAGGGTGGTGAATACCTCTCCCAGGAAAAGCCAGCTGCCGAACCGCCGAGACACCAGGTTGGTGTGCTTGCCGATCCAGCCGAGGCCGGCCCGCTGCGCCAGCGGCTTCTCCATCACCGGCGCGGTATCGACGAACACCTTCACCTCGCCACCGAAGTGACCGACGATGAAACGGCCGAGCGCCTTCAGCCGTTTCTTCATCACCTCGTGATAATCGCGGCCCTGGGCATAGACGCTGATGGCGCCACGATCCGGCTGCGCCAGCACCGCCCGCGGATCGTCGGCGGGGCCATAGTTCATTGCACAGCAGATGATGCTGCAGCTATCGGCCCACAGCACCTGCGGCGCGGCGCGGCGCTCGGCAGTGGTCGCCATCCAGCCCATATCGCCGTGGCGGCCGTCCGCAAGATAGGCTGTCAGGTGGTCTGCATCATCGGGGTTGGCGGCGGCGGTGGTTACGCCCACGTCATCGAAGCCGAGCCGTAGCGCTTCGCTCTTGATGACCGCCTTGACCGCGTCAGGGCCGGCTGCGGCATCGGCTGATTGGTGTTGCAGGTCGTCGCCCGTCACCGGCCAGCCTCGCCGTTGCTCGACCCGTCCAGCGCGGCGATGAATGCGGTGAACCACGCCTGCTTGCGCACCGATACCAGATCGGGGTCGGCCAGCATGTGGTGGCGGCTTCCCACAGTCCCATGGTCCCTTGCCTGCTCGAGCCAGGATCGACACCCGTCGGCGTCACCGCGCAGCGCTGCGACACAGGCCAGATTATAGGCACCCGCCCCGGGCTTGCGATTTTCGGCGTCGAGAAGTTTGCCCTCCGCTGCTTGCAGGAGCCGCCCCCGTTCCTCGTCGGTGCTTCGCCCCGCCTGCGACAGATACACACTTCCCCAGGCGTTAAATGCCATCGCCACCTTCTCGCGCAGCGGCGTCTCCGCCGCGTCGGCGAAGCGGGCGATCAGCTGGTCGTAGACGGCGATCTCCGCCTCGCTGCGGCCGAGCGCGCCGAGCCTGACGCCCTTGTTGAAAAGCGCCTTCGCCACCGGCTCGCGCAGCGGCGTCTCTGCCGCGTCGGCGAAGCGAGCGATCAGCTGGTCGTAGACGGCGATCGCGTCCTCGCTGCGGCCGAGCGCGCCGAGGGTGACGCCCTTGTTGTAGAGCGCCTTCGCCACCTGCTCGCGCAGCGGCGTCTCTGCCGCGTCGGCGAAGCGGGCGATCAGCTGGTCGTAGACGGCGATCTCCGCCTCGCTGCGGCCGAGCGCGCCGAGGGTGATCGCTTTGGCAGAGAGGGCCTTGGCGAAAGCGGCCTGTTGTTCGCTGTCCGCGGCGATGGCGAAGCGAGTGGTGATTTCATCGAAGGTGGCAATTGCCACCTCAAGATTATTCGAGTGAAAATTCCCCACGCCGACCGCGTAGGAAGCTCTGGCCCATTGCAGGTCCGACGTCGCGGCCCCCACGGCCTTTCGGGCGCAGAACAGGGCGTCCGATGCATCCGCGGCACTGTCGATCAGGCGCTCCCATTCACCGATCCAATACTCAAACCTGGGAGCCGACGGGGCTTCTGTCGCTGCCCGCTCCACAGGGGCGGTCGCTGCCGCGGTCAGGCTGGCGATCGCCGGTTCATTGAGCTGATTTTCGTGCTTCATCAGCCACTGCGCGAGATGCCCTTCGAGCACGTCGAGGAAATCCTCGAGAGAATCATAGTTTTTGAACAGATAGCGTTTGCCGTCCTCGATCTGCCTTTTGAAGTCGAGAACCTTCGACAGTTGAGCGCCAGGATCGTGCAGTTGCCGCGGCTCGACCGCCTTGAAGAACAGCGCGATGTTGCGAAGCTTGGTCTCTTGATAGAGCTGTTCGGCGAGCGACCATTCTTCCTCGGTGCCTGAGGTATGACCGCTGCCGGTTGGCGTTCCCCAACGGTCATGCAGCACGAACACCGCGAAGTCGCATTGGCGCAGGTCTTCGTTGATCAACTCCTGCGGCCGGCCGGCGCCGCCCAGGGTGTCCTCCCAGCCGACCGGATGGAAGGTGACGCCGCGCGGTTCGGCGTGGAGCCGGGTGAATTTTTCCAGCTTGCCGCGAAAGCCCTCGCGCTCCGCCTGCAGACCGCCTGGCGAGGCGATGAAAATGCGGTATTGGGTCAGCTGCCGTGGCACGCCTAGAGCCTCGGCACCGACAGGCCCTGCGCCGGGGCTGGGCAGACGCGTGACGCGTCTTGCGGTCGTTCTTTTTCCCCCATCGTTGCTGAACTCCCCCTCGACTCGTTAGCGTCGCCAATGAATAGCGAAAGCACGGATCTCCAGCCAGTGTTTGACCATGCTTCCCCTGAGCAGCCAGTACCACCGCTAACGGGGCAGCCTAACCGGTCAGCGCTTAGCCCACCATACGGCCGCGGTCATCCGACAGCAATCTCGCGCGGATAGGCCCGGCAGCCGGTGGGTGGCGTGGAGGGTGGTGCCAGATGGCCGGCGCTGCTAGATTTCGCAGTGGCTTGCCAGCGGCGACGCACCGTCCGCGGCCGCCGCCAGACACCGCCAGGATCGCGCATGAACCCACAACCGCACTCCCCGCCGCCAACTTTGCCGCTGCCGCGTCCGTGGAAGCTGGTGGTCGCCTCCATCGTCGTCGTCAGCTTCCTCTACTGGATGTATCGCACCGGCGAGAAGGAAGGCGAAGCACCGCCGCCACCCGCGGCGCAGAGCTCGCTGACGATCGCCGTTGTCCCCGTCTGAGCCGCCGCCAGCCACGACGGCCTCAAGCTGCCGCCAGCACCGCCTGATTCGCTCAATGAGCCGGTAGCGTCAGCGGCCAGAAGATGGGAATGACGAAGCTGGCGACGATCCAGAGGGTAATGTTCAGCGGCAGGCCGACTCTGGTGAAGTCGGTGAATTTGTAGCCGCCGGCGCCGTAGACGAAGGTGTTGGTCTGATAGCCGATCGGCGTCGCGAAGCTGGCCGAGGCGGCGAACATCACCGCGACGGCAAAGGGCCGCGGATCCACCCCCATCTGCTGCGCAATACCGATACCGATCGGCGTCAGCAGAATCGCGGCGGCGTTGTTGCTGATGAACTCGGTCAGGATCGAGGTGATGAGGTAGATCAGCGACAGCACCACCCAAGGTCCGAGTACACCGACGGACGAAACGAGGGCGTGCACCACCATCTCTGCCGCACCCGTTTTTTCCATCGCCACGCCCAGCGCCAGCATGCCGAAGATCAGCATCAGAATCGGCCAGTGGATCGCCTTGTAGGCTTCCTCCGCATTGAGGCAACCGAGGGCAACGACGAGGGCGGCGGCAATCAGCGCCGTCGAGGTGATCGGCAGTGCTTCGAACGCCGACAAAACGATCACCGCGACGGTGGCGACAATAGCGATCCACGCCTTGCTGCGGCGAAATGGCAGCGCCGTCACTTCGGTCAGGTTGATCAGTTCCTGGCGGTCGAAGAGCCGTTTCAGCCCGGCGCCCGGGCCCTCCAGCAGTAGCGTGTCGCCGAACTGCAAGCGCACCTGATCGAGTTTGGTGTGCAGGTTCTCATTCTGCCGATGGATGGCGAGAATATAGGTGTCGTAGAGTCGCCGCAGGTTGAGGTCACCGACCCGCTGGTTGACGAGGCTGGAACGTGGACCGACGATGCCCTCCATCATCCGCACGTCGCGGGTGGCGATCGGCTCAAGCTCATGCGCACTGGCTTCGAACTTGACGTCGCCGCCATTTCGCAGGCCGACGAATTCGGCGACGCTGGTCCGCAGCACCAGCCGGTCGCCGGCGCGCAGTTTCGGCTCACCGTGTTCCGGGTCGATAGAGGCGTCATCACGAATTACGTCAACCACGTGATGGCCGCGTTTGCGTGAAATCCCCGCCTCAGCCAGCGTCTTGCCGATCAACGGCGAGTCATGCGGGACCAGGACTTCGGTCAGAAACTTGCGGTGGGAGAGATCGATCAGGGTGTCCGAAAGCGTGGTTCGGTCGGGTAGGAGATGCTGACCGAACAGATAGAGGTAGGCGATGCCGATCACCGCGTAGACGAGGCCGAACGGGGTGATTTCGAACAAGCCGAAGGCCGGCAAGTGGAGGTTTTGCACGACGCCGTCGACAAGAATGTTGGTCGAAGTGCCGATCAGGGTGCAGGTTCCGCCGAGGATGGTCGCAAAGGACAGCGGGATCAGCATTTTCGAGGGTGTCTGGCCGACCGAATGGGCAAGGCTGATGACCACGGGGGTGAGGATGACCACGATCGGCGTGTTGTTGACAAACGCCGACAGCACCATCGCGATCAACATAACCACGCCGAGTGCGTGCATCGGCGAGCGCCATTTGACCCGAGCGATCACCTGCGCCAGGGAATCGATGACGCCTGTCCGCTCCAGGGCGGCCGACAGAACGAACAGGCAGCCGACGGTGATCGGCGCGCTATTCGAAAAGACGCTGAGTACTTCCTTGGATTTCAGGATGCCTAGCGCAAGCAGGAACGCCACCGCGCACATGGCGAGAATATCAGGGGCGATCAGCTCCTTCACCATGCCGCCGAAGACAACGACGGTGAGTGCCAGCACGATGACGATCTGTAGCGTTTCCCAGGTCACGCTCTTATGAACTCCAAGCGGATGACGGATAAACTCTCAAGCGGGTGTTGGACCAGCGTGCCGGCATGAGGCGGAGCAGCGGATGGCCGGCAGGGTAGCCGAGTGTGCGCCGGTGGGTAAAGGTGAACTGCGCCGGCCAGCACTGCAACCGGAGGACACGAAATGCCCTCACCTTGGTTTTCCGCAGCATTGGCCGGCCGCCGGCGGTGAGGTTCTGCTCGACAGCGACCCGGCATTCCGGGATTGTGCGGGCGCGATGCCATGCGTTTCGCTGCCGAACCCGTCATCTTCGGGACCGGCGCCGGCCACGGCGAGGACTGAGACCGGGGCCGCAGGATGGGCACCGTCGAGTGAAGGTTGCAGAAGGGAAGAGACAACGATGACAACACACGCCGAACTGGCGGCGCGCCTTCTTCGCGAGGCAGCGATTATCTTCCGGACGATTAATCTGCCGGATGTGGAGGTCCAGCAACGGCTCGATACCTTCGGCAAGCTCTACGAGCGCGTTGCCGAACTGGTTGAACAGGCCCCCACCGATCGTCTCGATCCAGCGACAATCGAGGAGTTTTAAGGCGCGACGGTTATCGGTGCCGGCGGGTCCGGCAGGCTGGTCTAGATGTCAATGATCTGCCCGGACGGTTGATCGCCAGCCTCGGCGAGGGCAACGAAGGCTTCCGTGATGGAGTCCGGCGCACGCAGAAGGAGTGGATTTTCCCCGGGAAACGCCAGTGACCGCAGCGCGGTTCGCGTTGGTCCCGGACGGAGGAGATTGGTACGTACCGGTGTGATCCGCTCTACCTCCTCGGCGTAACCACGAACCATCGACTCCAGCGCGGCCTTGCTGGCGGCGTAGGGGCTCCAGTAGGCGCGGCCGGCACTGACGATGTCGGTCACGAACAGAGCGCGTCCGGCCGGAGAAGCCCGCAGCAGCGGATCAAGGGACCGCAGCAGACGCCAGTTTGCCGTGACGTTGACCGCGAACACCGCTTGCCAAGTGTCCGCCGGGACGTGACCGAGGGGAGAAAGAACGCCCAGTTGAGCTGCGTTGCCCACTAGGACATCAAGCCGTTGCCAGCGCTCGAAGACGGCGATGGATATCCGTTCGATCAGGTCGGCGTCTGTGAGGTCGCCCGGCACCAGTGTCGCACGGCTGCCGAGTTGCCGCAGCTCATCGTCCAGTTCCTCGAGTGCAGCTTGCGTTCGCGCCACTAGCACCAGCTCTGCACCTTCCGCAGCAAAGCGTAACGCTACGGCGCGACCGATCCCGCGGCTGGCGCCGGTGATCAAGGCGAGCCGACCAGCAAGCCGACCAGGAAACGGCGGGGAGGGAGGAGTGATGATGTCGGTCATTCTTCAAGCAGTGACAGTTGATTGTTGGCCTGATCGATCTGCTGCTGATCGACGAGGCGGATCGGATAGTCGCCGGTAAAGCAGGCATCGCAATTCTGTGGCCGCTGGCGGTCGCGCCCCGTCTCCCCNAAAGCCCGATAGAGACCGTCGATGGAGATGTAGGAGAGCGAGTCGACGCCGATATAGCGGACCATTTCCTGCAGGTTCTTGGTTGCGGCGAGCAGTTCCGCCCGCTCCGGCGTGTCGATGCCGTAGAAACACGAATGCGTCGTCGGTGGACTGGAGATACGCAGGTGGACTTCCTTGGCGCCGGCGTTGCGCACCATCTGCACAATCTTGACCGAAGTCGTGCCGCGGACGATGGAATCGTCTACCAGCACGACGCGCTTGCCCTTCAAGCGGGCGGCGTTGGCGTTGTGCTTCAAGCGGACACCAAGCAGACGAATGTGCTGCGTCGGCTCGATGAAGGTCCGACCGATGTAGTGATTGCGGATGATCCCGAGCTCAAAGGGAATGCCCGACTGGTCGGCGAAGCCGATGGCCGCCGGCACGCCCGAATCGGGAACCGGCACCACCAGATCAGCTTCCACTGGACTTTCCCGTGCCAGCTCGACGCCGATCCGCCGCCGGACGTCGTAGACGTTGCGGCCTTCGATCGTCGAGTCGGGCCGAGCGAAGTAGATGTACTCGAAGATGCAGAACCGCTTCGGCACCTTGACGAAGGGCTTGATTGATCGCAAGCCTTGCTCGTCGATGATGATCAGTTCGCCCGGCTCCACGTCGCGGATGAACTCGGCGCCGATAATATCGAGCGCGCAGGTTTCCGAGGAGAGAATGTAGGCGCCATCGAGCCGGCCGAGCACCAGAGGGCGGACACCGTGCGGGTCGCGCATGCCGATCAGCTTGCGCCGGGTGATCGCCACCAGCGAGTAGGTTCCTTCCAGCTGTTTCAGGGCATCGATCAGCCGGTCAATGACCGTGGAGTAGTGGCTGGTGGCGACCAAGTGAATGATCGTCTCGGTGTCGGTGGTCGAATGGAAGATGGCTCCGCGCCGCACCAGATCGCGGCGGACGGCCAGCGCATTGGTCAGGTTGCCGTTGTGGGCGATGGTCATGCCGCCGAATTCGAAATCGGCGAAGAGCGGTTGGACGTTGCGTAAGATTGTTTCGCCGGTGGTGGCATAGCGGACGTGGCCGACGGCGACGCTGCCGGTCAGCCGTTCGATGATGTCGCCGGTGCCGAAGTTGTCGCCTACCAGTCCGAGTGCCTTGTGGGCGTGGAAATGCTCGCCGTCGTAGCTGACGATGCCGCATGCTTCCTGGCCGCGATGCTGCAGAGCGTGCAGACCAAGCGCCGTGGTTGCCGCGGCGTCGGGGTGGCCAAAGATACCAAAAACGCCACATTCGTCGTGGAAATGATCGTCGAGGGGGCTGCCGCCTGTACCGCCGTCCGAAGGCGTGACGGTTGACCGCTTTCCATCGTCTGCAACTCCCTAACGATTGCCCTCGAGCAGACGTTCGATCTCTCGGCGTTCACGCTCGTCGTACCCCTTTGGGCTTTGGTCGGGATTGCCCGCCGGGGCCTTCGGGTCAGGGCTCATCATGTCACGAACAATGCGTTCGGTTTCAAGCATCTTTCGATTCTGCTCGCGTGCCGCATCGGCGGCGGATGCACTCCCACCCTGGCGATCGACGAGTCCGGTGAGCCACGAGGATCCCTTTTCTACCAGAGGGAGCAGGCGGGCGTCGTGCAGCCACGCGGGTTGCTCCTGCGGCGTCAACAGCCACTGCACCGGGATATAGGCGAGGCAGATGAGCACCGCACCGCGTAGCAGGCCAAAGACGAAGCCGAGCGATCGATCGATGGCGTTCAGACTCGACCCGTGCACTCGGGACGAAATGGCGCGGGTGACGATGGAGAGCGCGATCATCGCCAGGATGAAGATGCCGGCGCCGGCCGCCACATCCGCCAGCAAGGGCGGCTGAATGAAGTCACGCGCGTAGGGGCGCGCCAGCGGCAAGCCGAAGATGACGGCAAACGCTGCACCCACCCAGGCGGCGATGGACAGCGTTTCGTGGACGAAGCCGCGACCAAAGGCGAGGATCGCCGATATGAGGATGGTTGCCAGGATGGCCAGATCGAGGACGGTAAAGGGTAAGCTACCCATGGCTAACTTTCCTTGCGGGCACAGCCTCGGGCGCCGGCGGTTTGAGCGTTGTGAGCAATTCGCTCAGCAGGCCGACCCGATGCAATCTCATGTCTAGCGTGCCGTCAGCCGGCGCGCGCCGGGATGGCAGAATGGCCTGGGTGAACCCCAGTTTTGCCGCTTCCTTTAGCCGGGCATCGGCACGGGCAACGGCCCGCACCTCGCCGGCGAGACCCACCTCACCAAAGACGACCGTATCGGGCGGCAGGGCGTTGCCGCTGGCAGCAGAGACGATTGCCGCAGCGACGGCAAGATCGGCAGCCGGTTCGGCAACGCGAAAGCCGCCGGCGACGTTGAGGAAGACATCGGCGGCGCCGAAACTCATGCCACAGCGCGCCTCCAGCACCGCGAGCAGCATGGCGAGGCGGCCGCTGTCCCAGCCGACGACCGTCCGCCGGGGTGTTCCCAGCGGTGAGGGGGCGATCAGTGCCTGGATTTCCACCAGCACTGGCCGCGTGCCCTCGATACCGGCGAAGACGGCACTCCCCGGGACCTGACTCTCCCGTTCGGCGAGAAACAGTGCCGAGGGGTTGCGCACCTCCTGCAACCCGGCATCGGTCATCTCGAAAACGCCGATCTCGTCGGTAGGCCCGAACCGGTTCTTTACCGCGCGCAGGATGCGGAACTGATGACCGCGTTCACCTTCAAAATAGAGAACAGCGTCCACCATATGCTCCAGCACCCGTGGCCCGGCAATCGTTCCTTCCTTCGTCACGTGACCCACCAGTAGCAGCACAAACCCTCGGCGTTTGGCAATGCGGATCAGCGCCTGCGCCGAGGCGCGCACCTGGGCGACGGTACCCGGCGCCGACTCCAGACCATCGATGAACATGGTCTGGATGGAATCGATGACAACCACATCCGCGGCCTTGGCCACATCGAGGCTGGCGGCTATCTCGTTGACCGCCGTCGCCGCCGCCAATTGTACCGGTGCGGTTCGTACGCCCAAGCGTGTCGCTCGCAAACGCAGCTGGCCGATTGCCTCTTCGCCCGAGATGTAGACCGCCGTCATGGATCCGGACAAGCGCGCCGCCACCTGTAGCAGCAGCGTCGATTTGCCGATGCCAGGGTCGCCGCCGATCAGGATCGCCGAGCCGGGGACAAGGCCACCGCCGGTGACCCGATCGAGTTCATCGAGGCCGGTGCCCCGGCGCGCCAGCGGCCCGCCCTCGCCGTCGAGGGGGACAAAGGCCAGACGCCGGGCGTGGCCACGCTCCCGTCCCGGATGGCCATCGGCCGCCGCCGCCTCTTCGATCAGCGTGTTCCAGGCCAGGCAGGCGTCGCAGCGTCCACTCCACTTCGGGTAGACGGCGCCACACTCTTGGCAGACGAAGACACTCGTTGGTCGCGCCATGGCAACGTTCACCGGCCTCGATGTCGTTCCGCCAGCCCGGTCAAACCTCGACCGTCATCTGGATCGGTCCTTCGGCACGTCCGTGGATGAACTGATTCACCCGGGCATCGTCCACGTCGTCGATCTCGGCAACGGCGCCAGCCCAAATGATGCGCCCCTGATAAAGCATGGCGATGCGATGGGCAATCTTGCGCGCGCTCGCCATGTCGTGGGTGATCGACAACGCCGTCGCCCCCAGGTCGCGCGTGGTTTTGACGATCAGGTTGTTGATGATATCGGCCATGATTGGGTCCAGGCCGGTGGTCGGCTCATCGAAGAAGATGATGTTGGGGCTGGTGGCGAGTGCCCGGGCGAGGGCGACGCGCTTTTGCATGCCGCCGGATAACTGGCTGGGGAAATGCCCGGCTACCGAGGCATCAAGGCCCACCTGCGCCAGCGTCCGCAACGCGGTCGCATCTGCCTCCTTGCGGTCGATCTCCTTGCGAGCCAGCAGCCCGAAGGCCACGTTTTCCAGCACCGGGAGGCTGTCGAACAGCGCCGACCCCTGGAACAGCATGCCGCAGCTTCTGTTGATCTCTTCGCGGCGCCGGCCGCGCAGCCCGACCACTTCCTCGCCGTCGATCTCGATGCTGCCGCCATCTGCCTCAAGCAGGCCGAGGATGCATTTGAGCAGGACTGACTTGCCGGTGCCGGAGCCGCCGATGACCACCACCGACTCGCCGGGGTAAATGTCTAGATCGACGCCGGCCAGCACCGTCTTGGTCCCGAAGGATTTCTTCAGGCCGCGGATACGGATTTTCGGCGGGGCGGCCTGGGTCATGCGAAGACCTCGGTCATTTGGCGAAGAACAGCTCAGTCAGGATATAGTCGAAGCAGAGGATGAGGATCGACGCCGAAACCACTGCGTTGGTGGTGGCGCGGCCGACGCCCTGTGCCCCGCCCTTTGAATGGTAGCCGTGGTAACAGCCCATCAGGGTAATGAGGAAGCCGAACACGGCTGCCTTCACCAGTCCCGAAACCACGTCCTCTGTGGTCAACGCAGCGACTGTGCTCTGCAGGTAGGTGGCAGGGTTGAAGCCGAGCTTGAACACCGAGACAAGATAACCGCCGAAGATGCCGATGACGTTGGCCACCAGTACCAGCAGTGGCAGCACGATGATGCCGGCGATCAGCCGCGGCGCGACTAGATACTTTTTCGGATTGGTTGACAGCGTGGTCAGCGCGTCGATCTGCTCGGTGACCCGCATCGTGCCGATTTCGGCGGCCATCGCCGCACCGATGCGGCCGGCGACCATCAATCCTGCCAACACCGGCCCCAGCTCGCGGGTGATCGAAATCGCCACCACCTTGGCAACGGCGCCTTCGGCGGAGAAGCGGGCAAAGCCGGTGTAGCTTTGTAGCGCCAGGACCATGCCGGTGAAGATGGCGGTGAGCCCAACCACCGGCAGCGAGAAGTAACCGATCTCGATCAACTGGCGGACGATATTACGCCAGTAGAAGGGTGGACGGACGCAATGGGCGACGCCTGATCCAGCGAACAGGACCAAGCGGCCGGTGCGACCGATGAAGCCGAGAGTGAACCGGCCAAGTGCCTGCAAAGCACCCATCGTCGATTAGGCACCGCTCCGGGTGTAGACCCGGCGGTAACGCGAGCCTAACGAGGTGAGAATTTCATAAGCAATGGTGCCGGCGTCACTGGCGACGGCGTCCACCGAGTGGTGTGGACCGATGAGCTCGATAGGTGTTCCTGGTCGCACGTCGGCCTCCGGCAACCCGCTGACGTCGAATGTGATGAGGTCCATCGAAACTCGCCCGACCAAAGGTACCGGCCTGTCGCCGATATAGCCGGTCCCGCGACTGCTCAACGACCGGAGATACCCGTCAGCATAACCAACGGCAACAGTCGCGATGCGTTCCCTTCTGGCACTTTGGTGGGTGGCACCGTAACCAACGGTCGTTGCCGCGTCAATCGTACGCACCTGGAGCACGCGTCCCTCCAGGCGAAGCACCGGCTGCATCGGGTTCGCCTCCTCGGGGCGGGGAGCGCCGCCATAGAGGGCGATCCCGGGGCGGACCAAGCGGCCGTGGTAGTCGGTGCCGAGCAAAATGCCCGATGAGTTGGCGAGGGACGGCCGGGCCGGCGGCAACCGCGTTAACGCGTCGCGGAAGCGGCTAAGCTGCAGCGCGTTGAGGTGATGCGACGGTGCCTCGGCACAGGCAAGGTGACTGACGATGGCGGTTAGCTGGATACCCTGCAGCCGCTGCCGGTCGGTGGCGACGATCGCCAGTTCCTCGGGCGGCAGACCCAGGCGTGACATGCCGGTATCCACTTGGATTGCCGCCGGCAGCGGCCGGTCCAATCGTCTTGCATGCGCGGTCCAGGCGTCGATCTCGGCCAGCGAATTGAGCACTGGTTGCAGCTCGTGAGCCGTCAGATCTGCTTCACAGCCGCTGATCAGGCCGTTCAGCAGGTAGATGGCGGCNGACTTGGCTGACCGATGCCGCTTCGCCGGCGGGGGCAGGCCAAGGATGCATCTGAGGTGAATGCCTTCGTCAACGCTGGAGACGAAGAAGGTCCGGCAGTCGGCGGCGGCCAATGCAGGTGCGACCGCGGCGACGCCGAGACCGTAGGCGTTGGCCTTGACCACTGCCGCACACTCCGCGGGCGATACCATCGCCTGCAGCCACCGCCAGTTGGCGACAATGGCATCGAGGTCGATGGTGAGTACCGCGCTGGCGATGGAGGCGGTGGTGCTCATTCGGGGACGTCGGCCAGATCCCGCGGGTCCAGATCACCGAAGCGGGTCAACTCGCCCTGGAACACCAGCTTGATGCTGCCGATCGGCCCGTGGCGCTGCTTAGCGATGACAACCTCCGCCAAGTTGTGTGCCTTTTCGCAGCGGCGCTGCCAGTCCTGGTGCCGCTTGTCGAATTTGTCGTCAGCTTCGTCCGGCCGTTGCGACGGCTCGGCCCGTTCGAGATAGTACTGCTCGCGGTAGATGAACATCACCACGTCCGCATCCTGTTCGATGGTGCCCGANTCGCGGAGGTCCGAGAGCTGCGGCCGCTTGTCCTCCCGCTGCTCGACGGCGCGCGACAGCTGCGACAGCGCCAGCACCGGGACGTTCAACTCCTTCGCCAGCGCTTTCAGGCCACGGGTGATTTCCGACAGCTCCTGAACGCGGTTGTCGTAGCGGGAGCCGGCGGAGGGCGCAATCAATTGCAGATAGTCGATGACGATCATACCGAGGCCGACGTTGCGCTGGCGGGCGAGACGACGGGCTCGGGTGCGCATGGCGCTGATGGTGAGTGCCGGGGTATCGTCGATGAAAATCGGTAGCCGTTGTAGCTCGCCGCTCGCCACCACCAGGTCGCTGAACTTGTCGGCCGGGACCATGCCGCGGCGGATCTTGTCCGAGGGGATGCCGGTCTGCTCGGCCAGAATGCGTGTTGCCAATTGCTCGCGCGACATTTCGAGTGAAAAGAAGCCGACTACGGCCCCGTCTACCACCTTTTCGTTGCCGTTCTCGTCACGCTCCTTGCGGTACTGGCGGGCTGCATTGAAGGCCATGTTGGTAGCGAGCGCTGTCTTGCCCATGGAGGGCCGGCCGGCGAGGATGATCAGATCAGAGGGATGCAGGCCGCCCAGCTTGCCGTCCATGTCGCGAAAGCCGGTGGGCACCCCGGACAGCAACCCGTTGCGCTGATGCGCCGCCTCGGCGATGTCGAGGGCGTTGGCGAGGCTGTTGGCGAAGGATTCGAAGCCGCCCTCGTGCGAGCCGCGGGTGGCGAGGTCGTAGAGGCTCTGTTCGGCGTTCTCGATTTGCTGCATCGCCGGCGCATCGATGTCGCCGGCGTAGGCGCTGTTGACCACGTTCTCGCCGATGTTGATCAGTTCGCGCCGCAACTGCAGGTCGTGGATAAGTTTTCCGTACTCGCCGGCATTGATAACGGTAACCGCCGCGTCGGCGAGGCGGAGCAGATAGGCAATGCCGCCGGCGCCGGCCAGTGCCTCGGTCTGATCGAGGTAGGCTTTCAGCGTCACCGGATCGGCGACCTGACCGCGTTCGATCAGCTTGGCACAGGATTCGAAGATGTGGCGGTGCTCGGCTAGCGCGAAATGCTCGGGGCGGAGATACTCAGAGACGCGCTCGTAGGCCTGATTGTTGACCATGATGGCGCCAAGCAACGCCATCTCGGCTTCGATCGAATGCGGCAGCTTGCGGGTGGGCGGGGTGAAGTCGGCGAGTCCGCTCAAGGGTCCGCGGGTGTCGGGAAAGGCGACGGTCATGGCAGGTCCGTACCAGCGCTGCGTGGCAGCCGAAGCGGCAGAGTATGCCACAAGGGACGCGGCAGATCGGGAGAGAGAGGGGGGCGAAGACGCGGTGGCCCTGGGGAAAGCGGGGATGATCGGCCGGGATCTGCCGCTGCGGTGGAACAGCGGGGATAACCTTGTTGATGCTGTGGATAAGTTTTGCCCGCTTGGCCTCAGGCGGCTGCTTCCGCCAGGCGCGGTGCGACGGAGAGCGCGCGTTCGGCGTCGACCATGTAGTCGCGGGTCAGCGGTAGAGCGTCCTGGCGCTTGGCAAACTGCGCCTGAAACACGCACTGACGCAGATGGCGGAAAGAGACCTCGCAGGCAGCAAGGTAGAATTCCCACATCCGACAGAATCGTTCGTCGTATAGCGCCAGGATCTGCGGCCGGCTGGCGAGGAATCGCCGCCGCCAGTGGCGCAAGGTCTCGGCGTAATGCAGCCGCCAGACTTCGAGGTCGGTGAGCCACAGGGGGTGCCTNTCCGCCACCCGCACCAGTTCGGAGAGGGCAGGGGTATAGCCGCCGGGAAAGATGTGTTTGCAGATCCAGGGATTCGTTCCGCCCGGCCGGTCGGCACGCCCAATGGTGTGGACGAGGGCGATGCCGTTATCCGCCAGATGGTCGACCAGGATGCGGAAGAACTGACGGTAGTGGCCAACACCGACGTGTTCGAACATCCCCACGGAGACGATTCGATCAAAGGTCCCCTCGACGTCACGATAGTCGCAGAGTTGGAAGCGGACGCGTTCGGCGAGACCGGCGCGCGCCGCGCGTGCCCGGGCAACGTACAACTGCTCCGCTGACAGGGTGAGTCCGGTGACGCTCGCGTCCAGCGCGCCGGCTAGATAGAGCGAAAGGCCGCCCCAGCCGCAGCCGATGTCGAGGACACGATCCCCTGGCTTGATCTGCAGCTTGGCGGCGATATGGATCAGCTTTTGCTGCTGGGCGCGATCGAGGTCGTCGTCCTGGCAGCGGAAGTAGGCACAGGAATACTGCCGGTCGGCGTCGAGAAACAGGCTGTAGAGCGTGGCGGACAGATCGTAGTGATGGCGGACGTTGCGCCGCGCCTTCGTTACCGGATTGAACTGCTGCAACTGGCGGAANGAGGGGGCGATGCGATCAAGCGGACCCGAGGCAGCAGCGCTGCCAAGACGCTCCAGATTGGCGCCGACGAGTGCCAGGAAGTCGTAGATCGAACCGTCCTCGACCGTCAGCCGTCCGTCCATGAACGCTTCGCCCGCGGCGAGNGACGGACGCAGATACAACTGCCAGTGCAAGGCTCGATCGTGCAGCCGCAGCGTCACGCGGGGCGTGCTGCCGTCGCCATAATCGTGCACACAACCATTGGCATCGACCACCCTCAGGTTGCCGATGCGGACAAGCCGACGAAACATCTGCCCAACCAGCACGGCTCTCCTCCTTGCCGGGCGGGGCGCGACGTCGATTCAACGGCTGTCAGGTGCCCCGCCACCCTTCACGCCTACATGACCATCCCCTCAATGTTGACATAGGGTGGCGACGAGTACGCGCAAGAGGTGCATCTGTCCGGCGGGGCACGACGGCAAGCGGCGCGGTTAGGCCGTCCGATTATACCGCTTCTTCTGGGCCTTCCTCTTCTGCTTCCGTGTCTTCGCCCCCGGCCGCCTCGATCAATTCCGCCTCCAGTTCATCTTCCGCCTCATCGCGGCGGCTGAAGGCGCTGCCGGTGCGGGCCTGCTGGTCCGCCTCTTCGCGCGAGCGCGCGATGTTGGCGCTGACGGTGACGATCACTTCGGGATGCAGCGTGACGCCTACCGCGTGCACGCCGAGCGTCTTGATCGGTGCGTTCAGCCGGACCTGCTGCCGGCCGATGGTAAAGCCGGCTTCGGTGATCACATCCGCTAGATCGCGGGCGGACACCGACCCGTAGAGCTGACCCGACTCGCCGGCCTGCCGAATAAGGGTGACGTTGAGGCCGCTCATTTTGACGGCGACCGCCTCTGCCTCGCTACGACGCTGCAGGTTGGTTACTTCCAGCTGCGCTCGCCGTTCGTCGAACCGCTTGCGGTTCTCTTCCGTCGCTCGGACAGCCTTGCCTTGCGGCAAGAGGAAGTTGCGCGCATAGCCGGGACGGACGTGGACGAGGTCGCCCATCTGTCCCAGGTGCTCCACACGCTCNAAAAGGATAACGTCATCGTCTGCCTACTCCCATCCGCGGGACTGACCGGCGATCCGACGCCTCACTCCCGCCCATTGGTCGATCATGCCAAGGGCCGCCAGCAGCGGCGCCGCAATCACGGAAAAGATAAAGAGAACAAAATACAAGGCTGCCAGAAGCAGCCGCTGCCCCTGCATGCCCTGCGAAATCGTGTGCACCGTCGCCAAGCCCTGAAAGAGATATGCGGCGGCAAACACCAGGACGAGATTGCGTGCGAGGTATTGCAGATCGCCGGACGGGACAAGGGCGATGGTCGCGGTGATCACCAACGGCCAGGCGAACCAGTCGGGCAGGGCAAATGCCGACCAGCTCGGCCGCGGTCGAATTGCCCAGTTACGTGCGGCAAGAGAATTCTCCGCCAGCATGCCATTCGTTGCCACCAGGAACAGCCAGATCGCGGCGGAGAAGCCGAGGAACAGCGGTGCGAGCTGATCCACGAGCGTCACCAGCATCTCTGGATCCATATGCGGCAGCGAAGCCGTGAAGGAGTCCTGCAGCTGACCGCGCACAGTCGCCGCCATCGATTCACCGCCGGCGGCGGTCAGGCCGAGCGAGACCATGGTAAAGCCAACAACGAGGGCAAGCACGGCGACGATATGCCCGAGCGGCTGCCATTCCACCTTACCAGTGGCGGCATCGAGGCGTTGTTTCAGCGCATAGTGGACAATCAGCCAAGAGGGCAGCGCACTCAGCGCGGCAAAGACGGCGGCACTCGCGACCCCGCCCAGGATGACGCAGACAAGGATCCCAGCGGCAGCGGCCAGACCGAGCGCATTCAGTCCGCGCGACAGCCCGACCAGCAGCAGGGGAAGTGGAGCGAGATAGGCAAGAAACACGCCGCCCGGGAGGCCGCTGAATGCGGCCGCGGCCAGCAGCGCACCGGCCGCCCCACCGCCGGCAGCAATCAGCGCCTGCTTGCTCATCCCATCCTCATTGCGCTTGCCCGTCCGTTGCCTGTTGCTCGTACCGGCCTCATGCGAGACCGACGTCCGATAACGACGGACGAGCCACCACAACCACGGCAATTCCTGGCTCCCAGACATCCGTGCAAGCGCGGCTCACTTGATAACGTAAGGAAGCAGCGACAGGAATCGGGCACGCTTGATCGCCTGCGCCAGTTCCCGCTGTTTCTTCGCAGAAACTGCGGTGATCCGGCTGGGGACGATCTTGCCGCGCTCGGAAATGTAGCGCTGCAGCAACTTGATGTCCTTGTAATCGATCTCCGGCGCGTTCGGCCCAGAAAACGGACAACTTTTGCGACGGCGAAAAAACGGACGGCGCCCTGCGCTCATCTCAACGATCTCCCTCGTCAGCACGTTCCACCGGCGCTACCGGGGCGTCTTCCGAACCACCGCGTGGCGACTCGTCGGCGAATGAGCGCCGGGGACGGCGGTCACCGTCCCGATCGCCACGATCCCGATCACCGCGATCGTCACGGCGAGGACGATCGCCACGATCGCCACGATCACCCCGAATCGCCACGCTCATCGCTACGCGACGCGCGGCTCAGCATGATCTGGCTCGGTCCGGGCTTGAGTTCCTCGACGCGCACCGTCATGTGACGGATAATATCCTCGTTGATTCCCATCTGTCGGCCGACCTCCTCAATCGCGGCGGAGGGCGCATCGATATCCAACAGGACGTAATGGCCTTTGCGGTTCTTGCGGATGCGGTACGAAAGGCTGCGCAGCCCCCAGTACTCGCGCTTGGCAACGGAACCGCCATTCTCTTCGATCACTTTGCTGAAATGATCGGTCAAAGCGTCTACCTGCGGCGCAGAAACATCCTGCCGCGCGATAAACACGCACTCATAATACGGCACAGAAAGGTCTCCCCTCGGCTTCTCTCAGCACGACATAGCCGCCATGCATAGCCGGACGATCCGGCAAGGAGCTGGTCAAGCGTCGGATAATGCCGATCCGGCGACGCGAGCGCAAGTGGGCGATGCGAGCGCCGGTGTCGGTGCCCGGTAACTGTTGTCTGGTGTCGGCGCAATGCCGCAGCCGACGATGGTTTATGTGTGCACCGCTGCGCCGACGCTTGACACACAATGTCCGGCTTGTATGTCATCCGCGCCCGTTCGTGTTGCCTTCGCGCCGAGCGGACGGTGGGGTGGGACGAGATCGGGCACGAGTTGCCGCGGCCGACCCCAACTGCTCTTGCGTTTCGGTTCCCGGATGAACAGACTGGTATCATGTTCGATCTAAACGGCAGAACGGCCCTCATTACCGGCGCGTCCGGCGGTATCGGCCAGGCAATCGCGCGTACGCTGGCGCGCCAGGGGGCCCGCGTTGGTCTTTCCGGCACCCGTGTTGATGCGCTGCAGGCGCTCGCCGACGAGATTGGCGACGCCGCCTGCGTTCTCGCCGCCGACCTGGGCAACCCCTCGGGCGCCGACGGGCTGGTAGCCGCGGCAACGGCGAAGATGGGCGGCATCGATATCCTGGTGCACAACGCCGGCCTGACTCGCGACGGCCTTGCCCTGCGGATGTCCGACGAGGATTGGGCGCGGGTGATCGAGGTCAACCTTGGTGCCGGCTTCCGCCTGATTCGTGGTGCCTTGCGCGGGATGATGAAAAAGCGGTGGGGCCGGGTGATCGCGGTGACGTCCGTGGTCGCGGCCACCGGCAGCCCCGGGCAGGCGAACTATGTTGCCTCTAAGGCGGGACTGACCGGCATGATCAAGGCGCTGGCGCAGGAAGTGGCAGGGCGCGGGATCACCGCCAACTGCGTTGCTCCCGGCTTTATCGATACGGCGATGACCGCGGTGCTGCCGGAAGCACGCCGTCAGCAGATTCTGGCGTCGGTCCCGGCCGGCCGCTTTGGCAATCCGGATGACGTGGCGCCGTGCGTTCTTTTTCTCGCCAGCGGCGAGGCCGCTTACGTGACCGGCCAAACAATCCACGTCAACGGTGGCATGGCGATGATCTCATGATGCAGCGACCGTTGCAGGCTGGCCATCCCAGGGGAAGTATGTTACGAAAATTTACTTTTCGGACCCCTGACGGCACCGCAAACGCCGCTGTCCGAAATGGGAGCGGGGTCAAACTAACCTTCCAGACTCCTTATGAACAATCATATAAAGGGATAAAGCGATGAGCGATGTCGCCGAGAGGGTGAAGAAGATTATTGTCGAGCACCTGGGAGTCGAGGAAGTTAAGGTGGTCGAAGCTGCCAGCTTTATCGAGGATCTTGGCGCCGACAGCCTGGATACCGTTGAATTGGTGATGGCTTTCGAAGAAGAGTTCGGGATCGAGATTCCGGACGAGGCGGCAGAGAAAATTCTGACCGTCAAAGATGCGGTTGATTATATCAAGACTGCGATCGGCTAGTCGTTTCACATCTGTGCGGGTTTGCTCGACTGCCGACTGACAGTCGTGGTCGCCGCTTTGGAACGGTGAACGATGACACGACGCGTAGTAGTTACAGGTTTAGGTTTGGTATCGCCCCTTGGCTGCGGGGTCGATATCAATTGGACGCGGATCACCAACAGCGAATCCGGGATCGGAGCGATCCAGTCGTTCGATGTAAGCGATCTGCCGGCGAAGATTGCCGCGCAGGTCCCGGTGGGCGAAACATCAGAGGGGAAATTCAACGCAGACGAGTGGGTGCCGCCGAAAGAGCAGCGGCGCATGGATGCGTTCATTATCTTTGCCCTCGCGGCGACGGCGCAGGCGGTTGCCGATTCAGGCTGGGTGCCGGCGGACGAGGAGGCTCGCTGCCGGACCGGAGTGCTGATCGGCTCCGGCATTGGTGGCTTGTCGGAGATCGCCCGCAATGCCCTGCTGGCGGAAAGCGGGCAGGTTCGGCGCATCAGCCCCTTCTTTATCCCCGCTGCGTTGATCAACCTCGCCAGCGGCCACGTTTCCATCAAGTACGGCTTCAAGGGACCGAACCACTCGGTGGTCACGGCTTGTGCCACCGGGGCTCATGCGATCGGCGACGCCGCTCGCTTGATCATGTGGGAAGACGCCGACGTGATGGTTGCCGGTGGAGCTGAGGCGGCGGTGTGCAGGCTTGGCATTGCTGGTTTTTCGGCAGCGCGCGCCCTGTCCACCAAGTTCAACGCCACACCGGAAAAGGCGTCACGACCCTGGGACAAGGACCGCGACGGTTTTGTCATGGGTGAAGGTGCCGGTGTCGTTGTGCTCGAGGAACTGGAACACGCCAAAAAGCGTGGCGCCAAAATCTATGCCGAGTTGGTTGGCTATGGCATGTCGGGCGATGCCCACCACATCACTGCACCGGCGGAGAGCGGTGATGGTGCCTTCCGTTGCATGCAGGCGGCCTTCCGGCGCGCGGCGATGAATCCGGAAGACATCGATTATGTTAATGCGCACGGCACGTCGACGCCGCTTGGTGACGAAATCGAACTGGCGACGATAAAGCGCATCTTCGGCGATGCCGTCCGCAATATTTCCATGTCGTCGACCAAGTCGTCCATCGGTCACCTGCTGGGTGCTGCCGGTGCAGCGGAAGCGATCTATTCGATTCTGGCGATGCAGACGGGGCTGATTCCACCGACGCTCAATCTCGACAACCCGTCCGAGGGCTGCGACATCGATCTCGTCCCGCATGTCGCTAAGGAACGGACCGTGCGCGCGGTGCTCTCCAACTCCTTCGGCTTCGGCGGTACCAATGCGTCGCTGATCTTCAAGAAGTTCCATTGAGGATGACGGGGAGGGTGGCTGGGTGAAGATCGTTGCCCGTATTGCCATCCTGCTGCTGCTCGTCGGGGTCGGGACCGCTGCACTTGTCGGCGGTTTCCATTGGGCAGTGAACTCTGCTGCCGGCCCGCTCACCGCGGAGCGGACCGTGGTCATCCCCAAGGGTTCGACGCTGCCGGAGATTGCGGCGCAACTGGCTGAGGCGGGTGTGGTTGTCCATCCACTGCTGCTGCGTGCGGCGGCACAAGTCTACGATCCGGAACAACCGCTTCGCTCCGGCGAGTATGCCTTTGCCACCGGCTCGACGGTGGCGCAGGTCCTTGAGTTGCTACGCTCCGGTCGCACCGTCGTTCGCAAGCTGACCATCCCCGAAGGGCTGACCACGCTGCAGGTCCTGCAGCGGGTGCGCAACGCCGAAGGGCTGGACGGTGAGATTGCAGTGACGCCGGCGGAGGGAAGTCTCCTGCCGGCGACCTATCCTTATTCCTACGGCGACAGCCGGGCGGCGATGATCGAGACGATGAGCCGGACGATGCGGCAAACGATAAACAAGCTGTGGGCCAACCGGGCGCCCAACCTGCCGCTGAACACCCCGGAGGAAGCAGTAACCCTCGCCTCCATCGTCGAGAAAGAAACCGGCGTTGCCGCCGAGCGGGCGCGCATCGCCGGCGTCTTTATCAACCGCTTGCGCCTCGGCATGCGGCTGCAATCGGATCCAACGGTGATCTATGCGGTGGCGAATGGGACCGGGCCACTCGGTCGGCCCCTGACCCTGGCCGATCTTCGCACCGAAAATCCGTATAACACCTACCGCAACGCCGGCTTGCCACCCGGGCCGATCGCCAATCCCGGTCGCGCGGCGTTGCTGGCGGTGCTGCAACCGGCGGCAACCGACGAGTTGTTCTTTGTCGCTGACGGCTCGGGTGGGCACGTGTTCGCCCGGACCTATGACGAGCACAAGGTCAACGTCTCACGCTGGCGGGCGCTGCAGGCTGATGATGGCACCGCGAGCGAGGGCGAAGGCGGCAATTAGGCCTGCGCGTGGCGGGCTGACCGCCAGCCACCGGCCGCCAGTTCGCACCCGTCATTGCCGATTACGCAAGCAAGTCTCGCGTCCGGACCCTCGGGCGAGGACAGGAAGGAGTTGGCTGGTAAGGTGGCTATTCAATCCATGACCGGCTTCGCCCGGGGCGAAGGCAGCAGCGGCGACCAAGCCTGGGTCTGGGAGATGCGAAGCGTCAATGCCCGCGGCCTTGATGTGCGCTGTCGCTTGCCGGGCGGCTTCGAGCTCCTCGAGACGAGAGTCCGGCAACGGATCGCGGCGCGCCTGCGTCGCGGCAACGTCATGGTGAACCTGACCTTTGCCAATGCCACCAACGGGTCGGTGGTGCGCGTCAATGCGGCGGTGCTGGAACAGATGCTCGCCGTGGCGGCGGAGCTGTCTCGCCGCCTTCCCGAGTCGCCACCGCTCACGGTCGAGGGGGTGATGGGGCTGCGGNGGGTGATCGAGACCGCGGACAGCGCGACCAATGCCGAGAGCCGGGCGCAGCTGGAAGAGGCCTTGATCGACTCCCTCGGCCCAGTGATCGATGGCCTCGTCGCAGAGCGCGAGCGCGAAGGTTCGCAGCTGGCAGCGGTGGTTACCACGCACGTACAGCGGATCATCCACCTTGTGGCCCAGGCGCTGCCGCTGGCCGCCGGTCAGCCCGCGGCGATTCAGGCGCGATTGAGCGAGCAGGTGACGGCACTCCTGCTCNAATCAGCCGGGATTGCCGGCGGAGCGGCTGGCGCAGGAAGTAGCCCTGCTTGCTGTGTCCGCGCCGATCCGCGCGAAGAGCTCGATCGCCTGCAGGCGCATCATCAGGCGGCCACGGCGCTGCTGGCGACAGCAGGACCGATGGGACGACAGCTCGACTTCCTCTGCCAGGAGTTCAACCGCGAGGCAAACACTCTGTGCTCGAAATCGGCGGATATGCAGTTGACGGAAGTGGCGCTGGAGCTGAAANACGGTGATCGATCAGCTGCGTGAACAGGTCCAGAATATCGAATGATCGTCGGTAATCTTTCTGCTGACGTCGCCGGCCAGCCGCCGCGGATTGCCCGCCGCGGGCTGATGCTGGTTCTGTCGTCGCCATCCGGCGCCGGCAAGACGACGATCGCGCGCGAACTCCTCAAGGATGACGCCAATCTGCGCATGTCCGTCTCGGTCACCACCCGGCAACCCCGGCCGGGTGAGGTGGATGGCCGCGACTATCAATTCATCGATGCTGCGCGCTTCGCGGCGATGGTTGCCGACGATCAGCTCCTTGAGTNNAGTGCCACCGTCTTTGGCAACAGCTACGGCACACCGCGGCAACCGGTGGAGGCGGCGCTGGCGGCGGGCGAGGACGTTCTCTTCGATGTGGACTGGCAGGGGACGCAGCAACTCCGGCAGAACGCGCGCACCGATCTGGTCAGCGTTTTCATCCTGCCGCCGTCGCACGCGGAACTCGAACGCCGCCTGCATACCCGGGCGCAGGATGCGCCGGAGGTGGTTCGCCGCCGGATGGCACGGGCGGCCGATGAGATGAGTCACTGGGCCGAGTACGATTACATTATCGTCAATCGGCGGGTGGCGCCGGCGGTGGCTGAAGCGACGGCGATTCTTGCCGCCGAGCGACTGCGGCGTGAGCGGCAAGTGGGGCTCGCTGCCTATGTGGCCGCCGTCAGCCGACCGTAGCGCCTCTTCCCTGCCATCAGCGGCGGTTTATTGACGACAGGATGCGGCCGATGGCACTGCACCGTGCACGGCGCGGCCAACGACGAAATTGCCGGCCCAACACAGGGGCGGAACGATCAGCAGCAGATAGGGAAGGAACCGCTGGCTGCACCGGCTTGCGGTTCAGCTCTCTGCTGCCAGCAGCCGTGCCAAGGCGCAAAACTCCTCGACGCTGAGTTCTTCGGCGCGCCGGGTCGGATCGATCGCCGCCTCACTCGGATCGATGCCGAGTGCGCGCAGGCTGCTGCGCAGCATCTTGCGGCGCTGGCCAAAGGCCGCGGCGGTAACCCGCTCCAGCGCCTCCCAGGTAGCGGGCGCCAGCGGCGTCGCCCGCGGGACAAGGGTCACCACCGCCGAGGTGACGCGGGGCGGCGGCGTGAAGGCGCGCGGGTCGATGGTGAACTGATAGTACGGTTCGGTCCGCCAGCGGGTGATGATCGACAGCCGGCCGTAGTCGGCGGCGCCGGGCAATGCGGTGAGCCGTGCCGCCACCTCCTTCTGGAACATCAAGGTGAAACCCGCGTAGTCGCCGGCTTCGCGCAACCAGTTGAGCAGCAGTGGCGTGCCGACGTTGTAGGGCAGGTTGGCGATGATGGCGCGTGGCGGTGGCGCCAGTGTCCGGCAGTCGATCTCCAGCGCATCGGCCTCGACGATGGTAAGCCGGTCCGGAAATACCGTCGCCAGTTCCTGCAACGCGGCAACGCAGCGCGGATCCTTCTCGATCGCGATCACCGTGGCCGCGTTGGACGCGAGCAGGCTGCGGGTCAGTCCGCCCGGACCGGGGCCCACTTCGATGACGTTGACGCCGGCAAGCGGGCCGGCAGTGCGGACGATGCGTCCGGTCAGGTTGGCATCGAGGAGGAAGTGCTGGCCGAGGCGACGCTTGGCATCGAGACCGAAGCGCTGGATGACGTCGCGCAACGGCGGCAGGGCGGTGAGCGGCGAGGGCGACGGCGTCCGCACCGTCACTCCGCCATCGCCCGGCGACGGCTCATCGCCTTGGCGAGGAAGAGCGCCGCTAGCAGGCTCGACGGATTCGCCCCGCCGCTGCCGGCAATGTCAAAGGCGGTTCCGTGGTCGGGCGAGGTGCGCACGAAGGGCAGGCCGAGGGTTACGTTAACGGCGCGGTCGAAGTCCAGCGCCTTGATCGGGATCAGCGCCTGATCGTGATACATGCACACCGCGGCGTCGTAGCCGGCGCGGGTTGCCGGGCTGAACAGCGTGTCGGGCGGCAGCGGACCATGCGCATCGATGCCGCGGGCGCGCAGGGCTGCCACCGCGGGAGCGATGATCGAGGCCTCCTCTTCACCCAGCGCTCCGTCCTCGCCGGCGTGCGGGTTAAGGCCGGCCACCGCCAGCCGCGGCCGCGCGATGCCAAAGTCCTGCACCAGAGACCGGGCGGTGATCGTACTGATCTCGATGATGCTGTCTGTGCGCAGAGTGGCAAGGGCAGTGCGCAGGCTCACGTGCACCGTCACCGGTACCACCCGCAGGCTGGGGGAAGCCAGCATCATCACCGGTACACCGCCGCCAGCCAGCGCGGCGAGAAACTCCGTATGGCCGGGAAAGCTGAAGCCCGCGGTGTACAAGGACTTCTTGTGGATCGGGTTGGTGACCACAGCTGCCGCTTCGCCCGCCATCGCCAGACGGACGGCGGTTTCGATCGCGGTGACAATTGCCGGTGCATTCGCCGGATCGGGTGTCCCTGGCAGCGCTGGCACCGGCAGGCGGATGGGCAGTACCGGTAGCGCCTGGGCGAAGTGGCGCAGCGCCTCGCCAGCGTCATTGATTTCGGCCATGGGGACGGTGAGGCCCAGCCGGCGCGCTACGGCGGCGAGGCGGGCGGGATCATCGATGACCAGAAACGGCGGCACGCCCTGATCGCGGCCGAGCCAGGCTTTCAGCGCCAGTTCACCGCCGATGCCGGCCGGATCGCCCATGGTGAGGGCAAGGGGCAGTCTCTCCCAGCGCACCGGCCGCTCAGGATCGAATGTCGAGCAGCGCCGTGCGCCGCAGGTCACGCATGGTTTGACGGGAGATGGCAGACATCCGTTGCTCGAACAGTCGCCGCTGCACTGAGGCGCGGAGCTCCTGGCTGACCTGCATGTTCTCGCGCTCGCAGAGCATCAGGACAACGACGCCATCGGCGGTGCGGGTCGGCTCGCTCACCTGCCCCACTGACAGCGGCGCTATGATCTGGCGGATCTGCGGTGGCAGCTTGTCCAGGTCGATGCGTCCGAGATCACCTGACATTGACGCCCCAATCTCCTTGCCGCGCGCGCTAAAGGCGGCACAGTCGCTGACCGTCCCGCGCAGGTCGCGTGCCTTGAGCAACTGCTCATCCACCTGCGCCTGCGTTGCCGGTACCGCCAGTGGCAGTGTCATCTGGCTCAGCCGGACAGCGGTGGGACCGAGACCAATCCCGGGAGCGGTCCGCCGCTCCGTCAGTTGCAGGATATAGACACCGGTTTCGGTCCGGATCGGCGGGCTGATCTCACCGTTGCGCATGTTCTGCATTACCGCATCGAGCCGGGGCCCTAACTGACCTTGCCGGACCCAGCCGAGATCGCCGCCTTCTTCAGCCGAGGAGCTTTGCGAGAACGACCGGGCCAACTGGGCGAAACTTGCACCCGATCGACTCTCATTGACGATTCGGTTGGCGAGGTCCATCGCCTGCGCTTCGCCGGCATCGTCCTCGATGGGGAGAAAGATTTCGGCCATGTGGTATTCGTTACCACCTGCGGTCAACTCGAGGCGTTTGATCTCCTCTGCCACTTCTTCCTCGGAGATGCTGGAGCGATCGCTGGCCAACTTGCCGATCGCCTTGATCCAGGCGATTTCGCTTTCCAACTGGCTGAGCAGGGCCGGCATTGCAGCGCCGCGCGCTTGCAGGTATTCCGGAATCTTGCCGGCGGGAATATTGAGCTGCTGACCAATATCACTCAGCCCTTGCTCCATATCTTGCGGCGTCACGGTAATGTTTAGGCGAGTCGCTTCCTGCCGCTTCAGGCGCTCGTCGATCAGCATGCGCAGCACTTCCGGTGTTATTTTCTGCCGCGCTTCAGGCGTATTGCCGATGTTACTGGTCGCCATCACGAGATCGAGTCGGTTCTGCAGGTCTCGAACCGAAATGACATCATCGTTGACGATGGCAGCGATTGCCTGGCCACCGCCGGCAGTACTGGGAGTGCTCGGAGTGTTCGGAACACTTGGAGCGCTCGGGGCAGTGGCATCTGCCGCCCTGGCCAGCGGCGAGAAGGCGAACAGGGCGATAAGGGTGAACAATACGGTTGCGTAGGATTTGAGCGTCATCACCAACCACTTTGAAAACGGCATGGACCGCACCGCGCCGGCGACAACCGTCCAGCCATGCAGATGCGCATGTTACGTTGGAGTGGCCAGCCTGTGCAAACGCCCGCGGCAGGTGTGCACATGTGCGCTAGAGGGTTGGCTTGTAACCGGTCTTAAAGTCACCCAGCGTCTTCAGAAAGATGCGGAAGAGAAAGACATTCTGGGCGTTGAGATCATTGTCGTCATAGTTGTGGCGTATATATCCGGCTGAAAAAAGAAAACATTCGTCCTCATACGCCGCTTCTACGCCGATGGTGCGCTGGGTGTTGGTTTTTATGTCTCTCGTTCCATTCAGCCTGGTTGACCAGTGCCGTGACAGCTTCGCCCGCAACGTGCCACTGATTTCGTCTCTGGCTTCAAGATTTTTCGATGGCTGCGCCGCCAGCTGGGTATAGCCCACGTCCATATTGAGCGCGTCGACGCCGAACCAAGTGGACACTTCGTTGGTCTTGAACGAGAGATCGGAGGAATCGACGCGATTGCGATACGTGAGCGCCAAATATCGGCGTGGCTGCAGCTGCAATGCGCTCACAAAGTCGGACAGGTTGCCATCGTAGCCGGTGTCGTTGCCGAAAGTATCCGTATTCGACAAGCGGTAGCTCTGACCCAACAGCACCGACGCATTGGCGTCGTTAGCGGCGTAGCCGGACCATTTGATCCCGTAATTGGCCCGCGAACCCTCAAGCACCCGATCGCGCCCCGGCGACGGATTGAGCGAGAACAGGTTGGTATCCTGCAGTTCAAAGTCCTGGCTGTCCTCGTCCGGAATTCGGTTGGAGTTGCCATAATCTGGCGCGGCGACAAACTGGACGATCGGTTCGATGGTCTGCTGGATCATCTCGCCATCGGTGATGAGCGGCAGGCTCCAGGTCACCGCGCCGGAGGGAAACAGCCGGCCACTGAAGCCGTTGTAGGTGTTGTCGCCGTTCAGCTCCAGGTCGTCTACCTGATAGCCGTCCCCCCAGAGCGCCGCCGACAGGGTGATGAGTTGACCGTAGGGGCCGATAAACGGGCGATCCCACTGACTGCGGGCAGAGATTCGCCGCGTGTCCGTCCCCTCCTGGCGGGTCAGCACGACGCCGTTGAGATCAAGCGACGTGAACCCGCCGAGCGGGTCCTCTTGACCGGCGAAGTTATAGTCGAGCATCGGCGCGACGAAGGGGATCGTCTCCTGCTGGCTGTTCTCATCGAGATTCTGGAACGCATACGCATTGGCGACGAAGTAATTGCGGTCGGTGAAGTTCTCGCCGTACAGGCGGCTGACCAGGGTTCGCTGACCGCTGATGCCATAGCGCCGCAGATAGGTGCGATCGAACGTTCGCTGCGTGTCCAGGCCCGCTCGCCAGTTTTCGTCGATGTCGTAGCGAGAGTCGGCAAAGATGTGGCCACCGAGTTGGCCGGTGGTGTCCTGGGTAATGGTACCCGTGGCGTGCACGTTGCTATGGGTGAAACTACCGCGGTATTCGGCTTCGAGCACCGGATACGCGGCCGTTGCAATCCACGGCGTGAAAGTCAGGTCCTGGTTATCCGCAAAGGCCCAGAAATAAGGGATGCGGATCAGACCTCCCAACTCGGACTGGAAGCCAAACGTCGGGGCGAGAACGCCGGATTTGCGGTGCACAGTTGGATCGGGGCGGGAAAAGTACGGCAGGTAGGCAACCGGTACGCCGCCGATCTCGATCCACGCCTGCTCGAACTCGATGACCTTGTCCACCTCGTTATGCGTGACCTTGACCGCCTTGACCTGCCAGATCGGCGTTCGATCGGGCTGTTCGGCGCAGGGACGACAAGCCGTATAGGTGCCAGCGTCGATGACATTGGTGACGCCGTCGCTGCGCGTCCCGCCGCTGCCGGTGACCCGTGATCCGTCGGCGAACACGGCGCGAATGTTATCGGCGACGCCCTGCTTGAAATCGCCTGACAGCTCAAAGGTATCCGCCTGGGTGACCTGGCCATCCGGCTGGATCAGCTTGACGTTGCCGCGGGCGGTGATGGTGTCGTTGACCTGATCGTAGATGAGAATATCGGCGTAGAGCGTCTGATCCTGCTGCCGGGCCTCGACGTTACCCGTCGCCTCGATGATCTGGCGCTCCTTGTCGTAGGTCAGCAGGTCCGCTTCAAAGACGATCGGCTCTTCCTTCGAGGGACCTTCGGCCGCGATCACCGCCATCGGCAGCAGCGCCGCAATGGTGAGGACGACGACACAGGCAAAACGACGCGCCGCCGCGAACGACGCTGGCATTAGGTGCGCACAGGGTTCCGCCTGGAACCAAGCAGAGGAAGTGCCCGGCCCTGGTTGGGGAACGCAGGTGGGAAAAAGCGAAACGCGATGATGAGCCATGACTCTCGCAATGATCGTCGAGTTGCGACGGAAGCCACAAGACCGGAAATGATAAGCTTGGGTCAAGGCCAACGGATGCTGCGCTGCCGCTTTCCCGCCGCTGTGACCGCAATGACCCGCCCCGCCACTGCCCGCCGATCCATTTCAGCCGTTAGCGCGGCAAGAGGCGCCGCGGTACGACAACATTTTTTCTTCCTCCTGGACGAAGCCAGTGCCAAATTCCTAATTACCCTAAATGGGAGTTTCGTCGTGGTTGCCAGCCCATGGCGTGGGCCGGGAGTCGACGAAACTTCGCCCTGCGGGGTGGCCTGTTCGTGGCGGAGGGCGGTGGCAACCGACGTTGCCGGCGGACAAGCGTGGCTATTGCCTTGCGACGGGGAGGGCACGATGAGGACAAGGGCGGCGTATGGCGTGGTGCTGGGGTTGCTTGGCCTGGTTGGCGCTTGCGGCAGCGGCACCGAGGTAGAAACCTTCTACCCGCTCACGTCCGGCCGTAACTGGAGCTATGTGCTGCTGCTCCGTCAGGGGGCGGAGGCTGACGCCCGGACGGTGGAGACCAGCAGCCGGGTCACCAATCTGCCGCCGCAGACGTTTCAAGCGGCGACGGTGACGCCGCAACAGACGCAGGCCTTCGGGCAAACGCAAGTACGGCTGATCCGCGCCAGCGCTGAGGGCGTTGCCGAGGTGGCGATGCAACCGGATCCGGCAGGCAATCCTCTTCCCCGAGTCCCCCCAACTATATTTTGCGCCTGCCGCTGCAGATGGGGGCAAGCTGGCAATCCACTTGGCAGTCGAATCAGTTCTCGCAGACCACCTTAATCCCGATGACGAAAACCGTCGCCCGGACCGATGGCAAGATCAGCCTTCCCGCTGGCGAGTTTGAAGGCTGCCTGGTCCTGTCGATCCAGGGGCACGGGCAGGTTACGGCGCCGAGTGGTCCCGTTGAGGTCACGGTAGAAGGCGAAGAGTGGTTCTCTCCCGGTGTCGGTCTGATCAAGGGCTCGTTTCGTGAAGACGTGGCAGGACAACCGGATAATGCTACCCGTGTTGACGTCAATTTGGCGTCGTTCAACCGTTAGCTGCTGCAGGTAGTTTGTCGGAAGTGAGTGATATATGAGCAAATTCTCAATGCTTGTGTGCTTCCTGACGAAAATTTAACGTTCCTTTGGCCATCGAGTTTGCTTGCAATCGCATCCGCAATTGGCTAGCGTTATCGGTAAGGGAGTGGTGGGAGAAGATCCGAAGCAGAAAAGGGTCAATCCCAATGCCAGACAGGAAATCTTATTATTGTGTTTTTGGCTCGCCGTTTTTGTGGCGACGCCAGATTAGCTGTCTCTAGGCCGAGGCCTTACTTGGGCCAGTGGAGGGTCGTTCATGCCGCTACGCGCTTTCAATGAATATTTGACCATTTTTGGTACTGTGGTTGCGGTGAGTCCCGATGCTTTGTCGTTCTCGGTGAAGTGTCGCAGTGCCGACGTCTTTGAAGCGTTTTGCGGCCCCGAAACCTATTACGAGGTGATCGCAAACCTCGATGGTCTCGGCCGCGACCGCGTTGCCGATCCGGCCGGGGTGCGGTGGGAAGACGGCGATGTCCGCTTCAAATTGCTGAAGTATATGCAGGTTGGCCGTCAGGTCAGCGTCCAGGGCGTCTACCAGCAAAATGGCAGCGGTTCGCGCTACGAGGCGCGGGCTGTCAGGTTGATGCATTCCGATCCGCAGCGCTTCGTCTTCGAGGAGACGCACTGGTGGCTGGTGCAGACCTCGCAGTTGGCCGATCGCATCCTCGATCATCTCTTCGACGCCAAGCGCAGCTACACCATCGACGATTTTTCCCAGTTTTACCGGACGCAGTTGAACATCGTCGGCATGTCGGTGGATGAGAACATCCAGGAGTCGGCGGTTCTTTCTCGGCTGATCTATGACCTTTCATCGGCGTATCTGCTAACCGGCGCCGAGCGCTATTTCCTCGCCGCCAAGGCGGCAGTGGGCTATCTGCGCGAGGCCTTCCGCAGCGACAGTCACGACGGCGAATACTGCTTCTGGGCTTATGGGCGCCGCCGTAACCGCGAAGGCGAGCGTGGCGAAACGCTGATCATCCCTTCGATGAACGCCGACGATCAGGGCTCGATCCCGCTCTACGAGCAGATCTATGCCTTGGCTGGGCTCACCCAGTTCTACCGCATCACCCTCGACTGGGAGGTGCTGGACGACATTCGGCGGACGATCAACTCGTTCCAAGCCTTCTACCACGATCCTGCTGAGGCGACGAGCAAGGGCTTTGCCGGTACCGGCGGCTACTATTCGCACCTGGACGTGGTAACGATGCGCCCGGATTCGCCGACCCTCGGCGCCAACTGCGCGCGCAAGAACTGGAACTCGGTGGGCGACCATATCCCCGCCTACCTGATCAACCTGATCCTCACTCTCGACCCGCTGCCGCAGGCCGGTCCGGAACTGGCCGCAAGTCTGCAGGCGTTGCTGGAGCGTTGCTGGGGTATTCTCGAAGAGACCTCGACGATCATCGTCGAGAAGTTTCCCGATCCGCAGTCGGACTTCGTTAACGAGCGCTTTCATGCGGCCGACTGGAGTGCCGATCACAGCTTCCGCTGGCAGCAGAATCGCGCCGTCGTCGGCCACAATCTGAAGATCGCCTGGAACCTTACCCGCTGCGCTTTCTATTTTCGGACGCGGGCGAAGCAGTTCCAGACGGCTGGCAAGGTGGCCGAGGCGACGGCATATAGCCAGCGCGCCGATAAGTGTCTTGGCTTGGCGCGGCCGCTGGCGAAGCGGATGGCGGCGGTCGGCCTCGATCAGGTTCGTGGCGGCATCTACGACTGCGTTGAGCGGCAGCCGTCGGGCGGGATGCTGACGCAGTTCGCCTGGGCACCGACCAAGGACTTCTGGCAGCAGGAGCAGGGCATCCTCGCCTACCTGATCCTCTACGGGGCCACCCCCGACGATCCCGAGTTCCTGCAGCTGGCGCGTGAAAGCTCGGCCTTCTGGAACACCTTCTTTCTCGACCGCGAACGGCAGGGATTCTTCTTCCGGACCACCGAGAACGGTCTGCCGATCGTCGAGGGAGAATACGGACGCAAGGGCGGCCACGCCATTGGCTACCACGCCTTCGAGCTCGCCTATCTGGCGCACCTCTACACGCGTGCCTTCGTGACCGGCTCACCCGCTGCCGCGAGCGAAAGTAGCAGCGGTCTGGAGGGTGCGTTCGCCGGCCCGACGGGTGGGGGCGACGATGGTTTCTGCCTCTACTTCAAGGTGAATGCCGGCAGCGGCCAAGCCTCGATCAACGTCCTGCCCGACTTCATGCCGCCCGGAAAGCTGCAGATCGTCCGCGTTCGCGCCAACGGCGTCGATGTCACCAGTGCGATCCGGGCGCGGAAAGATAACCGTCTCGATGCCTTCCAGATCNCTCTCGATGGCCTGAGCGCCAACGCCGGCAGCGGTGAGACCGAGCTTGTGGTCGAATTCAAGGGATTGGTGGCCACCGCCTGAGCGCGGTGCGATCGGATTACTGGGAGACCGCCCGATGAGCGATACCTCTCTGGCTGGGAAGAAAGTGGCTGTCGTCCTTGAGAGCCAATTCATTCCTGGCGAGATCAAGATCTATCAGGAGCGTTTCGCCAGCTACGGCGCGACGGTTGATCTGGTCTCGCGCCTATGGGGCCAGCCGAAGCAGACCTTCTATTCAACCGTCGAAGTCATCGACGGCAAGCCCGTCCCGCCGACGCCCGAGTTCCTCGACGTCACCAATGACTTCGACCACATCAATGTCGATGATTACGCTGCCGTAGTCTTCGCCGCCAATTACACCAGCGTACGCCTCCGTTGGGCCGGCGATATGCCGATCAACGCCGGCAATGCTGCGGAGGTGGTGCGCAACACTCCGGCGGCGCGATTCTTCCGCCGGGCGATGGAAAACCCGAAGATCATCAAAGGGGCGCCCTGCCACGCGTTGTGGCTGCTGACGCCGTCGCCGGACATCCTCGCCGGCCGTAAGGTGATCTGCAATCAGGTGGTGCTCGCCGACGTCATTAATGCCGGTGCCATCTACACCCCTTGCCCGCCGGATACGCCGGCGGACAAGCAGGTGATCGTCGATCGCGACCTGGTCACCAACAACTCCTGGCACGCTTCGGAGGAACTGGTCGATCGCATTCGCGACCTAATTCTCAATCCGCCACCGGCGCTGTCCACCGAGCCGCCGCCGGCGGTGNCCGGTAACCCCGGCAAGCGCCGCATCCTGATCATGCTCTCGGAGTGGGGCTATTGGGGCGAGGAACTGGTCGGTCCGCTGGGCGAGTTCGACAAGGCCGGCTACGCGGTCGACTTTTGCACCCCCAATGGGCGGCGACCAAACGCTATCCCGGTCAGCATGGATCCCGACTTCTTCGATCCACCGCTGCAACGGCCGGTGACGACAGCGGCGATGGCGGCCAGGGTGCGCGAGATCGACGATCCGGCAACCGCTCAGGGCAAGCGCCTCGACAATCCGCTCAGCCTTGCCGCCTGGTTTCCCGATCGACCCTACTTCTCGTCGACGGCGTTCGTGCGTGGCCTGGAAGCCTATAACCGTCAACTCGTCAATGCCGAGCGTGGCATCGAAAAATACGATGCGCTGCTGATCGTTGGTGGTTCAGGGCCGATCGTCGACCTGTGCAACAATCAGCGGGTCCATGACCTGATCATGGCCTTTCACCGTGCCGGCAAGCTGATCGGCGCCGAGTGCTATGGCGTCACCTGTCTGGCGTTCGCCCGCGACATGAACCTGCGTCAGAGCCTGATCTGGGGCAAACACGTCACCGGCCATTGCCTTGAGTACGACTACAAGGATGGCACCGGGTTCGTCGCGCGTGGCCATTTCCTCGACTTCAACATGGGGCCGCCGCCTTACCCGCTGGAGTTCATCCTGCGTGATGCCACCGGACCCGATGGCGGCTACCACGGCAATTTCGGTCACCCCACCAGCGTGATCGTCGATTGGCCGTTCGTTACCGGTCGATCCACCCCTGACAGCATCCTCACCGGTCAGAAGATGATCGAGTGCCTGGATGGGGACCCGCCGTTGCGGCGCTGGGGCTGGTAGACGAAGCGATACACACACTCTCCCGGCGCTCCGGCGACGGGAAGGGCGGAATGGTAGTGGCGGAAGGAGACTGCGCCATGGCGACGGCGACCGGCCATCGGAAGCTGCTCGAACAGCTGCAGGCTGACGGGATCACGCATATCTTCGGCAACCCCGGATCGAGTGAGGAGGGGTTGCTCGACGAAATTTCACGCTTTCCGGCGATTCAGTACATTCTGGGTTTGCAGGAAGCGACCGTCATCCTGATGGCCAACGGCTACGCTCAGGCGACGCAGAAGCCGACGATCGTTCAGCTGCATTGCAGTGTCGGTCTCGGCAACGGCCTCGGCAGTTTGTTCCACGTCTTTCGCAAGCAGCGCTCGCCGCTGGTCGTCATTGCCGGCGAAGCTGGGGCGTCGTTCGATGCCCTCGATGCGCACATGGCGCTCGATCTCGTCACCTTTGCCAAGCCGGTGACCAAGTACGCGGCGCGGGCGATCGATCGGCATAGTCTGCTGCGGTTGCTGCGGCGCTGCATCAAGATAGCGGCGACACCGCCGGTGGGGCCGGTGTTCCTCAGCGTGCCGCAGGATGTGCTCGATCAGCTCAATGAAGAGCCGATCGTACCGACGGTCATTCCGCAGACGCGGNTGGTACCGGAGCCGGCGCTGCTGGCGGCGGCAACGGCGATGCTGGCGGGGGCGCAGAACCCGGTGATCCTGATGGGCGACGGAGTCGCGCATTCCGGCGCGCAGCAGGAACTAGCGTGGGTGGCTGAGGCGCTGGGCGCCGGCGTCTGGNGGGCGATGGCGTCGGAAATCAACCTGCCGTGGACGCATCCGCTCTACCGCGGGCTGACCGGCCACATGTTCGGCACCGCCAGCCGGCGCACCGTCGCCGACGCGGATGCGGTGCTGATCTGCGGCACCTACGTGTTTCCCGACGTCTTCCCGCTGCTGGAAAACCCGTTCCGGCCTGACGCCCGGGTGGTCCACATCGATCTCAACGCCTACGAGATCGCCAAGAACCATCCGATCAGTCTCGGCCTCGTCAGCGACCCGAAGCTGACCTTGCGGTTGTTGGCGGAGATGCTCACCGACCGGATGACCGNNCGGATGAGAAGGCCGCCGCCGCCGCCGCGTGCCCAGCGCCTCGCTGCCGCCAAGGTGGAGGCGACTGCTGCGGCGCTGGCGGCCGACGTGCCGCTGCAGCAGACGGTGCCGCTGCACATGGCGACGTTCGCCGCGGAATTGGCAAAGCAGTTGCCGGCGGACGCGATCATCTTCGATGAGGCGCTCACCCATACACCGGAGTTGACCCGCTATCTGGTGCCGACGACACCGGGGCAGTTCTTCCAGACGCCGGGCGGCACGCTGGGGGTGGCATTCCCCGGTGCCGTGGGCGTGAAGGTGGCCCACCCGGATCGCACCGTGATCGGCTTCGGTGGTGACGGCGGGGCGATGTACACGCTGCAGGCGTTGTGGACGGCCGCCCACTACCGCATCGGTGCCAAGTTCGTCGTCTGCAACAACCACAGTTACCGGCTGCTGAAGGACAACCTGGTTGCCTATTGGCGCGACCTGAACGTGAACCCGCCGGATTTTCCGCCGTCCTTCGATCTTCTCGATCCGGAGGTGGATTTCGTTTCCCTGGCGAAGGGCATGGGCGTGCCGGGGCTGCGGGTCACCACACCGGCGGAGGTGGCGCCGGCGATCCAGGCCATGCTCGCCCATGACGGGCCGTTCCTGATCGATCTCATCCTCGAACGTGACGTGCGTCGCGAGGGTGGTGGCGGCCACTGACGGGCGTGTTGGTTGCCGATTGTTGGACGTAGTCCGGCAATGGCAGGCAAGAGTAAAGCAGGAAAGGGGCAGTCTTGAACGAAGCAGAGATCCGGGCGTTTGCCGTCGATTGGTACCGGAAGCTTGACCTGCATGTGGATGTTGCCCAGTTGTTTCCCATGCTGGTGTCGTCCGGCCTTGAGTTTGCTTTGCCAGAGGGGGCCTTGACGACGCGCGAAGCCTTTGCCGCCTGGTACGCCGGCGGCAGCGTCGATAGCCGCGCGTTTCCGGGCGTCATCAACATCTTTTTCGATGAGGTGCACACGGTGACGCATGTGGACGTGAGTGGTCCGGCGGAACGGCGTCTCGTCAACGTTGTCGTCAACTGGCAGGCACGCCGCTGGTACCCGCCGGCGCCGCACAGCCAGTGGATCGGCTTCGATGCGTTCCAGCGTTGGGAGATGGTGGGCGATGCAACGACGGGAGGCCCCGTCATCGCCCGTTACGTGGTCGATGAGCTAAGGCCGATGCCGGGCTCGCCGCCCTTGTGAGCCGATGGCCCCTGGCCGGCCGACGAAGACATTTTTTGAGTCAAACAGTCGATGAGGAGAGGACCGATGAGCAACGGTACGAGTGCCCGCGAGGCTAATTTGGCCCTGGTTACCCGAATGTATGACTGTTTCAACCGGGACGACATGGACACGATCCGCCGCGAGATTTTTGCTCCCGGCTTGATCTGGAACCTGCCTGGTCACAACCCGGTTGCCGGGACCAAGAACGGCGCCGAGGAGGTGATCCAATTCTTCATGGCGCTTCGCCGCGCCAACATTCGCGTTACCCTCGATCCGGCGGCGGATCCGGCAACCGGTCTCGATACCTTCGGCGAGACGACGGTGGTCGAAGTGCACCGCGGCCAGGGCGAGGTCACCGTGAACGACGCCAGCGGCAATCCGGTGACGATGCGGCTGAATGCGCTCAACTGCACCCATTACCGGATCGAGAACGGCCGGATCGCCCGGGTTCAGGTCTACATCAGCGACCAGCACACCGTGGATCAGTTCTTCAACGCCGTCTACCAGTTGAAGCCCATTCCGGATCGCCTCGCCTAAGCACGACTCGCAGCAGAAAGGATCGCATCATGGCATTGATTACTCGCGAGCAGGTCGCAGCTGCCTACGCCGCCCTCGCCACCCTCGATCGTCCTCGCATGCTGGAGATGTGGCACGAGGACATGCGCTGGCTGGTGCCCGGTCACAATCCATTATCGGGGTGGAAGAACAACGTCGACGAATTCATGGGCTTCATGTCCGCCGTGGGCCGATTGTCCGACAACAGCTTCCGCATGGACACGGTGGTCGTCAACCTCACCGACGACAGTTCCGCCGACGTGACCCGCAACACCGGTCATCGTGCGGGTGATCTTAACCGCCAACTCGACATCGATGTCATTCACTGGATGCGCTGGCGCGACGGCAAGGTCTACGAGGCGCGCGGCGCCATCTTCGGCGACGGGACGGCGCAGTACGACGCCTTCTGGTCTTAACGATACGGGACGGGGGCGCAAGGCCGCCCCAAGGCAGGAGTGTAGGACGATGCCGCTAATCAGCGTCAAGATTATCAAGGATTTCTTCACCGAGGAGCAGAAGACGGCGCTGGTGAAAGATCTGACCGACGCCTTCTGTAAGTCGACGATCGAGGCGGCAAGACCCTACGTCTACGTGATGATCGAGGAGGTTCCGCAAGGGAAATGGGGTCTCGGCGGCCACCCGCTGCCGGACCCGGACTTCCTCATCAATGACTTGGTCCCGATGTTCGAAGATGCCGCCGATGCCTTTTCCAAAGCCTACGGTGTGCCGCGGCGACGTCCCCGCGGGCCGGACGCGGAACCGAAGAAAAGCTGACGTGGTTGCCTGCTGCTGACGGGTTTTGCATAATCAAGGAAGTGACCATGACGATGACCGTTCGTGAGGTAATCGACCGGTACTACGACTGCGTCAACCGCGGTGACTGGACCGGCTGGCTCGAATTGTTCTCCGACGATGTCGTCGGTGACGAGCAATTGGCGGGACATTTCGCTGGTATCGACGTACTGCGCGGCGCCGTTGGCGGGCTCACCAGCGGCTACTCGCGCTTCAACATGCTGCCGCAGCGCGTTCTCGTTGATGGCGACGCTGCGGTGGTGGTCTGGCGCTGCATTGCCGCCAATTCGCACAGCGTGCCTATTGCCTATCCCAATGATGCCGCACGGCTGGTGATTGGGGCCAACTACTTCCAGGTCCAGAACGGCAAGATCGTCTACATGCGGACGATCCACGACAGCCTGCCGTTCCAACCCTTCATTACCCAATCGGCAAGCTGAGGCAGCAGGGCAGGGGAATTGCCATGGATACGTTCGACTATGTCGTCGTGGGCGCCGGTTCGGCCGGCTGCGTCGTCGCCGCGCGGCTGAGCGAGGATGCCGACGTGACCGTGGCCGTCGTCGAGGCGGGCAGCCGGCAGCTTCCACCGCAGGTGGCAACCGATGTCGACATTCCGGGACACTGGGGGCTGGTTCAGCACACTGTCGTCGACTGGGAGCACGAGAGCATTCCGCAGGCGGCGCTGAATGGCCGGCGGGTGCAGGAGCCGCGGGGACGGATGCCGNGGGGCAGCAGCAATCTCTACGCGCTGATGCATATCCGTGGTCATCCGAGCGACTACGACAACTGGGCCTACAACGGCTGCCCCGGCTGGGCCTATGACGATGTGTTGCCCTACTTCAAGAAGCTGGAGGATCAGCCCGACGTCACCAGCCCGCTGGTCGGCCAAGGCGGGCCGCTCGCCGTCGTCAGCGCCTCGACCCTCAATCCCAGCCCGGCGTCGGCCGCCTTCATCGAGGCGTGCGTTGAGTTGGGCTATCCGCGAACCAGCGATTTCAACGGCCCGGGCATGCTGGGCACCGGCTGGCATCACGTCAATATCCGCGATGGCAAGCGCCACAGCATGGAAGCGGCCTACCTCTATCCGGCACTCGAGGCGCACAAGAACCTGACGCTCGTTGACGGTGGGCAGGTGACGCGGCTGCTGTTTCAGGGGCGCCGCTGCACCGGCGTCGAGTTCGTTCGCGGCGGTGAGCGGGTGCGAGTGGCCGCTCGTCATGAGGTGATCGTCTGCGGCGGTGCGATCGACTCGCCAAAGATCCTGCTGCTATCGGGCATCGGTGATGGCGAGCAGATGGCGCAATACGGCATTCCGGTCCTGCAGCACGCCCCGGGGGTCGGGGAGAATTTCCACAATCACGTCCTCGCGCCGGTGGTCTGCATCGCCAACCGGCAGCTGCCACAGCCGAACGCCAACCTCAGCGAGGCGGCGTGCTTTTATAAGTCCGAGCCGGGTTGGCCGGCGCCGGACATCCAGATGGCGTTCGTACCCTGGGATCCGCAGCAGGTCGGGCGGCCGGACGCGCCGAGCGTGATGATCATGTTGCCTGGGGTGGTCCGGCCGCTGGCGCGCGGCTGGGTACGCCTCGCCAGCGCCGATCCGCTCGCCAAGCCGCTGATCAACACCAACTACCTCGGTTGCGAGTCGGACCTCAGGCGGATGGCCGATGCGATCCGGATGGCACGCCGCATCTACGCGACCAAGGCGCTCGGTGCGTTTGTCCAGGCGGAGGTGGCGCCGGGGCCGGGCGTTGCCGACGAGCACGTGGAGGATTACGCCCGCGCCGCCGCGGACTCCTACCATCATCAGGCCGGTTCCTGCCGCATGGGCATGGACTCCCTCGCTGTGGTCGATCCACGGCTGCGGGTGCACGGCATCGAGGGGCTGCGGGTGGCCGATGCCAGCGTCATGCCTGCGGTGCCTTCCGGCAACTGCCATGCCGGCATCGTCATGGTCGGCGAGAAGTGCGCCGACATGATCAAGGCCGACCGGCGCGGTTAGGGTCGACGACAGGATCAAGGCCAGCTGGTGCGGCAAGGTCCACCGGCCGGCGGTCATCAAGGAGAAAACACCCCATGGGTGAGGTCCGCTTCCATCACGTCTCGCTCACCTGCCCCGATCCGTTGGCGGTGGAGCGCTACTACACCAAGTACTTCGGCTTCGTCCGGGCGCGAGTGATCCAGCTCGGTGCGTCGCAGATCGTCTTCATCCGCAATCGCGAAATGTATCTGGAGCTGTTTCAGGCGACCGAGGCTGCGCCGATTCCGCCGTCGACCAACGACGGCTATAACTGGCCCAGCGTGCGCAACTTCTCCTTCGTGGTGGACGACATCAACGCCAAGGTGGCGGAGATGGGCGCCGACGCGGTGGTTGCCTTCGGCCCGCTCGACTTCAAGGATTTCATCCCCGGCTGGAAGTCGGTGTGGCTGCGCGATCCGGGCGGTCACCTGATCCAGATCACCGAGGGCTTCAAGGACGATCCGTCCCCGCCGGCCCTTCCACCGGCATAAGCGCTAGCGGCGCGATGACCACAACCGTGGTTTGGATCAAGCGGCGAAAGGGTTAGCGATGGCGCTCATTCCTGTCCACTTTGAGTACCGCACCGGCTTGCGGCGGCAGTACATCCTCAATGCGCGCTTGAGCGGTAGCTGGAATGCCGCCGGTATGCGCGCGGACCAATGGTCATCGCTGCAGATGACGCCCTTTATTGCCGACGATGGCTGCCCGGCGTTTCGCGCCACGGTGCAACTGGACGACAGCCAGATCGGCACCACGTTCCAGTGGNGGGTCTCGGTCGACACGTCTGCCGCACCAAACCATTGGGGCATCCCCACCGAAAGTGGTGCCGCCACCGGCAGCGAACGCAATCGTATCTTTACCCTGCGCGCCGCGGCGCAGACTGAGCGTTACTACCTGACCCACTGCCGGCGGCTGGGCGCCAACAAGCTGGTCACCGACCCTCAGGCGCCGCCGGCGATCCGCTTTGCCGTCTGGGCGCCGAACGCACGGGCCGTCGACTTGGTGCGCGGCAATGTCGCCAGCGGCTATATCTACAATGATGGTCGCGGCGTCGTCGCCAGCATCCCGATGCAACGCGGCGACGACGACATCTGGTCCACCGACGTGACGGCGGATGCGGCGCTGCGGTCGTTCGCCACCTTCGATCACACTCCGTACATGTTTCGCATCACCCGCGATGACGGCTCCATCGCCTACCGCACCGATCTTTACTCGCGCTGCCAGATCGGCTCCGGCCGCAAGAATCCCGATGCTCCGGCAGCTGGCGATGCGCCTTGGGACGGCAGGGCGACCGATCTTGACGGTACCAAGAGCTGCTCGGTGGTAGTCGATCCGGAGCGGGTGGTTCGCCCCTTCCGCCAACTGGATGCCAACGGCAATCCGGTGTGGCCGGAAACCGACTGGATGAGCGACGACGATTTCTGGGCCAACGAGTTCGACGCGACGCGACCGCTGCCGACCCATCTGCAGGACTTGGTGATCTACGAACTGCACGTGGATGGTCTCGGCGTTGGCCGGCATCCGCGCGGCATGCTCGAAGACGCCATCGACCTGCTCGACTACCTGACCGACCTCGGCATCAACGCCGTCGAGCTGATGCCCTTCTCCGAATACGAGGGCTGGTCGAGCTGGGGCTACGGCACCTCGCATTATCTCGCAATCGAATACGCCGGCGGCGGCCGCGATCAGTTCAAGCACTTCGTCCGCGAGTGCCACCGCCGCGGTATCGCCGTGCTGATGGACGTGGTCTACAACCACTTCACTCACGACGGCGAACGGGCGGAGTGGGCCTACGATTCCACCGCGCCGGAACGCAACATCTACTACTGGTACGAGGGCAGGCCGTCTGACTACCCGGCCTATGAGGACGCGGCGCGACGCAACCCGCAACAGGCGGCTCCCGGTCACGGCGGCTACATCGACAACCTCTCCACCGGCTACGCGCCCCGTTATTGGGACGAGACGGTGCGCAAGATGTTCATCTCCAGCGCCGCGCAACTGATCAGCGAGTTTCACGTCGATGGCTTCCGCGTCGACCAGACCACCTCGATTCACTCCTATCCCGTTCTGCATGCCGACGGCCGGCCGGTGGAGAGTGCGCGGGCGTTCGGGGCGCGGTTCCTGCGCGAATGGACGCGCACCCTGCAACTGTTGAAGCCGGAGGTGTTCCTCATCGCCGAGGATCATTCCGGCTGGTCGGCGGTCACCCAGTCGAACGAGGCCGGCGGTCTCGGCTTCCAGGCGATCTGGTACGCCGAGTACTACCACCACCTGATCGGCGATGCGCAGAACGACCCCAGCCGGGCGCGGCTGCTGAAAAATGCCGGCTACGGCGATGGCCGGCCGCTGAATATCACCTGGTTCGGCGGCACCCTGGCCAATACTGCCGGCAAGGTGATTTACAACGAATCGCACGACGAGGCCGGCAACTCCTACTACGAGGAGGGCGGCCAGCGGGTCTACTCCGGCCGCACCATCGCTGTTGCTGTCAACAACGCCAGCCTGGACAATGCCCAGACCCGCCGCTACGCCGAGGCGCGCACTCACGTGGTTGCCGGGGTGACGTTGCTGGCTCCGGGCGTGCCCATGTTCTTCATGGGCGAGGAGGTGGGGGCGTCACTGCCGTATCGCTACAACGACTTCCTCAATTTCCGCGAAGACTTCCCGGCGCTGCGGCAGGGCGCCGGCGCGCGGATGTTCGCCTTTTATCACGACGTCCTGGCACTGCGCGCCGCCCGTCCGGCACTGCGTTCACCAAATATCGAGATCCTGCACGCGCATGATGCCAATCGGCTGCTGGCCTTTCGCCGCTCCGATCCCACCGGCGACTTCATCATCATCGCCACCTTGAGCAATTGGTCCTTCTCCACCGGCTACCAAATCCGCGACAGCCGCATTCCCGATGGCCAATGGGTGGAAGTGATCAACAGCGATGCCACGCGCTACGGCGGCGCCGGCTTGGTCAATGCGGCGCCGTTGTCGTCGNGTGGGGGAACAATTACAGCCATTGTACAGGCGAACTGTCTTATTGTGCTGCAGCGAAGATAAACAAATATGGTGCAAGAATAACAAAACATTTACTTGACATAAGGCCAAGTGCGCGTAATATTGATGTCGATATTCGGTAAATAATGCGCCGACGGGTGGCGGGAAAATATTTTCTGATGCCCGAACCGACAGAGAGGACGCAGCGACATGCCGATAATCGAAATTCGCTTTATCAAGGATGTTGTCGCGCCGACGCCGGAGCAAAAGCGGCAGCTTATCGAACGGCTGACCGAAGATTTCATTCAGATTTGTGGTGAGGTAACCAGGCCTTTTGTTTATTGCCTGATTTCCGAGACGCCGCAAATGGAGTGGGGCATTTCCGGCGTGCCGATGCCAGACCTCGCCTATCTCACCGGGGAGCGGCGGGCGAAAGAGATCGATAACGCCAACAGCCTGATGCAGCAGATGGCGGCGCAGGCGCAGATGAGGTCCTCGGGGGCGGCTCCGGTAGCGGAACATAGCGACCGTATTGGGATATTGGGGAGGACGGCCAATGTCGGTCCAGGATGACAACATCGCGGCCATTCGTCGCTGGCTGGAAGAGGGGTGGTCGAAGGGCAACCTCGCGGTGGCGGATGAGATGATCAGCAGCAGCTTTTCCGTTCACGGTGCTGGCGGGCAGGTCGTCCGTTCGGGCCCGGAGGGGGCGAAGCAACTGGTTGCAGCGTGGCGGGCGGCTTTTCCCGACGGCCGGATGACCGTCGACGACATCTTCGCCGAGGACGATAGGGTTGTCATCCGCATGACCTGGAGCGGCACCCATACCGGTGAATTTTATGGACGCGCTCCATCGGGGAAAAAGGTCAGCGTCAGCTCGATCGGCATCGACCGGCTGCTGAATGGCAAGGTCGTCGAAGGCTGGGGAGAACTCGACATGCTTGGCCTCTACCAGCAGATCGGCGCGTTGCCGCGGCCCGGCGTCGGGAACTCGGTCGCGGCGCCATAGCACCCCAATCTGAACGCCTGACCGGGGAGTGTGCCGGATGAGCGTCGAAGACAACAAGGTCCTGGTTCGCCGCTTCTATGATGAGGTGGTTAATGCGGACAACGTCGCGGTGATAGACCAACTGGTCGCTGACGATGTGGTCGGGCATTCCCCGGATGTGGGCGCCGGTATCGGCGGCACGCGCGCCGGCATTAACGCCTTTGTGGCTGAGCTCCTGACCATGCGGACGATGCTGTCGAACTTCCAGGTATCGGTGGAGCAAGTGCTGGGCGCTGGCGACAGAGTCGCGGTTCAAGGGATCTCCCGCGGCCGACACACCGGGGTGGTGCCGGGTATCGCGCCCACCGGCGCCGAGGTGACGATCACCTGGTCCGCCATCCACCGCATTGCCGATGGCAGAATTGTCGAACGTTGGCTGAACGNNCCGACGATCTCAGCAGCTTTCAACAGTTCGGGCTTATTCCTCGTCAGTGACCGACAGCGCGGAGCGCCCCTTGGCCACCAAGCGGTTGCGAAACAGGGAAGACAGCACATGACAACACCGGACGAAAACAAGGAAATCTACCGCCAATATATTGAGGAAGTCTGGAACCAGGGTCGTGCTGACGCATCACCCAAGTATCTTGCCGTCAATGCTGTTGCGCCAAGCGCACCAACCTTGCCGCCAGGTCCGGAGGGCATGCGGATCATCGTCGAGATGTTCCTCGCAGCTTTTCCAGACTTCCATATGACGCTTGAAGACATCATTGCCGAAGGCGACATCGTCGCCGCTCGCTTTACCGAGACCGGAACCCATCGTGGCGTTTTCATGGGGATACCTGCGACCAATCGACAGGTCCGCTTCACCGAGATGGCGATGGTGCGCTTTGCCGACGGTCTTATCGTTGAGAGCCGGTGGGAGACGGACATGGTCAGTCTCTTCCAGCAGCTCGGCGTCATGCCGGCTGGCGGGCCGGCCGCAACAACCAACACCCAACCAGCCTCAACCGCTAGTCCACAGGAGCAACGCGCCATGGCAAGCGATGTGATCGAGCAAAACCGGCAAATTGGTCAGCGGTTCGTCGATTTCCTGACCCGCGGCGGTGATCCGAGCACGTTGTTCAACCCGGATTTCACCTATTACGATGCGCAAGGGCAATCGCACGATATTGCCGGGGCGATGCAATTGATGCAGCCGATCCTCGTTGCCATTCCCGACCGGGCGATCCAGGTCGAGGAGGAAATCATCACCGAAACGCGTGTGGTATTGCGCTGGCGCCGATCCGGCACCTTCCAGAACGATGCCTGGGGGCTGCACGCCACCCACAACCGTTTCGCCGACGTGGGGTAACGATCCTCGGGATCGGCGCCAACAATCGCGTCTCGCAAATCTGGGAGTACGTGGACTTCCTCAATTTCTTCACCCAGATTGGCGCTATCCGCGAATACGTGGCGAACCTGCCGCAGGCCGCCGCGCCGGCCGCTGCTCCGGCCTAGGCAAAGCGCTGCATTGATCTGCGCGCTGGCGAGGAGATGGCCGTATGCGTCGCGACATACGTTTCCGAAGTGACGGGGTCGATCTTGCCGGATGGTTGTTTCTGCCGGACGCTAAGGCGGGCAGCGGCCCCTGGCCGGCGATCGTTCTCGCCAATGCGTTTTGCGCGGTGAAGGAGATCTACCTTGCCAACTACGCCGAGCGGTTCGCCGCCGCCGGGATGGCGGCTCTGGTGTTTGACTACCGCAACTTCGGCGAAAGCGGTGGCGAACCACGCCAGCAGTTGCTGACACACCAACAGTTGGATGACCTCCGTAATGCGGTCAGTTGGCTCCGCCGCCAGCCGGAAATCGACCGTGACCGGATCGGCGCCTGGGGCGCGTCTCTCGGTGGTGGCCACGCAATGCTTCTGGCCGCATTTGACAAGCGGGTTAAGGCGGTGGTGGCGATGATCCCGGCGATCAATCAATGGGCGAATTTTCTCACGGCAATGCCGCGCGAGGCGTTCTTCGGCTTTCTTGCAACACTCGGCCAGGACCGCGACGCCACCTATGGCACGGAGACGGTCAACTATCTGCCGCTGGTTGCTCCGCCGGGCCAAGGCGGACTGATGCCTGACGAAGCCTATGTCTTTTATACCCGGGTGCAGCAGTCGATCGCGCCGCGATGGGAAAATCGGATCAGCATCCGCTCGCTGGAGACGTTCGTTGCCTACGATCCCACCGGCCCGATCGATCTCATTTCACCCTCGCCGCTGCTGATGATCATTGCCGAGCAGGACCAGATCGTTCCCCAGGCGCTCGCACGCGCTGCCTTCGACCGCGCACTTGAGCCAAAGCGCTTTCTGGCTTTGCCCTGCTCGCACACCGCCGTTTATGACACCGAGCCATTCCTGTCGCAGGCGGCGGGTGCGGCGACCGATTGGTTCCGCACTCATCTGACGTCGCCTGAGGTCGCACAGACCCGTCCGGCCGCAGCAGGAGCCTGACGGACGCAGCAGTAGGTTTGATCCTGGAGCGAAGCAGGATCAAACCATTTTGCTGACGGTTGCAAATCGAAGTCAAACCAATCGCACGGGCTAACAGCATGCCGAACGGCACGATGATGCAGTACTTCCACTGGGATCTGCCCAACGACGGCAACCTGTGGGCGGAGATTGCCACCAACGCCGCGGTGCTCGGCCAAGCGGGCATCACCGCACTGTGGCTGCCACCACCCTACAAGGGGCGCAGTCAGGATGACGTCGGGTACGGCAGCTATGACCTGTGGGACATGGGCGAGTTCAACCAAAAGGGGACCGTACGCACCAAGTATGGCACCCGCGCCCAGTTGGAGGCGGCCATTGCCGCCGCTCATGCGTCCGGCATACAAATTTACATCGATACGGTGTTCAATCATAAGGGCGGCGCCGACGGCAGCGAGCGAACTATCGGCACCCCGGTGAACAGCGAAAACAGGAATGTCGATATCGGTCCGCCACGGGAAATCGAAGTCTGGACGTTTNTCAATTTCCCCGGTCGTGGCGGCCAGTACTCGCAGATGCAGTGGCACTGGCCTCACTTCGATTCTGCCGATTACGACCAAATAACCCGGCAGGCTGGAACCATTTACCGCCTCGGGACTAAGCAGTTCGAAACGGGTGTCTCTACCGAATTCGGCAACTACGATTTTCTTTTGTTCACCGATATTGATTCGACCAATGAAGATGTTCGGCAGGACCTGTTCGCCTGGGGACGCTGGCTGGTGCAGACCTTCAATATCGATGGCTTCCGCTTCGATGCGGCGAAGCACGTCCGCTACGGTCTATTCAGCGATTTTCTCGACTCGGTGCGGGGAGCCAATCCCGGACGCAATCTGTTCGCCGTCGGCGAGCACTTCACCGGCGATCCGGCGACGCTGAACTGGTGGCTTGACCAAACCGGGCGCCGGCTGTCGCTGTTCGATTTCCCGCTGATGTTCAATTTCCGCGCGGCGGCCGATAGCGGCGGCAATTTCAACATGGGCAATATCTTCAACAACACCCTGGTGCAGCGCAGCCCGGTGCAGGCGGTCACCTTCGTCGACAACCACGATACCTACCGCGAGCATCCGATCCAGGACTGGTTCAAGCCGCTGGCCTACGCGCTGATCCTGCTGCGTGGTGAAGGCTATCCCTGCCTGTTTTATCCCGACTACTACGGTGCACCCGGGCGGCAGTCGCACCGCACCGTACTCGACCAGTTGCTGGCGGTGCGTCGCGATCATGCCTATGGCGAGCAGCGGGATTACTTCGACGACGCCAACATCATCGGCTGGACGCGCCTCGGCGACGCCGAACATTCACGGGCGATCGCCGTGGTGCTGAGCAATAGTCGCGGTGGTAGCAAGACCATGTTCGTCAATCGCCCCGGCGCCCGGTTCCGCGATGCTCTCGGAAATGTACCGGACGTGATCACCGCCGGCGGCGACGGCAACGGCCAGTTTCGCTGCAACGGTGGCTCGGTTTCGGTCTGGGTGCAGGAGTCGGCCTGACCAAGGCGGCCCGGATCGCGGGTTACGCCAACGTAAATGGCACGAATAACCCATCATTGCTGAGGAGATCGGGGGATGGTCGATCTGGTCGTTCACTTCCNNAAGCGGCCGCAGGGATGGCGCGAGTCGGTCAATATTCACTACTGGGACACGGCGCCCGCGCCGGCCAGCACGACCTGGCCCGGGGTGGCGATGACGTCCGAAGCCAACGATTGGTACGTCTTCACCATCTCGGGGAATGAAGCGGCGAGCCTTGTCTTCAATGACGGCGCCGGCCGGCAGACGGGCAATCAGCGTCGCGAACGGCCGGGCTGGTTCTACACCAATAACACCTGGTACGACGAAAACCCGGAGCGCCCCGCGGTGCCGGTCATTCGTGCCACACCGCGCGGCGGCCTCTACAACGTCTCCCAACAGGTGACGCTGGAGGGCAGCAACACCGACGATGCGATTTATTATACGCTCGACGGGTCGCTGCCGACGCCTGCCTCGGCGCGCTATGCTGGCCCCGTTACTGTCGCCCAGACGGCAACACTGAGCGCCATCGGCGTCAATTCTGCCGGCGAAACCGGCCAAGTTCGGACGTTTTCCTTCACCATCGATCCGAACGCCGACCTGCAGAGGCCGGAGGTGACGGCCAACCGCCCGAACGGCACCTATGCTGAACCGTTCGATCTGGTGCTGACGATCACCGATAACCGGCCGGCGCCGGTGGCGACCTACTACACGACCGATGGCATCCCGCCGACCACCGCTTCGCCGACCTACTTGACGCAAGGGCTCGCGACTACCGGCCTCGTTGGTCTGCCGCTCCGGATTGACCGGCCGACTCAGGTGAACCTTTTGGTGATCGACGCCGCCGGCAACGAGACCCGCCGCAACTTCTACTACAACGTCGGGCCGATCGAACCGCTAGGCGATTTCCGGGAGGAGACGATCTATTTCGTCATCACCACCCGCTTTTACGACGGCGATCCTTCCAACAACTTCTTCTGTCGCGACCGCATCCGCTTCGATGCCGAGGGCAGCCCCATCGATCCACACTGGCGTGGCGATTTCCGCGGCCTGATCGACCGCCTCGATTACATCCGCGATCTCGGCTTCACCGCGCTATGGATCACCCCGCCGGTCGAGAACCGCTCCGGTCTCGATTACCACGGCTATCACCCCTACGACTGGACGCGCGTCGATCCGCGGCTGGAGAGCCCCGGCGCGACCTATCAGGACCTGATCAACGAGGCGCACGCGCGCGGCATCAAGATCGTCCAGGACGTGGTGATCAACCACTCCTCGCAGTACGGCATCCGCGACCAGGTGTGGATCGACCATTTGCCGATCAAGTACTACGTGCCGCAGGGCTCGCAACCGGGCCGGATCAATAACGGTCCCTACCAGGGCAGCCTCGGCAACTACCGCGCGCCGTTTCGCGAGGACAACGACAACCCGCTGGCTCCCGACTGGTATCGCGAGCGGGTCACCACCGATGCGGCGGGAACGGTGCCGCTTACCGATCCGACCACCGGTGAGTCGGTGCCGCGGCCGGGTTACAATCCGAACCGCTTCTTCGGCGTCGACGCCAACACCCTCGATCGCACCTGGTACCACCAGGAAGGCTTCATTGCCGGCGGCGACTGGGAGGCGCGGGCGGTGCAGACGAAGAGCATCGCCGGCGACTGCATCGATCTCAACACCGAGAATCAGACGGTCAAGGACTACCTGATCGGCGCCATCAACCGCTTCCTCGACATGGGCGTCGATGCCATCCGCCTCGATACGGTCAAGCACGTCGACCGCGACGTCTTGCTCGAATATGTCAACGCCTGGAAGGCGCACAAACCGGGGCTGTTCGTCTTCGGCGAGAACTTGGTCAAGGGGACCGGCTGGGGCGATCTGTTCGGCGACGACAACGCGCCGTCGTTCATCCGCCCCTGGTGGTACACCCGTCTCGGCCACGATACTCGCGACCCCAACTCTGGCGGCAACTCCGGGTTCTCCGTTCTCGACTTCGGCCTGTTCTCCACCTTCCGCGACAACCTCAGCCGCGGCAGCTTCGGCGGCATCGGCGGCGTGCTGTCGCGCGACTGGGTCTACGGCGATGCGACATCGCTGGTGACCTTCCTGCAAAACCATGACGTGGGGCCGGACAACGACTTCCGCTTCCGCTATCGCGGCGACCAGTGGATGGCGGCAGCCGCCTACAACATGCTGTGGACGATCCGCGGTGTCCCCTGCCTCTACCAGGGCGAGGAGATCGAATTCATGAAGGGGGCGCCGCAGGACATCATCGGCAACGACGACACCCTCGATACCACCGGCCGTGCCTACTTCGGCGATCACCTGAACGACGAGCGGCTCTCCGAGACGCAAAGCCATCCGCTCTATCAGCACATCCGCCGGCTCAACATGATCCGCCGGCGCATCCCGGCGCTGCAAAAGGCGCCGATGAGCCACGTCGGTGAATGGGGTGGCGGCATGAGCTTCGTCCGCGACCACAACAACGGCGAGAGCTATGCCGTTGTCGGCCTCGCTATCGGTTCCGACCAGACCATCACCGTCGGCGACGTTCGCAACGGCGTCTATCGCGACGCGGTCAGCGGTCGGGAGGTGACCGTCGGTAACGGCAGCATCAGCTTCTCGGTGCGCGGCAGTTCGGCCGGTATCTACGTCCTCAACGGTCCGGGCCGCATCGGCGAGGATGGCGTCTATCTGCGCTGAAGCGATCCTGTAGGCACCGGCGGCCGTGCTCAGCACTTGATGGCAATCAGCGGCTTGCCATCGCAGTGAGTGTCGTAATTGCGGCCGTACGCTTGGCAGGCGGATGTGCCTTCACCGTAGAGTGCCGGTCCAGGCGATGTATGCCGCGTAGGCGCGCGCACGTCCCGTCGTCATCGCCGCTCGCCTTCTTGCCGGGGTGGGTCTTTCAGGCTGGCGTCGCGTTGCAAGCGACTTATATGGACCAGCGAACCGGTTGCGAGCGCCATCATCGGCCTTGCACGGTGAAGGTCTGTATCGCGCCTGACCCGTTGGTAATACTGTAGCGTCTTACTTTGTAATTATGCAACATCATGATACGCTGTTTGTATTGCGTGGGGAAAAGCTGACGCGGCGAATGCTCCCTGAACGGGGCGTTGACAGATTGCCGCCTCTCGCGAGAAGGTGTCGCATTGTAGATGGGAGGCGCAACCATAGGCAGGGATGTCTGCGGCCGACGAACGCGCAACGGCGTATGACCGGAGCAGGCCTTGTGAATAAGAAAGATTTGACGGGATGACAGCAGCAGATGTACTGACGCGCCCGACCAACCGCCCCCTTGAGTCGACACCGACGATAAAGATTGGCTTCGAACGCGCACCAAGTCCCGACTGCCTCGCTTTGGTCGCTGCGGACGCATGGTCGTTGTTTGCCGAGCGGAACCTTGCCATTTCGCTTGTCCTCCTGCCGCTGCCGCGTACTGGCATTGCGGCGCTGACCGAGGGCGACTGCGAACTGGCTCTGATCGAGCCGTTGCAACTACTGGACCAGCCGGCAGCAGATCTGGAGACGCTCGGCGGCGTTGTCTGCGTCACCGGTGGCCTGATGATGCGCGAAGACCGGCTGCGCGCCCTCACCGAGGGTGACACCCTGCGGATCGCCGCCCCGGTCGCCGGAGCGGGGGTGACTGGTCTTTGTCGGCGCATCCTCCAGGGCTGGGCCGCACGCCAGGGGTTGGCTATCGCCGGTGAGACGATCCAGGTGGTGGCCGTCACCCTTAGCGGCGAGGATTGCCTTGCTGCCGGATACGATGGTGCTTGGTGGCCGCAGTCCGGTGCCGAAGGCGTCGCGACGCGCATCGCCGGTTCCTCCGTTCGACTGATTGCCGCCGAGGACGGTGGCGTACGTATGCTTCCAGGCCTCGAACTCGTCGCCAGGCGTGCCCGGACGGCAGAAGAGAGTGGCCGCCATGAGGCGGTGATTGCCGCGATCGATGCCGCGGCGAGCCGCTTGCTGCAGGAGCCGGACAGAGCGGTCGATCTATGGTTGCAGTATGCGCGCACCAGCGGTCCTGATGCCGAGCAAGTGGTGCGAGCCAGTCTGGCGCGGATGTGTTCGCCGCTTGACCCGCCGTCCGGACCGTTGGCGTGGACTGCGCGCCTTGGTCTGAACCGGCGCCGCGGACTTCGCCGGCCTTAAAGCTGGCGACGTGCCTGTAGCGCCGTCGCCAGGGTGGCGTCGTCCAGGTAATGCAGTTCGCCGCCGAGCGGGACACCATGGGCGATGCCGGAGACGCGCACGTCGCAGCCGGCGAGGCGTTCAGCGATGTAGAAGGCCGTGGTCTGGCCGTCGACGGTGAAGCTTACCGCCATGATCACTTCCCGCACCGTGGGCTCGCTGGCGCGCTCGACGAGCCGCGGAATGCGGAGCTCGTCGGGACCGATGCCGTCGAGGGCGGACAGCAGGCCGCCCAGCACATGGTAGTGGCCGCGGTAGGCGCCGCTACGTTCCAGCGCCCACAGGTCGCTCACGTCTTCGACGACGCAAATGCAGCTGCCGTCGCGGCGCGGGTCGCCGCAGATGCCGCAGGGGTCGGTGTCATCGAGGTTGCCGCACCGCTGGCAGTTACGCACGCTGGCATCGGCTCGCACCAGGGCCTGCAGCAGCGGCTGCAGCACGGTTTCGCGCCGCTTCAGCAGGTGCAGCACAGCTCGCCGTGCCGACCGTGGTCCCAGGCCGGGCAGCTTGGCGAAACTCTGGATCAGGCGTTCGATGTCGGACATTAACGCTGGGGTCCGGGACGCGAAGCTCAGGCTGCGACAGTGCCCGCTTGCTTCAGAAAGGGAGCTGGATGCCGGGNGGAAGCTGCAACCCGCCGGTCAGTTCCGCCATCCGCTCGGCCATCATTGCTTCCACCTTGCCCTTGGCATCGTTCGCGGCGGCAACGATCAGGTCTTCGAGCACTTCCACGTCGTTCGGATCGATCAGCGACGGATCGAGCTTGACCTTGCGAAGCTCGCCCTTGCCGTTCATCGTCATCTGCACCAGGCCGCCGCCGGAAGCGCCGGTCACTTCCGTCACAGCCATCTGCTCCTGCAGCTCGGCCATCTTTGCCTGGAACTTCTGCGCCTGTCTTNNCATCATCTGGCCGATATTCTTCATCGTTCCTCACTTGCCCAATTGGTGGTTGCGGTGGCGCATCGCGCCTGGCGGTCTATACCAAGTTTGTTTTGGCGTGTCATGGCGTTGCCGCCGAGGCCGACCGGGCCGATCTCCTACCTGCGCAGCACTCAGCGGCTGGCCCACGTCCGGTAGGGATGTTTTGCCAGGTTGGTGTTGAGATAGCGCGGATCGTCGGTTACCTCCTCGCCGGCCCAATCGGGACGCTCAAACACCTGATCCTCGCGGTCCAGTTCCACTTCCGCCACCACCAGCCCGGCGTTGTCGCCGGCAAACTCGTCCACAACCCATTCGAGGCCGCGGTAATCCAAGGTATACCGGGTTTTCTCGATGATCGGTCGCTGACAAAGCTGCGCCAGCAATTCTTCCGCATCGGCCAGAGGAATCGCATACTCGTATTCCAGCCGGCTGATGCCCGACTTCGCGCCTTTAACGGTCAGGAACGCCCGCTCGCCGGCAATCCGTACCCTGACGGCGACCTTGCTGTCGTCGCTGATATAGCCCTGCTTGAGGGCAGCCGCTGTGGCATCGCACCGCCACCTCTCCCCGTTGACGAGGAATTTCCGTTCTGTTTCCACCGCCATCGTGCGGGTGCCCCCTCTGTGGCTTCCGGCTTAGCTCGGTTCCCACGGCTCGGTTTTCAGGCTTAGTGCCAGGGCTCAGTCCTCCTCCGGATCGAAGGGTTCAACCTCGGCAAACTCTTCGTCGGCGGTCTCGCCGCGCGTCTCGGACGGATTGAGCGGAGTAATGGATACGATTGCCGCGCCCGGAAAGGCGGTCATCACCGCGGCGATCGTCGGATGACGCAGCGCCTGCTGCCGCAGCGCGGCGTCCGCCGCCTGTGCCTGCTGGTGCAAGGATGGCTCCCCGCCTTCGCTGGACAGGGTGACCATCCAGGTGCGCTGGGTCATGCTGTTGAGGAACCGGCTCAGCCGTTGCGGCAGGTCGGCCGGCGCATGCGGCTCGAGCGCCAGGGCGATGTGGCCGCTTTCGAACTTGACCAGTCGGACGCTGCCGCGGAGATGTCCCTGCAGTAGCAATTCCCGTTGCTCCCCNGCCAGCGCCACCACATCGGCAAAGGACTGCAGTCGCCGCGGCTCGTCTGGCGCCGAGGCGGGAACCAATGCCGGTTTGGAGGCTGGTGCCGCTGCCGGTGCAGGAGTGCCGCTCGCCGGCTGCAATGCCACCGCTGCGGATGGACCGCGGCCGGCGCGGAGGTCATGCGACGGCGGCGTTCGGGGTGCTGGCGTGACCGCCTCCAGCGACGGCGCAGCGCCAATTGCCGGCCGGTTCGCCAGCGGTCGCGACGATGCGCTGTCGCCGCCGCCACCGCTGCCGCCGACAGTTCCGCCGCCGGCGCCGCCATCTTGCTCCAGCTGCGTCAGCGCCTCCGCCGGCGTCGGCAGCCTTGCCGTGTAGGCGAGGCGGATCAGCACCATTTCCGCGGCCTGGATTGGCGACGGCGCCATGCGGGTCTCGCCCAGGCCCTTGAGCAGCAGTTGCCAGGCCCGGGCCAGGGCACCGACGCCAAGCTGGCCGGCCATCTGGCGGCCGCGAATCCGTTCCGCCTCCGGCAGCCCGGGCGCGTCAGCGAGGTCCGGGGCGACGCGAATGCGGGTCAACCAATGCGTCAACTCCAGCAGGTCCTCGATGGTCGTCGCCGGGTCGGCACCGGCTTCATACTGACGGCCAAGTAGGGCCAGCGCCTCGCCCGCATTGCCAGCAAGTGCGGCCTCGAGGAGATCGAAGGTGATGGTCCGATCGACGAGACCCAGCATCTGGCGGACGGTCCGCGCGTCCAGTTGGTCGCCGGCGTGGGCGATCGCCTGGTCGAGCAGCGACAAGCCGTCGCGGACGCTGCCGTCGGCCGCACGCGCGATCAGGTGCAGGGCGTCCGCAGCGATGGTAATCCCTTCGCGCTCCGCCACCCATCCCAGATGCGTCGCCAGCATCGCCGCATCCACCCGCCGCAGATCGAAGCGTTGGCAACGGGAAAGCACGGTGATTGGCACCTTGCGGATCTCGGTGGTGGCGAAGACGAACTTAACGTGCTCTGGCGGCTCCTCCAGCGTCTTCAGCAGGGCGTTGAAGGAGTGGGTCGAGAGCATGTGCACTTCGTCGATGATGTACACCTTGCAACGGGCCGAGGTGGGACGATAGCGGACGCCGTCAAGCAGTTCGCGCATGCCCTCGACGCCGGTACGGCTGGCGGCGTCCATCTCGATTACGTCGAGGTGGCGGTCCTGGGCGATGGCGACGCAGTGTTCGCAGACACCGCAGGGCGTGACGGTCATGCTGCCACGGCCGTCGGCGCCAATACAGTTCAAGGCGCGGGCAATGATGCGTGCCGTCGTCGTCTTGCCGATGCCGCGGACGCCGGAGAGCATGTAGGCCTGGGCGATGCGTCCCGACTGAAAGGCATTGGTCAGGGTGCGGACCAACGCCTCCTGNGCAACCAATGCCTCGAAGGTCGTCGGTCGATACTTCCGCGCAAGAACCCGGTATGCCGTCGGCGACGCCCGGGACGGCAGCGGCGTGGGTTCGCTGGTGGGCGGTAACGGGTCCGTCATACCCTCAGATGCGTCATCACGGCTGGAGAGGTGGGAGACTGAGCGTGCGACCCGGACCAGAACTCGTTACGGCTGCTTCCTTCCGGACCTGACCGGCTTGGCGAGGAGCCCGTCCGACGTCAGCCTCCCAGCCCCACTATCGGCCTCCGCCGGCGCCGGCGCAAGGTCGAAGCCGATTTGGTATCGGCATTGGCCGCATGGCGCGGGGACCGATTGCTGCGTCGACGGCAGTGTGTCAGGGTAGGCGCATGCTCGTTAGTCTCGCCTACACCGATTGTCACCTTGACCGAGCGTCGCATTTGCGCGCCGACACGCGCATCATGGAAGCGCGATTGAACGACGCCACCAGCCGCTTTGTGCCGGTGTTCGAGGATCGGAATGNNGTGATCGACAACGGCGGCCTGCGTGCTTCCGTGCTTGCTGCCAGTGACGGCTCGCCGCTATTGCGCCAGCCGCAGGCGAGCGCCTTTCTCGGGATCGACCGGGACGATGCGGCTTGGTTCGCCATCGAGCTCAACAGTACTGCCGCCGCCGATCCCGCATGCCGAGCCGCCGGTCGTTTCGTTGATCTGCGCCGGGTCAGCGCCGGCTTGCCGGCTAACGATAGTGCTGTGCTCGCCTATGCGCGCGGTTTGATGCACTGGCATCGACGGCAGCGATTCTGCGGCAATTGCGGCGGTCCGACGATCAGTCGGCACGGTGGACACACCCGGGTGTGCAGCAACCCCGGCTGCGCGTTGCAGCATTTCCCGCGGACCGACCCGGCGATTATCGTCCTGGTCACCCGCTCTGGCCTGGGCGAAGAGGCCTGTCTGCTGGCGCGCCAAGCGCCATGGCCGGTGGGGCTGGTCTCCACCCTGGCCGGTTTCGTTGAACCGGGCGATNCGATGGAAGAAGCGGTGGTGCGGGAAATCCGCGAAGAGGTGCGCCTGACGCTGCGACGCGTCCGCTACCGCGGCTCGCAGCCCTGGCCCTTTCCCGCATCGCTGATGCTGGCGTTTCACGCCGAAGCCGATCCGGCCGACGATATCCACCTCGATGGCGGCGAACTGGAGATGGCGCGCTGGTTCACGAGGCGTGATCTGGCGCAGGTGCGGGAGATGGATCTCAAACTGCCGCCCCGCGACTCCATCGGCCGGATGTTGATCGAAGATTGGTGGCACGGCGGAGAAGAGTAAACGATAATAGCGACCCCGGAAGGGAGTAGGGCCATGCTGACAACGGTTCGCATCAGACCGGCGGAGCCCGTCGATGCGGAAGGCATTGCGGCAGTCCACGTGGATGCCTGGCGCTCCACGTACCCCGGCCTCATCCCTTCGAGCGTCCTTGTCCGTTTGTCGCGCCGCGCTCAGACGCGCGAATGGTCGGCACAGCTGTCGCGCCGCCAGTTCGCCGAGTGGGTCGTCGTTGCCGAAATGGCCAACGGCACCATCATCGGTTTTGGCAGTTGTGGCGAAGCACGCGTCACCAACCTGCCGCAAGCGGGAGAAATTTTCACCCTCTACGTGTCGCCTGAGCACCAGGAGCGGGGCATCGGCCGGGCGATGCTGCTCCGCCTGTTCGACCTGCTGAGCGACCGTGGCCTGACGTCGGCCCTGGTCTGGGTGCTGACGCAGAATCCGTCGCGCTTTTTCTACGAGACGATGNGGGGCGCCNGGGTCGGCGAACGCCAGGAGCGCCTGTGGAACACGATGCTGGCACAGACGGCCTATGGGTGGGACGACCTGCGCCTGGTTACGGCACGACGGGGTATGCGCGAGCTTTAGAACCCGATACGCCGGCTACCGTAAATGAAATTGCAATTGTAATGGCCATCCGTTGTGATGGCTCTTAGTGCCAATTGGGGAGCAGGCCTGATATGCCGGAACTCGACCCGATCCTTCTCTCGCGGATCCAGTTCGCATTCACGATCACCTTTCATATCATTTTTCCTTCTTTCACCATCGGTCTTGCCGCCTGGCTGGCAACACTGGAAGGCATTTCGCTGGCGACCGGTAATCCGGTCTATCGACGGTTATTCGATTTCTGGCTTAAAGTCTTTGCCGTCGCCTTCGGCATGGGGGTTGTCTCCGGCATCGTCATGGCGTTCCAGTTCGGCACCAACTGGAGCGAACTCGCCCGGCGTTCCGGGCCGATCCAGGGACCGCTCCTCGGCTACGAAGCCTTTACCGCCTTCCTGCTCGAAGCGACCTTCCTCGGCGTGGTGCTGTTTGGCCGTGTGCGCGTCCCCCGCTGGGCCTACTTCGCCGCCTGCTGCATGCTGGCACTCGGCACCACCTTCTCGGCGTTCTGGATCATGGCCAACAACACCTGGATGCAGGTGCCGCTTGGCGCGGAGTTGATCGATGGCCGCTACGTTCCCACCGATTGGGCCCTTATCCTCGGCAGTTGGGTGGCCTGGGTACGGTTTCCTCACATGCTGCTGGGTGCCTATCTGACCACCGCCTTCTGCATCGCCGCCACCGGGGCGTGGTATCTGCTGCGGCATATTCATCGCCAGGAAGCAGGCCTGATGCTGACCATGGCGCTCGGCCTGGCCGCAGTTCTGGTCCCGCTGCAGATCGCCTTCGGCCATCTCAATGGCGAGTATACGGCGAAGTATCAGGCCTCCAAGTTTACCGCCATCGAAGGCCGCTGGCAGACCGAACAGCCGGCGCGGCTGATCCTGTTCGCGATTGCCGATCCGGATAACGAGCGCAATCTGTTCGAGATCGCCGTTCCCTACCTTGGCAGTTTCGTCGATACCGGGACGTTTACTTCCGCGGAGCCCGGCATTGTCACCGTGCCAGCCGACCTGCGGCCGCCACTCTGGATCCCGTTCTTTACCTTCCGGATCATGGTCGGCATGGGCGTTCTCATGTTGACGATCGCCTGGGGTGGCCTTCTGCTCGGGCGACGGGGCTGGGACCGGGCGCCACGCTGGTTTCTGTGGGGCACTTTTCTTAGCTTTCCCACCGGTTTCGTCGCCGTGCTCACCGGCTGGTTCACCGCCGAGGTGGGGCGCCAGCCCTGGGTCGTCTTCGGTCTGCTGAAAACCGCCGACGCCGTCACCCCCTCGCTTGATACGAGTGCTGCCATCACCTCGCTGTTCGCCTTCGTCAGTGTCTATGCGCTGATCTTCTCTGCCGGCACGCTCTACATCTACCGCCTGCTGAAACAGGGACCGGACGCGGCCTCACCACCGGTGCACGCCGGTATCACGGCGCAGCGTCCGCTCGCCGTCCCCGGCGGCGCGCCCGGGACGGTACACGGCAAGCCCACCTTGGACGGGGAGTAGGGCGATGGAAGCACATCTGCCACTGATCTGGGCGCTGATCCTGGGACTGGCGGTTCTTATCTACGTCACCCTCGATGGCTTCGACCTCGGGGTGGGAATCCTGTTTGGCACCACACGCAACGAGACGGCGCGGCGCAACATGATGGCCGCCATTGCCCCGGTGTGGGACGGCAACGAAACCTGGCTGGTGGTCGTTGGCGCCGGCCTCTATGCCTGCTTTCCCCTGGTCTATTCGGTGCTGCTGCCGGCCTTCTACCTGCCGTTGACGCTACTGCTGGTGGCGCTGATCCTGCGTGGGGTCGCCTTCGAGTTTCGCTACAAGACGGTCCGCGGACGCTGGATTTGGGACTGGGGATTTTTCCTCGGCTCGCTGCTGGCGACCTTCGTCCAGGGGGCGGCAGTGGGTGCCATGGTCGGCGAATTGCCGGTGGTTGGCGACCGCTTTGTCGGCGGTTCCTTCGAGTGGCTGACCCCCTTCGCCGTCGCCTGCGGCATCGGTCTCGTCTTCGGTTACATGCTGCTCGGCGCCACCTGGCTGGTGCTGAAGACCGAGGGCGACGTGCACACCTGGGCACGCCGGCGCATTCTCCCGTTGCTGGCGGCGGTGCTGATGTTCCTGCTGATCGCCACGATCTATTCGCTGGCGAGCGATCTGCGGATCATGGGTCGCTATCTCGATCGGCCGTGGCTGTTTGTCTTTCCGGCGCTGGGCGCCGTCGCCACCATCGTCTTGTTCTTCTCTGCTCGTGCCGGCCGGTCCGATTGCACGCCTTTCGCCATGGCGGCACTCATCTTTCTCTCGGCGTTTGCGACCATGGCCGCCAGCTTTTGGCCCTACATGGTGCCCTTCACCATCACCATCGCCGATGCGGCGGCGCCGCCGCAATCACTCAAGTTCATGTTCTATGGTGCCGGCATCGTCGTCCTGCCGGTGATCCTGATTTACACCGCCGTGGTGTACTGGGTGTTTCGCGGCAAGGTCCGTCCGGACGTGGAATACCACTGAAACCGCCGGAGATGGTCTCTACCCGTTCATGGCCGATGGCGATGGCGATGGCGATAAACTAACATAGCAATTCGCGCTATAATTATCGGAGGTTGCTAGCGACAGGTTGCGTTTGGGAGAACGGCGATGAAGACAATTCTCGTTCCGTTTCACAGTGAGGAAGTCAGCACACTCGCGCTGCATGGCGCGNGCACTCCTGGACGCCGGTTCGGCAGCTACGTTGAGGGGCTGCTGGTGAGCGAGGGCCCGCATCTGGAAATCGGCCACGGCGTGCCGGTGCCGGCGGAGACCCTCTCCGACTACGCCAAGCGGTGGCGTGCCTTTGCCGACAGCTCACGCACGCGCTTCTGTCTTTCGGCGCGCGAGAACGGTCTGGCGATGGGCGAACTGGAGACCGAGGATCAGGCACCGATCGCCGGCTGGCGAGAACTGGAGGGAAACGAAGGTCATATCGTCGGGGAGCACGGGCGACTCTTCGATCTTATCGTCATCGGCCGCCCAGCGGAGCCGACGGCGCGTTGGCAGAACACCTGCGAAGCGGCCCTGTTCGAAACCGGACGACCGGTGCTGGTGATTGGCGCCGGTCCGGCGCCTTCGATCGGGCACGTGATCGCCATCTACTGGAACGGCTCAACCGAATCGGCCCGGACCATCGCGCTGGCGATGCCGTTGCTGATGGCGGCGGCAAAGGTTGAGGTGGTCACGGTTGAAGGCGGCATGATCGGCGGGCCGGAGGGGCGGGAGGTTGCCCGCCACTTGGAACGCAACGGCATCGCCGCTCGAGCGACGAGAGTCGAGCCGAAGCATCAATCCACCGGCGAGGCGTTCATCGCCGAAGCGAAGACGCTCGGGGCCGATCTTTTGCTCAAAGGTGCCTACACCCGCAGCCGGCTACGCCAGTATATTTTTGGCGGTGCCACGGAGCACATCCTGCGCCATGCGCCCATACCGGTGCTGATGGCGCACTGAGGGGGCGGATGTAGATGGGGCGGAGGCACCTCCGAACCGATCCGATCAGACCGGTTCCTCGCTAGCGGCGGCAGCCGTGTCGCCGCTGCGGTCGAAGCGGTATTGGTGCTGCGGGAAAACGCCGAGGGTGCGGACTTCGTGGGTGAAGAAATCCAACTCCTCGAAGGCGAACTTCATGTTCGGATGTTCGGGGTGGCCCTCAACCTCGACGTAGAACTGCGCCGCATTGAACCGTCCACCGACGAGATAGCTTTCGATCTTGGTGATGTTGATCCCGTTGGTGGCGAAGCCGCCAAGCGCTTTGTAGAGCGCGGCCGGGACGTTGCGCACGCGGAAAACGAAGCTGGTCATCGTTGGTCCCGACTTCGGATGCGGCACGATCGGCTCTTTCGCCATGATCAGAAAGCGGGTGGTGTTGTGTGCCGCGTCCTCAATATTGGCGCGCAGGGTTACCAGGCCGTAAATGGCGCCGGCGAGTTCGGAGGCGATCACCGCCTGGGTGGGATCGCCCGCCGCAGCGATTTCCGCCGCCGCGCCGGCGGTATCGATGCGCACCACCGCTTCCAGGCCCAGCTCGCGGATCAGCTTCCGGCACTGGTTGAGTGCATGAATATGGCTGTGGACGTGGGTGATCTGGTGCAGGTGCGCACCCTTAAGGCCGAGCAGGAAATGGTTAACGCGTTGATAGTGCTCGCCAATTATATACAGCCCGGAGCTTGGCAGGAGATTGTGAATGTCTGCCACGCGCCCGGCGACCGAGTTCTCGATCGGGATCATGGCGAAGGTGGCTTGGCCGTTGTGCACGGCGGCGATCGTATCTTCGAACGAGCGACAGGGCAGGGTCGAAAGTTCCGGCCGGGCATTGCGGCAGGCGAGATCGGAATAGGCGCCGGGTGCACCCTGAAAGGCGATCGTGCGNGCGGGGTCGGACATCTGCGACGTCGCTGGTTTCAGCGCGACGTCGCCGGCAGAGGCGGTAGCGGCGCCAGGGGTGGTGGCGGCGTCAAGGGCGGCAGCGGCGTCAGGGGCGGCAGCGGTGTCGGCTCGGGAATCCATTCGGGTAGCCTGATTGTTTCGACGTTAAGTAACACTGGCAGATAATGCCGCCGCGAAACCGCATGAAACAACTGGCCGCGGGCAACAACCTTCTTCTTTTGCAGCGCCCGCAACGCGGGCTCGTCGGTTGGTGCGATGACCAGTTGAATCTTCCGCACTTTCTTCTCAGTGGTGTTGATCCGGTCCATCGGGTCGGCGACGACGCACAGCGAAGACCGGAGGACCAGAACCCAAGCCTGTTCGGACCGTGGCGGCCGTTTCAGCGGTCTTGCCCGCAACAGCACCGGGTCCGGCGCTTGGGCAGCAGCCTCGGTGGGGGTGCTGCTGCTTGGCCTCAGCGGCCCGATGAATGCCGGGTCGACGGCGGGCGTCAACGGGCTGTCGGCGGCCGCACCGGCCGGCGGGCCGGCAGGGGCCGGTGCCGTTGTTGCGGTATTGGCTTTCGCCGCTGCGGTGGCGTCTGGCTCCGCCATCACCTCCACATCATTCGGGTTGACGAACAGATCCTCAACCGGCTGTTGGACGAAGGCTTCCCGCTGCAGGATGCCTTCCAGGTCGACGACCGAAGGGCCGTAGCTCATGCACGGCAGCGCCGGCACGGCGGCGAGGGCCGGGACGTCCGTCAATACCGTCGCCAGAAGTGCCAAGCCGCCAATGCGCGCCAACAATGGGTCGGCGGCAGGCATGCGCTCAGCGCCGAAGGATGGCGCGGGCGCGATCCAGTTCGGCTTGGGTGTCAACGCCGAGCGGAACCGTGTCGACCAGGGAGGCATCGATGCGCATGCCATTTTCGAGCGCGCGCAACTGCTCCAGCCGCTCGCGTCGTTCGAGCAAGCCCGGCGGCAACTGGACGAAGCGGTTGAGCGCCGCGCGCCGATAGGCATATAGGCCGATGTGATGATAGAGCGGACCATCGCCCCACGGCACCGGCGAGCGGCTGAAATAGAGCGCTCGGCCAACGGTGCTGCCGGCGGCGAACCCCGCCGCCACCTTGACCACGTTGGGGTCGTCGCGCTCCGCCGGATTGTTGATCGGCGCCACAAGGGTGCCGATGTCCACNACCGCCGGGGACGCGAGTGCCCGTATCGCCGCCTGCAGCAGCGTTGGATCAAGGGTTGGAAGATCACCTTGCAGGTTGACCACCACCTCGAAGCTGCCTTCGCCGTCCACTGCCTGCAGCGCTTCGAAAATGCGATCCGACCCGGATGGATGGTCAGGAAAGGTCATCACCGCACGGCCTCCGGCACCGGTGATCGCGTCGGCGATTTCCTGCTCACCACAGGCGACAACCACCGGCCCGACATCGGCTTCGAGGGCGCGGCGCCAAACCTGGACGATCATCGGCGCGCCAGCGATATCGGCGAGAGGTTTACCCGGCAGACGGGTCGACGCCATCCGCGCCGGGATGACGACGATTGCATTAGGCAGATAGGACATAATGAGGCAAATACCACAGGTGTCGCGTGGCGGCTAGATCTTGTACCGTGAAACGTTGAAGGCGTTGGCTGGTTAGGGCTAGAGTGCGGTTGCGAAGGGGCGAGTGCGGGCCAACCGCCTGTGAGACGCAAGGGGCCACGAGGGTTTATAAGCGGGCCGTCAAGAAGGATCCGGAAATGCATTTTTCGTTTGTGGAAAAGTTGGGGCTGTCGGTGCTGATCGGCGCCTGGTTGGTTTACGGGACCAACTTCCTCGGCAGCACGCTGGTTAGCGTAACGCCGCATGCGCCGGCGATGCAGGTCGCGGCGAAGGAGGCCGCCGGCGATGCCGGATCCGCAGCAGCGGCGGCGCCGGTCGACATCATGCCGCTCATCGCTGCCGCCGATCCGGCAGAAGGCCAGAAGGTGTTCGGCAAGTGCAAAGCCTGCCACAACGCTGACAAGGGCGGAGCGAATCAGGTGGGGCCGAACCTGTGGAACGTCGTCGGTGGCCCGCATGCGCATAGCGCAACCTTCACCTATTCCTCGGTGATCGCTGGCATGCACGACAAGACGTGGAGCTATGAGGAGCTGAATGCGTTCCTCACCTCGCCCAAGACCTACGCGCCGGGCACCAAGATGACCTTTGCCGGTCTCAGCAAGCCGCAGGACCGCGCCGCTGTCATCGCCTTCCTGCGCGGCCAGTCCGATTCACCGCTGCCGCTTCCGTGACCGACCTCAGCGTATTCGTTCAACGGGCGGAGGCGATGGCTGATGCTGTCCGCCCGGTGGTGCTGAAGTATTTCGCTGACCCGGTTGCTTTCCAGCGCAAGTCCGACTCCAGTCCCGTCACCGCTGCCGACCGCGAGGCCGAGGCGGTGATGCGGCGGCTGATCGAGCAGACGTGGCCAGACCACGGCATTCTCGGCGAGGAATACGGCGCCGATCGCACGGATACGTCGTTCGTCTGGGTTCTCGATCCAATCGATGGCACCAAATCCTTCGTGACCGGCAAGCCGCTGTTCGGGACATTGATTGCCCTGACCCGCGACGGTGTTCCCATTGTCGGCATCATCGATATGCCGGCGCTGGGCCAGCGGTGGGTCGGCGCCGAGGGGCGGGTTACCACATTCAACGGCGAACCGGTGAGCGTCCGCTCGTGTCCGAACCTCGCCGACGCATGGCTCTATGCCACCTCGCCACAGATGTTTGAGGGCGATGACGTCGCCGCCTTCGAACGCTTGCGGCAGCGTTGTTATGCGGCGGTCTATGGCGCCGATCTTTATGCCTACGGCCTGGTGGCACGCGGCCGGGTGGACTTGGTCTGCGAGGCGTCGCTGCAGCCTTATGACTACTGTGCAGTGGTCCCGGTGCTGCAGGGAGCCGGCGGGACGATCACCGACTGGGAGGGCCGGGCCCTCGGGCTCACATCGGGCGGGCGGGTCCTGGCGGCGGGTGATCGCAAGGCTCATGCCGCCGGGTTGGCGGCACTGACTGCGTGAGCGCCATCCGTCGCTGCCTCGTCGTTGCGGTGGCGCTGATTGCTTTCCACCTCTCACCTGCCGATCACGCCCTTGCGGCCGAGGCCGGGATCCATACCGGCCATGCGATCGCGATGTTTGGCGAGCCAAAGTACCCCGCGGATTTCAAACACTTTGACTACGTGAACCCGGCTGCGCCGAAAGGCGGCGAGATGCGCCAGGGCGTTGCCGGTACCTTCGACTCGTTTAATCCCTTTATCACCAAGGGAAACCCGGCGGCTGACGTGGCGAACGAAAGCCTGACCGTCGCCAGTCAGGATGAGCCATTCACCCAATATGGCCTGCTGGCCGAAAGCATCAGCTGGCCCGAGGATCGGGCGTGGGTCGCCTTTACCCTGCGACCGCAGGCGCATTGGCACGATGGCGCACCGGTCACCGTCGAAGACGTGATCTTTTCGCTGCAGCTGCTGAAGACGAAAGGCCAGCCCTTCTACCGCTTCTATTACGCGGCGATCGATCATGCGGAGAAGATCGATGCGCGAACGGTGAAGTTCGTCTTCAAGCAGGCCGGCAATCGAGAGCTACCGTTGATTGCCGGACAGATGCCGATCCTGCCGAAGCATTACTGGGAAGGGCGCGACTTCGAGCGTTCGACACTGGAACCGCCCCTCGGCGNNGGGCCCTACCGGGTTGGCACGTTCGAGCCGGGACGGTTCGTGGTGCTGGAACGCGTCGCCGACTATTGGGGGCGGGATCTGCCGGTGAATGTCGGGCAAAACAATTTCGATCGCTTGCGCTTCGATTACTTCCGCGACGAAACGGTGCTACGGCAAGCACTGAAGGCAGGTGTGCTGGATTTCCGGGTCGAGAACCAAGCGAAGGCGTGGGCGCTGGACTATGACATTCCGGCGGTGCGCGAGGGCTGGCTGCAGAAGGTGTTGTTCCCGCACCGGCGACCGGCCGGGCTGCAGGCGTTCGTCTTCAACACCCGCCGGCCGGTGTTTGCCGATCCACGGGTGCGCGAGGCGCTCGGCTATGCCTTCGATTTCGAATGGACCAACCGGGTGCTGTTCTTCGACCAGTACACCCGCGCCCGCAGCTACTTCAACAATTCGGATCTCGCTGCCATAGGTACGCCCTCGCCGGCGGAAGCGGCGATCCTGGCGCCTTACCGCGGCCGCGTGCCCGATGCCGTCTTCGGTCCGGCGTATGAGCCGCCGGCGACCGATGGAACAGGCTGGCCGCGCGCCAACCTGGAACGCGCCTTCGCCCTGCTGCGCGAGGCGGGCTGGGTGGTCCGCGACCTGAAGCTGGTCAACGCAGCCTCCGGCGAGCAGCTGGCGTTCGAGATTCTCATCGATACGCCCACCTTCGAGCGGATCATGCTGCCCTTTGTCCGCAACCTCACCCGGCTTGGCATCGACGTCAGCCTGCGGCTGGTGGACGACTCGCAGTATGTCAATCGCCTGCGCGCCTTTGATTTCGACATGGCGATGCTGGTCTGGGGACAGTCGNGGTCGCCCGGCAACGAGCAGCGCGATTTCTGGAGTTCCACCGCCGCCCAGGCGGAGGGCTCGCGCAACTATGCCGGCATCCACGATCCGGTGGTGGACGAGTTGATCGAGCAGTTGATCGTCGCCTCGGACCGCGACAGTCTGATCGCCCACACCCGTGCCCTCGATCNNCGGGTCCTGAGCTGGAACTTCTATGTTATTCCCGGCTGGTATTCGCAGGCGGATCGGGTGCTTTACTGGGACAAGTTTGCCTATCCGGCGGTTTCCCCCGACCAGGGCGTTTCGCGCGATACCTGGTGGTATGATGCGGCCAAGGCGGCGCGCCTCGCGGCGCGGCAGCCCGCCGCAGCCGCGGCGGAGTGAGGGAGGGCGATGGGCGCCTACATTCTTCGTCGTCTGCTGCTGATCATCCCCACCCTGTTGGCGATCATGCTGATCAACTTTTTGATCATCCAGACGGCGCCGGGCGGGCCGGTGGAGCAGGCGATCGCGAAGTTGACCGGTGTCGGCGGTGCGGCGAGCGAGCGGATCTCGCGCGGTGGCGGTGGCGAAACCATGGCCGGCATGCGGGGCGGCGCCGGCGACAGTGGTGGCGCGATGCTGAAGTATCGCGGTGCCCAGGGCCTCGATCCCGATTTCATCAAGGATCTCGAACGGCAATACGGCTTCGACAAGCCGCTGTGGCGGCGCTTCATCGATATGATCGGCAAGTATCTCGTCTTCGATTTCGGCGAGAGCTACTTCCGCAACGCACCGGTGATCGATCTGGTGCTGCAGAAGATGCCGGTGTCGATCTCGCTCGGGTTGTGGACGACGTTGCTGACCTACCTGATCTCGATCCCCCTCGGCATCGCCAAGGCGGTGCGCGATGGCAGCCGGTTTGACGTCTGGACCTCGCTCGTCATTGTCATCGGCACCGCCATCCCGGCTTTCCTGTTTGCGGTCCTGCTGTTGGTGCTGTTTGCCGGTGGCAGCTACGTCCAGTGGTTTCCCCTGCGTGGCCTCGTCTCAGAGGACTGGTCGGCGATGGCCTGGCCCGCCCGGATCATCGATTACCTGTGGCACATGGTGCTGCCGATTACCGCCATGGTCATCGGTGGCTTCGCGACGCTGACCATGCTGACCAAAAATTCGTTCCTCGATCAGATCAACCAGCAGTACGTCCTCACCGCCCGGGCCAAGGGCTTGAGCGAGCGCCGGGTCCTCTACCGGCATGTGTTTCGCAACGCGATGCTGATCGTCATTGCCGGCTTTCCCTCCGCCCTGGTGGGCATTCTGTTCACCGGCGCCGTGTTTATCGAGATCATCTTTTCGCTCGACGGCCTCGGCCTTCTCGGCTTCGAGGCGGCGTTCAACCGTGACTATCCGCTGATGTTCGGCACGCTGTACGTCTTTTCGCTGGTGGGACTGCTGCTCAACCTGGTCGGCGACGTGACCTACATGCTGATCGATCCGCGCATCGATTTCGCCGCGAGGCGGGCGTGAAGCGAGGCGCGACAGCAACGGTGGCCGCAGCCGCCGACGATCGCTGCTTCGGCCGGCGGATCACCCCCTTGTCCCGGCGGCGGATCGAGGCATTCAAGGCCAACCGGCGTGGCGTGTGGTCGTTGGCGATCTTTCTCGTCCTGTTCATCGTCAGCCTGTTCGCCGAATTCGTCGCCAATGACCGGCCGATCCTCGTCGTCTACGACGGTGCGGTTTATCTCCCGGTCTTTCAGCGCTACCCCGAGACCACCTTCGGCGGCAGCTTCGCGACGGAAACCGACTACAGCGATCCCGCCGTCCGCCGGATGATCGAAGCCAGGGGCTGGCTGCTGTCGCCTCTCATCCCCTATGGCTATCGCACCGTCGCCTGGAACCTGGGCGCCCCCGCGCCGTCGCCACCCGATGCCCGGCACTGGCTCGGTACCGACGACCAGGCGCGCGACGTGCTGGCACGGGCCATCTATGGCTTTCGCATCTCGGTGCTGTTCGGCTTCACCCTGACCATCGTCTCGGCCATCGTCGGTGTCGCCGCCGGCGCGGTGCAGGGCTACTTCGGCGGCTGGGTTGACTTGGGGCTGCAGCGGTTCATCGAGGTGTGGTCGTCGGTGCCGACGCTCTATGTGCTGATCATCCTCACCAGCATCGTCGAGCCGACCTTCTGGTGGCTGCTGATCATTCTGNCTGCGTTCGAGTGGATGAGTTTCGTCGGTGTCGTCCGCGCCGAGTTTCTCCGCGCCCGCAATTTCGACTACGTTCGCGCCGCCCGCGCCCTTGGTGCATCGGACACGGCAATCATGCTTCGCCATATCCTGCCGAACGCGGTGGTGGCGACGATGACCTTCCTGCCCTTTATCCTCGCCGGCTCGGTGACGGCGTTGACCGGCCTCGACTTCCTCGGCATCGGCCTGCCGCCGGGATCACCGTCCCTGGGCGAGTTGCTGGCACAGGGCAAGGCGAACCTGCAGGCGCCCTGGCTGGGGCTGACCGGCTTCATCGTCATCGCCCTGATGCTGTCGCTCCTGATCTTCATCGGCGAAGCGGTGCGTGACGCCTTCGATCCTCGCAAGGCGATCGCCGGCATGCGGCCGCTCCTTGGCTCGGGGGCGAAATACCCCAGGTGGAGCGCCCCGTCGGCGCAGTGGCGGACTAGGAAGGGGCAGGGGGCCGTGCTCGCCGATCCGCAACCATCTCTCGATCCATCCCGGTCACCGTTGCTCAGTGTCCGCCAACTGGCGGTCAGCTTTGGCCGCGGCGAGCGGGAAGTTCGCGCCGTTCGTGGCGTCTCCTTCGACGTGGGCCGCGGCGAGACGGTGGCGCTGGTGGGCGAGAGCGGGTCGGGCAAGTCGGCTTCCGCACTGTCGATCATGCGCCTGTTGCCCTATCCGCTGGCGTGGCATCCGGGTGGTGCGATCCACTTCGAGGGCGAAGACGTGCTCGCCGCATCGCCGGCGCGGATGCGGNCGCTGCGCGGCGATCGCATGGCGTTGATCTTCCAGGAACCGTTGACCTCGCTCAATCCGCTGCACTCCATCGAACGCCAGATCAGCGAGGTGCTGCTGGTGCACCGGGGTTTGACACCGCGCCAAGCCCGCGCCCGGACGCATGAGTTGATGCATCTGGTGGGCATGGGCGATGCGGTGGACCGCCTCGGCGCCTTGCCGCACGAGTTTTCCGGCGGTCAGCAGCAGCGAGTGATGATCGCCATCGCCCTTGCCAACGAGCCGGACCTGCTGATTGCCGACGAGCCGACCACCGCGCTCGACGTCACTATCCAGGCGCAGATCCTGAGCTTGCTGAGAGACTTGCAGGCGCGGCTGCGGATGGCGCTGCTGCTGATTACCCACGACCTCGGCATCGTCCGCAAGATGGCGGCGCGGGTCTGCGTCATGAACCAGGGCCTGATCGTCGAGCAGGGCGACGTGGCCTCCGTTTTTGCCACGCCGCAGCACCCCTACACCCGCCGGCTGCTGGCCAGCGAGCCGAAAGGGCAGCCCGATCCCGCCCGACCTGACGCCGCCGTCCTGGTGGAGGCGACAGACACGCGGGTGTGGTTTCCGGTCAAGCGGGGTCTGTTCCGGCGAACGGTGGATCACCTCAAGGCAGTGGATGGCGTCAGTCTCAGCCTGCGCCGCGGCCAGACGCTGGGGGTGGTGGGTGAGAGCGGATCGGGCAAGAGTACCCTCGGGCGGGCCCTGCTGCGGTTGACGCACAGTCAGGGCAGCATCACCTTTGATGGCGTTCCGCTGCAGGGGCTCGACTGGTCGGCGCTGCGGCCGCTACGCCGGCGGATGCAGATCGTCTTCCAGGACCCCTACGGTAGCCTCAGTCCGCGGATGTCGGTGGGCGAGATCATCGCCGAGGGTTTGCGCATCCACCGCCAGGGCGGCGACCGGGCGGAGCAGCGGCAGCGCGTCGCCGAGGTGCTGACCGAAGTCGGCCTCGATGCGGCGGTACAAGATCGCTATCCACATGAATTCTCCGGTGGCCAGCGACAGCGGATCGCCATCGCCCGGGCGTTGATCCTCCGCCCGGAGTTTATCGTCCTCGACGAGCCCACCAGCGCGCTGGATGTGTCGGTGCAGGCACAGATCGTCGAGTTGCTGCGGGCGCTGCAACGGGCGCATGGGATCGCCTACCTGTTCATCAGTCATGACCTGCGGGTGGTTCGGGCATTGGCGCACGAGGTTCTGGTGATGCGGGCAGGACGGATCGTTGAACACGGCCCGGCGGCAGCAATCTTTGCCGCACCAGGGCATCCCTATACGCAGGCGCTGCTCGCTGCCGCCTTGACCATGGACGTTGCCGGACCGCCGGCCGTAAGCTGAGAAACAATCAGCGCCGACAGGGAAGAGATGGCAGACCGCGCGATTACCCTTGCCTTCGATGTTTATGGCACGCTGGTGGATCCGGCTGGCATCGCTCAGCAGTTACAGGCGGATCTCGGCGCAACGGCGAGCGACTTCGCTGCCCTCTGGCGCGAAAAGCAGCTGGAGTATTCCTTTCGCCGCGGGCTGATGCAGCTTTATGCCACCTTCGCCCAATGCACGGCCGACGCTTTCGATCATACGGCGGTGCGGTTCGCTCACACCTTTGCGGCCGAGCGGCGAGCCGCGATCCTCGATGCCTACAAGCGCCTGCCGGCCTTCGCCGAAGCAGTGCCGGCCTTGCAGCGATTGCGCACCAACGGTCACCAGTTGTTTGCCTTCTCCAACGGCACCGCGGCGGACGTGACGGCAGTGCTGGAGGGCGCTGGCCTGTACCCGCTGCTTGACGGCGTCGTCAGCGTCGACGACCTGAAGACCTTCAAGCCGTCACCCGCGGTCTACGCCCACGTGCGACGCGCCACCGGTGCCTGGTCGGGCCGGTGCTGGCTCGTCTCCGGCAATGCGTGGGACGTGATCGGCGCGCGCGCTGCCGGGCTCGACGCCGCCTGGGTGCAGCGCACGCCGGCGCAGATCTTTGACCCGTGGGGGATCGAACCGACGCTGACCGTCAGTTCACTCGCTGACCTCGCCGATCGGCTCTAAAATTTGATCTCGACGCGTGGCGGGCCGTTGTCCTGGTCGTCGAAATAGGATCGGCACTCTAGGACGCGACCACGGCGGATACCGTACTGTTCGTCCAACGCTTGGCGAACCGCTGTCGTGCGTGACTGCGCCAGTTGCCCCAGACCGGCGCGAAGGTCGGCGACGGCGACCGGATAGATGGGGTCGCTTTCGGGAGGCAGTGCCTGCTTCGCCAATGCCGCCGTCCGGTCCTGCAATGTCGTCCGACCGCAGACCTGAACGGTTAATTTCTCTTCCTCCTGCAACAGTTTGGCCAGCGATGCGAGGATCGTCTTGCCCTGGGCATCCGGGGTGATGGTGTTGGCGTCAAAGGTGATCGGCGCCAGCTTCGGTGCCGAGCCACTGGCCGCGTCGACGAGGAGGTTCAGCGGCAGCAGCGCCATCTTGAACGGGGCGAGCACGGCGCCTTTGACGACGTTGGTCATCGCCAGAGTGATCACGTCACCAAAATCGAAGGAGGGAGANGCAAGATTGCCGGAGAGCGGGAGGCTGAGGGTGATTTTTCCCTCGCTGTCTTCCAGCAGGTTGAGCGCGGTGTTGATCGGCACGCCAATCGTCTTTTCCGCCTGACCGGCGATTTCGGCGCTCGCCGGCGTGAGGGCCAGGCTGTTGGCGACAAGATTGATTACGCCCTGCAATTCGCCCTGCTGCGCGGTGGCGTCGGCTTTGATCTGCAGCCGGCCGCTATCGATATTGAGGCCGATCGCCTGCGCCGTGTAGGGGGAAAGCTGCGGCAATTGCAGATACTTGACGCTGGTGCTGAGCGCGAAGTCCGGCTTGGGTGCGAGCGGCGACGCCCATCCTTGCGCCTCGATCTGGGTGAACTCGTTCAGGCGCGCGCGCAGAAAGAGATCGGTCTTGCCCTGCGGCCGTTCCGAATTCAGTTCACCCATGTCGAAGGCCTCAATCTTCAGCGCGAAGCGTGCGGGAGGCCGCAGCACGTCGTCTTCGAAATTGACGTGAGCGCTGTCCTCGACGCGAAGGTGGCCGATGCGCAGCGGTGCCTTTTCCTTCGTTGCCCGTTGCACCACCTCTTCCGCTGCCTTCGCCACCTGCTCGGCCGCGGGATCTCCGCCCATACGCTCGAGCCAGTGGCGGCTGATGGCGGCATCGGTCTTGGGTGAAAATCAGCGCATCGGCGTCGACGGCGCCGCGGTCGTCGAGGATGAGGTCGCGGACTTCGACCGCCTGGGCGCGCATGCGAGGGACCGTGTTCGCCTGACCAGTGCTGAGCCCGCCCACGGTTGCATCGAGGGCGACGTGCCACGCCGGCGCCGGCGGTCGGCCGATGGCGATTTCTTTNNCACCGCCGCCTGCAAGCGATCGACGTCCATCTGACCACCGGCGACGGTGTCCAGTTCCGACGAGCGCAAACTGATCCCGTTGCCATCGAGACCAACGGCGGCCTTGGCGGTCACGCTGTCGCCTTCCGTCTGCACATCGAGGCCGGAGAGGTTAAGCGCGAGCTTGGATACCTTGCCTTTGCTCTCGGCGTTTGACCCACGGGAGGCGGCCAGCGGGCTTTCCCAGCGCACATCGGCATCCGCCAAGTTCAGCGCTGCGTTGCCCCCGACGCGGAGGCGTTGACCCGTCATCGCCAGGGATAGCGACGTGGCCGACAGGTCGAACTGCCCGAGCGAGAAGGCGGGACGTGCCGGCACATCGCCGAGGGAGCCCTTTGCCGCCGTCCAGCGCGAGCGGAGCGCGGTTGCGATCTGCAGATCGTTCGGCCGCTGGGTCATTTCGAAGTGGGGCAGGCCGATCTCGATCGGTGCGGCCGAGACCTGCGAACGGGCCACCGCGCTCGTCCTTTGCCCACGCCCGCCACGCTGAGCGGCCGGTTGCGCCATCTCGGCGGTGAAGGCGCCGATGGTCGCCGACAGTGCGGACTGTAACTGCGTCGTGTCGCCGGCGATGTTGAGGGCGAGGTCATGGGTGCCCAGTTGCAGCTTGTTCAGCGTCGCCGACCAAGGCTGCTCCCGGCCACTGGCGGGAAGCGAGACCTCCGCCACGCCGGCAGTGACATTGGCGTTGCCGGTAAGCTGGGTCTTGCCGTTCTCGTCCTTGAAAACGACGNNTCGGCAAGCGTGGTGTCGATCGTCGGCGCCTGCAGCTTGAAGCCGCATTGAACCGTCTGCCGCCGGCGTTGCCAGGGCTAGTTTGGCCACCTTCAGCGTGCCACCGGTCGCGATCCTGGTGGCGGTGGTGCCCGAGGTGATGTCCAGGTCCTGCAGTTGCAGCTTGGCGCTGTCGCTGGTCAGGTTGAGCGGACCGCTGAGCGCCAGCTTGGCGATGTCGAGCGCTGGTGCGGCCTTGAACGCCAAGCCGCCGTCCGGGCTCAGCGACAGGGCGACGTCCGTTGACGGCAGGGAGCCGCGATCAAAGGTAACGTCCGTGCCGCCCGGAACCTGCAGCCGCCCGGAGGTGGCATCAAGGCCGATGGCGCCGGCGGACTCNAGGCGGCCATCCGCCTCGATGCGGGTGCGCAGTTGAAAGTTGCTCTTTGCCGCTGGCATGGCGATGGCGACGCTGCCGGGCATCGACACGTCGACGCCATCGACCGCTATCTCCCCACTGGAAGAGATACGCGTGCCACCCTTGAACAGCTGGGAAATTTCGCCGGCGCCCTGTAGCTGCATCCGCCCGGCGCTGCGTTCAAGGCCTAGGGAGCCGGTAAACTGTTCGACCTTTGCCAGTTCGATGTCGTTGATCTGATAGCGCAGACCCACCTGGACTTCTTCGGCGAAGGGGCGCGCCTCACCTTCGGCGCTGACCGGCATGCCGTTGAGTTGGCCGGCGAGGGAGAACGTGCCCGGTTCGTCGGGTTGCCAGGTGCGAAAACCGATCAGGCTCAGCTGCTCGATCGCGAGTTCCGCCTGCCGGTTTTGCGGGGTAACGAACAGCAGCTTTGAATTGTGCAGCTCAAAGGAATCGAGACCGGCGCCCCAGCTGCTCTTTGCCTTCTCCTTGGTCTTCGTCGCCTCTTCCTCGGATGCGAGGAGGCCGGTGAGCGGAACGCCGTTGAGTGCAAGTTCGCCTTTAGCGTTCTCAGTCAGTTTCAGGTTGAGGCCGTCGATGATCAGCGTCGTGACCAGCGCCCGTTTGCCAAGCAGACTGCGTAGCGAAAATCCAGCCCCAGCTTGGTGACCTGTCCCGGATCGGACTTGCCAAGACGGAAATTGGCCGGGCCAAAGGTGATGATGCCCTTCCACAGATTGATGTCGAGAGTTTGCTCGCCTTCCACGTCGATGCCGAGATCGTCCACGTAATAGTGGAGGATGAGACGGGCGAGGGGAGCTGGCGCGAAGGAGATGCCGGTGATGACGACAGCAACGACGACTGCGACCCACAACAGGACCCGCCACGCTCGCCGCCCCCTTTCGGTTTCGGGTGATCGTCACCGGTTGGCACAGCGGTGCTGCGACTATTTGCCGCCGGTCCAGTGGCCTGATTTGGTATCTCTGCCTGCATCATGCCTGCCAAATGGTTGGCGTCGAGATCGTGCCGAGGTTGGATAGCGCGGAGTGCTGTGCAACGGTAGCGCTAATCATCAACGGAAGGCAGCCCCCTCGTTCTCCATGGGCAGCCCTGGCATTGTTTCCGACCAAGCCGCGGGCGGCGGGCCAAGCGCCAGTTCCTTCAGGGTGACCTCGCCCAACGCTGCGGCCACGCCGTGCCTTATCCGCGCCTCGTAGGCGGACAGGGCGGGATCGCGCGGCGCGGTGCTCTCGGTGACGGCCTCGCGGCCGTAAACAGCCTCCCAGACGTCCACCACCGGCGTCGCGTCGAAGGGACGTGCCGGTGCCCAGACATGCGAGTCGTCGGCGGATTGCAGCAGAATGCCGGCCTTGTGCAGCCGCGCCAGCGTGGCTTCGACGACCTCCTGCGGCAGTCCGGTTTCCCTTCGCAAGGTCTCGGCCGTGGCGGACCCCGCTCCGTAATGTTTGCGCCCCAGAACCTGCAGAATACTTAGTGCAGCATGCTCGCGCGACCATGGATCATCACCAGCGCCGCTCGCACTATAGCAAAGAGACTGAGGATGCTGGACGTAAAAGGCAACGGCACAGCCGATCAGCAGCACCAGCCAATTCACGTTGACCCAGATCAGCAGCAGGATCAGTGACGCAAACGCCGAATAGATCGCCGTATAGCTGGAGGAACTGGCAACGAAGGTAGCAAAGGCCCAGCCTGCCAGCGTCCAGACGAAACTGGCGGCGAGACCGCCACCCAGCGCGGAGAGAAAGCGAACCTTCGCGTTCGGCACGATCCAGTAGAAAATAGTGAACGCGGCCATAATGATTACGTAGGGAAACGCGGCGGCGGCAAAGGCGATCAATCGCCCGAGCGGCTCGATGGTGATCAGATCCTGGGTGAAGGCCGAACTCATCAGCGATGCGCTCATGCCGAAGGCGGAAAAGAGCAGGATCGGACCAGCGATGATGATCGAGAGGAACTTGGTGATCGAGCGTCCGAGCGGCTGGCTCGTCCCCACATGCCAGATTTCGTTGAAGGCCTGCTCGACTTTGCGGCCCACGGAAATGGAGGTGTAAAGCAGCACGGCCAGTCCGGTCGCGCCCAGAACACCCACATGCATGTTATCGACGAAGGAGACGACGCGCCCGGTGATGGCGGCTGCGTCGGGCCCGAGCGGCGCCAGCAATTCCTTCAGCAGCGGCGCCAGTTGGTTATGCGCGCCGAAGCCTTTGAGAATGGCAAACGCCAGCGCCATCAAGGGAACAACCGAAAGCAGTGTCGTATAGACGAGGCTTGACGCATGCAGCGTCATTGGTCCCTGGCTGACGTCGCGCGCGATCGCCAGGGCGATCGCCAAGCTTTTGGCGGCGATTCGCCGCCAGAGGGAGGCGGGCTGAAACAGATTGCGCTCAGCCCATCGACCAGGTGACGAGGCGAAGAAGGGATCGTCGGTCATCCAGCGTTCCTAGCAAGTGACGCGAAGAACGTAGGGCGTTCAGCGGCTCAAGAGAACCGCAGCCATGATGATCCCGATGACGATGCGGTAATAGGCGAAGGGTGTGAAGCCATTGCGCGACACAAAGCGGATCAGTGTGCGGACGACAACGAGCGCGGCGACGAAGGCACAGACAAAGCCGGTGGCGATGAGGGCTGCGTCGTCCATGCTCAGGTAAGCCCAGTTTTTGTAGAGGTCATAAACGGTGGCCGCCAGCATCGTCGGAATGGCGAGAAAGAAGGAGAACTCGGTTGCGGCTTCGCGGCCAATCCCCAGGAGCAAGCCGCCCATGATGGTAGCGCCCGAGCGCGAAACACCGGGGATCATCGCCACGCACTGGCAGAGACCGACGCGCAGCGCCAGCCCGGGCGTCATCGCATCCACGTGCCTGACCTGCGGCTGCGGCCGGATACGCTCGATGACCAGAATGGCGATGCCACCCAGAACCAACATGATGGAAACGATCCAGGGCGAAAACAGCACCGTCTTGATGAAATCGTGGGCGACGCCGCCGATGACCATCGCCGGCAGGAAGGCCACCAGAATATTGGTGGCAAAGCGCTGGGAGGCGTGGTCGTTGAACAGACCCAAGCCGACGTGCAGCAGGCGGCGCCAATACAGCACGCAGATCGCGAGGATCGCTCCCAACTGAATGGCAATTTCGAAGACCTTGCCCGGCGGCCCCTGGAAGCCCAGCAGGTCGTCCAGCAAGATCAGATGTCCGGTGGAGGATACCGGAATGAACTCGGTCAAACCTTCGACCAAGCCAAGAATGGCGGCGATGAAGAATGAAGGATGTTCCATCGGGGAGATTGCATCAAAGGTTAGAGGCCGCCCCGGCTGAGCGGCGCCACGATCTAGCGCGTTTGCGCCAGGATGTCCAATGAACACCGGGCGCAAACGTGGGCGATCGGCTTGCGGGATCGCGAAGCGGTTGCCTTGGTCGGATGCTGTACGCGGTTCTCGCTTGCTCGATCGTTGGGCTAATCGGGCAAAGAAACTGTTGCCTGACGGTACATAGCTTGTAATCTGCGCAGAACGGCCCACGTCCACGGTTGCCTGCCGTCTTTTTGTGCGATGAGGCGCCAAAAACTGCGAATTCGGGTTTACCGGATCGCTACATTGGACATTCCGCGGGGAAGCCGTAACCAAGTACCGAATGTGCGCTGCGCACGGTTCGGCCATCAAAACGCACGGACTCGGGCCCGGTGTGGTATCAGGGCTTGGGACGGTGAACGGCGATCAGAGACGAGGACGCGCCTCATGAGATCATATGCCTTGCCATCTGCGCAGGGGCTCTACGACCCGACGAACGAGCACGATGCCTGTGGTATCGGCTTTCTCGCCAACATCAAGAACCGCAAGAGCCACGAGCTGATCGAGCAGGCGCTCAGCATTCTCTGCAACCTGAAACATCGCGGTGCCGTGGGTGCCGATCCGCTTGCCGGTGACGGCGCAGGCATCCTGATGCAGATCCCGGATGCCTTCTATCGGCAGGAGTGTGACAAGGTGGGGTTCGCCCTGCCGGCGCCGGAGCACTATGCCGTCGGCATGATTTTTCTGCCGCGCAATGCGCAGACCCGGCAGAAGTGCATCGACGCTTTCTATCGAATCGTGCCGGAGGAAGGGCAGATCCTCCTCGGCTGGCGCGATGTCCCCACGGACAACTCGGTTCTCGGCTTCAGTGTCAAGCCGATCGAGCCGGTGATCCGCCAAGTGTTCATCAAGCGCGGTCCGCGTACGGCCACCACCGAAGCCTTTCAGCGCAAGCTCTTTGTTATTCGTAAGCAGGTGCATCACGCCATCTGGGGCGAGCAGTTGCCGGATGAGGAGCAGTTCTACATCTGTTCCTTGTCGCCGCGCACCATCGTCTACAAGGGCATGATCCTGTCGGAGAACCTGTCCACCTATTATCGCGACCTGCAGGATCCGAGCCTCGTGTCGGCGATCGCGCTGGTGCACCAGCGTTTTTCCACCAATACATTTCCCTCCTGGAAGCTGGCGCATCCGTTCCGCTACCTGTGTCACAACGGCGAAATCAATACCCTGCGCGGCAACATCAACTGGATGCTGGCCCGCCGGCACGCGATGAAGTCGGACCTGCTGGGCGATGACCTGCAGAAGCTGTGGCCGCTGATCGGCGATGGCGCGTCGGACTCCGCCACCTTTGATAATGCGCTCGAATTGCTGGTGGCCGGCGGCTATTCGCTGCCGCACGCAATGATGATGATGATTCCGGAGGCGTGGGACGACAACCCGCTGATGGACGAGGGACGCCGCGCCTTCTACGAATACCACGCAGCGTTGATGGAGCCATGGGACGGCCCGGCGGCGGTGGCGTTCACCGATGGCAAGCTGATCGGCGCCACCCTCGATCGCAATGGCCTGCGCCCGGCGCGCTACGTGCTCACCGACGATGATCTTTGTGTGATGTCGTCGGAGTCAGGGGTGCTGAATATTCCCGATGAGAAGATCGTCAAGAAGTGGCGGTTGCAGCCGGGCAAGATGTTCCTCATCGACCTTGAGCAGGGCCGGATCATCGACGACGCCGAACTCAAGGAGCAGTTGGCGGCGGAGCGCCCCTACCGGCAGTGGCTCGACGCGACGCAGATCCGGGTGGAGCAGTTGCCGCCGGAAGTGGGGCCGATGCCGCCCGATCCGCAGACGTTGCTCGATCGGCAGCAAGCCTTCGGCTACACCCAGGAGGACATTCGCTTCTTCCTGCAGCCGATGGGGCTGACCGGTGAGGATCCCATCGGCTCGATGGGGCGCGACATCCCGCTGGCGGTACTCTCCGATCGGCCGAAGATGCTTTACGACTACTTCAAGCAGTGCTTCGCCCAGGTTACCAACCCGCCGATCGACCCGATCCGCGAAGAACTCGTCATGTCGCTGGTATCGTTGATCGGTCCCCGCCCGAACCTGCTCGCCCCCGAGGGCGCGGCGGGGCACAAGCGCCTCGAGGTGCGGACGCCGACTCTCAGCAACGTCGATCTCGAACGCATTCGCCGGATCGAGAACCATGTCGACCGGGCATTTCGCACCTATACCCTCGATACCACCTATCCCGCCGAGCAAGGCGCGGCCGGCATGGAGGAAGCGCTCGACCGCATCTTTGCCGCAGCAACCGAGGCCGTCGACGATGGCTACAACATCATCATCCTATCCGATCGGGCGATCGGTGCCGACCGGATCGCCATCCCGGCGTTGCTGGCGACGGCAGGGGTGCACCATCACCTGATCCGCGAAGGTATGCGAACTCTTGTCGGCCTCGTCGTCGAGACCGGCGAGGCACGCCAGGTGCACGACTTTTGCCTGCTTGCCGGCTACGGTGCCGAAGCGATCAACCCCTATCTCGCGCTCGACACCCTCTCCAATCTGCGCGGCGAACTGCAGCAGGATGTGAGCGAGGCCGATCTCCACAAGCGCTACCTGAAGGCCGTCTCCAAGGGCATCCTCAAGGTGATGTCGAAGATGGGCATCTCCACCTACCAGTCTTATTGTGGGGCGCAGATGTTCGACGCGATCGGTCTGTCGCGCGCCTTCATCGCCGAGTACTTCAGCGGCACCAAGACACCGATCGAGGGCGTCGGGCTTGACGAGATCGCCGAGGAGACGACGCGCCGGCACAGCCTTGCCTTCGGCAGCTCACCCGTCTTGCGCAATGCGCTTGAAGTGGGCGGGGAGATTCAATATCGCCTGCGTGGCGAGGAGCATGCCTGGACACCGGAAACCATTGCCCTGTTGCAGCACGCGACACGGTCGGGCGACTACAAGAAGTTCCAGGCGTTCACCCGTAAGCTCAATGACCAAGCCCGCAAGTTGCGCAACTTGCGCGGTCTGTTTGATCTGAAGCTCGCCGATCAGCCGATCCCGATCGACGAAGTTGAGCCGGTCAGCGCCATCCTCAAGCGGTTCGCCACCGGCGCCATGTCCTTTGGCTCCATCTCCTGGGAAGCGCACACGACACTGGCAATCGCCATGAACCGCATCGGTGGCAAGTCGAACACCGGCGAGGGTGGCGAGGAGCGGTCGCGCTTCAAGCCGCTGCCGAACGGCGACTCCATGCGCTCGGCGATCAAGCAGGTGGCGTCGGGTCGCTTCGGCGTCACCGCGGAATACCTGGTCAACGCCGATGACCTGCAGATCAAGNGGGCGCAGGGTGCGAAGCCAGGCGAGGGTGGTCAGCTGCCCGGACACAAGGTGGATGAATGGATCGCCAAGGTGCGCCACTCGACGCCGGGCGTCGGCCTGATCTCGCCGCCGCCGCACCATGACATCTATTCGATCGAGGATCTGGCGCAGCTCATCTACGACCTGAAGAACATCAATCCGGAGGCGCGGGTCAGCGTCAAGCTGGTCTCGGAAGTTGGCGTCGGCACGATTGCCGCCGGCGTTTCCAAGGCGCACGCCGACCACGTGACCATCTCCGGTTTCGAAGGCGGCACCGGGGCGAGCCCGATCACCTCGATCCAGCACGCCGGGTTGCCGTGGGAAGTCGGCCTCGCCGAAACGCACCAGACACTGGTCCTCAACGACCTGCGCGGCCGCATCGCCGTCCAGGTGGACGGTGGGCTGCGGACCGGCCGGGATGTGGTCGTCGGGGCGCTGCTTGGCGCCGACGAATTCGGCTTCTCCACCGCGGCGCTGATCTCCACCGGCTGCATCATGATGCGTAAGTGCCACCTCAACACCTGTCCGGTGGGCGTGGCGACGCAGGATCCGGAGCTACGCAAGCGGTATACCGGCCAGCCGGAGCAGGTCATCAACTTCATGACCTTTATCGCCCAGGAAGTGCGCGAACTGATGGCGCAGCTCGGTTTCCGTACGATGACCGAGATGATTGGCCGGACTGATCGGCTGGAGACGCACGCGGCGATCGAGCACTGGAAGGCGAGCGGCCTCGACTTTAGCCGCATTTTCTTCCGCCCGCCGTTAGGTCCCGAGATTGCCCGCTACAACTGCCAGAAGCAGGATCACGGCCTGGAGACCATCCTCGATCACCAGCTGATCGCCGAAGCCAAGGAAGCGCTTGAGGACCGTAAGCCGGTGCGGATCGAAGTGCCGGTCAAAAACACCAGCCGCATCGTCGGCGCCATGCTGTCCGGCCGGTTGGCGCGGCTGCACGGCCACGAGGGGTTGCCCGACGATACCATCTGGATCAAATGCAACGGCACAGCCGGCCAAAGCTTCGGTGGCTTCCTCGCCCGCGGCATCACCCTTGAACTGGAGGGCGACGCCAACGACTACGTCGGCAAGGGGCTTTCCGGCGGCAAAGTGATCGTCTACCCGTCCCGGGAGGCCAAGTTCGATCCGCACGAAAATATCATCGTCGGCAACACCGTCCTCTATGGGGCGGTCGCCGGTTCCGCCTATTTCCGCGGTGTCGCTGGTGAACGGTTCGCGGTGCGCAATTCCGGCGCGATCGCTGTCGTCGAGGGTGTCGGTGATCATGGCTGCGAGTACATGACCGGTGGCTGCGTCGTCGTCATCGGCTCGACCGGCCGCAATTTCGCTGCCGGCATGTCGGGCGGCATTGCATACGTTTTGGATGAGGACGGCACATTTGCCAAACGCTGCAACTTGGCGATGGTCGAGTTGCAGCCGCTGGCCGACGAAGACGACAAACTGGAAGAGATCTACGGTCAGGGCGGTGACCTGCAGGCGCACGGCACCGTCGAAATCATGCGCGATATGACCCGCTACGATGCGCAGCGGCTGCATGCGCTGATCGAAGATCACCGTCGCTATACCGGCAGCCGGCGGGCCACCCTGATCCTCGAGAATTGGACCGAGTACCTGCCGAAGTTCGTTAAAATTATGCCTGTCGACTACCGTCGCGCCCTGGAACAGATGCAGGCGACGTGGCGGGCGACCGAACGCAAGGGCATCAGCATCGCTGTGGGATATTAAGACGATGGGAAAGCCCACCGGATTCAAGGAGATCACCCGGCGTGACCGCGCGTACGAGCCGGTCAACGAGCGCATCAAGCACTGGCAGGAGTTCGTCCTGCCGCTGCCGGAGGCGGATCTCAGCCGACAGGGGGCCCGCTGCATGGATTGCGGCATTCCCTTCTGCCACAACGGCTGTCCGGTCAACAACATCATCCCTGACTGGAACGATCTCGTCTTTCACGGCCAGTGGCGAGACGCGTTGGCGGTGCTGCACTCCACCAATAACTTTCCGGAGTTCACCGGACGGGTCTGCCCCGCCCCGTGCGAGGCGGCGTGCACGCTGAACATCGAAGACACCCCCGTTACCATCAAGTCGATTGAGTGTTCGATCATCGACCATGCATGGGAGCAGGGATGGGTGCGGCCGGAGATTCCGGCGCACCGCACCGGCAAGCGGGTTGCCGTGGTCGGCTCCGGCCCGGCCGGCCTCGCCTGTGCCCAGCAGCTTGCCCGCGCCGGTCACACCGTCGTCGTCTATGAGAAGCGCGACCGCATTGGGGGCTGCTTCGTTATGGCATTCCCGACTTCAAGATGGGCAAGCATCTGATTGATCGGCGGATGGCGCAAATGCAGGCGGAAGGGGTTGAGTTCCGTCCCAACAGTCACGTCGGCGTCAGCATCCCGGTGGAGCAGTTGGTCCGCGAGTACGACGCACTGGTGCTTGCCGGCGGTGCCGAGCATCCACGTGACCTGCCGGTGGCCGGTCGCGAGCTTGATGGCATCTATTTCGCCATGGATTTCCTTACCCAGCAGAACACGCGCGTCGCCGGCGGCGTAGTTCCGGACGAGATCGCGATTCTCGCCGGCGGCCGCAAGGTGGTGGTGATCGGCGGCGGCGATACCGGCTCCGACTGTGTCGGCACGTCGATCCGCCAGGGTGCGGCATCGGTAACCCAGCTGGAGATTTTGCCACGTCCGCCGGAGAAGGAGGACAAGGCGATGAGCTGGCCGCTTTGGCCGCTGAAGCTGCGGACGTCCTCCTCGCACGAAGAGGGCTGCAATCGCGACTGGTCGGTGTCCGCCAAGCGGGCGATCGGCCGCGACGGCCGGGTCGTAGCTCTGGAACTGGTGCGGGTCGACTGGCAGAAGGACGACAAGGGCGGTTTCCGCATGGTGGAGGTGGAAGGCAGCGCCTTCCAGTTGGAAGCAGATATGGTGTTGCTCGCTATGGGCTTCGTCCATCCGGTGCACGATGCGCTGATCAGCGGCCTGAAAGTGGACCTCGACCAACGCGGCAACGTCAAAGCCGACCCCGACGCCGATGAGGGCGCCTATCAGACCAGCCGGAGCACGGTGTTCAGCTGCGGCGACATGCGCCGGGGGCAGTCGCTGGTGGTCTGGGCGATCCGCGAAGGCCGCCAGTGCGCCCGCTCCGTCGACGAGTTCCTCATGGGCTACTCGGAGCTGCCACGGTAGAGGCGGTGCCGACTGTTGCAATCATCTTCGGTATGGCGATTCTCTTCTACTATGACGATCACGAGCCACCGCATTTTCACGTGCGGGCGAGTGGTTTTCGTGCCAAGTTCGACCTGGAAGAGCTTGTCGTCGCAGAGATTGAGGGACAAATGCGTCCGCAAGACTTTGCCCGACTTCGTGAGTGGACGATCCGGCATCACGCGGAGCTGTATGCTAATTGGCACAGAGCTCGACGTAAGGAGCCGTTGCTCAGGATCGAGGATCAAAGATGCTGCACAAGGTTAAGGCGGTGCGTGGGCGGCCTGACTTCAAAATCGAAGTGCTGTTTGAACAGAATGAGTGCGCGCTTATAGATCTGTCTGATTTCGTAGCTACGGGCGAGGTCACTGCTCCGCTCAGAGCCGACCCTGATGTCTTCGTTTCGGCCCTGCGGGTCGTTGACGACGGCGAAGCTATAGGCTGGCCGGGTGACGTGGAGATTGATGCGGACGCCCTGTGGTACAACGCGCACCCGGAAGATTGGGAGCGCGATTACGGGGCGTTGCGGTTGCAAGGCCACGCTACCTAAAGCTTTGTGCGGACTTTCCGCCGACGATTCCTGTAGCCGAGGTAGCGTGGTAAGTGTCAATATCCAAATCTGATTGTAAGCTAAATCTTTATCTACATGAAGCAATTGCCGTAGTTTTGGTTGGAAGAGCTGACGGACTGGCAGCAGAGGAAATTGCTCAGTTGATAGCCGAGCACGACTTGTATCGCCGCCCCAAAGATGGCCAGCGCCCGCCTGCAAACCAAGTGTCAGCGCGGATCGATGACCATCCGGAGCTTTTTGAAATTGATCGCTCTGGTACACCGCAGCGGGCCAAACTAAAGCTAGGCATCTTTGGAGGTAGCGTTCGATGATCGTTTTTGACCTTCGCTGCACCCAGGGGCACACCTTCGAGGAGTGGTTCAGGAGTTCCACCGAATTTGAAGAGCGGACAGCGGCACACGACCTGACATGCCCGAGCTGCGGCGATACCCACATCGAAAAGGCGCTGATGGCGCCGCGGGTCAATGGCGGGTCGGCTGCCGCCGTGCCGGCGACACCGTGCGGCATGCCCGCCTGTGGCACCGGCGGCTGCGCGATGATGGGGTCTTGATCCGCTGCGGCGGCGCGGTGCGGCCGACGCAACCGTTCCCGTCGACGTGCGATCCGGTGCGACGATGAGCAACGCCTTTCTGCTTCTGGCGGCGATCAACGGCTTGCTGTCGGTTGCCGCCGGCGCCTACGGCAGGCATGGACCCTTCGACGCCTACGCACGCGAGATGTTCGCGATCGCCTCGCAGTACCAGATTACCCACGCCCTGGCACTGCTAGCTGTGGCGTGGCTGGCGTCCGTGGCTGCGCGCGATCGACGGCTGGTGGCGATCGCCGGTGCCGCGTTCATCATTGGCATCGTGCTCTTTTCCGGCTCGCTCTATTGGTTTGCGATCATCGGTGCGGTGCCCTTTGCCGGCTCGGCGCCCGCCGGCGGCATGCTGCTGATGCTGGGCTGGCTGCTGCTGATCGTCTTTGCCGTGCGCAACTGGCGACGGTCGTGAACGCCGTAGCACTGCGAATCGCCGTTCCTGCGCCAACTGCACTGGACGCTCCGCCGGCATGAAAGACGTCGCTGATTGAAGGCGGCTAGCCGCTGGCCTTGCCCACGCCTGCGTCGATCTGCACTCTCATCGCCATGGGCCTCGCTTGTCTTTCGTCTGATCGTCAGTGCGGGCGTCGGCTAGGTGGCGCCTGGTGGGTGGTGGCCGGGTTCGGCCTGTTGGCGGCACTGTCGCTGGCGGCCTGTGCGTCGTCCGAGCAGCCGGCCACCAGCGCAGCACCGTCGGCGCTGCCATCGACTCAGCGGTGGCTATGGCATTGAGTGCGTGCCATTCGCGCGGGCACTCTCCGGGGTACGGTTGAGCGGCAACGCTGCCGACTGGTGGTGGAAAGCGGACGGCTTCTACGCTCGCAGCAGCACGCCGGAGGTGGGCGCGGTGCTTGTCTTCGATCGTTCCNCCCGCTTGGCACGCGGTCACTTGGCGGTGGTTTCCGCCCAGGTGGGCGAACGTGAGATCCGGGTGACGCATGCCAACTGGATGCGTGACACCATCGCCGCCGATCAGCCGGTGATCGATGTTTCGGCGGCCAACGACTGGACCCTGGTGCGCGTCTGGTGGCCGCCGACGGGACAGCTGGGGGTGAGCGCCTATCCCACAGAAGGCTTTATCCTGCCCGACCAGCCGATCTCACCCGACCAACTGACGGCGGCGGTTCCGCGCGCTATCGAGCTGGCGCAACAGGGGCGCTGAGTACAGTCGACAACCCTCGCCGCCGTCGATAAGGGCGGCGGCCACGACTGGCGGCTTGGCAGTGATCCTGCTACAAGAGCGCTCCTCTGGTGCCGACGACTGTGATCATGCGAACTGCCACTGTTGACCGCAAGACTGCCGAAACGACGATCCACGCCGCCCTCGATCTCGATGGCAGCGGCCGCTACGACGTAGCGAGCGGGATCGGCTTCCTCGATCACATGCTGGCGCAACTCGCCCGCCACAGCCTCATCGACTTGACCCTGACGGTGGACGGCGACCTGCACATCGATGGCCATCATTCCACCGAAGACTCGGCGATTGTCCTCGGTCAGGCGGTAAGCCAGGCGCTTGGTGACCGGCGCGGCATCCGCCGCTTCGGTGAGGCGCTGTCGGCGATGGACGGAACGCTCACCCGCGTCGTCATCGATGTCTCTGGGCGGCCGTTCCTGGNNCTCTGGAAGGTGGCGTTTACCCAGCCGCAGCTGGGTCAGCTCGACACTGAGCTGGTGGGGCACTGGTTCCATGCCTTCGCCCTCAACGCCGGGTTGACGCTGCACGTGGAGACGCTGTACGCCGACAACAACCATCACGTCTGTGAGTCCTGCTTCAAGGGGCTTGCTCGAGCGTTGCGTCAGGCGGCGGAGATCGATCCACGCCGCGCCGATGCGGTCCCTTCCACCAAGGGTGTGCTCGGGGGATCGCTGTGAGCGACGCAGATCGGCGGCCGGAGCGCCGCTTTGTTTGGCGCTACCCTCTTCGGCAAACGTGAGCCCAGCCATGCGTGTTTATACCGTTCACGTCCGCACGCCGACGCAACGCCTCGATCGCGACGTCATCCTGGTGCGCGAGGGCTTCAGCTGGCTGGCGTTTTTTTCTCCGGGCTTTGGGCATTGGGCTCGGGGTTGTGGTTGGTCGCCCTGGGCTTGATCGCGGTTGAACTGCTGTGGGGCAGTCTGGCGATGGAAGTTGGGCTGGATCCGATCACACAGGGGGCGATCTCCTTCGGACTCTCCATCGTGATCGGCTGGCTTGCCAACGACCTGCGCCGCTGGACACTGTTCCGGCGCGGTTACGCCGAGGTGGGTGTGGTAGCCGCCCGGAGCAATGACGAAGCGATGCAGCGATTCTTCGATCAGCACGCCTTGCTAACGGCAGGACTGGTGCGATGATCGTCGCCATCATCGATTATGGCTCGGGCAACCTGCGCTCGGCGGCAAAGGCCTTCGAGCGTGCCGTCGCCGAAGCGGATGTCGATGCGCGGATACGAGTGACCGCCGATGCGGATGAGGTTGCCGCCGCCGATAGGATCGTTCTGCCGGGTGTGGGCGCCTTCGCCGACTGCCGGCGCGGACTGCTCGGCCTCCCCGGCATGAGCGACGCCTTGGCCAGCGCCGTGCTGGAGAAGGGGCGGCCATTCCTCGGCATCTGCGTAGGCATGCAGTTGATGGCGACGGTGGGTCGCGAGCATGGCGATCATCCGGGGCTCGGCTGGATCGAAGGCGAGGTGGCGCTGCTGCCGGCAGCGGGCGAGGGGCTGAAAATTCCGCACATGGGCTGGAACGATCTGCGGATCGCGGCGCCGGCGCATCCGGTCCTGGCCGGGCTCGCCTCCGGTGCGCATGCCTATTTTGTCCACTCCTATGCCTTTGTTCCTGCCGATCCGCGCCGGGTGCTGGCGACGGTCGACTATGGCGCCCCCGTCAGTGCGGTAATCGGCCGCGACAATCTCGTCGGCACCCAGTTTCACCCGGAGAAGAGTCAGGCGACGGGACTGCGGCTGATCACCAACTTTCTCGGCTGGCGGCCATGATCTTCTTTCCCGCGATCGATCTGAAAGGCGGCCGCTGCGTGCGGCTGCAGCAAGGCGAGATGGCGACCGCCATCGTCTTCAACGATTCCCCGGCCAACCAGGCGCGCGTCTTCGCCGCCGCCGGCGCGTCATGGCTACATGTGGTCGATCTGGATGGCGCCTTTGCCGGCAAACCGGTCAACGGGGCAGCGGTGGATGCGATCCTTGCCGCGGTGACGATGCCGGTTCAACTCGGTGGCGGCATCCGCACTCTGGATCGCATCGCCCACTGGATCGAGCGGGGCATCGCCCGGGTCATTCTCGGAACCGTTGCTGTTCGTGAACCGGCGCTGGTGATCGAGGCCTGCCGGCGCTACCCCGGCCGGATCGCCGTCGGTCTTGATGCCCGCGACGGTCGCGTTGCCCTGCAGGGATGGAGTGAGCAGACCGAGACCTCGGTGATCGATGCCGCCCGTCGCTTCGAAGGCGCCGGGGTCAGCGCTATCATCTACACCGATATCGGTCGCGACGGCGTGCTGAGCGGCGCCGACGTGGACGGGACGGTGACACTCGCACGAGCCATCGGCATTCCGGTGATTGCATCGGGTGGCGTGTCGTCGCTGGCCGATCTCCAGGCACTGAAGGCGGCCGGCGACGGCATCATCGCCGGCGTCATTTCCGGTCGCGCCCTCTACGACGGTCGTATCGACGCCAGCGCGGCGATCCACCTCGTGGAAAAGAGCTGATAGACCGGCTTCGCTGACCACGGGCGTATTTCGCTCGGCTCACCAACCGTTGGCCAAGCGACGATCTGGCCTTGCATCCACAGATTGACGCGAAGACAGGCGCGCATCGCCTCAGCCGCGCGGCGATTTGCTGCGCCACTTTGGGGGCTTGTAAGATCTGAAATAAAGTACACCAAAAGGGGGACGCCTATGCTAACGTGGGTGGCATTCTTTTGGCGATAATAAGGTAATGTGGATAAAATAAGTCATAATTTGCAGATTCCGGGGCTTCTGTGCAAGTTGGAGTAGAACGACCGTCGGCAGTGAGGTTGCATCGTCAGGCGTCGTGCGCAGACATCGTCGTTTCGCCACGACGATCTTTGCCATTGTCGTCCTTTGATCATGCTTGATTTAAGCAGCATTCACGAGCTGTGGCTGACCGCCGGGGGGCAAGCGTCACCGCCTGCGTGGCGCTGACGGCGCTCGCATCGGGTGAGCGTGGTGCTACGGGATGGAAGCGTGTTTTCATGCCGGCGCTGATCGCGATGATCCTTGCCGGCAGTCTGATCTACCTTGTGACAGAGTTGATCAAGCCCGGTGAGGTTCGCCCGGCCGGCGGCAGCGCAACACCAGCAAACGACCTCATCCTTGCTGGCGAGCAGATGCAGCTAGCCATCCGCCAGGCTGAACTCAGCCAGCGCGAGGTGTTGCTCGATGCAGCACCTGAACGTCTGCGGACATGGACTTTGGCACGAAGCGATATTGTGCGACGGGTCGAACTGCTGCGCCAGTTTAGCAGCGACAATCAGCCGCAAGCAGACGGGCTGCAGCAACTGGAGGATCTTACATTTCAGTGGCTGGATTCGCTGGACGTAGCCGTCGAGGAGGCGTTCGGTGCCGGCGCTGACAACGCACGGTTGCCGCAGCACCTGCGGGAAAGTGCGCAGTTGGCGCAACACCTGGAGGAGGTGCTCCGCGCCGTCGTCGTCGCGGAGGAGCGACGCTACGGGATTTCCTCAGCAACGCAAGCAGCGGCGGACCAGCAGCGTGCCCATCAACAGTACATGATTGCCGCCATCGGCTTCGGGTTCATTGTGTTGTTTGCTGGCGCCATCGGCACGTTTGCGGCGCTGAGCGTTCGCGCCAAGCGTGAGCGATTGCTCGCGGCCGAGCGCCTGCGGGGAGAAGAGCGGTTGCGCAGGCTTGTCGAAGCGCTGCCGCAGTTGGTCTGGATCTGCGATGCCGAGGGAGTTTGCACCGACTCCAGCCCGCAATGGGCGGTCTACACCGGTCGTACCGAGGCATCGCAGACCGGCGACGGCTGGATCGAAGCCATCCATCCGGACGATCGTCAACGCTTACTGACCGTTTGGCAGCACTCGATCGACACGCAGGAACCCTACGATACGGAGGCGCGGGTTCGCGGCGCCGATGGGGTTTATCGCTGGTTCAAAAAGCGAGCCGTCGCGATTCGCGGTGATGACGGGCGGGTGGAGACCTGGATCGGCACGTCGACCGACATCTCCGATGTGCGGTTGGCTCAGCAGGCGTTGCATGACCGGGAAGCAATGCTGCGGCGCTTCATCGATGCGGCACCGGTGGCGATCGCCATGTTCGACCGTAATATGTGCTATCTGGGTGCGAGTCGACGCTTCATCACCGATTTCGACATCGATGACGACGGCTTGATCGGTCGATCGCACTATGAGGTGCTGCCGCAGAATCCACCGCATTGGCGCGCCATCCACCAGCGATGTCTTTGTGGTGCGGTTGAACGCTCGCCGGGCGAGCGGTTTGTCCGTCCCGATGGCACGGCGATCTGGCTGCGCTGGGAATTGCAGCCCTGGTATGACGCCGAGGGCCTGATTGGCGGCGTCACCCTGTTCACGGAAGACATCAGTCAGCGCAAGCAGACGGAAGACACGCTGTTTCGCGAGATGCTTAGCGCGCCCAGGTCACCTTGCATTCGATCGGGGATGCGGTGATCACCACCGATCCAAACTATCGTGTCGAATACCTCAACCCGGTGGCCGAGGTGATGACCGGCTGGAGCAGTGCCGAGGCTGCGGGCAACCCCCTGCAGAGCGTCTTTGCCGTCATCAACGAACTGACGCGTGCTCCGGCCGCCGATGCGGTCAGACGCTGCCTGGAGGAAGGACGGATCGTTGGTCCGGACGACCATACCGTTCTCGTCAGTCGCTGTGGCCGGGAGCGGTTGATCGCTGACACTGCGGCGCCTATTCGCGACCGTGATGGCACCGTGCTCGGCGCCGTCTTGGTGTTCCAGGATGTCGGCGAGACGCGCCGGCTCACTCGCCAACTGGCGCATGAGGCGGCACACGATGCGCTGACTGGGCTTGCCAACCGACGCCAATTCGAGCAGCGCCTCGAAGAGGCGGTCGCGGCGGCGCGTAATGCCGGGATCGAGCATGCGCTGTGCTACTTCGATATCGACCAGTTCAAACTGGTCAACGACACGGCGGGGCACGCGGTCGGCGATCTGCTGCTGCAACAGGTGCGCGAACGGCTGATCGGAAAGTTTCGCGATCGCGATACCCTCGCCCGGCTCGGTGGCGATGAGTTCGCCGTCCTCCTGGAGCACTGCAGTCTCGAGGAAGCGACGCGGATCGCCGAATCGATCGTCACCAGTTTCCGCGAGTGGCGGTTCACTTGGGAGGGGCGTCGCTTTCAGATCGGTGCCAGTGCTGGCGTGGTCCCGGTCAACGGCGAAACCGCAAGCGCCCAGGCGGTGCTGGCGGAGGCCGACGTTGCCTGTTTCACGGCAAAAGAGCGGGGACGCAACCGGGTTCACGTCTATCGGCGCCAGGGGGCGCAGCCGTCACCGCATCATGCCCAGATGCTTGTCGCCGCAACGCTGCGCGATGCATTGGCCGAGGACCGGTTCTGCCTCTACGGCCAGCCGATCGTGTCGCTGAACAGCGAATCCGGCACGCTATATCATTACGAAGTGCTGTTGCGGATGATTGCTCCCGACGGCGGCATCATCCTGCCCGACGCATTTATTCCGGCTGCCGAACGCTTTGGCCTGATGACAGCGATCGATCGCTGGGTGATCGATCGCGCCTTTCGTGCCCACGCGTCGCTGAATGGAGCGGGTGAGCGTGTCGAATTGGCGATCAATCTCTGTGGCGACTCATTGAATACCGAGGATTTCGCCGCCTTCCTTCTGCATCAGTTTACCCAGTACGATGTGCGTTCGGATCGGATGTGTTTTGAGCTTACCGAGACGGCGGCGATCCAGAACCTGGAACAGGCGCAGGAGTTTGTCGCCGTCATCCGGGCGCATGGCAGCCGCTTTGCCCTGGATGACTTCGGCACCGGCCTGTCGTCGTTCCGCTACCTGCGTGAATTGCCGGCAGACTATCTGAAGATCGACGGCTCCTTCGTCCGCAATGTCTGCCGCAATGCCCATGACGCTGCGGTGGTGGCGGCGATCAACGAGGTGGGGCACATACTCGGCATCGTCACCGTTGCCGAGTATGTCCACGATGGGGCGACAGCGTGTTGCCTGCGCGACCTCGGTGTCGATTACGCGCAAGGCTATGTCTTTGGTGCGCCGCAGCCGCTAGAGCAGTTGCTGCAGAGCCATTTGCCCGCGTAGGCGGTAGATTTCACCCTCTCGCGACGGCCAGCCTCTCCACAGGGTCGACGCTGCAGTCGCCGCCTCTTTTCTGGCCACCAATTCCGGTCACCAATTTCGGGCGCCACCCCCGGGTTGCCCCCGCCGGCCTTCCTGCTAGCTTCCGCTCACACTTTCCAATCTGTCACCCCGACCCAACCTGTTACATCGGCAAGGCAACGTCATGAAGATAAGCGGCAACGCCGTTCGCCCCGGAATGATCATCGAGCACCAGGGCCGTCTTTGGCGTGCCGTGCGGATCATGCACACCCAGCCGGGCAAGGGCGGCGCCTATCTGCAGAGAGCTGAAGGACATCCGCGACGGCACCAAGCTCAATGAACGTTTCCGTTCTGCGGAAACGGTGGAGAAGGTGCGCCTCGACCAGCGGTCGTTCCAGTTCCTCTACACCGACGGCGATATGTACACGTTTATGGATACGGAGACGTACGATCAGGTTGCCCTCAACAAGGACAACATCGGCGAAGACCAGATCGGCTATCTCCAGGAGAACATGAACGTGACCATCGAGTTCTACGAGGACGAGCCGATCAGCCTGCAGCTACCGGAGAGCGTCACCTTGCGCATCGTCGAAGCTGACCCGGTGGTCAAGGGACAGACGGCTGCTTCCTCCTACAAGCCGGCTGTGCTTGAGAACGGCCTGAGGGTGATGGTGCCGCCGCACGTGGAATCGGGGACTCGCGTGGTCATCANNGCACCGCGGATGGCAGCTATCTGGAGCGGGCGAAAGACTGAGCGGCGCTAGGCGCCGGTGCCGACGATGGCCACTTACCGCTCACCGCTGCTGAACGTGATGACCGCAGCCGCACTGAAGGCGGCGAAAGGCCTGATCCGCGATTTCGGCGAACTGGAACAATTGCAGGTCTCGAAGAAGGGACCTGCCGACTATGTCTCTCGCGCCGACCGCCGCGCCGAGGAAATCGTCGCCGGCGAGCTGCAGCGGGCCCGCCCGGCCTATGGCCTGCTGATGGAGGAGGCCGGCACTGTCGTCGGCAGCGACACCTCCAACCGCTGGATCATCGATCCGCTCGACGGGACAACCAATTTCCTTCACGGCATTCCGCATTTCTCCATTTCCATCGCCCTGGAGCGCGATAGCGAACTGTACGCTGGCGTGATCTACAATCCGGTGTCGGACGAGATGTATGTGGCCGAGCGTGGCACGGGCGCTTTCCTCAATGGCCGCCGAATTCGTGTTTCGGCCCGGCGAAAACTGCAGGAATCACTGTTCGCCACCGGGATTCCCTTCATGGGCATTCCCGACCACCAGCTGTTGCTGCGTCAGCTGGAGCGGGTGATGGCAACCACGTCCGGGGTGCGCCGCTACGGCTCCGCCGCGCTCGATCTCGCCTACGTCGCCGCCGGCCGCTATGACGGCTATTGGGAGAACGGCCTCAACCCATGGGACATTGCTGCCGGCATCGTCCTTGTGCGGGAGGCGGGCGGCTTCGTCACCGATCTTGCAGGCGGCAGGGGCATGCTCAAGGGTGCCGGCATTCTGGCCACCAACACAGGCCTTCACGAGGACCTGTTGGCCCTGGTCCGTCCCAGCGCCATAACCGCCGCAACCGGCAGCAGCTAGCGGGTTCTCACCACCGTGCGGGCAAAGGCTGCCTGCTCAGCGATCGCCCCACGCTATCTCCCGCCTCAGTAGGGGAGGGCAGCGTCCTCGATGACGATGAAGGGGGCCTGCCGTTGCGTCCCGGACGGAGGCGGCCGGCAATGTGGACCGAGCTGCCGGCCAGACCGCGCAATGCCTGCCCCAAAGGTGACCCTGCGGCGCGAAATGCCATCGCCACGGCGCTGCCGCCACGGCCGTCGTTTAGCTGGCAGCGGAGGTGGTCGGTGCCGACGGGCGTTGCTCGCTGCAATTGCACGGCACAAAAGCCAAACACCGGCTCCGGGTTGCCGCTGCCGAAGGGGGCGAGATCGGCCAGCGTCTGCAACAGCGGTGGCGCCACCGCTGCCAGCGACAGCGCGACCTCCAGGTGCAGCGGACGCTGATGGGCGATGCCGCCGCGCTGGCTTTCGATGTGCTGAGTGAGAAAGGCGATAAGGTCATCCATCCGCGTGGCGGCGACGGTGAGGCCGCCTGCCATTGGATGACCGCCGCCCTTGAGCAGCAATCCTGCCGCCATCGCCGCCTTGATCGCGGCGCCGAAATCGATCCCGGGCACCGATCGCGCCGAAGCGACGACCTTGGCATCATTGCCACCACCATCACCGGCACCACCACGACTTGCGGCGCCGACAATGGCCGGCTTGTGAAAGCGTTCGACGAGGCGGCTGGCAACGATGCCGACAACGCCCGGATGCCAACCTTCGTCGGCAGCCCAGATCAGCGGCCCCTTGTCGGCGCTCCCGTCGATCACCTGGGCGATGGCCTGCTCCAGTACCCGGCGTTCCACCTGCTGCCGATCGCGATTGTGCGCTTCGAGCCGTGCCGCCAGCGTCCGCGCCAGGGCCGGATCATCGGTGGCGAGAAGGCGGGTGCCGAGATCGGCCTCGCCCACCCGGCCACCGGCGTTGATCCGCGGGCCAAGAACGAAGCCGAGGTCGGCGGCGCTGATGCCTTCAGTCATACCGGCGCTAGCGGCGATCGCCTGCACCCCGGCGTTGCTGCCGCCAGCCATGACCACCAGCCCTTGGCGGACGAAGGCGCGGTTGAGACCGCGCAGCGGCACCATGTCGCAGACGGTACCGAGCGCCACCAGATCGAGCCACTGGCGCAGATCCGGCTCGCGACGGCGGGCGTACCAGCCGGCTGTGCGCAGCGCCCGGTTGGTGGCGACGGTGAGGAGGAAGGCGACACCAACGGCCGCCAGATGGCCCTGACCGCTGTCATCGTCCGGGCGGTTGGGATTGACGATGGCACGTGCCGGCGGCAGCACATCGGCGCACTGGTGATGATCGACGACGATCACTTCGAGCCCGGCGGCGGCGGCGGCGGTCAGCGCCTCCCCGGCGGTGCTGCCGCAGTCGACGGTGACGACGACGCTGGCACCGTCGGCGCGCAAGCGCAGTAGCGCTGGCGCATTTGGGCCGTAGCCCTCACCGATCCGGTCGGGAACGTAGTGGGTGGCGACAAGGCCGGCGGCGGCGAGAAAGCGCAGCAGCAACGCCGCCGAGGTGGCGCCGTCAACGTCGTAATCGGCGAAGACGACAACCCGCTCGCCTCGCATCACCGCGGCCGCGAGGCGATCCGCCGCCATCGCCATTGCCTGCAACCGCGATGGATCAGGCAGCAGGTGCCGTAGCGTTGGCTTCAGGAAGTGCTTGGCCTCGGCGATGCCGATATTGCGCACGGCGAGCAGCCGGCAGATCACCTCCGGCAGTCCGTGCGCACGGGCCAGGTTGTCGATCGCATCGTCGTCAGCGTCGTGCCCGATCCATCGCCGCCCGGTCAGCGATCGCTCGACGCCGAGAAACGTCGGCGCCGTCGCCGCTGTCTCGTGTCCCGCAGCCGCCTGCATCGGCGGCTCAGAAGGGTTCGATGCGGATCATTCGCGGCGGCTCGGCCGAACTGCCCAGCTCGCCTATCTTCACCAGCGAGTGCACCATCGCCGCCTCAGCGGTATCATGCGTCGTCATCACCACTGGCACCGGTTCACCGGGGGCACGGCCGCGTTGCAGCACCGCTTCCATTGACACGTCATGGTCGCGGAGGATGGCGGCGATGTCGGCGAAAACGCCCGGGCGGTCGAGAACCATCAGCCGGACGTAAAACGCACCGCGGTGTTCGCTCATCGGTGCTGCCGGGGCAGCGTGCAGGGTGGCCACCGGGACGCCGAAGGTGGGTACGTTGCGGCCACGGGCAATATCGGCGATATCGGCGACCACTGCCGATGCGGTCGGGCGCTCACCGGCACCACGTCCTTCGTGGACGACGCGGTCGACGAAGTCGCCATCGATGACCACCGCATTGAAGACGCCATCCACCTGGGCGATGGGGGTGTCGAGCCGGACCATGCACGGATGCACGCGGCGCTCGATGCCGGCTTCCGTCTGGGTGGCAATGCCGAGGAGCTTGATCCGGTAGCCTAGTTCCTGGGCGAAGGCGATATCCACCGCGGCAACGTGCCGGATGCCTTCGATGTGGACGGCGTCGAAGTCGAGGGTGCAGCCGAAGGCGACGCTGGCAAGGATGGCGAGCTTGTGCGCGGTATCGATGCCATCCACGTCGAAGCTGGGGTCGGCTTCGGCATAGCCCAGCGCCTGCGCCTCGGCCAGCACGGTGGCGAATTCGCGGCCGGTCTCGCGCATCTGGGTGAGGATGTAATTGCAGGTGCCGTTGAGGATGCCATAGACGCGCCGGGCGTGGTTGCCCACCAGCCCCTCGCGCAGGCTTTTGATGATCGGGATGCCGCCGGCGACCGCGGCTTCGTAGCCAAGGGTCAGGCCCTTCGCCTCGGCGGCGGCGGCGAGCGCCATGCCGTGGTGGGCGATCAGCGCCTTGTTGGCGGTGACCACGTGACGCCCGGCGGCGATCGCCGCTTCGCAGACCTTGAGCGCGACGCCACCGGCGCCGCCGATCAGTTCCACCACCACGTCGGCATCGGCGTCACTGGCCATGGCGACGGCGTCGTCGAACCAGCGATAGGTGTCAAGCGACAGGCCGCGGTCCCGCCGGTCGCGATCGGCAACGGCGGTGATGACAACCGGGCGACCGGTGCGTTCGGCGAGGAGTGCCGCGTTCGCTTGCAGCAGTTTGACCGTGCCGCCGCCGACCGTACCCAGCCCGGCGACCGCCACCTTGAGGGGTCGGGACACGCGTATCATCCTTTCGTTGCTGACGCTTCACCACCACGCCACCCGTTGGGCGGCGCGGTGAGGTGGGGTGTTCTGGCCTGCGTGCGCTATTCGGCGGGTGTCATCCGCTTCTCTGCCATCTCGACGACGTTGTGATAACGGCCGAGGAAGGACTTGAGGCTACGGACTGCCTGGCGCGTGCGGTGGCTGTTTTCGACCAAAGCGAAGCGGACGAAGCCGTCGCCATGCTCACCGAAACCGAGACCGGGTGCCACGGCCACCTTGGCTTCGCGCAGGACGAGCTTGGCGAACTCGACCGAACCGAGATGGCGAAAGGCCGGCGGGATCGGTGCCCAGGCGAACATGGTCGCCGGCGGCGAGGGCAGATCCCAGCCGGCTGCCTTCAGGCCGCCGATCAGGACATCGCGCCGCTGCCGATAGCGCTCGCGCATCTCCACCACACAGTCCTGTGGTCCGTTCAGTGCCGCGGCGGCGGCCACCTGCACCGGGGTGAAGGCGCCGTAGTCGAGATAGGACTTCACCCGCGCCAGTGCCGCGATCAGCCGCGCGTTGCCGCAGGCAAAGCCGATACGCCACCCCGGCATGGAATAGGTCTTGCTCATCGAGGTGAATTCCACCGCCAGGTCCTTGGCGCCGGGAATCTGCAGGATCGACGGCGGCGGATTGCCGTCGAAGTAGATCTCGGCGTAGGCAACATCGGAGAGGATGTAGATCTCGTGATGGCGGCAGAAATCCACCACTTGACCGTAGAAATCGAGTGTTGCGACCTCGGCAGTGGGATTGTTCGGATAGTTCAGCACCACGGCTACCGGCTTCGGCACACTGTGCTGCACCGCCCGTTCAAGTGCGGCGAGGAAGTCGCCGTCGGGTTTCACCGGGATGTTGCGCACCGAAGCACCGGCGATGATGAAGCCGAACTGGTGGATCGGATAGCTGGGATTGGGGACGAGGATCATGTCGCCCGGGCTCGAGATCGCCGAAGCCAGGTTGGCAAGCCCCTCCTTTGAGCCGAGGGTGACAACCACTTCGGTTTCAGGATCGACCGAGACGCCGAACCGGCGCTCGTAATAGCCCGCCAGTGCCCGGCGCAATCCCTTGATGCCACGCGATTCCGAATACCGGTGGGTGCGCGGATCGACGACCGTCTCCGTCAGTTTGGCGACGATATGCGGCGGGGTCGGGAAATCCGGATTGCCCATGCCGAAGTCGATGATGTCCTCGTTGCAAGCTCGGGCGCGCGCCTTCATCGCGTTGACTTCAGCAAACACGTATGGCGGCAGGCGCCGGATCTTGAAAAAGTCCTTGTCCATCGATGTCTCCAGTGGGATCGGGTCGGCATGCGGCAGTGGCGACAGTTCGTCACCGCGTCAGATGAAAATGCCTCAGCTTCCGCTAGTCGAAGCACCTGTGCAAAGTCAAGCAAATCTGACAATGGCGGCGGGGATGCCGCCATGCGCAGCAGGCGGCGGTTAAGCTGGCCGCTCCCTATCCAGGCCACTCGCAGGCATCGAGCAACTGGCAGGCGGCCCCAAAGGGGTCAATGGTGCCCTCCATCGTCTGATCGAGCAGGCCATCAAGCTGGGAGCGGCCGCGCCGCAGTAGGCGGTCGCGAATGATGTCTTCCGCCGACTTGAGAACGCGCATCTCCAGGATGCGCCGTCGCCGCAGTGCCAGTTCGCCCGACTCCCGAAGATACTGCCCATGGCCGGCGATGGCATCAACCAGATCGCCGATGCCTTCCCGATTCTGGGCGCTGGTCGCCAGCACCGGTACCGACCACGAGGAGCGCTGATTCCCTGTCATCGCACCCAGCCGCAGCATCGCCCGAAGGTTGGCAACCGTCTCCGATGCATCCGGGCGGTCGCACTTGCTGACCACATGCACGTCGGCGATTTCCAGCACTCCCGCCTTGATCGCCTGGATGTTGTCGCCGAGACCCGGCGCCGAGACCACCACCACCGTGTGCGCCGACTGGACAATATCCACCTCGTCCTGGCCGACGCCCACCGTCTCGATCAGGATGACATCAAACCCGGCTGCATCAAGAACGTCCACCACATCGTGGCTGGCACGGGCGAGGCCACCCAAAGCGCCGCGGGTGGCGAGGCTGCGGATGAACACGCCGTCATCGCCCGCCAGTTCCAGCATCCGGATGCGATCGCCGAGGATCGCACCGCCGGAAAACGGGCTCGACGGATCAATGGCGACAATCCCCACCGTCTGGCCGCGGGCGCGGTACTGCTGCGCCAGGGCGCGGACCATGGTCGACTTGCCGCTGCCGGGCACCCCGGTAAGACCGACCACGTGCGCCCGACCGGCGGCGCGGTGGATGGCGGCGAGGATCGGCCGTCGCGTCGTCGTCGTCGTTTCGGCAATCGACATCACCCGGGCGACGGCCTTGCGCTCGCCAGCGAGCACCGCGGCGAGGAGGGCAGGGACACCCGGTTCTGCGCTTGAGACGGCCAGAGTCGCCGTCGCGGCGCCCCTGGCCAGGGTTTCCACCGATTTAGTCATGTGCATCCGCTCCCCGGTCTGCGGCTGTGCGCTCAGATAGTCGTTGGCAAGGTCGACGTAGCGGGGCGCCAGATGCGCCGTCGCCGCCAGATCGGCCGGCGTCAGCGACCGAAGGTATTTTGCCGGCGAGCCCGTCCACAACTGGCCGGCGCCGATACGCTTGCCTGGAGTGAGCAGGGCACCGGCACCCAGCATGCCGCCCTTTTCGATCACGCACAGGTCCATCACCGTTGCCCGCATGCCGACGAAGGCGCGATCCTCCAGGGTGCAGGCATGCAGCAGCGCCATATGACCGATGGTGACGTCCGCGCCGATGTAGGTTCCCACCGTGTCCTTGGCCACGTGCACCACCGTGCCGTCCTGAATATTGCTGCGGGCACCGACGCGGATGACATTGACATCGCCGCGCAGCACGCAGCCGAACCAGATACTGACGTCGTCTTCGATTTCCACGTCGCCGATCACCGTCGCCGTTGGCGCGATGAACACGCGCGCCCCCAGCTTTGGATATATTCCCTTGTAGGGCAGTAAGTTAGGCTGCGTCATGGTTGTTGTCTCCAGCCCTCTGCGGGGCTCGTTCACCGGTCCCCTCTTAAAACCCTCAGCGGATCAGGCTGCTGAGCGGTCGGAACTCGGGCCGGTCCGCCCGTTCCAGCCATTCGAACAGCACCATTTCCACCGTAACGACACTGGCACCCGCGGTACGCATCCGTTCAATCGCCAGCGACTTGCTTTCCGCCGTCCGTGCGCCGATGGCATCGGCAACGACGAAAACATCGAATCGCTGCGCCAGCAGATCGAGCACCGTCTGCAGCACGCAGACGTGCGCTTCCATGCCGACGACAACCGTCTGCTTGCGCCCGGTTTGGCGCATGCGGTCGGCGAAGCCGGGTTCGCGCATACAGGAAAAGTGGGTCTTGGTAATTGTTTGCTCGGTCTCTAGCAGCGGGGCGAGGGCAGCGACGGTGTGGCCGAGGCCCTTCGGATACTGTTCGGAGACCAGGATCGGAACGCCCAGTTGTCCCGCCCCCTCGATCAGCGTCGCGGTGCGCGCGATCAGCACCTCCCGGTCGGCGATCGCCGGCGCTAGCCGTTCCTGAATATCAACGACGAGCAGGCTCGATTGGTCGGCTTGCAGCAACATCTGTCAATTCTCACCGGTCACGTGACCATGGACAAAGCCTGCCATGACCCTATCGCAACCCACCCCCGCGGCCAAGCCTTCCCCGAGCGGCCAATCGCCTGATTCGAAGCATTGAAACAGCAACGATTTGTACCTATGATGCTCATCACATGGCCGTAGCTCGCGTGAGGCGAGCAGGTAAATATCGCTTTGGCCCCCTTATCGGCGATCAATGCTCTTTTCCGACCTTCAGTTAAGCGCAGACGTTTTGCGTGCCGTTGCGGATGCCGGCTATGCGCAGCCGACTCCAATTCAGGAACAGGCGATCCCCTACATTCTGATGGGGCGTGACATTCTTGGCTGTGCCCAGACCGGCACCGGCAAGACGGCGTCGTTCGCACTGCCGATGATCGATATCATGTCGCAGGCCCGCGCCAAGGCGCGCATGCCGCGTGCCCTGATCATCGAGCCAACGCGGGAGTTGGCGGCGCAGGTGGCCGAGGCCTTCGACCTCTATGGCAAGTATCACAAGCTTAACAAGGGCCTGCTGATCGGCGGCGAGTCGATGGGAGACCAGCTGAAGGTGCTCGATCGAGGCGTCGACGTGCTGATCGCCACCCCTGGGCGTCTGCTCGATGTGTTCGATCGCGGCAAGCTCCTGCTCAACGACGTGCGCACCCTGGTCATCGACGAAGCCGACCGGATGCTCGACATGGGGTTCATCCCCGATGTGGAGCGGATCGTCTCGCTGGTGAACCGGACGCGGCAGACGTTGTTCTTCTCCGCCACCATGCCGCCGATGATCCGTCGCCTCGCCGACGCCTTCCTCAACAATCCGAAGGAGATCATCATCTCCGCCCCGGCGACGCCGGCGGCGACGTTGACGCAAGGGATTGTGATCGTCTCCCATAGCGGCGCCGGCGGCTTGAAGGAAAAGCGTGAGGCGTTGCGGCGGCTGATCGAGCAGGAACAGGTCACTACGGCGCTGATCTTCTGCAATCGCAAGCGCGAGGTCGGCATCCTGCATCGCTCACTGGTGCGTCACGGCTATGATGCGACGATGCTGCACGGCGATCTCGCCCAGGCGACTCGCACCGAGGTGCTGGAGCAGTTTCGCCGCGGCGAAACGCGGCTGCTTGTCTGCAGCGACGTGGCAGCGCGCGGTCTCGACATCGAGGGCGTCAGTCACGTCTTCAATTACGACGTTCCCAGCAACGCCGAGGACTATGTGCACCGAATCGGCCGTACTGGCCGAGCCGGACGCCTGGGGCGTGCCTTTACCGTGGCGGTACCGGAGGACGGCAAATATGTCACGGCGATCGAGCGGCTGATTGGCACGGAGATCCCGCGGATCGCCGTTGGCGGCACTGCAACCGCCGACCTCGCTCCGTCTACCTCCAGCAACGGCAAGCATCGCCGCCGCGGTGGTAAGCCGGCGGAGAAGCAGCGGCACAGTGCGACGCATACCGGCGGCCGGCGACCGGTGGAGGCAGCGCTGCCAGCGACCCAGCCTGCCGAGCTTGCGCCACCACGCCAGCGTGATGCCGAGGCGCTGCCGTCCCGCTCATCGGAGATAGGTTCGTCGGAGATGGCACGGGCGACGGCACGTCGGTCGTCCAGCGGCGCCCCCGCCCGCAAACCTGCGGTGATCAACCCGGCTCCTCCTCCCCCGCCGCCCGCCCGCGGCCGCAGCCCCCGCCGCAGCAAGGAGCCGCCCGACATCCCCGTCGTCGGCATGGGCGATCACGTCCCCGCCTTCATGCTGCGCGAGCCCACCCTGCGCAAAAAGCCTAGCTGACGTTTCCAAGCAGCCTGTTCACGATGGTCGGCACGGCAGCGGCTTGCCGCTGTAGCCCCGTGGAGTCGCCTGGGCTTAGACACCTTCGTGCAACGACGTCTTGATGCAGTCGCCATCGCAGATGCCGAGCGCTTTCGCCGGCAAAAGACGGAGCACGTCCGTTTCCTCGGGAACGGATCGTCCGGACGCGTGGTCGAAAAGACCGGGGCTTGCACTTTCGGCCTCATCTGTGACGCCATGATCGGCAGTGAGGGGACGTCAATCGACGAACGGGTCGTGGACCATGATCGTGTCGTCGCGCTCGGGGCTGGTGGACAGCAGGTGCACCGGTGCCTCGATCATTTCTTCGATGCGGCGGATGTATTTGACCGCGGTTGCCGGCAGGTCGGCCCAGCGGCGGGCCCCCTGNGTGCTGTCGCTCCAGCCTTCCATGACCTCGTAGATAGGCTCTACGCGCGCCTGACGGATCGACGAGGCAGGCAGGTGGTCAAACAACTCACCATCGAGCCGGTAGCCGGTGCAGACCTGGATCTGTTCAAAGCCGTCGAGCACGTCGAGCTTGGTCAGGGCGATGCCAGAGATACCGTTCACCTTCACCGCCTGGCGGACGAGGACCGCATCGAACCAGCCACAACGCCGGGCGCGGCCGGTGACAGTGCCGAACTCGCGGCCGCGCTCGCCGAGCAGCCGGCCCACCTCGTCGTCGAGTTCAGTTGGGAACGGTCCCGAACCGACCCGCGTTGTGTACGCCTTGCTGATGCCGAGGACGTAATCGAGCGCCGTCGGGCCGAGACCTGATCCGGCGGCTGCCTGCCCGGCGACGGTATTTGACGAAGTGACGAACGGGTAGGTGCCGTGATCGATGTCGAGCATCGTCCCCTGCGCCCCCTCGAAAAGGATGCGCCGGCCAGCCCGTCGCGCCTCGTCGAGCGTCTTCCACACCGTATCCGCATAGGGGAGCACTTGCGGTGCGATGTCCAGCAATGCCGTCACCAGCGCGTCGCCGTTCTCCTCCGGCATGCCGAGGCCGCGCAGCAGTGCATTGTGATGAAAGAGCAGCGCCTCGATCTTCTCCTCGACNCCCACGCCAGGGTCCGCCAGGTCACCGAGTCGGATCGCCCGTCGCGCCACCTTGTCTTCGTAAGCAGGGCCGATGCCGCGACCGGTGGTGCCGATCNNTCGCGCCTTACCGGCCGCCACCTCACGTGCCTTGTCGAGGTTGCGGTGCAGTGGCAGGATCAGTGGCACGTTTTCAGCGACACGGACATTGTCCGGACTCACCCTAACCCCCTGACTGCGCAGGAGATCGATTTCGCTCAGCAGCGCCCAGGGGTCGAGGACGACACCGTTACCGATCACTGACAGCTTGTCTGGCCGGACGACGCCAGAGGGCAGCAGGCTGAGCTTGTAGGTGACGCTATCGATCACCAGCGTGTGTCCGGCGTTGTGTCCGCCCTGAAAGCGGACGATCACGTCGGCACGCTGCGATAGCCAGTCGACGATCTTGCCTTTTCCCTCGTCACCCCATTGGGCGCCGATTACCACTACATTCGCCATCGTTACTCTTACCCGGCTTGGTTCGTGCCGGCGCGGCCGGCTTCGTTGTCGGCAACATGCGTCACTGCCTGGACCGCATTCTCGTGCAAGATGTGGCTGCAGCCCAGTCTCTTCGCCTCGGTCGGCAAGTCGGCAACGGTATCGAGGAGCGCAATGACCGTCCAGCCGTCGCGCCGCAGCCGTTGACCCACATCCGGAGGCGTTTCCGCCGACACCAGTAGGCGCAACGTGGGTGGTGGCAAGGGCAGGGTGGCGATCACTGCATCGATGAACAGGGTTACACCGGTGGCCGCCTCGCCGCCCGGGGTCACATAACGGCCACCGCGTCCCAGTTCTCCTGGCACGCCGCGAGCAAAGAGCGTGAAGGCGATGCCGCGATGGTACTCGAAGCCGCGATTCTCCACCGCATCGATCGTCAGCTGCAGATTGGGTGCCGCGGCGCGCAGACGGGTGAATACCTCGGCCAGCAACTGCCGTTCGGCGGCGGCAGTGGGCGCCAGGTCGATGGCCATAATGTCCTGCAGCGCCGCTTCGGCCGGACCGCAGGCGGTAATCAAACGGGCGAGGATCGCCGCCAGATCGTCACCGATGGCATTTGCCTCGGCAAGGACGGCAGCCACGTCCTTGCGGTCGAGGGCGACGCGCAGCCGCGCGGTCGTTGCCGGGTCGATCGTCCGGTCGGCAAGCACTGCCGGTACCAGCGTCGGCAGATCCAGATCGACACTGAGCCCTTCGACGCCCACATCGGTCAGCGCCGTCGCTGCCATCAGGATTACTTCCACGTCAGCGGCGGTGGCACCTGCTGCGGTCGCATCGGTGCCGATGATCTCTGCTCCCACCTGACCCAGTTGGCGCTCCGGTCGCAGCTCGCTGCCCCGCACGCGCAGCACCTGACCCGCGTAGCCAAGACGAAGCGGTCGCGGCCAATGGGCGAGGCGGGTGGTAGCGATGCGTGCCACTTGCATGGTCACATCTGGTCGCAAGGCCAGCATCCGCTGTGAAACCGGATCCATCAACCGGAAGGTTTCCGTGGTCAGAGCGGCGGCTGAACCTGCCAGCATCGTATCTTCGAATTCGATCAGCGGTGATTTCACCCGTTCGTAGCCGAACAAGGCGAAGCTGCTCATCAGTCGCTCTACCGTTGCCGCCTCGAAGGCAGCACGCGGCGGCAGCACATCCATCAGACCGGCCGGCAGCAGGGCCGAATTTGTCCCGTTGCTCATTATCGCCAATGGTATCGCCTTTGCGTCCGCGAGGCGTTATGGGCCGGTCCGCAGTCACGAACAGTCAGCCGCCCTGATCCCCCGCCGCTTTTAAGCAGATGCGTCGGGCGCTAGAAAGCGGAATTGCGCCGGGCGACGACAGTTGGCTTAGCGGCTGCGACTTTTGGCGAATGGTTGACTCGACCTGCGCCGCTGGCTAGCACCCGCCCGGAGTGTGCTTAGCACCGAAGGGAAGCGATGTGGCAACGAAGGGCGTAGTGGCAGCCGGTCACCCGGAGACGGCAAGTGCAGCGGCAGATGTGCTTGCGGCGGGCGGCAGCGTGGTGGACGCGGCGCTGGCGGGCCTTGCGGTCGCGTGCGTCGCTGAACCGGTGCTCGCCTCGCTCGGCGGCGGTGGTTTCCTCCTCGTCCGCGACCGGCGCATCAGCTTTCCGGCGCATACGGCGATCTACGATTTTTTCACCCAGACACCCTGTCGCAAACGGCCGGACGATGACGTTGATCTCCAAGCGGTGGAAGCCGATTTTGGTGCCACGCGACAGACCTTCCATGTGGGGCTCGGCAGCATTGCTACCCCCGGTGTGATCCGCGGCCTGTTTGCCGCGCATCGCGATCTCGGCCGTATGCCGATGCGCCAAGTCCTGGAGCCTGCGGTGGCACTGGCGCGCGCCGGAGTCCGCGTCAATGCGACGCAGGCTGACGTCGCGACCATCGTTGCGGCAATCCTGCAGCACCGCCCAGACACCGCGGCGTTGTTCGCCAGCCCATCGCGGCCGGGCGAACTGGTGGGCGAGGGCGAGATGCTGCGCATGCCCGAACTCGCCGACGCGCTCGACATTCTCGCCGTCGAAGGTGACGATCTGTTTTATCGCGGTGAGATGGGGCGTTTGCTCGCAGACGAATGTGCGGCGCACGGTGGATATCTTACCCGTCAGGATCTAGAGCGATACCAGGTGGAACGGCGGCTGCCGTTGTTGCTGCAGCGGTTCGGCGCGCAGATCACGCTCAATCCGTCGCCCGCTGTCGGCGGCCTTCTCGTCGGCCTCGGTTTGCTGCTGATGCCTGCGGACGGCCTCAGTGCCGCGCGCTTCGGCTCACCGCTGCATCTCCAACGCTTGGTGCGTGTGCTGGCAACGATCGATGACGAGCGTTACCGCAGCCGTATCCACGCCTTGCCACCCGCAGAGGCGGCATCGCTGCTGGCGCCGGCGCGTATCACCGCACTCGCAGGCGAACTTGAGGTGGCACTCAACCAGCGGCCGGTTAGTCGGCACGGCACGACGCATGTGAGTGTTGTCGATGCCGAGGGCAATGCCGCTGCGCTCACCCTGTCTAACGGCTCCGGTTCCGGCTATCTGTTGCCGGGCACCGGCATCCTCTTCAATAACATGCTGGGCGAGGATGACCTTAGCCCCGACGGGATCGGTAGTTGGCCCATCGACATGCGAATGGGATCGATGATGGCGCCAACGTTGATCGATGACGCCAGCGGTCAGCGCATCGTTCTTGGCTCCGGCGGTTCCAACCGTATTCGCTCGGCGATTCTACAGGTTGCGCTCAATCTGCTGGTCTTTGCGCAACCTCTGGAGCAGGCGGTGGCATCACCACGTCTGCACTGGGAGCGAAACAAGGTTTCGGTTGAGCCAGGATTCGACGAAGCGGCGCTCCGTCATCTGGCCACGGAGGCGGAGACGATGGAGCGCTGGGATCGTCCCAGCATGTTTTTCGGTGGTGTACACGCGGCAATGTGCGGGAGGGGCGGCGCTCTCGACGCTGCCGCCGATGCGCGTCGTGGCGGCGCTGTCGCGGCCGCTTGACCCGCGAGCAGGCAGGGCCGCATTTCTCACGTAAGCGAAGGGGTTGAGAGCATGGGCGAGACCAACGATCGACTGTTCATCCTGACTATCTCGTGCCCCGACGCCACCGGCATCGTCGCTGCGGTGGCGAGCTTCCTCGCCGATCGCGAAGCGTTCATTACCGAATCAACCCACTTCGGTGATCCACTGTCACAGCGCTTTTTCATGCGCACGTGCTTTCGCCCGGGTCAGAACACGCCGCCGCTCGACGTGGTGGCGCAGCAATTCTCTCGCATCGCCGAACGCTTCCAGATGGTGTGGGGAATTCACGATGCGCACCGCAAGGAGCGCTTGCTGATCATGGTCTCGCGCGCCGATCATTGTCTGAATGATCTTCTCTACCGCTATCGTACGGGTGATCTCCGGGTGGAGATTCCGGCGATCGTTTCCAACCATCCCGACCTGGAGCCGCTTGCGGCGTGGCACGACATTCCCTTCCATCATCTCCCCGTCCGGNCGGCGAGCAAGGCGGAACAGGAGGCCGAGGTGCTGCGGCTGATCGACGAGTTGGACATCGATCTGGTGATCCTCGCCCGCTACATGCAAATTTTGACCNCCCGAAGCTGTGATCGGCTGCGAGGGCGCTGCATCAACATCCATCATTCGTTTTTGCCAGGCTTTAAGGGCTCAAAACCTTACCATCAGGCACACGCTCTGGGTGTGAAGCTGATCGGTGCCACCGCGCATTATGTGGTCGCCGACCTGGATGCCGGGCCGATTATTGAGCAGGCGGTGGAGAGGGTAGACCACACATCCTCACCGGAGGATTTGGCCCGCCTAGGGCGTGATAGCGAAAATGTCGTGCTTGCTCGGGCGATTCGCTACCATATCGAGCACCGAGTCCTGATCAACGACGGCAAGACGGTTGTCCTGCGTTAGCTTCTGGCGGAGCCTGCAAATGACCGCAAGGCATCTATTTTAAGTAGGTTGCGAAAAAATAATTCTACTATAGGAGGCAGAAAACACTGGCGTGTTTCGAGCATCTTCTGTATCTTTAGGTTGTGCACGGCGATGTGCATACATCTAATAGTGGATGGGGGTGACGATGCTGGAAACGGTCGCAACTGGGCATCAGGCGAAGGTAAGCGCGGAAAGAGGTGCGGAGCGCAGTCTGTTATCCCAGGTTCCGCTGCTCAGCGAATTGCCGGTGCAGGATTTGACGCGGATCGAGCAGCAGTGTCGCTACCGTCGCTTTACTGCAGACGAGCTTATTGTCGATCGCGACAGCCCGAGCACGGATCTGCTGTTTCTCGTACGCGGACAGGTGCGCATCGTTAACTACTCGATGAGCGGGCGTGAAATTACTTACGAAGAGTTGACATCTGGTGCCTTCCTCGGCGAAATCTCCGCCATCGACGGCGCGCCACGCTCCACCGGCGTCATGGCGATAGAAGATTCTCTCGTTCTGGCGCTGCCTCGCTCGGTTTTTCTCGATCTCTGCACGCGCTACCCTAACTTGGCATTGAAAGTGATGCAGCGTCTGGCAGCGATGGTTCGCGCGGCGCAGGATCGTATCCTCGACTTGAGTACGCTTGCGGCGCAGAGTCGGGTGCAAGCGGAACTCCTGCGCCAAGCCCAGGCACACCGAAATCGACCGAACGCGGCGATCATCGAGCCCATTCCCGTGCACAGCGATATTGCGAGCCGCGTGTCGACCACGCGCGAGACCGTTGCACGTGTCCTGAACGATTTGGCGCGGAAGGGGATTCTGGAACGTTGCAAGGGTGCGCTCGTCATTCACGACATGCGTCGCCTGCAGTCTATGGTCAGCGATGTCCGTGGCTGATGAGGGGATGACGCAAAAGGCTAAAGAAAGGCAGCGGCGTTTTCGCGCACGAATTCGGCAAAGCGCCGGGCTGGGCGGGCAAGTAAAGCGGACAGCTCCGGCGTCGATTCGGCAAAAGCGTCGGTAACCATCTCCGCCTGAACTTCGGCCATTGCATGCGCCCGCCAGACGGAGACGCCGGCAGCGAGGAGCGACTGCTCCACCTCTTTCGGCGTCAGCGGCTGACAGACAATAGGACGAGCAAGCAGGCTGGTCAATTCACGGGCGATGTCATGCTGGGAGAGAGCCTCTGGCCCGGTCAATGTGTAGATGTGTTGCGTATGGTTCGGCTCCGTCAGCACGCGCATCGCTGCCTCAGCCAGGTCGCGCAGATCAACTAGGCTCTGACGACCCGTTCCCACGGCCGAAACAAGCCGACTGGACGACTTGATACTCGCTGCATTGCTAAGCAGTTCTTGAAAGAATGCGTTCGGCCGGAGAATGGTGAAGGCTAAGTCGGACGCAATTACCATCGCATCCGCCTCGCCATGCAGGCAGAAGCTTTGGCAGGGTGAGCCGCGATCCGCGCCGAGTGTTGAGAAACGGACCAGATGCCTGACTCCGGCTTTGCGGGCCGCGGCAATCACATTGGCGACCCTGTTCGCCATGGCCTCATGCAATTCAGCAATGACAAATGACNNCTTTTCGATCCCTCGCATGGACCGTTCTAGGCTTGCTACGTCGTCAAGATCTCCTTCGGCTTGCTCTGCCAGCGGCGTATCCCACCGGATCCGTCCTGCTTGGCGGACGAGTGCGCGCACGGCAATGCCACGTACAGTCAATTGCCGGATGATTTCGCGGCCAATGGTTCCGGTCGCGCCGGTAACGAGGATTTTCGCATTCACCTCCATTCGATAGGCGTCCCATTTATTTTTATTCTCGACCCGTCGCCAACCTGCCTAAATTATAGACGCTCTCACAGATAACAACCCTTCGTAGGATGCGCCTATTCCTTAAGCATTCCCACTAGCCCGTCTTATGCGCCGAATGCCGCCATCCAAGCCCAACCGCATGGAACGCAATCGTTTCCAGCGTCCGTGCCGTGGCAAAATTTGCCACACGTCAGTTTCGCGTAACGCATTGACAATGCTGACAAAAGCGTCACCCGGTATCAACCTCCTGAATAAGACGGGCTAGCCTCACCCGCACGATGTTGCTTCGCCATCTACTGTCAGTGCTGTCCAGGGGGCATGGAATGCGCGTTTTTGGCGAGGCAACCGCGTGGCTTCACCGGAAACGTTCATCATGCTACACATAATCACAGCAACTGACGGTGGATGATGCTGACCGATAATCGCGCACTCGTTCTTTTCTCCGGGGGGCAGGATTCAACCACATGCCTGGCGTGGGCTTTGGATCGCTTCGCCACCGTCGAGACGATCGCCTTCGACTATGGTCAACGCCATGTGATCGAACTCACCTGTCGGAAGTCGGTGCTGGCCGAAATCCGCCAACAGTTTCCCGACTGGGCGGCGCGTATGGGAGAGCATCATCTTATCGAGCTGTCGGCCTTGGGCGGGATCAGCCAGACTGCGCTAACCCGCGAAGTGGCGATCGCCATCGGCGAGCTAGGGCTGCCGAACACGTTTGTTCCAGGTCGGAACCTTCTGTTCCTGACGTTTGCTGCCATCGTCGCTTACCGGCGAGGCATTCGCCACGTTATTGGCGGCATGTGCGAGACGGATTTCTCCGGCTATCCCGATTGCCGCGACGATACGATCAAGGCAATGCAACTCGCGCTCAACCTTGGCATGGCGGCAAATTTCGTCCTGCACACCCCCTTGATGTGGCTTGATAAGGCGGAGACGTGGGCACTCGCCCGATCCTTGGGCGGTGGATCGCTGCAGGACATCGTGCTCGAGCATACTCACACGTGCTATATGGGACAGAGAGGGCAGCGGTTTCCCTGGGGATACGGCTGCGGCGAGTGCCCTGCGTGTCGGCTTCGCGCGGATGGCTACACGCGCTTTATCGAAGCGTCAGACGCGGTGGAGTGAACAAGAGCAGGGCGGGGAGGGAGATGGACGGATTCTGCACCGGACTTTGCTTCCAGCCTCCTGCCAATCACTGCATTACCCTTGGCCGGTGGTGCCAGATTGTCCTGCTAGCGCTTCTCTGTGTGCTGGTGCTGGGAATAACCGGCATCGCTGCCGCGCCAGCACCGATGCTGGGAGCTTGTCCCGACGGCTCACCCCGCATCATCATTGATGTTGGCCATGGCCTCCAGGACGGAGGATCGTTGTCCGCGCGCGGCCGATCCGAATTTTTATTCAATCGGGATCTGGCGCACGGGATCGCTGCTGCGCTGGCTCGGGCTGGGGGCATCNCGCTGCTGTTCAATGCGGAAGGGGCCAGTCTGTCGCTGGCTGAGAGGGTGAAGGCGATCAATCAACTGCAGCCGACGCTGCTGCTGTCGGTCCACCACGACTCGGTGCAGCCAAAATACCTGGATCCCTGGACGGTAGACGGCCGTAAGCTCGATTTCAGCGATCGCTTTGCCGGCTATTCGTTGTTCGTCTCGCGTGCCAATATCTTCGCCGCTGAGAGCGAGCGGTTCGCCCGCAACATTGGCGAAGCATTAACGGCGAGTGGCTTGCAACCGTCGCTGCACCACGCCGAGCCGATCNCCGGGGAAAACCGACCGCTGTTGGATGCCGCTATCGGACTCTACGCCTATGATGGTCTTGCGGTGCTGCGTGGAGCGCGTGCTCCGGCGGTCCTGCTGGAAGCAGGCGTGATCAAACATCGAAGCGAAGAGCTGACGGTGCAGACTCCTCGTTTTCGTGAACAGGTGGCAGCGGCAGTTGTTGCCGCCGCTGCGCGCTTCTGTAGTCCGGCGGGCGAACCGCGGCGATGATGGATGCCGCGGCCGGCCCTCTCGTGGGCGGACCTGTCGTGACGCTACGCTGAGCGATTCTTTAACTTCGCGGCGATGAAGAGACAGACAATGGCGCCAACCACTGCCGTCACCAGTGAGCCGATGAGCCCCGTGCCCTTTAGCCCGATCAGCGAAAACAGCAATCCGCCGGCGATCGCGCCGCCACAGCCGACGAGAAGATTACCAAGCAGGCCAAATCCCGATCCTTTGATCAGCTTGCCGGCGATCCAACCCGCGATCAGGCCGATGATCAGGAAGCCGAGAAGTCCCGTCATGTCCTAAATTCTCCTTATCGCTCCTCAGCCGCCCCGAACCATTCACGAGCAGCATGGCAATAAACCATAAACAATAATGTAGTGGTCATGAACCTTGTGCGCTATTGGCGGATTACATTCTGTGCTGTGGCCAGCGCTACCGGCGCGGCGGCTGCCTTTGCTTCCAACAACGGTGACGACGGTGTCGGTATAACGGTGGCAACCGGGGACTGGCGGTTGGTAATCTGCAAGGGGATTCCCCGACGTTCCTTCAACGCCGTCTCCACAGCAGCCCAGTCCACCCGGTCGGCGAATGCACCGGCTTTTGCCGTCACCTTCTCGCGCACATCCGGAACGTCGATCGGATCGATTTTGCCGGTTTCCTCCAGTGAGATCCCCTGTTCGAGGGTGGGATGAGCCTGCAGGAAAAGCTCGCCTCGCCACCAGCCAACTTTGATCGTCTGGCTCACAGTGTGCACCCGGGTGCCCACCGGAGCCATGTCATAGAGTGCCTCCACGTCCTGTGGCTGCATGCGGATACAGCCATGGCTCACCCGTCGTCCGACGCCGTAGGGCTTGTTGGTGCCATGGATGATGTAGCGCGCCCAACCAAGATACATGGCGCGGCTGCCGAGCGGATTGTCAGGACCGGACGGCACCGCAGCTGGCAGTTCGGGATGTTCCTCGCGCGAGGATTGGGTTGGATACCAAGTGGGGTCGACTGTTTTGCGGACGATCCTGGTGCTGCCGATCGGGGTTGAGAATCCGTCGCGGAACACGCCGATGGGATAGGTATCGACCAGAAGCCCCTTTTGGTAAAAGTACATCCGTTGTTCGGGGATGTTGATGACGATTCCCTCGCGAGGGCCTTTCGGCTCGATCCGAGCCTTAGGCAGCATGATCTTGGTCCCGGCGCCCGGCAGCCATGGGTCGACACCCTGGTTGGCAGCGACGAGTTCGAGGAAACCTAAATCGTTGTCGAGGGCTATATCGAGGAGCGTATCGTAGCGAGCCGAGTAAATTTTGAGATCGCCGATCACTTCGTCAGGTGCTTCGGGATTGGTGGCCACTCCGGAAGCGGGGCGAGCCACCGAAGAGACGGTCGCGACCGTGTTCTGGACCGGGGCGCCGGCGACAGTGGGTGCCTGCGGTGAGCGGGCGATGGCGAAGGCGGGTGGCGCGGCAGCGGCAGCAGGCGCAGTGGTCGCTGACTGGATTTGTGCTGCCGGGGAAGCGCTCGCCAGTCTCGCCGTCGTGACTGCCGCCCCTGCCGGAAGTTCCGCCGGGTGCACGGGCGCCGTGCTCGTCACTTTCGCACCCGGCGGGGGAAGCGTTACGCTGGTGACCATGGGTCGACTGGCGGCGGTCGGGCCCGGCTGGCCCTCCGCCGTCGAAGCGGGGGAACTGGCCGCGCCGTGGTTACCGGCTTCGCTGCCGGCTGTGTACTGGCGGCAGGGGGGGAGAGGGTGCTCGTCGGCTTCCTCGCCGGATTGGCTGGCGGGGAACTGCAAGCGGCAAGGCCGATAATCCCCAGCATCAGGGTGGCCATCGCCAGTCGCGATTGACTCCTGCCGGCAAAGGCCGCAGCGCGTTGTCGCGCCGCCTTTTCGATGATGCTGTCCGTCCACCGGAGTGCGAGTGACTGCCGATGCTTACGCTGCTGCACGTTTGTATCTCCCGTCCCACCGACGCGTGTCGCCAGAAGGCGCCGCCCGAATCGATGCGGGTAATCCGTCACTCTCAGCGACGCGTCAAGGTATCATTTAATCAGCATAGGCAGGATGTCACGTCGATGCTGCGAAATACCCGCAGTCGCAGCAGAACGAGGGATGACGCGTACGGGACCGGCGCAACGCTTTTCACGTAGATAGAGAGAGGAAGCGTGTCCGGGCGGCAGCTGCGGCGGCACGGACGTTCGCCGGTGCGGTGCCGCCCTCCGAGGTGCGGCTTTCGACCGAACGCTCAACGCCGAGCACATCGAAGACGCTCGCATCGATCGAGGGTTCGACGCTCTGCATCTGCACCAGCGTCAACTCCTCCAGCCGACAAGGAACGCCTTCCGCCAAGCGGACCAGCGAGCCCGCCGCATGGTGGGCGCGCCGGAAAGGCATCCCCTTAACCCGCACCAGCCAGTCCGCTAGGTCCGTCGCTGAAGGAAATCCGCGCTCCGCAGCGGCGCGCATCCGCGCCCGGTCGAATGCCGCCGTTTCCATCATGCCGGTCATCGCCGCGAGGCAGAGCATGAGCGTGTCGGCTGTTTGAAACACCGGTTCCTTGTCTTCTTGCATGTCCTTGGCATAGGCAAGCGGCAGGCCCTTAATCACGATCAGCAGCCCAGTCAGGGCACCGATGATGCGGCCGCTCTTGGCGCGTACCAATTCGGCGGCATCAGGGTTGCGCTTCTGCGGCATGATTGAACTGCCGGTGGAGAAGTCGTCGGACAACCTGAGAAAGCCGAACTGCTCACACGACCAGATCACAATCTCCTCGCCGAGACGCGATAGGTGCGTCGTCAGAATCGCCGCCGCGGCAAGAAACTCGATCGCGAAATCGCGATCGGAAACGGCGTCGAGCGAATTTGCCGCCGGTCGGTCGAATCCTAGTGCTGCCGCTGTTTGTCGCCGATCAATTGGAAACGACGTGCCGGCTAAGGCCGCGGCGCCGAGCGGGCATTCGTTCAGTCGCCGCCGTGCGTCGGTGAAGCGGCCACGATCACGGCCCAGCATTTCCACGTAGGCGAGCAGGTGATGGCCGAGCGTCACCGGCTGGGCTGCCTGCAGGTGGGTGAATCCTGGCATGATCCAGTCAGCGTGTTGTTCGGCGCGGTCAATGAGCACCGCCTGCAGTCGGATAAGGGCACGGTCCAGGTCGTCGATCGTATCACGGACCCACAGCCGAAAGTCGGTTGCGACCTGGTCGTTGCGGGAGCGAGCAGTGTGCAGTCGTCCAGCCGCCTCGCCGCTCAACACGGCAAGCCGGCTCTCCACATTCATATGGATGTCTTCGAGCGCCCGCGTGGGCACGAACTGACCAGTTTCGGACTCGGCAAGGATTAAATCCAGGCCGGCGACGATAGCCGCGGAATCCGCTTGCGAGATGATGCCACAGGTCGCCAGCATGGCTGCATGCGCTTTTGAGGCGCGGACGTCCTGACGGATCAACCGGCAGTCGAAGTCGATGGAAACGTTGATGTCTTCCATGATAGCGGACGGCCCGCGGGCGAAACGGCCGCCCCAGATTGGACTCGTCGTCGTCGATTCACCTGCTTCATCGCTCCTGGTATCGGAGCCGGCGGCGGCGATTGAAGAATTCGGCTCGTTCATCACGGGACAACAGTCATGAGCTACCTGCGCAGTATCGTCACCGGCATGGCCGGAGGGCTGATCGGTGTCATTGTCGCTATCTCGCCTTGGCACGCAAGCGCCACGACGGCCGACTGCAGTCGGCCGCCGTCATCACTCGGCAATTTTTCCGCTGCGGCGAAGCCGCTTCCAGCTCCGGATCAGCTGTTTACCGACGAGACGGGCAAGGCGCGATCGCTCGCAGCGTATCGGGGGCAGCGCTGGTGGTCAATTTCTGGGCCACTTGGTGCGGGCCCTGTATCAAGGAGATGCCAGCGCTCGATGCTCTCGCCAAGAAAGTGGAAAAGAGGGGGATCGTCGTGTTGGCGCTTTCCTCCGACCGCGAAGGCGCGCCTGTGGTGCGGCAGTACTTCGACAAGAACGGGCTCACCGGCCTGCCGGTATCCATCGACGCACTCAGCAAGGTGGCACGGACCCTCGACATCGTCGGCCTGCCGACGACAGTGTTCTTTGATGCCCAGGGACGCCAGGTAGGACGCGTGGTGGGGGCGGCGGAATGGGACGCTCCGGCGACGATCGAGTTCCTCACCGCCTGTCTTGCCCCGGCTGCGTGAGCAGGAGAGGTGGGCTGTGGCGGACAGGGAGGTCACCCACACTTGCCGTATCGCTACTTTCAACGTCGAAACCTTCGGCCAGCTATCCGGAACTGACACGACGATCGCTAACGATCAACTGAACGAGCGTATTCAGCTTATCCGCCCGCAATTGGTTCGACTTGCCGCCGATATTCTTTGTTTGCAAGAAATTGACAGCCAACGAGCGGAGCACGGCAAGGGGCGGACGCTAGCGGCTCTCGACCGGCTGCTCGTCCACACCCCCTATGCCGATTATCACCGCTTCAGTTCGCACAGTCGCAGTCGCGGGAGTCCACGCGACAAGCATAACCTGCTGATTCTCAGCCGTTGGCCGTTCTGCGAAGAACGGCAGATTTTCCACGACCTGGTACCGGCGCTGATGCACAGACGATTGACGACGGCGAATGCGGATGCTGAGGCGGAGCCGATCGAATGGGATCGTCCGTTCCTTTATATGGCCGTCGACCTGCCGCAAGGTCGGCGGTTGCACGTGATCAACGTGCACCTGCGGGCTCCTCGTGCCGCCTTTATCGCCGGGCAGAAAGCAGATTCGCTGATATGGCGCAGCATGGCTGGCTGGGCGGAGNGGATTTTTCTCGCGGCGGTGAAGCGGGCAGGCCAAGCGCTGGAAGTTCGGTTGTTCGTGGAGCGGCTGTTCGATGCTGATGCACAGGCACTGATCGCCGTCTGCGGCGACTTCAATGCCGAAACGCACCAGGTTCCAGTGCGGACTATTTGCGGTGATGAAGAGGATGCAGGCAACCCACATTTGGCGATGCGCACTCTCGTGCCGTTGGAGCGTTCGCTTGCCGATTCGCGGCGGTTTTCGGTTGTTCACCATGGTCGTCCGCAGATGCTCGACCATGTTCTGGTGTCGCGGCCGCTGCTTGCCTGGTATCGGACATTCGAGATTCACAACGAAGCGCTGGGTGACGAGTTGATCACCGCGCACGCGGTCCGCGGTTCGCCGGAGTCGTTCCACGCGCCCGTTGTCGCCGAATTCGCCTTCCGCTGAGTGTCGAAGCTGTGCAGTCCGTTTATCCGGCGATGGCGAAGATGGGTGAGGTTGCTGCAGCCAGCCGGTCGGTCGCGTCGGCAGGAACCGCGAGACGACCCGCCGCATCGCAGGCTTCCAGAATCCACTCGGCCGACGCTCCACCGCGGCAGCGGGTCAGCGCCACCCGCCAGCGGTCTCGGCCGAGGCCCTCTACCACCCGAGGGCCAGACGGTTCGGCACCGATCTGCCAGCGGGTCGTTGCGGGGGTGGATTCGTCTGCCCTGTCCTCCGGCTTGCCACCAGCTATACCACGCGGAAGCGCCAAGGCCAGGACGCCGGACGTTTCGGCTGCCAGTTGCAGCCGGCGGGCGGCGGTCGTCGGCAACCGGGTGAATTCGCCAACGACGCCGGCGAGGCCGCCGTGGCGGAGCCCTTCCTCCATCACCAGCAGCACCGTTTTCTCGTCACCGGTCTCGGCGTAGATGACACGGTCCGGCTGCAAGCCGACGCCGGCTAGTCCTGGTGCAAACAGGTCGTGCGCCTTCAGACACCAGAGGACAGGACCGGACGACCGGGCAAGGATACCGGCGGCGAACAAGGTGGCGGCGGCGACATCGTGGGCGGCATTACCGGCGGCAGCAATCTCGTGCAACGCACCGGTGGCGAGGCCGCCATCGGGCAGATGCGCGTCGATGGCGGGAACCTCGAAGGGGATCACCCGGCGGTCGCGCCGACGACCGCCCTGTTCCAGGCGGTCGAAGTGCGCCCGCAGGTCGACGATGACGGAATGGCGACTATCCGGTGGCATTGGCGCTCTCAACTGTCTGACAGGGTTGTTCGTATTTCGTTCCTTATCGGCGCCGAGTCAACGACGAAACGCTCGCCGACCGCCTTTGACAGTGATCCGCTCTCGTCTGCCCAGGCTTATCTCTTGCCCAGAACGGAGAAAGACGCTAGCGACGGCAACCCGGCTCGCGGAGAGGCAGCAACCGACCGCGGCGGAAGAAGAAGGCATGCCAACGATGATGTATTGCGCCCACGTGCCGGTAAACCGCGCTTTACACCCGCCGCTGACACTCCCCCTTACGGTCACTCGCTGACATGCGCTTACCAATTGCTGTGATCACGCTCGCCCTTGCGATCGCCATCGCCGCCGCCTTCGCCGCCTGGTGGGGCATTGGCCGACCGGTTGCCATCGTCGAGGCGCCGGACGCCCGCTTTTCCTGCCTGTCCTATGCGCCGTTCATGGATGATCAGACGCCGTTCGATGAAAACCTGGTTATCCCGCCGGAGCAGGTTGAACGCGACCTGCGCCTCCTCGCCGAGCGCACCGGTTGCGTCCGTACCTACTCCGTAAGGCTCGGGCTCGATGCCGTGGTGCCGGTCGCTGCCAAGTTGGGCATGAAGGTCATGCTCGGCGCCTGGGTTGGCTGGGAACAGCAAAAGAACCGGATCGAACTGGACCGGGCGGTCGACCTCGCCCGTCGCTATCCCGAAACCGTTGCCGCGCTGATCGTCGGCAACGAGGTGCTGTTGCGTCAGGAGCAACCTGCCGCCGGGTTGATAGCGCTGATCAATCGCGCGCGGGCTGCCCTGCCGTCCTCGATTCCAGTGACTTATGCCGACGTGTGGGAATTCTGGCTGAAGAATCCGTCGGTGGCTGCCGCTGTCGATTTCGTCACCATCCACACCTTGCCCTACTGGGAGGACGATCCGGTCGGCATCGCCAAAGCGGTTCCACATGTCCTTGCCATCGTCCACCACGTGGCCGATGCGTTTCCGGGCAAGCGCATCTTCATCGGCGAGGCTGGCTGGCCGAGTGCCGGACGGATGCGCGAAGGAGCACTGCCGAGCCTGGTTAACCAGGCGCGGTTCGTCCGCGAACTGATGCGGGCGACGGCAACCGAAGACCTCGGACTCAACCTGATCGAGAGCTTCGATCAACCATGGAAACGCCGCCTGGAGGGGACGGTCGGCGGCCACTGGGGCGTCTACACGGAGGATCGGCAGCCCAAATTCCCGCTGCAGGGGCCGGTGAGCAACGATCCGCACTGGTTCGTTCACTTCCTGGTCGGTGCAGGTCTTGGCGTCATCTTGATCATCCCGGCGTTTTGCCGCGCCCGTCGATTGNACTCCGTGGGATGGCTTGCGCTGGCGGTGGCAGGTCAGGCGGCGGGAGTACTCCTGGTCGTAGGCGGCCTGGCGGCGATGGATGCCAGCCTCGGCTTTCTCGATGCGCTCGTCTGGGGCTCGCGGTGGATACTGGCCGCCGCCGCGGTGATGCTTGCCTGCGTTGCCCTCGTCCGCCCTGCGGAAGCGCGTCCGGCACTGCCGTGCTCAATCTTTCAACTAATCGCCTGGTGGCGACAGCACCACCGGCCGGCGACCCAACACCTTGGCATCACGCTTGGTGCCATCCGCGCCGCGGTGCTGCTCGGAGCCGCGGTGACCACGCTGTGTTTCCTGTTCGATGCCCGCTACCGCGATTTTCCGGTGGCGCTGACGGCACTCCCGGCGGCAGCGTTCCTGGCCATCGCCTGGGTGGAGCGGCGGCAGGCAGCGGTGCCGCGCCCGGGCGACGATCTACGCGAGGAACGCCTCCTCGCCCTGCTGATTGGAGTGGGCGGCATTCTCGTCGGCTTGTCGGAAGCACCGTGGAATTTTCAGGCCTGGGGGCTGATGGGCGCCAATCTCCTCCTGGCGCTGGCGGTGTGGGTCGAAACGCACCACCGCTCCGGCCGGCTGCTTGCTGGTGAGCCTCATGCGCGAGTCATCCGCAGCAGCCCCAGGAGCAGCCCGGCAGCAGACAGTTCCGGCGCGTAGAGGAAGAGACCGGCGGCGCCGGTTGCCATTGCCAAAGCGGCAGCGAGGCGGCCCCCGGTGGCGGTCTGCGTCCGCCGCAGCAGCGCTATGGCACCGGCGGCAATGGCGATCAGTCCCAAACCCTGCCAACGAAAGGTTTCGATCAGGGCTTCCCGCAGGGCACACCACCATGGATCGTCTGCGCCGCTGCATGCCCAGGCCAGCTCGGGTGTCTGAACGAATAAATACCGTACCGCTGTGCCGGCGAGAAAGCCGAGCGCCATCAACCCCGCACTGGCGGCAAGCCGTCGATACGCCCCGGACAACTGCCATTTTCGCACGTGCCGCTCCCACTCACTGTCTTGTCGGGCCTTCTGAAGTTGTCGTCTGACGCGCTTCGGCTGCAGCGTCAAGGGCCACCACGCCTGCGTGTAAGCCGGCGAGGCGCAGATCGAAATGATGGAATTGCCGGTACGACGTCTAACGTCGCGTCGCGCTTGCGTCCTTCGCTATGACCGGTGTGGCATCCCGGTTATCAAGGCCGCGTGCCGTTCGACGATGTGTTGCTTGAAGCTAAACTTGCGATCGCATAATGACATAATTTGTGATCGGACTACGGGAGTGAGCCGGCGTGCCCCGTCTTGACGTTCTTCAACTGTACGATATGTTTGCGAATGCACGGTCGATGGCAATTGTCGGCAATGCAGGGACTATTCTCAATTATCAAAACGGGCCGACCATTGACTCTTATGATATCATTGTGCGCTTCAACCGAGCATATACGAAAGGCGTCGAAGACAAAATCGGATCTCGGACCGATATTCTCGTCGCCAATATTGGCAACACGCTTGAACGCGCGCCGGCGCCTGCTGAAGCATTAAACCCGCGGGCGTTGGTTTGTTTCGTGACGAAGAGTCCAAAGGGGAAAGATATCGATTCACAGGCATTTCGCCAATGGATAGGCGATGTCCCAGCTCTGATCACGTTCGCCCCTGACATCCGCAATGTCACCCAGGCAGGTAGGTCGCGGCAATTTTTAAATGGTACTTATGCACTTTATGCTTTTTTGTCACTGTTTAAAATCGAACGATTATTTCTAACCGGATTTACGTTTTACTCTCCTGTTGCCGCTGCGCAGAAGTATTACGAGCCGGAGGTCAGGCTGCTGGGATTCCAACACGATCTCGATGAGGACGCCAGGGTCTTTTGCGAAATTCTTGCCGCCTTCAAGGGTCAGTTGGAGATGACTCCTGAGGTTACTGCCGCGCTTCAACGCAGCAAATCCTTCAGGGGAGGTGCCATTGTGCTCTCTCCACGGGTGCCGAGGTTTGCGAGCGGCGTTGGCGGCCGCATCGTCGCTTTCTTCAGCGGTTTACGCCGCCGCATCATCGCTAAGCTGGCGTGGACCTTGCTGAGTTGGGGTTTTTCCCTTCGCCGTCGCCTGGAGCGGAAGGCCGGTCGCGTCGTGGCTCCGGCGCAGTTGAAGCGGTGGAAATCCTGAGTTTGGCGGCTCAGTCGAACGACGCGCGTCCTTTATTCGCGGCCGATGTTCGCTCCTTGAGTCGTTCGGAACCTTAACCCTCAAACCCGATTGCAATGGAACTCCTTCATGGCTCTACGTATCTTCATCGGTTGGGATTCACGCGAAGGTGAGTGCTCGGATGTACTGGCCTATAGCCTGCGCAAACATTCAAGCATTCCTCTTGAGATAAAATATCTGCGTCTTCCAGATCTTGCCTTCAACCGCACGCATGATCCGCTGCAATCAACCGAATTTACCTACACGAGGTTTCTTGTACCTTTCCTGTGTGGTTATCAGGGCAAGGCGATATTTATGGACTGCGACATGCTTTGCCTTGGTGATATCAAGGAGCTCGACGATCTGAAGATGGACGGGTTGGCATTGCGCGTCGTCAAGCACGACCACCGGCCGCCGGAGAAAGTGAAAATGGACGGCAAGGTGCAAACCGTCTATCCGCGCAAAAACTGGTCGAGCCTAATGGTGATGAATTGCGATCATCTCCGTTTGTGGACGAAGCAGGTCGTGGAAACGCAAACCGGTGGTTACCTGCATCGATTCCAGGACGTTCCAGACGAACAAATCGATGAGATTCCAAATACATGGAATGTTCTTGATCGGATGGATGCGCAGACAAAGCTGATCCATTACACTAGTGGTGGACCCTGGTTCGACAATTATCGCGATCATCCGTTTGGCAAGATATGGCTCGATTATCGGGACGAGTATCGTTTACATGCCGCCGCATGATTTGCCCGGCGCGGCGGCGATGAGCGCTTCATCGCCGCGATTCGACCAGTTCGACCTGCGGCAGATGTTCGCGTCGGTTCGCTCGCTGGCGGTTGTCGGCAACGCCGCGACGATCCTCGACTATGACAACGGGGCGCTGATCGACAGCTACGACATGGTGGTGCGGTTCAACCGGGCGCAGGTCACCGATGTGGAGCACAGGATTGGTCGGCGCACCGACTTGCTCGTCGCCAATGAAACCAATTCGCTCGCTTTGGCGCCGTCTCCTGCCGATACCCTAGCGCCGCGCTGCGTCTTGAGCTTTGTCCTGCGCGGGCCAGACTTCGATATCACGCCGTTTCGTACCTGGGTCGGTGACCATACGCCCTGCCTGTGTCTGGTTCCACCCGATATCATCGGCTTCCCGCAGCAGGGCCGAACACGCCTGCTCAGCCATGGCACCTATGCCATTTACCTGCTGACGCAGATTTTGCAGCTTGAACGCCTGTTCGTAACCGGCTTCACCATGTTTGGCACCGCTCCCGGCGGGGCACAAAAGTATTACGGCCCGGCGGACCGCAAGGCGGGCACCTATCACGACCTCGATCAGGAACCGAAGTTGTTCTGTGCCATTCTCGCTGCTTTTCCCGGCGAGCTTCGGGTAACCGCCGAAGTCGACGCGCTGCTGCAACGTCATGGCGTCCACACGCAGGCTCGTCTTGGTTCGGCCGATGGCACGCCTGCACAACGCCTGACAGTATACGAGCAGTTGCAGGTCGGTCTTTCCCGTCGATTGCTGCGCTGGGGAACTCGCCTTCGCCACGCGGTGGAAAAATCGAACCAGACAGCCTTTCGCAACATCAAGCGCTGACACGTCAGATCGCCCGCGGGGCTACTGCCGTCAAATGGCCTCGACGCTACGCCGGCAGGTGGAGGCGCGGAGGGGCGGAGATCGTCTTATCGCGTTGCAGTGAGCAGGCGAGTGGCGATCGAGGTGACATCCATGGCCGCGTCCGTATTGGGAAAGCGGGTCAGCAGCGAATTGTGTGCGCGAATGGCTTCGCGCACATGGCCATCACGGCGGATAACGCCAAGCAGTGGCGGCGAGATCTTGAGGAAGCCCTCACAGGCCTTGCGCAGGGCGTGATAAGTGCGTTCGCCGTCGCGGCGGGATGACGCCATGTTGATGACGATGGCGATGTCGCCCTGCGGCCGGTCCATCTGGCTCAGCTTGATGAATGCATAGGCGTCGGTGAGGGCGGTGGGCTCATCCGTGGTGACGACGACCACGCGGCCGACGCCGCGCACCAGCTGGCGCACTGTCCGTTCGACGCCGGCGCCTAGGTCGAGGATGATATGGTCGTAGTGGTCGGTCATCCGCTGCAGATCATCGCTGACCTGCTGCAGCCGGGTTGGCGGCAGGGTTGCCAGGCGGCCGCAGCCGGAGCGGCCGGCGATGATGTCGAACCGACCCGGGGCGAAGCGGGTCACCACCTGCGGTAGCGCCAGACGACCGGACAGGACATCTCCCAGGTTCCGGTCCGGCATCAGCCCTAGATGAATGTCCACATTGGCCAGTCCCAGGTCGCCGTCGAACAGCAAGATGCTGCGGTTGGCGCGGGCGAGCGCATGCGCCAGGGTGATCGCAAACCAGGTTTTGCCGACTCCGCCTTTTCCGGAGGCCACGGCGATCGTCTGCGAACCATACGCATGGGCCGATGGACGGAGGTTGGTGGGCGCGATGACGGTCTTCACGGCATTTTTCTCCCAGCGCAGGCTGACGCGACCTGCTCGGCCATCTTCATGGTCTCGGTGACGCCACCGGCGGCAGCGAAGACGACGACCGGTTCCGCATCGACGGCGGCGGCGAACAGCTGGAGGCGTTTACCCGCATTCTTGAGCTGCCGCTGGTCATTGCGCCGACACCACAGGCGCTCGTCAGCCAGGTGGCTGCGGTGGGTGATCGCTTTGTGGTATTCGATGCCGCCGGCGCGCGCCGTGTCGGTGGAGATCGCCCACGTCGGGCGCTGCGCTTGGTGGGCGCGCAGAAGCAGCTTGGCCGCTGTCAGCGTCTTGCCGGCGCCTGTCGGGCCGACCAGCATGATCGGTCTTGACTGGGATCGCTCGCATAGCGGCTGGAAGTCGATGACGGCGTCGATGGCGGCTGAAAGCGCCAGGCGGGGCGCCTCGTTGGCAAACTCGTGCGCGACGTCTTGCATGTGGGAGACGAGAGGACCCGGCACGCCATGAAAGGCCAGGGCGTGCGCGAGAGCGTCGTTCGTGGCTTCGCTGGTGTCGTTCACCCGTGCAGGCATGGCACGCGGCGGCAAGAGATCGTCCTCGATCGCAGCGACGATGCGAGCGGAACGCTTGCCGCGCTCCGACTCGGTCGAGACGATGATGGCGTCCTCGCCAAGATCGGTGCGGACCCTCTGCATCGCCTGACTGATCGTCGGAGCATTGAAGGTTTTGAGCCGCATCATTGCCAGCCGCCTCTAGACCTGCCCTCGTGACCATGGGTGAGGATCAGCCGTGTCGGCGCCATGTTAAGGGCGAGACGAATCATCGTCGACAGCAGCAGGATCGTTGGGAAGGCGTTGAATTCCAACGGCCAATGGATGAAGCGTGCGGTCAGCACGATCATCACCATGGTCGTGATGGAGAAGGCGAGGCAGATGTCGAGCAGCCACTGAGGCAGGGGCAGGATCAGCATCACCAGTATGCTGATCACCCCCGGTGCCAGCAGCATGTCGCCCTGGCGGAGCGCGCCCCGGGCGCGCCGCGCCAGTGTCGTCCATGAAAACAGATTTGCCGCGGCGGTGCTCTGTGCCTCGGTCATGGCGATCAGCAGACTCCAGCGTCGAAGGGCATTGCCAGGGGTCGCATCGGCCCGGTGGGCGGCGAGACGGTGACCCCCTCGTCAGTGTATTGCCGCAGCTTGTTGCGCAGCGTCCGGATGGAGATCCCGAGGATGTTGGCGGCGTGGGTGCGGTTGCCGAGGCAATGGTCGAGGGTATCGAGGATCAGGTCCCGTTCCACGTCGGCGACGGTACGGCCGACCAGTCCCGTCTTACAGGGCGTATCGGCGCTGATGCCGAGAGATCGGGCGGTGCCCGCAGCGAGGATGGCGCCAATCAGCTCCGCATCGGGTGGCAGCGGCGGGAACTCGCGCGCTCCGGCGCGGATCGCCGCCGCTGCCGCCCACGTATCCGTTCCCACACCGCAGGCCACTACTGGAACACTGATTCGCTCGGCACCGAGGGCTGCGGTCAACGCCGCCACGTCGAGTGCCGCGTCAATCAACACCAGCTGAATCTCCTGGCCGGCACGCAGCACCCTGAGCGCTGAGGGCAATCCGTCGGCATGGATCATTTCGGCGCCGCGGCGCATGGCAATCTGGCTTGTGGCGGTGACTTGACCCGCGAGGTTGCCGACGATCAGGAGACGCATGGCAGCGGTTCCTTGCTAGGGACAGTCAATCGAAAACGTTGATGCGTTTGCGGGGAGGCAGGATGCTGCTTATCGCGTTCTCGAACAGGTGGGTATTCTCCCGCCGGCTGACGGAGAGGGCGGGCAAAATGTACAGCTGCCACGTCCCAGCCTCGGCGTTCGCCTTGCGCTCGAGCTTTACCGCCAGCGATGTGAACACCATGTGGCCGAGGACAGCGCCGTAGAAGGTGGTCAGTAGCGCCACCGCCATGGCCGGACCCATCAGCGCCGGGCTATCGAGGTTGCGCAGCATCTGCATCAGACCGACAAGCGTGCCGATGAGGCCGAGCGCCGGTGCGCCGCCGAGGACCATCGCCAGGGCAAGGAGGGTAAAGCCGGCCATGAGCCCGAACAGAGTGCTGGCGTCCAGCAACCGCTGCGGTCGGCTGCCGGTCAGTGCGGCATCCACGGGCAGGGGACGGGAGGAGCCGGTTGACATCGGCGGCTCACCGCTCACTCTTGACGATTTCGGTCATCGTCACGCCCAGCCGGTCTTCAACCACGACCACCTCGCCGCGGGCAACCAAGCGGTTGTTGACGTAAATGTCGATTGCCTCACCGACCTTGCGGTCCAATTCGACCACTGCGCCACGGCCCAGCTTCAGCAGCTGGCTCACGTTCATCGTCGCCCGGCCGAGAACGGCGGAAACCTGCACCGGGATGTCGTAGACCGCGTCGAGCTCTTGGAAGGAGCGTGGAGCGTTGCCGGCGGCCTTACCGCTGCGACCGCAACCAGATCGTCGGCTGTGGCGTCATCTGGCGGCGTGGCGCCATTGAACGGGCCGGGCGAGAAATCCTTCGATTTGGGCATTGGCGTCCGCTCCCTGGTTGGGGTTGATCAGGACGATGGAGGATTCCGGCACTCGATCGTCCGGGTGGCCGTCGATCGGCTGCATCGCAAGGTCGTAGACGTTCGGCATCGGCTCTGCGGGTGCGAACGCATCGACCGCGGCGGGTGCGAGCGGGCGCAGAATTTGATCGATGGTGATTTCGATTTCGCGCCACAGTGCCACCATGTCTCCCCCGGCTCAGTAGACCAGTTCGTCGGCGCCGTCGCTGCCGGCGATAACGATTTCGTTGGCTTCGGCCAATGCCTTGGCGGCGGCGACGATGGCCGCCTGGGCTTCGTCCACATCACGCAGGCGAACCGGACCCATGGCGTTGATGTCCTCCTGCATCATCTTGCCGGCGCGTTCGGACATGTTGGTCAGGAACAGCTCCTTCAACGTCTCGGAGGCACCCCTGAGGGCGACCGTCAGCTGTTCCTTCGCAACCCGCCGCAGTAGCAACTGCACGCCGCCGGAATCGAGCCGCGACAGATCCTCAAAGGTGAACATGAGTTGTTTGATGCGGTCGGCGGATTCGCGATTGCGCTCTTCGAGTGCCGCCATGAAGCGAAACTCGGTATTGCGATCGAAGTTGTTGAAGATGTCCGCCATCAATTCGTGCGCGTCGCGCCGGTTGCTACGTGCGTAGTTACTCATGAACTCGGTGCGCAGCGTCTTTTCAACGTGGTCGAGGATGTCCTTCTGCACCGACTGCATCCGCAGCATGCGCATCACCACTTCCATGGCGAAACTTTCCGGGAACAGGGCGAGGACGCGGGCAGCGTGGACCGACCTGATCTTCGACAGGACGACGGCAACGGTCTGTGGGTATTCGTTCTTCAGATAGTTCGCGAGGACGCCCTCGTTGACGTTGCCAAGCTTGTCCCACATCGTCCGACCGGAGGGACCGCGGATTTCTTCCATGATCTGCTGCGCACGTTCCGGATCGAGCACTTTGCTGAGGAGTCGTTCGGTGGACCCGTAGGTGCCGATCAGCGAGCTGGCGGAGTCGATGGTCATGGTGAATTCGTTGACCAATGCCTCGACAACGCTGGAGCTGACCGTCCCCAGATGCGCCATGTGCTGCGAGATGGCGCGGATCTCATCATGATCCATCACCTTTAACAATTTCGCCGCTTGGACGTAACCGATGACGAGCATGAAGATCGGCGCCTTCTCCGACCCGCTCAAGGTGCTGATGTCGGTGTGCTGGCTCATGCAACCGCCTTCCTATTCGCCCGCGTGGAGCCACGAGCGGATGATCGCCAGGCTCTCTTCGGGATGACGCTCAACAATGATGCCGATCTTCTTCAGCGAGGATGCCTTGACCCGACCTTCTACCTGAGCCAGATCCAGCAATTCTTCGGATTGACCTTCGTCGCGTTTCGCATCGGCGCTTCCTGGCACCAGACCCGTGCCGGTAGCTGTTGCCCCCGGGCCGGCAATCGCCGGGGTGTTGCCGGTTGCTCCCAGCTGGCTCTCGAGCAAGGCTGACGACGTTGCACCGGCGGCGGCCAGTTGCATTGGCGACAGTGAGCGCTTGAACAGCGGGTGCACAACCAGCAGCAGGACGAGGAGAGCGAGAAAAAAGGCGATCAGGTACTGCACCAGCCGCACCACATCGCTGCGCTCCAGACCAAGCGGCAGGGCGGAGGCTGCCTCTGCCTCCGGCATCTCCAGCGTGGCGAAGGGCATGTTCACCACGTCCACCTTATCGCCGCGGGCGGCGTTGAAGCCAACGGCGCTGCGCACCAGGGCGGTCAACTGCTCCAGTTCCTCAGGTGTACGGGCGGTATAGACCGGCTTGCCTGCGGCATCGGCGGTGCGCTTGCCGTCAACCAGGACTGCCACCGACAGGCGATTGACGACACCGGTTTCCTTGACGTGGTTGATAACCTTCTTCGAGAACTCGTAGTTGACCGTCTCTTCGTTGCGGTTCTCCGAGTTGGTCGATCCGGCACCGGCGGTGGCGCCCGCGTTCGCATCTGGCAGGTTGTTTGCCGCCGTGGTCGGCGGATTAGCGTCGCGCTCACTGTTGGCGTTGTTTTCCTGAACGGTTTGTGTCGAACGGATGACCTGGCCGTCGGGATCGAAAATCTCCTGGCTGGTATTGACCCGATCAAAATCCATGTCGGCGGAGACTTCTGCGCGTACGTTGCCGGGGCCTACGGTTCGCTCGACCAGTTGTTCGACCGCCCGCGTCAGTTTCGCCTCCAGCTGGCGTCGCCGCTCGTCTGCCTTGGTGTCGATCCCGGCTTCCGCATCATCGCCCTCCGATCCGGTGGTAAGCAGGGTTCCCTGGCCGTCGATGATCGAAATCCGCCCGGGTGTAAGTCCAGGAACCGCAGAAGCGATCAAATGCTGCACCGCCGCCACCTGACCTTGCGTCAAGCGCGCGGTGCCACGCATTTGCAGCAAGACGGAGGCGCTGGGTTCCTTCGTCTCGCGGCTGAACAGTTCCCGCTGCGGCAGGACCAGATGCACGCGTGCCGACTTTACGGTGTCGATCGAGCGCATGGTGCGCGACAGCTCGCCCTCAAGCGCGCGTACCAGGTTGACATTCTGGAGAAAGTTGGTGCTGCCGAGAGCATCGGTGCGATCGAAGATCTCGTAGCCCATCGATCCGCCGGTGGGCAGTCCCTGTTCGGCAAGTGTCGCCCGCAGCTTCGCCACCTGATCGCTGGGGACGAAAACCGATGTTCCATCGTTGCCGAGACGGTAGGTGACCTTGGCGGCGTCCAGTTGCGCGGTGATCCGCGATGCGTCGGTCATCTCCAGATCGGCATAGAGAAGCGACAGCGACGGCTTGCCGCTGTCCACGAGCAGCCAGGCTAAAACGCCGATCAGCCCGGCCACCGTCAGCCCCATGATCGCCAGTCGAGCCGGTCCAAAGGTGCGGAGTATGCCAGTCAGCTTCTGCATATCTGTCCCTGCATCGGGCCGTTCGGCGCAACTGCCGAACGGGCATCGCAGGGCAGAGCATAGGCGGCTGTGCTGAAGAAGCGGTTAATTCGTGCACCGTTGGCAGCGAAGGTGGCGTGGTGGTCCGGGGCCTGTTCAGTCGTGGCGGGGGCAGCCGACGCTGGCGAAGCAGGGATGCCTCAGCCGTCGACGGTGGTGCTGGTCATGGCGGCGGGCAAGTTGACCGACAGGACCTCGGACAGCGGGACCTGCGCGTCGCCGATCACCAGCTGTGGGTTGCTGCCAGCATTGACGATCCAGCTCACCAGAACCAGCACATGCGTCGAGACGTCGAGGCTGGTGCCGTCGCTGCGCTTGGCCTCGACCTTGATTTTGTAGGCGCCATCCGCCAGAGCCTTGCCGGCATTGCTGAGGCCGTGCCGGGTGGCAAGAAGTTCCGGACGAGGAAGCAGAATGTGCCCAGACGGGCAGGCGACGGGCATTGAGCGAGCCGCATCGCCCGTCAGCATCCACATGCTCACCCTCGCAGGCCAGCCCACGTTGCTGGGGTATGCTGCCGCTGCCGGTACCAACGTGGCCAGGAGAATGATGCAATACAACAATCGCCTGCTGGCAATGCTGGTGCGCGCCTGACACCAAAGGCTGCTACAGGGCGGCGCGCCCTCCGCGTGCCGCTGACCAGGCGACCGGATCGGCAAGGAACTGGCGTACCTCGCGCAGTTCGTCGGGGTGCAGATGCCGNCGCGCTTCAGCGGCGGCGATTATGTCCCACCAAGTGGCGAGCCAGTGCAGCCGCAATCCTGCCGCCTGCAAAGTCTCGATGCTACCCGGAAAGATGCCGTAGAAAAACACCACCAGCGCCTCGGTTACCCGGGCGCCGGCGCGGCGGAGCGCTTCGGCAAACGCGAGCTTGCTCGCGCCGTCGGTGGCCAGATCCTCGACGAGGAGGACGTGGGCGTCGTCGCTGATAACCCCTTCGATCTGGGCATCGCGACCGAATCCCTTTGGCTTCTTGCGCACATACAGCATGGGTTTGGCGGCACGATCGGCGAGCCAAGCGGCGTAGGGAATTCCTGCCGTTTCACCGCCAGCGATGGCGTCGACCGCGGCGTAGCCGATTTCGCGATCAATGAGCGCGTCGGCCAGGGCGATAATGCGGCTTCGCTCCGCCGGGAAGGAAATCAGCCGCCGACAATCAATGTAGACCGGGCTGACCCATCCCGACGTAAAGGTGAATGGTTCGGCCGGGCGAATCCCAACCGCCCCGATGTCGAGCAGGATCGAGGCGGCTTCATGACCGGTGGGCGTGGCGGGGAGGCTGGACAAGGCGGGCTCCGTTGCGGCAGAAAAAGAATGGCATCGTTGCGAGGCTGGCTGGTGTGAGATCAGCGTTGCCCGTGCATTTTACCGGTGGTGGCGGCTGACGGCGACGCCTAAGACGACAACGCGGCTGTGGTCATGCCGCGGCTGTAGAGATGCATCTGGATAAGTGGAGCGTCGATGCAAGCACGCACACACAACGTCACCTCCCGCACGCGTAGCGCCGGCCGAAGATGGTGCCGCGTGATTGCGCCTGGAGTTGCCCTGATTGCCGCCCTGATTGCCAGCGGAACGCTGGCCGGATGTGCGTCCCCGGCGGGGGCACGCAAAGACGCGGAACTTTCGGGGATGTGTCAGTTCCGTGCCTGTGTTTGCGTCGCCGATGACGCCCCATTTTGGACCAACACCGACATGCAGCCTGTCCTCTGGGACACAAACGGCGCCGCAACCTGTCCCACAGGCCAAAGCCTGAAGCTGGGGTCGGCGAAGAAGTAAGGCGGCAACGGCGCCGACAGCGGCGCCGTTGCTTGCTGGCTCAAACCGTCAGCGTTGCCAGTTGCACCGGCGAGCGTGGCCCGGTGATGATGACGATGCCGGAATCGCTGACAAAGTACTTTTCCTTGTCCTTTTCCAGATCGTAGCCAATGACGGCATCTTCGGGGATGCGCACGTTCTTCTCGAGGATACAACGACGCAACTTCGCCCGGCGGCCGATATGGCAATTGTCGAAGATGATGCAGCTATCCACTTCGGCGCCGGCGTGCACGTAGACGCTACGGCCGATCACCGAGTCGCGGACCAAGCCACCGGAGATGATGCAGCCACCGGCGAGCACGGAGTCGATGGCCTGACCGCGCCGATCTTCCTCGTCGAAGGCGAACTTCGTCGGCGGATCGGAATAGCCGGACGTCCGCAGTGGCCACTGGCGATTGAATAGATTCAACTCTGGCGTAATGGATCGAAGATCCATATTGGCATCGAAATAGGCATCGAGCGTACCGACATCGCGCCAGTAGGGAAGCTTCCCTGGCAATTCACCTGGGATTTTGTTGCTCATGAAGTCATAAGCAAACATTTCGCAATGCTTCATCGCCTTTGGCAAAATATCCTTGCCAAAGTCATGGCTTGAATTCGGGTCTTCCTGGTCTTCCTGAACCAGCTTCAGCAACATGTCAGTCGAAAAGATATAGTTACCCATCGAGGCAAACACCTTCGACGGGTCGTTTGGCATCGTTGGTGCGTTGGGGTTCTTTTCGTGGAAACCAACGATGCGGTTGCCGGTGGTGGTTTCAATGACACCGAACTCTTTTGAATATTGCTTGTCGACCTGAATCGCCGCGACGGTGACGTGCGCGCGCTTGCGCTCGTGAAACTCGATCATGTCGCGGATATTCATCCGGTAGATATGGTCAGCGCCAAAGATGCAGACGATGTTCGGTGCCGACTGCTCGATCAGATTGATGTTCTGATGAATTGCGTCTGCGGTTCCGCGGTACCAGTCCTTGCCTTCGGTGCGCATCTGCGCCGGCACCGGAACAATAAACTCGCTTTTGAGCAAGCTACCCAGCTGCCAGCCCTCGCTCAGATGCTGCAAAAGCGACTGGCTGCGGAACTGAACGACCACGTAGATCGAGTAAATGCCGGAATTGACAAGATTACTAAGAACAAAATCGACAAGCCGATACTTGCCGCCAAAGGGTACCGCCGGTTTGGCGCGCTCCTTCGTCAGGGGAAATAGACGCGTTCCTTCGCCGCCTGCAAGCACGAAGGCAAGGACCTTGAGTTCCATGTTCGTTCCCTCGGATTGGTTATTGTGCCCACGCCGTCCTGGGAGGTTGGGCCTTTCTAGCACCCACCGCGATCGAACCACAGACTTTCTTTTGTGCAATCGCGAGATAGACATTTCCAGCGCCGTCTGACGTCGCTGACCACGACCGGACACTAGGCAAACGCAAACGCGAGCTCAGTTGCCGCGCTGGCGAAGAATATACACACCGTCGACGAATTGAGAAAAATAGGCATCAAGATCAGGATGGTGCACCGGATCTCCCGAAGCATCAGGCTCCAAGTTGCGCTCTGCCACGTAGGTCTGGTTGTCAGTCCCGTGCATCAGTACTTTGTACCAAGGCCGGCGCTTTGGCGGCCGACTGGGTGCCATTTTCTCATACCACTCATCGCTGCCGCGGAAGACCGGGTCCACATCGACGATTACGCCCCGGTAATTGAACAGGCGATGATGAACCACCTGGCCCACCGCAAACTTGGCGGTAACGGTTTCCACGAATTTCTCGCGACACTGTGAACTTGACGGTATTAGGCTGGCTTAGCACGCTCCTGGATCCAATGCCAGAGGTTGCGCGCAGCGCCCCTGCTGCTGAACGCTTATCGCCTGGCACGCCGGACAACCGGGACAACCGCAGAATTTTGTGCAGTGCAACAAAATGAGGGAGGGAACATGAACATCGGTACACTGTTGCCGCGTCACGCCCGCTACCGCGGCGATCACATCGCCCTCGTGACGCAGGGGCAGCAATTTTCCTATCGAGCGCTCAACGCCTACGTCAATCGTCTGGCGAACGCCCTTATTGCTGCCGGATTGCGCAAAGGGGACAAGTTCGCGACGGTGCTGGGCAATGGCTTGCCTTTGATGGCGGCCTATTGGGCGGCGGCTCGAACCGGCTTCGTCATCGTCCCCATGAGCCCGCTGCTGCAGGAGAGCGGGCTGCAGACGCTGCTGACTGATTCCGATACGCGACTGGTGATTGGCGATGTCGCCTTTACGCCTGTTTTCGATCGCATCCGGGACCGGTTGCCGCTGATCGACGCCGATCGATGGCTGGTTGTCGGCGGCCCGGTGCCTGGTTACCGCGCCTACGAGGATGCACTTGCCAGCGTTAATGACAGCGATCCCGGCGATCCCGGTCTGGTAGATGCTGACGAATTCAACATCATGTATTCGAGCGGTACGACGGGATTACCGAAGGGAATTGTCCATTCCCATTACGTGCGAGCAATGTATTGTACGTTGTTCTCGCAGGCATGGCGGATGACGCCAGAAAGTGTTGTTTTGCACGCTGGTTCGATTGTATTCAACGGCTGCATGGTTGACCTGATGCCGTGGATGTTTGTCGGTGGTACGTACGTCTTGCATGAGGCCTTCAGCCCCGAGCGAGTGATCGAAGATATCGCCCGCTGGAAGGTCACGCATATCGTCCTTGTCCCGTCGCAGATCATTGCCATCCTCGAAAGCCCAGCCTACGCGCCCGAAAAGCTGATGAGTCTCGAGATGCTGCACAATCTTGGGGCGCCGTTGCACGTCCGCTTCAAGGAACGACTCAACGACGAACTACCCGGCCGATTCTATGAACTTTATGGCCTCACCGAAGGGTTCATGACCGTCCTCGACAAGCACGATGCCATCCGTAAGCTGGGATCCGTCGGTTGCCCGCCGCCATTCATGGAAATGCGTATTCTCCGCGATGACGGCAGCGAGTGTGACGTGGGCGAGGTGNGGGAAATCTGCGGCCGCAGTCCCTGCCTGATGCCGGGCTACTACAAGCGGCCGGACCTGACGGCGAAGGCCATCGTTGATGGCTGGTTGCACACTGGCGATGCCGGCTACGTCGATGCAGAGGGATTCCTGTTTCTCGTCGACCGGATCAAGGACATGATCATCTGCGGCGGGGTCAACGTTTATCCCTATGACATCGAAGAGGTCATCGTTCGTCATCCGGCGGTGCGCGAAGTCGCCGTGTTCGGGATCGCCGACCACAAATGGGGAGAGGTGCCGGTTGCGGCGGTCACCGTGCGCGCTGGCGAGAGCCTCGACAGGGCAACCCTCATCGCCTGGACAAACGAGCGGGTGGCGGCGAAGTTTCAGCGTATTGTCGACGTTGTCATTTATGAGGAGTTTCCGCGCAACGTTGCCGGCAAGACCTTGAAGCGGGAGATGCGCAGCAGCTACGGCCGCATGGACGCTTGAGCAACGGCCGGTGCGACGGGGCGCCGCTGGCGGGCAAGCCAACGATAGAGTTCGTGGTCTGCAAATGCGGCGTCTGCCGTCCGGAGGTGTGCCGAAAGACCATCGATGGCACCAAGACGGTAGGTGCGTTTGACCACCTTGCCGAAGGGCGACAGGACGTCGATTGCCAGCTGTGAGCCTTCGGCAAGCTCGCTGAATTCGTCGTCTTCAGCATAGGCGATCCACATCGGCAAGGTCGCCAAACCGGCCAGCGACTCCGGTAGGGGACAGCGACCACAGACCGAGACCAGGGCGGCGATGCGGCTGGGATTCCGCAGCGCCAGACAGAAGCTGCCGATCCCGCCCATGCTGAAGCCGGCAACAAAAAGTTGATCGGGGTCGACCAAGCCCTCACTCACTAAGTTGTCGAGCAGCCGCTCGATCGCTGCCTGCATATCGTCGTCATGCCAGAACCGTTGCGGCGGGCATTGGGGAGCGATGACCAGAAACGGGAAGGGGGCGTCGGCGAGCGGCGTGCCGACGCTACGAAACTTGGGTAGGCCCCAGCGACAGACTTGCTGCAGATCCGTTCCGCCGCTGCCCCGTTCGCCCTGTCCATGCAGAAACAGAACGAGAGGCGGAGGTGCCGCCATTGCATCGTTGTCGGGCATGAACCAGCAACAGTTCGCTCCGCGGGTGAAGGTACGAAACGGCTTTCCGGTGTCTCGATCAACAAAAGACATCGTTGGCAGCTACCAAGCCATGCAACTAAGATGCGTGAAGGCGGTTGTTCACTACGCCTGACGACCGATGTTCCTGCTCTAGCTCCGTGCTACAGCGATTGCGGCTCCGCAGCGACTGTCCAGGTTTCACGATGTGGATCCAGGCGGCGGCGTGGAAAAACCGAGCGTTAACGAACGCGCCACGCAGAACGTCCCGTTCAGCTTCAAACCAGTTGGAAGCCGTGTCCTGGCGTGGGCTTCCCTCGGCGAGATAATAGGCGCGGACGAGAATGTGATCGTGGAGGATATCGGTCAGATCATCGCGGCAACCATAGTACGCCTCCATTGACGGATCGGCCCCCGGACGAGCCTCCTTCAACACGGCAAGTGCCAGATCCGGCGATTGCATCTCCACGAAGGTCATGTAGCCGAGGACGACCAGGGGNGCGCGATTGACCCCGGCGGTACAGTGGACGTACACGCGGTGACCGGCAGCAAGTAACTCGTGCAGGCTCCGCACCGCTTCGGCGAGATGGCGACGCTGGTCGGGCGGATCGAAGTCCAGCATGGGCGTGTTGACCATGGTCAATCGGTGCTTTTTCCCATGCGCACGTAACGCGTCATAGTCCAGTTGGAAGTGAGTGCGACATTCGTCGGATTGCAGTGACAGCATCGCTGTCACTTCGAGTTCGGCAACGATGCGATCGATGTCCGCCGTGGTCATCGGACAGGAGCCGATGACGATGTCCTCGCGAATCTCGTCCCAATTGAGAGTCCAGGAGGCCCACATGGCAATCTTCTATGCTGTCGTTGACCGCTGGGTGCACGCCAAAGCAAACGTCATCATAATCATCCTCCAATCGTTGCGATAGCCCAACTTAGCGGCAGCTGCTTCGCAAAAATTGCATATGCTGCATCTGTATGCACTTGGCAAACCAAAGACGAGTTAGCGCTGCTCCGCCAACGCGTGCAGCTTTGCCACAATGCACCCATAGTGTCCGCAAGGCAGTGACGATCGCATGCTGCGACCATTATCGAAGACGAATCCGAGTTCCCTCGGCCGACAACCGGCGAGCAATAGAGTCCTCGTAGTGACGACCGCCTTGCGCGCGCGACGTCAGATCCCTGATGCCAGCCGATGAACACAGCCAGTATGTGGGGAGTGAGCCCGCGTGATGACAGTAAAATTGCATAAGTTCGGACCGGCCTGGGGGCTGGCTGATCCCAGTCCCTTCTGCCTCAAGCTCGAAAGCTTTCTCCACGAGACGGCTATCGNNCCTACACGGGTGGTTCCCTTCGATCTGCGCCGAACATTCCGCCGGGCGCCCAAGGGCAAGGTGCCCTTCATCGAGGATACGGATGGCACCGTTGTCGGTGACTCGTCACTGATCATCGCCCACCTCTCCCGTCAGCGCGGGATTGATCTCGATGCCGCGCTGAATCCGCGGCAGCGTGCCATTGCGCATGCCTGCCGGCGGATGCTCGATGAACATACCTATTGGGTGGGCGTATACGCGCGTTGGCTTGACCAACCCGGTTGGTCCGTCGTCCGCGAGCAGCTGTTCAGCGGCGTGCCGGCGTCCATGCGTGGGTTGCTGGCGGCGCTGCCGCGGCGGCGAATCATGCGGGCGCTTCGGGCGCAGGGCATTGGCCGCCATCGGCGCAATGAGATCTACGCGCTGGGCATGGCCGACGTGCAGGCCCTGAGCACACTGCTTGCCACGGACACGTACTTCTTCGCCGCCGCGCGGCCGACGTTGCTTGATCTATGGACCTACGCGTTCGTGGCCGAAATCATCGTGCCGCCGATCGCCTCGCCGCTGAAGGACGCGACGCTGGCGCACAGCAACCTGGTGCGCCATTGCGAGCAGATGCAGCAGCGGCTGTTTCCCGCCGACGTGGCAAGCACTGGTGAAGGGACGTGATCAGGCGAACGGAGCAGGCACCGGACAACGGTCAGGACGCCGCGTGCAGACGAGCGAACCCTTGCTCCAGGTCGTCGATCAGGTCGGCGGGGTCCTCGAGACCGCAATGCAGCCGCAGGCAGGGACCGGAATAGGGCCATACTGTCGCCGATCGTGCCGCCGCAGGATCGATCGGGACGATCAAACTCTCGTAACCGCCCCAGCTGTAACCCATGGCGAACAGCTTCATACCGTCCAGCATCGCCGCCAGCGCCCGCTTCGATGCTGGTTGCAGGACGATGGTGACGAGGCCGTTCGCACCAGAGAAGTCGCGTCGCCAGACGGCGTGGCCGGGACAATCACCAAAGGCCGGATGGCGGACATGCGTCACCTCCGCGCGGCCGGCGAGCCACCGCGCCACTTGCAGCGCCGTTTCCTGATGGCGGGGAAGGCGTACCGATAGCGTCCGCATGCCACGCAGGCCGAGGTAGCAGTCGTCCGGTCCCACCGCGGTGCCGAGCAATGCCGAAGCACGCTTGACCCGCAGGAAGGTGTCAGCTGTGGTGGTGATCGTCCCCAGCATGACGTCGGAATGGCCAACGAGATACTTGGTTGCCGCCTGGATTGACACGTCGACGCCGTGCGCGAAGGGCTTGAGCAGCAGGCCGGCGCTCCAGGTGTTGTCGAGGATGCTGACGGCGCCGGCGGCGCGGGCGGCAGTGGCAGCGGCCGGCACGTCCTGCACCTCGAAGGTGAGCGATCCGGGACTCTCCAGGTAGACGACGCGGGTGGTGTCGCGCAGCAGCGGTGTGACGTCCGCCAGCGGATCGTAATAGGTGGTCTCGATACCGAGGCCGCTCAGCAAGACGTCACAGAAGCGGCGAACGGGACCGTAGGTGGTATCGACCATCAAGAGATGATCGCCGGCCTTAAGAAAAGCGAGCAGCGCCGTGGTGATGGCGGCGAGGCCCGAGGGCACAGCGACGCAGTGGTCGCCACCTTCGAGGGTTGCCACCGCTTCCTCCAGGGCAAAGGTGGTCGGCGTTCCGCGCCGGCCATAGCGTGTGCCCTCGTAGGGGGTACGGTCGGCGTGTTCGAGTGCCTCCAGAGTCGGGTAGACGATGGTCGAGGCGTGGTAGACAGGTGGATTGACAACACCATGGTTCNNGCGGCCGGCGCGTTGCCCGCGTGCGCGAGCTGCGTCGCCGTCGCCAGATGATCCTGGCTACGTGGTGATCGGGGTGTCGTCACGGTTGCCCCATTCTGCCCAGGAGCCATCGTAAACCGCTGCCGTCTGGTGGCCGAGACGAAAAGCGGCAAAAGCGGCGACGCAGGCGGTGATCCCGGAGCCGCAATAGCAGACCATCGGCAGTTCCAGGTCGACGCCGGACTTGGTGAACAGATCGGCGATTTCGCTTTCGCTACGCCAGCTGTTGAGCCGCTCAGGGTCGAGAAACGCGCTGAAAGGCAGGTTAAGGCTGCCCGGGACGTGTCCCTGCCGGAGCGATGGTCGCGGTTCGGCCTCGACGCCGCGGTAGCGATCGGGGCTGCGCGCGTCGATCAACTGCGCCTCGCCGGTTGCCACCGTCCGTAATACCTCGTCGGCGGAACGAACGAGGGCAGGGCGGAATCCTGGAATATAGCGTTGGGGCGTGCGGGGTGCCCTGTGGCCGCGAAGTCGCCGTGCCGGCCGGCGCCGCGAGGGCGAGGGAGCGGGGATCGGCGCCGGGGGATCTCCCGCAACAACCGGGCGGCCCTCGGCCAGCCACTTGGCCAGCCCACCGTCGAGGATGACCACCCGGTCATGGCCGAAGACCCGGAACATCCACCATACCCGTGCTGCCGCTGCCGAACCTGGCGCGTCGTCGGCGGCGACCACCAGATGGGCGTTGGTAATGCCGAGACTCTGTATCTTTGCCCCGAACGCCTCGGGGCTCGGCAGCATGTGCGGCAGCTGGGATTCGGGATCGCAAATGTCATCGATGTCGAAGAAGATGGCACCGGGAATATGCTGTGCACAGAACTCGTCGCGTGGGTTGCGACCGCTGCCGGGGAGGAAGAAGCTGCCGTCGACAACGCACACCTGCGAACTCTCCAGCCGCGTCGCAAGCCACGCCGTATCACAGAGTCCAGCCGTTTCCGGAAGCATCATCGCGTCGTCTCCAGCCAGTCGGGGACCGGCAGCCCCTTGCTGCGGAGGAATGCCGGATTGAAGAGCTTGCTTTGGTAGCGGGTCCCATAGTCGCAGAGGACGGTGACGATCACGTGGCCTGGTCCCAGGTCGCGAGCGAGGCGGATGGCGCCGGCGATGTTGATTGCCGATGAGCCGCCGAGGCATAAGCCCTCGGTGCGCAACAGATCAAAGACGATCGGCAGCGCTTCGGCATCGGGGATCTGGTAGGCGCGATCCACCGGTGCCCCTTCCAGGTTGGCGGTGATCCGCCCCTGGCCGATGCCCTCGGTGATCGACTCGCCCTCGGCCTTCAACTCGCCGGTGGTATAGTAGCTGTAAAGCGCGGCGCCGCAGGGGTCGGCAAGGCCGATGACGACGTTGGGATTACGCTCCTTGAGGTAGAGACCGACGCCGGCGAGCGTGCCGCCGGTGCCCACGGCGCAGATGAAGGCGTCGACCCGCCCATCGGTTTGCCGCCAGATCTCGGGGCCGGTGGTTTCGTAGTGGCCGCGGCGGTTGGCGACGTTATCGAACTGATTCGCCCAGATGGCGCCGTTGGGTTCGCGCTGCGCCAGTTCTTCGGCCAGCCGGCCGGAGAGCTTGACGTAATTGTTGGGATCCTTATAGGGGACGGCCGGCACCTCGCGCACCTCGGCACCGCACAACCGCAGCATGTCCTTTTTTTCTTGGCTCTGCGTCTCCGGGATGACGATGATCGTCCGGTAGCCACGGACATTGCCCACCAGCGCTAAGCCGATGCCGGTATTGCCGGCGGTGCCTTCGACGATGACGCCACCCGGCTGCAGCAGGCCACGCGCTTCCGCGTCGCGAACGATCGCCAGTGCCGCCCGGTCCTTGACCGAACTGCCGGGATTGAGGAACTCCGCCTTGCCCAGGATTTCACACCCTGTTTCCGCCGACGCCCGGCGCAGGCGGATCATCGGCGTATTGCCAATCGTCTCGATAAACCCGCTCCGCACATCCATGACCGACCGCGACATCCAAAATGCAACAGGGATGGCGGAGACTACGGACTTGCTTGGCGGCGATCAAGCGCCTCCGGCGGCGGTGGATGGGATGCGCCTGCTCCAGGTAGCTCGTCCAGAGCGGATGACGAAGTCGACGAGGCAGCCGATGAGGTGGAGGCATTTGTGGGCGCGCGCGGTAGCCGCCGCACGACCGCTCATGTACCGCTCACATCACGGCAAGGGTTTGACACATGTCGGTTCGTCCCGCCGCCACGTAGGCACGCGTGCGTTGCCGCAGCAGACCGCCGTCGGTGGAAGGGGTGGTCTGACCGGTGGCGCCGGGGCCATAGACGACGCCGAAGCTGTTGGTGTGCGCCACCTCCGGCATATGGGCAAAGAAATAGTCGAGCCGGTTGTCGTGCCAGCCGGAGTCGGTATTGGCCAGAGCCATGTTGCCGAGGGGCATTTGCCACCACAGCGCCGGCAGTTGCAACGACGTGGTCAACGTCGTCACCCATTGGAACATCTGGTTGAAGTTGGGCAGCGTCGCGTTGGTTTCATCCCACCAGTGATTGCTGCCCTTCACCGCCTGATAGTAGCCGGCGTCGCGGTCGTCGGCCTCCACTACCACCAGATCGGCCGAGCCCAAAAGCGCCAGAAACGCGGCGGTGGCGCGGGCATCGCCGTCCACATCGAAGCTGCTGCGGCTGTTGAGCGAGGCGTTCCAGGCACTGGCATGGAAGCCGACCTTTGCCGCCGGTGCGTAGGTCCGTACCATCTGGATGAGACAGTGGCCCATGCCGGCGATGCTGTTAGGTTGGCCGGCGCAGTCGCGGGCGTTGGCGCTGGCGACTGCTGCCGCGATCAGCCGTGGGTCCTGATTTACCTGGCGGGCATAGCCCCAGAAATCCGGCTCCAGATGCACGATCGCTTTCGCCGTGCCGATCTGCCGTAGCAGGAAACGAAAGTCGTCATAATAGGTGCGCATGAAGGCGGCGTCAGCGGCCTTGGCGATTTCGGGCTTGCCCTCGTCAACACCACTTGCCAGCAAAAAAGTGTAATAGGTGAAGATTGGCAGCTGTTTACCGGCGGTCGTCATGGTGATCAGCTGCCGGGCGAAGGCGCCAGGCGCGTTCTGGGAATCCTGCCAGCATCCCCACCAACCGCAGTCGCCGCCATCGTCATTGCTACAACTGCGGCCATTGACTGAACAGGCCGCGGCGCAGGACGCGCAAGGCGAACCACCGTCGGGAAACTGGCCGGCAATATAGACGTAGCGCAGATCAAAGGGCGCCGCACTGGCGATCTGGTCCTCCATCATCGCCCCGACCATCAGCTGCGACCGGTTCGCCCACGATGCCATATCTGCGGCGAGACAGGCGGGTGCGGTGCCGGCCATGGCCGTGCCGGACGAGGCGACGGCTGCTAAGGCAACCAGACATAGCACCGCAGCGAAACCACACCGGCTGTGCAGCCGTCGCGCCAACAGAACGATGCCATATCCCAGCAGGCCTGCAATCATGATTCCCTCAGCATTAACGGGCGTCGAGACAGTGGACGCGGTGCAGTCAGGCGCCCTTGTGCACACCTGTGGCCGACCGCAATAACGCTGACCTTAGCAAGCCCATCCGCGCCCTACTGTGATCGTCGCCAAGGGACGGTCAATTTTGTCGCCCAGCCGGCGCCCGAACATGGAAAAAGTTTATGCACACCCGCGTGCACTGGCGGCTATAATCTCAACCGATCGAGGTTTGTTTGGGCGGGGAGGCCGGAGCGGTCGAGTGGTGGTTTGGCTTCGGGCGATCGTCATGGCACACTTCCGATCAGCCGTCGAAACCGGGCAACTCCCGGTCGCGAGCAGGGGGCCAAGACGCTAAACAGGAGCGGAGCGAACGCGCTGATGGATGTCGTTGCGGCAGCCGACGTCGTCGCCGACGTGGATGTGATCGAGGATGATCTCGTCGGCAACCTGATCGAGGCGGGGCATGTGGAGCGTGCGGCGGTGGACCGCGCGCGCCGCCTGAGTGCGGAAGGGGCCGAACCGCTACGGACGATCCTGGTCAAGCTCGGCCTAGTCGCCGAACGGACGATGGCGGAGGCCTTTGCCGGCGCGCTCGGGGTCAGCTTGCTCGTGGCCGAAGACTACCCGGACGAGCCGGTCCTCGCCGAACTGATCAGCGGTAAATTCCTCAAGGAGGCAAAGGCACTGCCACTCGCCGCCACCGACGCAACGGTGACGCTGGCGATGGCTGATCCCCGACGCGTTCGTCGCCAGCNNGCCATCGCCGTCGCCAGCGGCCGCCGGGTCGAGCGCCGGGTGGGCGTGCCGGCAGATATCGAGCGTGCGCATGAGCGGCTTTACGGTCGCGGCAATGCCGGCCTCAATCAGATGGTCGAAGGACTGGGCGAAGCCGGACTCGACGAGGCCGACGATGATGCCGAGCGCCTCAAGGACCTGGCCAGCGAAGCGCCGGTCATTCGCCTCGTCAACCTGCTGATCACCCGTGCCGTCGAGGTCAGCGCGTCGGACATTCACATTGAGCCCTTCGAGAACAAGCTGCGCATCCGCTATCGCATCGATGGCGTGCTGCGCGAGGTGGAGGCTCCGCCGCCCAGCTTGCGCGCCGCCATCGTCTCGCGCGTCAAGATCATGGCCAAGTTGAACATTGCCGAACGCCGGCTGCCGCAGGACGGCCGCGTCAAGCTCGCCGTCCGCGGCAAGGAGGTGGACTTCCGCGTCTCCACCNTGCCGACGATGCACGGCGAAAGTGTGGTCTTGCGTATTCTCGACAAGGGCAGCGCTGTCTTCGATTTCAGCGCTCTCGGTTTCGCCGATGATACGCTGCAGAAATATCTTAAAGTCCTCGAACGGCCGAACGGCGTGCTCCTTGTGACTGGTCCCACCGGCAGCGGCAAAACCACGTCGCTATACACGTCGTTGCTGCGCCTGAACACCGCCGATACCAAGATCCTGACGGTGGAAGACCCGATCGAGTATCAACTGGAGGGCGTCAACCAAGTGCAGGTCAAGCCGCTGATTGGCCTAACCTTTGCTCACGTCCTGCGCTCGATGCTGCGCCAGGACCCCGACATCATCATGATCGGCGAGATCCGCGACCTGGAGACGGCGCAGATTGCCGCCCAGGCAGCGCTTACCGGCCACCTGGTGCTCTCCACCTTGCATACCAACTCCGCTGCCGGCACTGTCACCCGACTTCTCGACATGGGGCTGGAGGACTACCTGATCGCCTCTACCGTCAACGCCATTTCGGCGCAGCGTCTGGTGCGCACGCTCTGCGTTCACTGCCGCCAGCCACACCCGTCGGCGCGGGAATTCGCTGCCGATCTGCGGCTCGATCGCTTCACCGATGCAGGGCCGCTTACCCTCTATCGTCCGGTCGGCTGCGACAAGTGTACCGGCACCGGTTATCGCGGTCGCACCGGGATCGCCGAGATCCTGGTGTTGACCGAGGATGTCCGTCGGCTGACGCTGAAGCGAGCAGACGCCCAGGAAATCCAGCGCTGTGCCGTCGCAGGTGGCATGCGCACCCTCTACGAAGACGGCCTGCGCAAGGCGGTCCGCGGCATCACCTCGATTGAGGATGTGCTGCGGNGTAACCCGCGATACGTGAGGCAGCCCTTGGCAATGTTTCGCTATAAGGCCGTCACCGAAACCGGCGAGGTGGTCGAAGGCGAAATCGAGGCGCCGACACAGGCGGCCGTCATCGCCCATCTGCGGACGCTGGGCCACCTGCCGATCCGCGCCGATGAGCAGCAAAGCGGTTCACTGACGCAGTGGTTCGATCGGGAGGTTCGCCGCCGCGAACGACTTTCGCGAACCGATCTGACCATGTTGCTGCAGGATCTGTCGATGCTGATCCGGGCCGGCCTGCCACTAGATCAGGCGCTGGAAACCTCGGTCCAGTACGCGGAAAAGCCGCTGGTCAAGACTGTCGTCAAGCGCCTGCTCGACAAGGTCCGCAGTGGCGTGTCGCTGGCAGAGAGCATGTCGGCGCAGGGGGATACCTTCGATCGTTTCGTCATCGGCATGACACGCGCCGGCGAGACCTCGGGTGCGCTCGATCTGGTGCTGGCGAAAACCGCGGAGTTCATGGAGCGGACGCACAAGTCGCTGCAGAATCTGCGCTCGGCGCTGCTCTATCCGATGATTCTGCTGATCTCGACGATCATTTCGGTCGGCGTTATCGTTACCGTCGTCATCCCCAACTTCCAGCAGATTTTTTCACCGNAGGCAGGCTTCCCGCTGCCGCTGATAACCCGAATTGTCCTTGGCGTCGGTACGGTGGCGGAACGGTTCTGGTGGCTGCCGGTGCTGGCGTTCCTGATCACCGTGCTGTGGATCGTGCGTGCGCGGCAGAGCGAAGCAGGGCGGCTGCGCTGGGACCGGCGCCTCCTTAACCTGCCACTGATCGGCGATCTGCTGACCAAGGCGGAGGCGGCGCGGGTGAGTTTTACCCTTGGTACCCTGCTTGGCAACGGTGTGCCGCTGTTGGCCGCACTTGGCGTCGCCCGCGAAACGCTGAGCAATCGGGTGATGGCGGTGGCATTCGAGGCGGTGCAGAAGAAGGTGAAGGAGGGGCAAGTCCTTCGCCCGGCCGTTGGAGGAAGCGNNGGCGTACTGCCGCGACTTGCGACGCACCTGCTGCGCATTGGCGAGGAAAGTGGCCGATTGGAGGACATGCTGTTCCGCGTCGCCGAAACCTACGAGGTCGAAGTCCAGCGTGGCATTCAGCGACTGTTGACCCTGCTCGTGCCGACGATAACGCTGCTCATGGGCCTGATGATCGGCGGTATCGTTGTCTCGATCCTACTGCCGATGCTCAGCATCAACACCCTGGCCATGTGAGGCAGGGCGATGCGTGGGCCATTGGCATGGATCGCAACCGTCGGCGTATCTGGAGCCGACGGCTGAAGCGGCGACAGCCTCCGTTGCCAGCGCGACCGCGCCGGGGCTCTCCTCGTATCGCAGCGTCGACGCGCGGCTTCACGCTGTTCGAACTTTTGGTGGTGATGATGATTCTGGCCATGGTTACGGCCGTCACCCTGCCATCCATCGGTGGCCGTCTCAGTGCCGCCCGCGAGCGAACCGCGGCGCGCGATCTGGCGACGGTGCTGCGGCAGACGCGCGGGGCGGCGATCGCCGGCAATCGCGATCTGGCGCTGACCATCGATACCAACGCACTGACCTACGCTACCGACGGACGACCAGCGCACCACTTGCCCGAAGGTTTAAACGTATCGCTCTTCGCGGCTGAAACCGAGCGGCTTGGTCGGACCGCCGGCCGGATCCGCTTCTTCCCGGATGGCAGCTCGACCGGCGGCGAGGTTACGCTGACATCGGCGAAGCAGACGTATCTGGTCCGGGTCGACTGGCTGACCGGCCGGGCCGATGTGGTTGAGGCGGGCGATGGTGGGCGATGACTCGGCGCGCGGCTTTACCTTGCTGGAGGTCCTGGTCGCCTTCACCTTGTGCGCATTCGTCCTCGCCGCGGCACTGCAGCTATTTTCTGGTGGCATTCGCGGCACCAGCGCGTCGCAACGTCACGTGATCGCCACGATGATGGCCCAGTCGAAACTTGCGGAGTTAGAGGCGGATAGCGCTCCTACCGTCAGACGCCTGGCGGGAGAGACCGCGGATGGCTACCGGTGGCTGGCCGATGTTTCCTTGTACACTGAACCGCTTGCCGACGATTTGCGCGACGCCCCCGTTGCCCTTTACCAGCTCACCGTCGTGGTCTCGTGGGGCAGCAGGAACAGCAAGCGCAGCGACCAGGCCGTGACACTGACGACGCTTCGCGTCGTCGCCACAGAAAGCGGCGATGAGGCCGGGCAGACGGATAATGGGCAATGAGCGGACGGCAGCTGTGCACGGTCCATCTGTGCACCGCCTACTGGCGCGTGGCTGCTGCATGGCGGCGACGATCGAACGCTGGGTTCACGCTGATCGAACTGCTGGTGGCGATCACCCTCTTCGCGCTGCTGACGGCGATCCTCGCCAGCGGCCTCCGCTTTGGTGCGCGAGTGTGGGAACAAGCGGACGCGGTTGCGGAGCAGGTGACCGGCGTGGAGTCTGCCTACGCGATTGTGCGCCGTCTCATAGCTACCGCGCTGCCGCTGGCAACGACGACGTTAAGCGGCGAGGCCACCATTCAGTTTCAAGGCAGCACCGATGCTGTCTCCTTTGTCGGACCGGCGCCCGTGCAGGCTTTTTGTCGGTGGGCTGCATGCGATCACCCTGGCGCGGGTGCGTGGCCGGAGCGGCGACCAACTGGTGCTGCAGGTGCGCGATTTTGCCCCGGTGGCAGCAGCGGCGCGTCCGCGGCAGGCGGCGGCAGGCGGCGGGGCGGCAAAGACCGTCGTCCTTATCGATGGGGCGAGTTCCATCGATTTCGTCTATTTCGGACCGGGGGAAAACTCGCCGGTGCGCAGCTGGCAGCCCACTTGGCTCACCCGGACCTTGCTGCCGGAACTGGTTTCGGTTCGGGTCAGCTTTCCGCGCGGCGATCGTCGCGTCTGGCCCGACCTGATCGTCGCGCCGACGGTGCGCGAGGCGGCGTATTGAAGAGGAGACGATCGTGAACCGCATGGCATGCCGATGGACCGTCTGAAGGCGCTTTGGCTCGCCTTCCTCCGCTGGTGGCTGGGGGAGTTGAAGGCCTGCATTCCGCCGCGGCTGCAGCGCTGGCTGTTCCGCGAGCGCAGTCGTCTGCTCTTCATCGCTGGCGACGAGACGCTGACTATCCATCACGCCAACAACGGCAGCAGCCACGAGTTGGGTCGGCTATCGGTTGCCAGTGTGCCGGACGATGTGGTGGCAACGGAAATCAGGCAGATTCTTGCCGGCCTCGATTCCAGCCGACGCGACGTGCTGCTGTGTCTGCCGGCCGGATCGGCGTTGCGACGAACGATCGAGCTGCCTGCGGCGACGGAAGAAAACCTGCGTGAGGTGATCAGTTTCGACATGGAACGGCAAACGCCGTTTACCGACCAGCAGGTTTACTTCGATGCCCGTGTGGTGCGGCGGATGCCGGACCGCCAGCGGATTGCCGTGGCGTTGACGGTGGTGCCGTGCTCGCAGGTGGATGCGACGGTGCGCGCCCTCCAATCCTGGGGCGTGGCGATCAACGGGATCGAAGTGGCTGACCCGGCAGGGCCGCCACGGGTGATCCCGCTCGCCGCGCAGACGGTGGCAGTGCGGGCGAGCCGCACTCAGCGGATCGCCATCGCGGCGACGATGGCAGCGATGGCGGTGCTGCTCGGCATCGGTCTGATCACGGTACCGCTGTACCGTCAGGCGCAACTGAGCGAGGCGCTGGCGTCCGAGGTGGCGAAGACGCGGAAAGCGGCAGACGCGGCACGCAAGACTCAAGAAGAGATCGATCACCTGACGGCTCTCGACCGCTTTCTCATCGAACGCAAGATGGCGCGGCCAACCCGGCTGGCGACGCTTGATGAACTGACGCGGATCATGCCAGACGACTCGTGGCTGTATCGGGTGCGTTTTTCCGGCGACGAGGTGCAGACATTCGGCTATTCCGCCGCAGCGTCCAATCTGATCGGACCGTTCGATAACTCACCCCTGTTCAAGGAACCGCAGTTCATGGCGCCGCTGATGCGCGATCCGCGCGTCGACGCCGAACGGTTCACCATCAGCCTGCAGCTGGAAAAGGCACCATCCAGCCAGCAGCCGGAGAAGGCAGCACAGCAATGATCCAGCTTTCGCCGCCGGCGAGTCGTCTGGTTGCGGTGGGCCTGCTGCTTGCGCTCATCGGTGCGGTCTATTCCTTCGGCATCGCCCCGATCTGGCGCGCCTATGCCGAGAATAAGGAGACGATCAGCGAACAGCAGGAGCTGCTGCGCCGCTACCAGCGCCTTGCTGCCGACGCGGCCGACCTTTCGCAGCGCCTGACGGTGTTGCGCAGCAAGCCCATGTCAGGCGAAGGCTACCTGCAGGGTGACAACGAAACGTTGGTTGCGGCGCGACTGCAGAGCCGCATCCGTGACGTGGTGCAAACCAGTGGCGGTCGGCTGACCACTACCCAGGTGCTCGCCGGTATCGATGACGATGGCTTCCGCCGCATTGGCGTTCGGGTGACGATGACGGCTGACACCGCGGAACTGCAGAAGGTTCTGTTCCGGCTGGAGGGTGACCGGCCGTATCTCTTTCTCGATAACGTCGATGTTTCCGGGGAGCAATCGCGCGGCCGCGACGGCCGCGACAGTGCGCTGACGATTTCATTCGATGCCTACGGTTTCATGCGTGCGGATACAAAGTCGGCCGGCGAAGCCGGCGCGCGTGCTTCGGGCGTGAATTAACCGGGATGCGTGTATTTTCGGCGGCGAGCTGAAAGGAACAGGATGCAGATGCGGCAGCAGGGACTTTTCCGCTGGCGGCGGTTTACCGCGCTGCTGCCGTTGCTTCTTTTCTTTCTGCTGCTGGGCTGTGTTGGTTCGCCGATGTATGACACGCGGGTGTCGCCGACGTTGACGGGGACCAGCCCTTGGGCGACGCATCGGAGTGGACGGGGTCGGCGGCGGGGATGCGGCCGGTGGAGGCGCCGGCGTGGACGTCGGAGCGGTCGGCGGAGATGGTGCGCGGCTCGGACGTGCTGGCGCGGCCGCCAGCGGCGGGCGGCGGGTCGGCGGCGTCGGTGCAGCCGGCGGCGCCGGCGGCCAGGTGACGGTGAACTTCGTCGATGCCGATATCCGCGAGGTGGTGCGCGCCATTCTCGGCGATGCGCTGGGGGCGAACTATGCCATCGACCCGGCGGTGCAGGGGACGGTGACGCTGCGGACCAGCCGGCCGGTGCCGCGCGGCGAACTGCTCGGCATCCTCGAGGACATTCTCAGTTTCAACAACGCGGCCCTGGTGCGCAACGGCGCGGCCTACCGGGTGGTGCCGGCGGACCGGGCGGCGAAGAGCGGCGGCGGCGTCTCTGCCGGCGGCAGCAACCGTGGCGCCGGGACGGGGACGGTGGTGGTACCGCTGCGCTATGTTTCGGCGGCGGAGATGAAGGGGGTGATCGAGCCCTTGACCCCGGCGGGGGCGGTGGTGCGGGCGGACCCGTCGCGCAACGTGCTGCTGCTGAGCGGCAACGCCGCCGAACTGTCGACGCTGCAGGAGATCATCGCCACCTTCGACGTGGACTGGCTGNGGGGGATGTCCTTCGCGGTGCTGCCGCTGCAGCAGGCGGAGCCGGAAACGGTGGTGGGCGAGCTGCTGGAGGAGNATTTCGGCAACCAGGAGACGGGGCCGCTGGCCGGGGTGGTGCGCTTCGTGCCGATCAACCGGCTGCAGTCGGTACTGGTGATCACCTCGCGCTCGCTCTACCTGCGCCGGGCGCGGGAGTGGGTGTCCAGGCTCGATCTCGGCAATGAGACGGTGGCGCGCATCTTCGTCTACTACTGCCAGAACAGCCGGGCGGCGGACTTGGCGATGGTGCTGAACGAGATCTTCAATCCTGGTGCGGCGACGAGCAGCCGGCAACTGGCGCCGGGGCTGCGCGGGACGCAGATCGGCGGCGGCAGCGGCACCACTGCCGGGCGCAACCGCCTCGGCAGCAGCGTCACCGGCTTCAGCAACACCGGCGCGGCATCCACCGGCGCGTCGACGGGCGCGTCGACGGGCGGGACGTCGGGTGTGACGTCGGGTGGGGTGACGGGAGCCGGTGGCGGCAGCGTCACCAGCGGCCTCGGCGGCAGCGGTACCAGTGGGATCGGTGGCACGGCGGCGCAGCGGCGGCAGCAGCAGGCGGCGGGCGGCGCGGCCGGTCTTGGCGGTGGTTTGGGTGGCGGCCTTGGCGGTGGTGCCGGCGGCGAGGAGGCGAACCTGGGCGAGGTGGCGCCGGTGCGGATCATCGCCGACGACGTGAAGAACGCGCTGGTCATCCTGGCGACGCCGAAGGACTACCGGCTGGTGGAAGCGGCGCTGCGCAAGCTTGACGTGACGCCATTGCAGGTGCTGATCGAGGCGACGATCCTCGAGGTGGTGCTCAACGACGCCCTGCGCTACGGCGTCGAGTGGTTCTTCAAGACGGGCAACAACGAGATCTCGCTGACCGGCCTGGCCACCGGTGCGGCGACGTTCACCCCGGTGGGGCCGGCGCTGTCCGGCTTCAACTATTTCCTCAACACCTCGGACATCAAGGTGGTGGTCCACGCCCTCGATCAGGTGTCGACGGTGAACATGCTGTCGTCGCCGCAGCTGTTCGTCCTCGACAACGAGACGGCGACGCTGCAGGTGGGCGACCAGGTGCCGATCGCCACCCAGTCGTCGACGAGCAACATCTCCGCCGATGCGCCGACGGTGAACTCCATCGAGTATCGCGACACCGGGGTGATCCTGGCGGTGACGCCCAGGGTGAACGCCGGCGGCCTGGTCACCCTCGACATCGTCCAGGAGGTGAGCGACGTGCAGACGCAGACCAACTCCAACATCTCGACGCTGACCAACAGCCCGACCATCGCCCAGCGGCGGGTCGAGAGCACGGTTGCGGTGCAGTCGGNNGGGACGGTGGCGCTGGGCGGGCTGATCCGCGACAACCAGACGGCGACGTCGTCGGGGGTGCCGTTCCTGTCGCGCATTCCCTTCATCGGCTGGCTGTTCGGCCAGCGGGCCGAGAGCTCGACCCGCACCGAACTGCTGGTGCTGCTGACGCCCAGGGTGGTGGCGAATCAGGAGGAGGCGGGAAGGCTGACCGACGAGGTGAAGCGGCGGATGACCAACCTGTTTCCGCTGGAAAACCGCCCCCCGGCCCGCAGAGCCAGCGCTTCCTGCAACGCCGCCCCGCCGCAGCGCCGGAACCCCTCCCACCACCACCACCACCCGATGCGGTTCCAGGGATGAGTGTTCCGTCTGTGGGGCAGACAGTGCCGCCTGCCGGGATCGAGAAGGTTCCGGTCGCGTTGCCGGCGGCACCGGCAATGCGCCCCGCGCCGACGCAGCCGGTGCGCCCGGGCCAGGTCATGCCAAGATCCACCGTCCCCGAGATCGGCCAGCCACCAACCAACCTGCTGCCGGCAAAGGAGTAGGCAGTCAGGCTGCTATGGATACGTCGAGGCAGGGGGCTGGCGCAGGGGCTGTGCGGCAGGGAGTGTTACCACACCCAGGTGGCGGCACTGGCGAGCAGCTCCGGCGGCGGCGCTGGCAGCTTTGCGTCGCCCGGGTCCGGGGCGAGGAAGTAGTTGCCGCCGTCGTCGTCTTTGAAGCGAATGCCGCCGATCCAGTAGAAGAGCTTGAAGCGGACTATCGCTGCCGTCGGGACCGGTACGAGTGGACTGGTCCAGCGCCGCCGGCTGCCAGCTACATCGGCGATCGCGGCGTCGACGCTGAGCTCGCTCTCCCCGACCCGCGGGCTGCCCTCGCCGAGCAGGCGGTAGCGGACCTGCATCCGCTCGATGTCGGGCACGGCGGCCACGTCGACAGCGAAGACGGCACTGCCGCCCGTGGGCAGCGGTACGACCTCGGCCCGGTTCAGCAGCAGATCGTGACAGGGAAAGCGGAAACGAAAGGTGGCGCCATAGTCGTTATCCTGACGCTCGCCATCCGCCGCCGGATAGCTGAACCACAGACTGACGCCGTTGGCGTCCGCCGGTACGGTTAGAGTGCCCGTGACCAGACAGGCGCGACGAGTTGCATCCTCCACCGGTGCGACGACAATCCCGGCGGGCGAGACGAGGGGTAATGTCATCTCAGGGCCGCTGGCATAAAAACGCGCATGGAGGGTAACCGGACGGTCCGGTTCACCGCATCTGACCGCGGCGTCGGCGGGGACGATACGCCTTGGATCGTAAGCGATGTGCAGCGGTTGGCCGCGGCACAGATCGCCGGTCAGCAACTCGTGGAAATCGCGGCTGAAGGTGATCCGGGCCGGGAGGCCCTTCGCCCGTCGCTGCACCATCTTCGCCTCCGTGTCCTCGACAGCCGTTGTTTGCCTTGCAGGGCCTACGCCGCGCTTACCCGGATATCGGCTCGAGCGCGGCAAGCTGCGATCCTGACGACGATGCTCGCCGTGGCGGCATTCCAGACGTAGGCCTCGCCCGCGCTGCGGCCGAGAGCGGCGCGCTCATTTGCGCCTGGCAGCGTATCCTCTGGCCGCATCTCCTCTGGCAACTTTTCCTCTGGCAACGTTTCCTTTGGCAGCGTCTCGCCGTCGATGCTGACCATCACCGGCAACGGGCAGCCGCGAAAAGCGACAAAGCAGCATGTTTCCGGCGGCGTATAGCCGTCGTGTAGCCGCTCCAGGCGTACGCTCCGGGTTGTCCCAAGCGTCGCCTGGCTTATCCGCGTCGTTCGGTAAGCGGCAGTGGTCGTCGCGGCTGTGGTGATGCCGTCATCCTGATAGAGGAGATAGTCACGATCGGCGCCAGGATAGCAGGTGATGCACAGCGGATTTTCCGGCCGCTGGCCAACCCAGTCCTCCGCCAGGGTTCGCAGCGGCAGGATGGCCCCCGCTCGAACATACAGCGGTAGCATGCCCAGGTCGGCATGCACATCGATCAGCCTGCCGCCGGCGAGTGGTGGCGGCAGCGCCGCGTCCTCGATGCTGAACGGATACCAGTCGACGCCGGCCGGCAGGTAAACTTGGCGCCGCGCCGGTTCACCCACTGCGGCAGGATGGACGATCGGCGCGATCATCAGATCGCGGCCGAGAAAGAACTGATCGTCCAGGTGATCGTATACCTCGCGATCGTCCGCATCGTTGAGGAAGAGGGCACGGGCGATCGGCATTCCCGTCTGCGTCCAGTGATACATAGCGTCATAGATGACCTGCAGCAGCCGGTAGCGCAGGTGGACAATCCGCCGGCAGTGGTCGGCGATCGTCGCGTCATAGGCCCATGGCTCCTGGAACGCCTTGTCGTAGCCATTGTAGTGATTACGAAACCAGGGCAGGAAGGCGCCCAGTTGCATCCAGCGGACGAACAGTTCCGGCTCGGTGACGCCGCCGTCGATCCGGCCGCCGGGTTCACCTGGATAGATTGGCTCGCTGCTGCTGCCACTGCCGCGGGCGAAGCCGCCGATATCGGCGCCGGAGATTGGCACCCCGGAGAGGCCGATATTCAACACCTGCGGGATGTTAATGCGGAGGAAATCCCAGCTGGAAGCGTTGTCGCCGGTCCACAGCGCCGCATAGCGTTGCATGCCGGCGTATCCACCGCGGGCGAGAATGAAAGGGCGCTGGTCGGGTCGGAGACGGGTCAGCCCTTCCCAGGTGGCTCGCAACAGCCATTGCGCGTAGGCGTTATGCATCAGTCCGTGCGGCAGGTACCCCTCGCCATCGTGCAGCATCAGATCCAGCGGCAGGGTGAGGATGGGGCCGGCCACCGTCGCGTCCTGCGCAGGGCAGGTCATGTCCTGCCAGATCATGTCCATGCCCAGCTCGTCGATCAGGTGCGCATACTGCTCGCCCCAGGCGTGGCGAACGTCGGTGCGGCCCAAGTCGGCATAGTTGCCCGAAGCTCCGAGCGGCGCCGCGTCGTTGCGGTTTGGCGCAAGCGGCGGGTGAGCGCTAAACGGAGGGTAATGGTAGGGGTTGACCCGGTTGTTGGTGCCGTAATTGAGGCGGCCGGTAAACAGCCGCACCCCGCTGGCCGCATCGCCGGCCTGTTGCTGCCCCGCCCGTACATCATAAAGAAGCCCGGCGATCGCCAACAGCGCCGCCCGTTGCGGGTAGGGGGCGAAATGCCCGGTCTCGTCGAGCGGGTTGTCGCTCAACAGCGGCGAGACGTTGGTCGCGCATTTGAAGCCATCGGCCCGCAGGGCGTCGAGCATCTCTCGCGCATGCGGGAACTTGCGCTCGCTGTGAGTGAAGGTGCGGTAGTTGTCCTGAAAGTCCACATCGATATGCAGGCCATCGCAGGGGATGTGCGCCTGACGGTAACCGGCGGCAGCCGCTTCCAGCCGCCCCCAGTCGTAGTAGCCATAGCAGCCCTGATGCAAGCCGAAGACGTAGCGAGGCGGCATCGCCCCTCGACCGGTCAGTGCGGTGTATTGCGCCAGCACCTGATCCGTTCCGTCGCCGACAAAAATATAATAATCCAGCGCGCCAGCAACTGCCCCAAAGTAATATCGCCCCGACATGTCGGAATAATCATTGGCGAAAATGTTAAAGAAGGATTGTGAAGGATTGTCGAGGAATACGCCGTAGGCGTAGCTGGGACCGGCGTACTCGCCAACGGGTCGTGGATTCACTTCGATCAGCAACGGGATCGACGCGTAGAGGGCGCCGCTCGGATTGAGTGGACCGGCCTCATTGTCCGCTGGCAGGGGCGCTCGCTGGCAGGCAAAGTTGTCGAAGTTGAATTGGGTCATGCTGCAAAAATTCTTCAGCAGGGTCGCGCCCGCGGCTTCGCCGAAGCCGCAGTAGCGAGCGTTGGTTGGTGCCTGCTTCAGATTGGCGACACGTCGGCTGCCGGGGGAATAGACGACGTTGAAACCTTCCTCGTCGGCGTGAATGCGTTGACCGTCGCGAAAGATGCTGAGCCGATAGGGTTGGCGATCGATGATTATGCGCAGCACACCCGTATCGATCACCAGGGCAAGCTCGGAATCCTCCACCAGCCGCAGTTGCACCGGCGCCAGACTCGCGGCGATGACCGCGGCGGAGGGAGGGGTGCGCCCGGTAGCGGCAGGCGGGGCGAAGCGGACCCGCAGGCAAGTGGGTGACAAGAATGACACGTGCAGCGGGCAGTGGGCGAGGGCGGCGGCGGCTGGCTGCAGGGTAAAGTTGTTACCCTCCTGGCGCACGGCGGCGATGTTGCCGACGTGGACCCAGGCGCTTCGGTCGGTGGGGGTGAATTGGCGGACGTTCAGCAGTGAGATTGGCATCGGTTCTCCCGCGATTGGGTGACTGTGTGCTCGACTCGTCCACTTGTAGCGACCAGGATAGTGTCAACCGTCGTTTCATGGGAGTATGATCTTCCGAATCCCTTCAAAAGGAGGGGGATGTGGCGGGATTATGCGTCGTCGAAATGGTGACGACTGCGACCGCAGACGTGCGGCGAGAGACTCGGCGAGTTTGTGACGCTACTTTGACGAAATGCTTGCATGCAGTAGTTTGAGTAGTCACAACCTTAGTGATAGTCTATCCAGATTCTTGATTGTTCGGTAAAAACAGGTGGCGGCGGACGACCATGGAACGGCTTGTCTTTCGGTATCTCACGGGTTCTAAGGCTAATCAGATCGAACAGGTGCCGATGNGAGGGGTGATCGAACTGATGATCGGTCGCGACCCTAACGCGGCGATCGTCTTCGACCCTGACAAGGACGACCTGGTCAGCCGGCAACACGCGGTGATCCGGGTCACCGACAACATCAAGCTGGCGTTCTCTATCGCTGACCTGCAGAGCACGAATGGCACCTTTCTCAATGGCGAGCGGATCCTCGCCGAGCAGGAGTTGTTGCCCGGTGACACCATCGAGTTCGGCCGTGGCGGTCCGAAGATGGTGTTCGATGTGGAGCCGCGACCGGCGCATCTGGTGGAGCGGACGCGGATCATTTCGAACGCTTCCTTCAAGGAAACGAAGATGTCGGATGGTTCCGGGGCGCCGGTGACCTCCGTGCATGCCACCGGAGCATCGGCGACCACGGTCGGTTCGGGGCGCACTGCGGTGCCGCCGCCCAAGTCGGGTATCGGTCGCGAGACGCTGGAGCGCGAACTGTCGAAGGAGCGAAAGGCTTCCGGCCAGAAGTGGATGATCGGTGCTGCTGCGGCACTCCTCGTCATCGGCGTGGTCGGCGGCATCCTCTATTATCGCAACATGCAGACCGAGCAGGCGCTGAAGGAGCAGCTCGCGGACGCGGCGAAGAAGGCGGAAGCGAATGTCGCCGCGGTGAAAAGCCAAGTCGAGGGCATGACGCCGAAGCAGATCGCGGCGAAGTATGGCGACGCGACGGTGTTCATCGAATCGAGCTGGAACCTCTACGATAAGGTGAATTCGAAGCAGGTCTTTCACAAGTTCGTCGGCGGCCACGGCGAGCTGTTTATCGACGAGAACGGCAAAGCGCACCAACTGCCGCTGCTGCCGGCTTTCGTTATGAACGAGGATGGCAGCCTTGTTCGTTGGCTGGTTACCGAGAGTGAGGACCTGAACAATCCGGCCATCGGCATTGCCAGCCGCGGTAGCGGTTTCGTCGTTACGCCGGATGGCTCCATTCTGACCAACAAGCACGTGGGTGCCGGCTGGTTGATGCCGTGGGATCCCGACTTCGAGCGCGGTGACTCGATGGGAATCGCCTTTCCGCCGAATGTGGTCCCCTTCGAGCGCAAGCGCGTGAACAATAAGATCGTCGTTATCCTGAATCCCAAGGCCGAATTGATCAAGGTCGCCGACATGGTCGCGGCCGGACGACTGAAGCAGTGGGTTCCCGGCAATCCATCGCTGCTGTTTTCTGTCGACGGCAGCGCCCCCTTGCAGCGGGGGGCCTTTGAAGCCAAGCAGGATCTGACGGTGACGTTTCCCGGTACCAAACTCGGCGTCGCTGGCCGCTTCCTGCGCGCATCCCAGGATAATGATGCCTCGCTGATCAAGATCGACGTTCCCGGAAACACGCCGCTGCGGACGGTGGAGATGGCGCCGACTGGCTACTCGCCGCCACTGGGTGAGCCGGTTACGGTGATCGGCTATCCCGCGTTGTCGGGTGAGCGCNTATGCGGTAACCAAATCACGGGAACTGATGGGGTCGGGCGAGTCGGTCGTCACCNNCTCGTTCCCGAACCGACGGTCACCGAGGGCATCGTCTCCAAAGTGTTCGAGACGGAGGCACAAGGCGCCGATTCCTCTGGCACCAAGATTGTCTGGTATGGCGACTACTATCAGCTGACGATCAATACCAGCGGTCCCGGTAACAGCGGCGGCCCGGTATTTGATAGCAACGGCAAGGTGATCGGTATTTATACGTACGGCCTCGCCGGCGGTCGCGTCAGCGGTGCGGTCCCGATCAAGTTTGCTCAGGAGTTGATGCACCTGTCGCGTGTTACCGATCGGTAAATCTTAGCTTCAGACAGTATCGCTACAGCAGCATGTCAGTCAGCGTCCAGCCAGGAAGCGTTGTTTCGCATTATCGGTTGCTTGAGCGCATTGGCGCGGGCGGAATGGGCGAGGTGTTTGTCGCCTTCGACACCCGCGTCAATCGCCGGGTTGCGGTCAAGTTTCTGCACGCGCCGACGGCACGGCGGGATCTGTTCGAGCGCTTCCAGAATGAGGCGCGATTGCATGCCCGGTTGTTCCATCCCAACATTGCCCGATTATTCGGCTTCTTCAGCGACGCCAAGCCGCCTTATCTGGTGATGGAGATTGTCGAGGGGCCGACGCTGAAAGACTGGATGCAGCAGGCGCGCTCCGTTGATTGGCATGAACGTCTGCGCGTGTTTACCGGCATCGCCGATGGTGTCGGCTATCTCCACGCCAACGGCATCATTCATCGCGACATCAAGCCGGGTAACGTCCGGCTCAGCCGCGATGGGCGGCCGAAACTGCTGGATTTCGGCATCGCCAAGGATTCGCTGACGCCTAATCTGACGATGACTGGCAATGTGGTCGGCACGCTGCAGTTTTTGGCACCGGAGCAGCTGGAAGGAAAGACGGCGGATAAACGCTCCGACGTCTGGGCGTTGGGCATCCTGCTGTACGAACTCCTCACCGGGCGGCTGCCCTTTGCCAGCGACAGCCTGAGCGAGTTGATGAGCCAGGTGCGGAAAAGCCGCTTTCCGTTGCCAACGGTTATCGACGCCAGTTTGTCTCCCGCGGTTGATCGCTTGGTCAAATCCTGCCTCAAGCCGAACCCCGACGACCGTCCGCAGGACGGGGCGGACCTCGCCAGGTTGGTGCGCGATTTGATGCGCGAGGACAGTTCGGCTGTGGATGGCAGCAGTCACGGCAATGCGGCAGGGTTGAAGCGAGGACAGAAGCGGTCCGGCAGTGGCGGCCGCGGGATCACCATCCCGCCGCTGGCGTGGAAGCTCGCGGCTGGATCCGCTGGGCTTGTTGCTCTCGGCGCCGGTTCGTACGCTCTGCTATCCTCCGAAGACGTGCCCGTGCCGCAGGCGGCCAGCTGTGATCAAGTTGCTAGCAATGGCCGGACATTTCCGGTCAATATTCAAGGCAACAGCGGCACCTTCGAGGTCTGGGTCAACGACGTCAGCTGTGGAACCACTGACGCCGATGGCGTTTGGTTTCGGGCCGTGGCCGGAACCAAGCTCACCTTCGAATGCCGGCCGGTCTCACTCGGGCAACGAACCATGCACGAGATCACGGTTGGTGCAACGAACGTTTATTCATGTCCCTAGACTCTACAGCGATCGTCCCCCTCGGGGACCCTGATCTAAGCTTCGTCGGTGCGATGCTGACCGACGTTGGTCGGGTGCGGGCGCACAACGAGGACACGGTGCTGCACGACGTGCCGCGCAGCAACGATCCACGCGCCGCCAAGGGCATTCTGGTCCTGGTTGCCGACGGCATGGGCGGGCACGCCGCCGGCGAGGTGGCAAGTGCAATCGCCGCCCGGGTTATCGACCAGACGTTTTACGCCTACGACGGCAGCATTGCGCAATCGCTCGATGCCGCCTTCCAGGCGGCCAATCGGGCGATCTTCGACCAGGCGCAGGCAGACGAGGCCTGTCGTGGCATGGGGACAACCTGCACCGCGTTGGTCTTCGCCAGCGGCATGCTGTATCTGGCCAATGTGGGCGACAGTCGTGCCTACATCTTACGTGACGGCGAGTTGACCCAGTTGAGCGAGGATGATTCCCTCGTCGGCGAACTGGTCCGCAGCGGTGCGATTACGCCGGAGGAGGCGCAGCACCGTCCGGACCGCAACGTTATTCTGCGCGCCCTGGGAACGAAGCCCGACGTCACGGTAACGGTATGGAGCGAGGGAATGCCGCTTCGCCCGGGCGACCGATTGCTCATCTGCTCCGACGGATTGTGCGATCTGGTGGATGATCGGCTCATTGGCGATCTGACCGCCGCTGGCGAGCCGCACCAGGTGGGCCAACGGCTGATCGACGCGGCGCTCGCTGCGGGTGGATTCGACAACATTTCGGTCGGCGTCTTTATCGTCGATCGGGCGCGCTCGCAGCGATCCGCGGCGAGGGCANACCCGGCCCATCCGTCTGCCGGAGCAGGCGCGATGATTGGGCGGGTGGTCGGCAATTTCCAGTTCACCGAGCTGCTTGGTGAAGGCGGCATCGGCGCCGTCTACGCCGCCATCGACCGGATGCTCGGTCGGCCGGTGGCGATCAAGTTGCTGCGCCCTGAATTGGCGCACGATGCGCGTTTCCTCGATCGCTTCCGTGGCGAGGCGGCAAGCTTGGCGCGTCTCAACCATCCGAACATCACCACGCTCTACAGCCTGCACAGCGAGGGGCAGGAACTGTTGATGATCATCGAGCTGGTGGAGGGACGGACGCTCGAGGACATCCTCAGGGCAAGCGGCCGGCTCAGTGCGGACGAGTGCCTGGCGCTGGCGGCGCAGGCAACCGAGGGTTTTGCCTACGCGCATNCGAACGGGGTCGTCCATCGCGATATCAAGCCGGCGAATCTGATGGTGACCGCGGACGGCTCGCTGAAGATCATGGACTTCGGTATCGCCCGCATTCGCGGCAGCCAGCGGATGACGCGGACCGGCCATATCATCGGGACGCTGGCGTACATGGCGCCGGAACAAATCCAAGGGCATGAAGGCGATGAGCGCTCAGACATCTACAGTCTTGCCATCGTCCTTTATGAATTGCTGGTGGGTGATCTCNCCTTCATGGCTGACAGCGAATATCAGCTGATCCGCGCCCAGGTGGAGGAAATCCCCCGCTCGCTGGCGGAGCGGGTGCCAGGGATCGACCCGGTCATTGATCGTGCGGTGATGCAGGCATTGGCGAAGAACCCCGATGCGCGGTTCGCGACCATGACGGAGTTTTCGCGTGCGCTTGGCAGCACGATGGGACTGACTGCGGCAAAGGAGACGATGGTGCGGCGTGTCGCACCGCTGGTCAGTCAGCTTGCTGCCACGCGGCAACGGCCGATGATAACTGACCCAACGGCAATGCCGACGTTTGCCGCTTCCGGGTCGACACCGTCCACCTCTGCGGCCGCCACGCTCCCAGGGAGCCTGTCCACGGAGGCCGCGTCCGCAGCGACGCCGGCGCCATGGCCGACGCCGGAGCAAACGCCTGCCCCGGCGCCGCGACCGCAGCCGACTGGCTCGGCGAGCGGTCGGCGCGGACTCAGCATCCCGATGATGATTCTGGGCGGCGTGGTGCTTTTGTTCATCGCCGGGATCGGCTTCATCCTCAAGGATACCTTCTTTGCTTCGCGCCCGCCGCAGGTGGCCGCACCGGCGGATGCACCGGTGCCCGCCGCAAAGGAGGTGACAGAGCCGGCGGCTCCCGTCGCCGAGCAACCGGAGCCGGGGAGCAAGGTCACATCAACGGAGAGTCCGGTAAGCCAGCCGGCGATAACGCTGCCGTCGGTCGCGCCAACGCCGTCGCCACCGTCGCCGCCGCCGGCAACGCCGGTGACGCTGCAGCCGCCCGGATCGCTCGCGCCGTTGACGCCGGTGACCCCGCCGGCAAAGCAGGGCCCCGCCGTCGGCTCCGTCGAGCCGAAGCAGCCGGTTGAGGAATCGCCCAGCGAACCAAAGAAGAGCGAGAAAAAGCAACCAAACCACCGACAAAGAAAACCGTCGCGCGTGGCGACGAAGGCTCAAGACGAAGCAGCAGTGAAACGCCGACAAATCAAGGGGGATCTGGATGGGTCATCAGGCGCGATTAACAACTGCCGTTCTTCTCGTCCTCGTCTTCGGTGTCAGTGGATGCATGCCGGAGCGGCAAAAGGGCGTCGATATTCCGCGTGAACCGATGGTGGTACTGCCGCAACCGGGAGCCAAGTACGTCATTCGTCCGCAGGATCCGGCCTTTCAGTCGCTTTGCGTTGGCGCCTCGGCGCAGCGCTTTCTGACGGTTAATGAAGTGAGTGTCGAACCGGCGCGGGTCCGGGCGGGCCGCGACATCAACAACCGCTTCGTCTATACCCTGTGCCCGAGAGGCCAGAGTTCCGTGACCGGTCGGCTCACCACGACCATTTCCCAAGGTGGCTCGGTCATCCTCTCTGAACCCGTGGACGGCTACCGGTTAGGTGCGGGTCAATGGGCGGTCGATGCGCGGATCACCGTGCCGCCGGAAGCACCACCGGGGGATTACACATTAACCTTATCGTTCGCAGGCGGAGGCGCCTCGTTCAATGGCAGCGCCGATTTCACCGTCTATTGAGCAGCAACAGACATAAGAGGAGTTGGGCGCGGTGCGGCATTGTTTGCCTAAGGGAATGCTGCTGGTGGCGATCGTTGCCCTGGACCTCGCCGGCTGTCGCCGTGGTGGCCAGCCACCGGCACAGAGTCCGTCCGATACGGCATCGTTAGCAACCACGGCGGAACTGCCCGCGCCGGGGGAAAAGCTGTTACGCGGCACCGACGATCCGGCGTTGCTCAAGTCATGCGTCAACTACACGCGCCGCTTTCTATGGATCGACGCGGTTGAGGTGACACCGAACCGGGTACCCGCCGACAGCACCATCAACCACCGCTTTACCTATACCTTCTGTCCGCAGGCAACGGTGAAATCGCTGCGTGGCACGCTGCTGACTCGCATCTCCTTGCAGGGGACTCAGGTGGTCGCCAACGTGGACAAGAACTACGTCCTGATCCCGGGGCAGTGGGCGGTCGACGCGAATATTCTTATCCCGGCGCAGGCTTCGCCCGGCACCTATACCCTTGAGACCACCTTTACCAGTGGCGGGGCCGAATTTCGCCGTAGCGCCGCGTTTACGGTTTATTAGAGCGTTTTCTGATCATTGGGAATCGCTGGGGATTGAACGAACCCGCTGTCGCGGGAGTGGGGTGATCGGTTAGCAGGGACAGCTCCCGTCTGAGAGGATTACGGCGTCTTGAAGCCCTATTCTCAGACAGGAGCACCCCGATGGCCGAGATGAGCCCTCTGCGCCGGCGCATGACCGAGGATATGACGGTCCGCAATCTGTCGCCGGCGACGCAACGGTCCTATCTGCACGCGGTCAGCAAGTTCAGCCGCCACTTCGGTCGCTCGCCGGACCAGCTTGGCCTGGAGGACGTGCGCGCTTTCCAGGTACATCTGGTGTCGACTGGCATTTCGTGGCCGGCGCTGAACCAGACGGTGTGTGCCCTGCGGTTTTTCTACGGCGTGACGCTCGGGCACGGCGAGATCCCGGAGCGGATCCCCTACGCGCGCGAGCCGCACAAGCTGCCCGTGGTGTTGAATGCCGATGAAGTGGTGCGCTTTCTCGAGGCGGTGCCCAGCCTGAAGACCCGTGCTGCGCTGACAACGGCCTATGCGGCGGGGCTGCGGGCGTCCGAAGCGGTCGGCCTAAAGGTCGGCGACATCGACAGCGTCCGGATGGTGATCCGGGTCGAGCACGGCAAGGGCGGCAAGGATCGCACCGTCATGCTGTCGGCACAGCTGCTGGGTATCCTGCGCATCTACTGGCGTGTGTATGGCGGTGACAAATTAGGCCAGGTAGCGGCGGCGATTGGTGCTGCCGCGCCGGAGTAAAATCCGGCCAGTGGTTAGGCTGTCTCTTTTTTGTGGGGGCGGCCGGGGATGTTTGCCGTGGAAGTCTACGCCGCCGTTCGGCATTTCGTTTTCATCGAGGGCAACAGCCGGCGTGAGGCGGCCCGGGTGTTCGGGCTGAGCCGTGAGACGGTTTCGAAGATGTGCCGGTTCTCGTTGCCGCCCGGCTACACGCGAACGAAGCCGGTGAAGAAGCCGAAGCTCGGGGTGCTGCTGCCGGTGATCGACGCCATCCTCGAGGCCGACAGGACGGCGCCTTCGAAGCAGCGGCATTCGGCCAAGCGGATCTTCGAGCGACTGCGCGACGAGCACGGTTATGCCGGCGGTCTGACGGTGGTGAGGGACTACGTCCGGGTTGCTCGGGGAGATTGCGGGAGACCTTCGTGCCGCTGGCTCATCCGTCCGGTCATGCGCAGGTCGACTTTGGCGAGGCGATCGGCGTGATCGGCGGCGTCCGGCAGAAGATCCACTTCTTCTGCATGGACCTGCCGCAATCGGATACTCCTTTCGTGAAGGCCTATCCGGCGGAGACGACGGAAGCCTTCCTCGACGGGCATGTGTCGGCATTCGCCTTCTTTGGCGGCGTGCCGTTGTCGGTGCTTTACGACAACACGACGCTCGCGGTGGCGAAGATCTGCGGCGACGGCAGGCGGGAGCGCACCCGGGCCTTTACGGAACTGCAGAGCCATTACCTGTTCCAGGATCGCTTCGGCCGTCCCGGCAAGGGCAACGACAAGGGCAAGGTCGAGGGGCTGGTGAAGTATGCTCGATCGAACTTCCTGACGCCGATCCCCCAGGCGGCAAGCTTCGACGATCTCAATGCCATGCTGGAAGAGCGCTGCCGGCAGCGACGAGGCGAACGCGCCGGTCGCCACGGCGAAACCATCGGCGAGCGTCTCGTCGCCGACCTCGAAGCCTTCCGGGATTTGCCGGCGGTGCCATTGGAGCCGAGCGAGAAGCGGGCGGCCCGTGTCTCATCGACCGCCCTGGTCCGCTACCGCGGCAACGACTACTCGGTACCGACGGCATACGGCTTCCGGGATGTTGTGGTGAAGGGCTTCGTCGACGAGGTGGTGATCCTTTGTGCCGGCGAGGCGATCGCCCGGCATCGTCGCTGCTATGGCACGGGCACCTTCGTATTCGAGCCGCTGCACTATCTGGCGCTGATCGAGACGAAGCCGAATGCCCTCGACCAGGCGGCGGCGCTGAAAGACTGGGATCTGCCGGAGGCGTTCCAGCACCTGCGCCATCTCCTCGAGGCGCGCATGGGCAACCGCGGCAGGCGGGAGTTCATCCAGGTGCTGCGGCTGATGGAGGCGATCCCGATGGAGATGGTGGCGAGCGCGGTCAGCGAAGCGATCCGGCTCGGCGTCATCGGCTTTGATGCGGTCAAGCAGATTGCTCTGGCGCGCGTCGAGCGGCGGCCGGCCCGGCTCGACCTGACGGCCTATCCACATCTGCCGAAAATGGACGTCAGGATGACGGCGGCGGCTGACTACGCCGTTCTCGTTCCCGGGACAACGGCATGACCGGCAAGGCGGGCGCTGATGCGATGCCGGCGGGAACGACAAGCGGCACACCGCAGGTTCTGCTGGCGCATCACCTCAAGCAGTTGAAGCTGCCGACCGTTCTGCGGGAATACGACAAGATCGCCCGCGAATGCGCACGCGACGGCGTCGATCATCCCCGCTATCTGCTGCGCCTGGTGGAACTCGCACTGATCGACCGAGAACGCCGAATGGTCGAGCGGCGGATCAAGGCAGCACGCTTCCCGGCGGTCAAAAGCCTCGACACCTTCGACTTCACCGCGATTCCCAGCCTCAACAAGATGCTGGTGCTCGAGCTGGCCCGCTGCGAGTTCATCCTGCGCCGGGAGAACGTCATCGCGCTCGGCAACAGTGGCACCGGCAAGACCCATGTCGGGCTCGCCCTCGCTCTTGCCGCCTGCCAGAAGGGGTTCACCGTCGCCTTCACCACCGCAGCCGCCCTCGTGCACCAGTTGATGGAGGCGCGTGACGAGCGCCGCTTGCTGAAGCTGCAACGCGATCTCCAGTCGGTGATGTTGCTCATCGTCGACGAACTCGGTTACCTGCCGCTGTCGCCGACCGGGGCGGAACTTCTGTTCGAGGTGTTCTCCCAGCGCTACGAGCGCGGCTCGACCCTCGTCACCTCCAATCTGCCGTTCGAGGACTGGACCTCGGTGCTGGGATCGGAACGGCTCACCGGCGCGCTGCTCGACCGCCTGACCCACCACGTCCATATCCTCACCATGAACGGCGACAGCTACCGGTTGAAGCAATCCGCCGGACGTCGTCGTCCCCCACCGCAGCCGATCGGGCGGAGCAAAACCAGACCACCGCCGAGACCGTCGATCCCGAGACCGGCAAAACCAGCAAGCCCTGATCCCCGAGGCAAAGCCGACGCACGGCAAGGGGCCCGATCGGGCCCCTTGCCGTGATTGCACCGCTCTCGCCCAAATGGCCTGCTTTTACTCCGCTACAGTGGCCCAGAATTGCTCCGCCGTTGACAGGCCACGCAAAGCTCGGAATACGGCTGCAGCCAGCCGCCAGCCTAAGATGCCGAGCGAGGAAAAAGGTGGCCAATCTCCAACCCTTCGGCGACGTAGTCGAGTTTGCAGATCGCCGCATACCGGTCGGTCACGGTGGGGTGCGTATAGGTCTGGGTTTCAATTTGCTGCGTTTCGTGACCGACGATTTCGCCGACCATCAAGATGTCCTTGATCGCCCGTCGCAGGTGCGTTGCAAAGGTGTGCCGGAACGAGTGGAAATCTCTCAGGTCTTCATACAAGCCGGTCTGCCGCCGGTAGACGGTGAAGTCCTGGGAATACTGGTAGCCAAACTTCCCTTGCGGCCCGCCGCCGGTTAGCTCGGGGAAGATTCGATCTTCGGCATTGCTGCCTTGGAACAAGGCGGTGAAGCCCAAGTCCACAAGCGTGGGATGCACGGGAACGGCGCGGGTGCTGGAGTCCGTCTTCAACCGCTTGCCCTCGCCCTCGGCCACCTCGATGTAGGCGATGCCGTCTTTGGTTTGCTTGAGATCGCCGCATTGAAGCTGGGCGATCTCTTCGAGGCGCATGCCGGTGAAAATTGCGATTATCGGCAGCCACCAGTAGGCGTCCCTGATGATCCGCCGGCCCTTCTGGTAACGAAGGCTCGGCTTCTGCGCCTTGGTGCCTTTCCAGATCGGCGTTGCGAACAACCGGTTGAGATCATCAACGGACCAGGGCTTCCGCTCCTTCGCTTTCGGCACATTGTCACGGAAGCGAATACCGCCGAACAGCTTCTCGACGTTGACCTCGCTGTCCAGGTGATGGTTGGCTGCCGTAAAGAGCGACTTCACGCATCGGAAATGCTTCGTCAGCGTGGTGATGTTCATGCTCTCCTTGTCTTCCGAGAAGCGAAGCACCTCGTCAACATCCAGACCCGCATCCTTGCTTGATTTACCGTAGTTCTTGTGGACGCACTCCAACGTGCGAACGCATTTGAGCACGTCCTGCCGCGTGTAGGCGTTCAACGGTTTGTCGCCGACAATTTTCAAGAACAGCTTGATGTAGTTGATGTTGTGGCGATGGGCGCTTTCATCCCACTGGCCACCCTTCTCAACGATGAAGGTCTCCAGGAAAGCGGATACGGCTGCTGCCAGCTTGGGCGAAACGGCTCGGTTCTTTTCGTCCTTGGTGACCAGGGCGTAGGTTTTCCGATAGGCGTCGAAATTCTCGTCGACCTCAGCCTTGCCGATGCGAAGCACGCGGTTCTGCAGCAACAGCACACGCACACTCTGCTGAAGCACGTCCTCTTGCTTCTCGATTTCCGTCTCGTCCGTCATCGCGCGAATCCGCTCGAAAAAATCGGCGTGAAGCGCCGACACGGCAATGACCCGTCTTGCCGCTTCCTGCGGTGATGATGACTGAAGGGACTTTCGGATTTCCTTAACGCCCAGGCGATCGGTCAAGTCGGTCGGAACGCGCTGGCGGAAGTAGTAGCGGCTGCCTCTTCGGGTGAGGTGCGAACGCAGAGTCATGGCCGGTTGCAGACTGATCCACAAAGGTGATCCACAAGCCCCGTGAATCAGCCATTTTCAGCCGGTTTACCGTTCCATAACCCTTTGATTTTCCTAAGGTCTACAACCTCGTAGTGGTGGCTGGGGCGGGAGGATTCGAACCTCCGAATGCCGGAATCAAAATCCGGTGCCTTACCGCTTGGCGACGCCCCAATCGTCGCGGCCGTACGTTTGCCGACCGCGCTGCGAGGGAAACTAGACGTTATCGTCGTCGCCTGCAACCCGGGCCGCTGCAGTCCACCAGTTCGGTCGCTGCTGGCGGATGCCGGCTGCTGCTGCCGCTGCCTCTGTTGCGTCGGCAAACAGGGCGAAACAGGTGGCGCCACTGCCGCTCATCCGGCTGAGCAGGGCGCCCCGGCATCCGGCGAGCACGTCAAGCACNNCAGGGCAATCTCCGGACAGAGGGCGATCGCCGCCGGGCTCAGATCGTTACCGCGCCCGGCCAGCAGCCGGGCNAAAGGCCGCCACGTCGGCGGGGGATGGGTGAATCGCGCCGCCGGGGAGAAATCGCCCTGGCGGCGGCGGAAAACCTGTGGCGTCGGCAAGGCCAGGCCAGGGTTGACGAGCACGATCCAGCAGCGCGGTAGCGTCGGTGTCGCATCGATTGCCTCGCCGATGCCGCCGACGAAGGCCGGACGGCTGGTCAGGCACATGGGCAGATCTGCCCCCAGCCGCAATGCCAGCGCCGCCAGGTCCGCTGCCGGCAAGGCGACATCCCAGAGTCGCAGCAGCGCCCGGAGCGTCGCCGCCGCATCGGCCGAGCCACCACCGATTCCCGACGCCACCGGCAGGCGTTTGATGAGCCGGATCCGCGCCGCATAGGGCCGCTGATCGTCGCGGGGCGGCAAGGCGGCTGCCAGCGCGTCCGCCGCCTGCAGGACCAGATTGCTCCGGTCGGTGGGCAGGTCGGTGGCAAACGGCCCGTCAATGGTGAGTGAAAGGTCGTCGGCCCAGGCCACCTCCACCTGGTCGCCGGCAATGACGCCATCGATGGCTCCGTCGATGGTCCCGGCGGCGGTGAAGACGACGAGGCTGTCGAGCAGGTGGTATCCGTCGGCACGGCGGCCGACCACGTGCAGGTAGAGATTGATCTTTGCCGGGGCGAAGGCGCCGACCTTCACCGGGTCGGCGACGGGGTGAGTGTGGATCAGCGGCATCAGGGTGTCGCGCTCGCTTCCTTGATCAGGCCGCGCNTCGAGCTTTTGCTCCAGGGCAGCCTTGAGGTCGGGCTCGGGGTTGCGCGAGAGCGCCGCCCGCCATTGGAAACGTGCTTCGCGCTGACGGCCGACTGCCCAATAGGCATCGCCGAGGTGGTCGTTGATCACCGGATCCTCCGGCTGCAGCTCCACCGCCCGCTCCAGTTGTACCACTGCCTCTTCCGGACGGCCGACGCGGTAGAGGACCCAGCCCAGACTATCGACGATGTAGCCGTCTTTCGGCCGCAGTTCTACGGCACGGCGGATCAGCGCTTCCGCCCGCTCAAGGTTGTGGCCCTGTTCGACCCAGGAGTAGCCAAGATAGTTGAGGACGAAGGGCTGGTCCGGTTGCAGCTCCAGCGCCTTCAGAAGATCGGCTTCGGCGCGGTCCCATTGCTTCGAACGCTCGAGCGAAATGCCACGGGCGTAAAGCAGCCGCCAGAAGCGCTTGTCGAGCGTCGGAATGCGCGCCGCTGCTTCATCGTAGACCACCACCGCTTCGGCGAACCGCTCGTGACGGCGGAACAGATCGCCCAACTGAATGAGTGGCTCCGGATCATCGGTGCGTTCCCGCGCCATGGCGCGGAGGATCACCTCCGCCTTGGCGAACTGGTCGAGACGATCGAGGTTCTGCGCCATCGACAGCCGTCCGACCCAGGCGAGCGGCGAGGATGCGTCGATCGCCGCATAGGCGCGGTTGGCTTCAGCGAGCTGGTCGAAGCCTTCCATCAGGTCGGCGACCACCAGCTGTAGTGCAGGAAATTGCGGCTTCAAATAGAGGCCGAGCTGGGCGAGCACGAGTGCGGTCTCACGATCATTCAGCCGTGCGAACACGCCTGACGTGTCGAACAACGCTTCGGCGGCGCCATCGCTGGCGGTGCGGAATTCGGAGTCGCCGTCGCGGTTCTTCGTCCCGGTCGCCACGAAGCCGAGGGCGGCCGATTCCGGATGGCGGCTGAGGTAGCGCTCCCGCAGCGCCGCCGCGTCGGCACTGCGTCCGGCACGCTCGTAAAGCCTGATGCCCAGTTCGGTCAGACGCAGCCATGGATCCTTCTGCTCCTGCGTCAATGTCGAGAGGTCATCGGCGGCGCCCTTAGGATCGCCGGCTGCGTCCTTCAGCCACGCCGAATGCAGCGGACCAAGATAGGCGGTGGCAGCATTGCCCTCGACGTCCTTCATCTTGTGCAACGCCGCTGCTTGGTCGCCGCGGCCGAATGCCGCCCACGCAGCGAGCAGCGGTGCGGTGGCGAAGCCGTGCGATCCTTGCGGCAGCGCTTGCAACTCCGCCTCGGCTTCGGCGTAGTGCCGATCATGGATTGCCGCCACCGCGAGCACCACCCGCGCCAGCTCATTGGCGGGTTGGACAGCCACCAGCCGGCGGGCATAGGGGATTGCCTCTTTGGTGCGGCCGTCAAGAATCAGCTCTGCCGTCATCCGCGACAGCAAGACGGAATCGTTGGGCGCCCGCTCGAGCGCCGCAGCGTAATACTTCGCTGCCGAATCGGCGACGTGGTCGGACGCGGCATGCCGCGCCGCCAGATAGTTGCCGGTCAGCGACCGGCTGGCATGGATGTCCGTCGACGCATCGGCCCGGGGTACGCGCTCGGCATAGAGACCACAGGCGACGACCGGTCCCAGCGTTGCTGCCAGGATGGCCAGGAGGATCGCTGGCCGCCGACCGAGGCGGCCGAGCAGGGAACGCCCGGCCGCAGCAATCGTACAGTCTGCCTTACATGTTCGGATAGTTCGGTCCTCCGCCACCTTCCGGAACCACCCAGTTGATATTCTGGGTTGGGTCCTTGATATCGCAGGTTTTGCAATGGACGCAGTTCTGCGCGTTGATCTGCAGCCGCTTGCTGCCGCCGTCGTCGACGAATTCGTAGACGCCGGCCGGACAGTAGCGCTGCTCCGGCCCATCGTACGTCGCGAGGTTGATCCTAACAGGCGTCAACGCGTCTTTCAGTGTCAAATGAATCGGCTGGTCTTCTTCGTGGTTGGTGCTCGACAGGTAGACCGAGGAGAGTTTGTCGAAGGTGATCGTGCCATCCGGCTTCGGATAGTCGATCTTCGGACATTGGTCGGCCGGTTTGAGGCAGGCATGGTCCTCGTGTTGTTTCAAGGTCCAAGGTGCCTTGCCACGCAGGACGTAGGTATCGAGCGCCGCGTAAACCAGTCCCGCCCACATGCCCCAGTGGAAGGATGGCCGGACGTTACGCACCCCTTTCAGTTCCTCCCACACCCAGCTTGCCTTAAGCGCCTCCGGGTAGGCGTCCACCAGCGCCGGCGGACGCTCCTCGCCGAGGGCGGCAAAGATCGCATCGGCACAAACCATTCCTGATTTCATTGCCGTGTGCGTACCTTTGATCTTCGGCACGTTNAGGAATCCGGCCGTATCGCCGATCAGCGCCCCGCCGGGGAACACCAGCTTCGGGATCGACTGGAAACCACCTTCAGCCAGGGCGCGCGCGCCGTAGGCGATGCGTCGGCCGCCCTCAAAGATGGGGCGAATGGCGGGGTGAGTCTTGAACCGCTGCATCTCATCGAAGGGGCTCAGATGTGGGTTCTGGTAGTCGAGGCCGATGACGAATCCCACCGCGACCTGGTTGTTCTCCATGTGGTACAGAAAGGAACCGCCGTAGGTCTTGCGGTCCACCGGCCAGCCGATGGTATGCACCACCCGGCCCGCCTTGTGCTTGGCCGGCTCCACCTCCCACAGTTCCTTGATGCCGATGCCGTAGGTCTGCGGCTGCACCCCGCGNCGAAGGTTGAAGCGTTGCATCAGCCCCTTGGTCAGCGAGCCGCGGCAACCCTCGGCAAAGATGGTGTAGGTAGCAAGCAGTTCGACCCCCGGCTGGTAGTTGTCGGTGGGCTTGCCTTCGCGGCTGACACCCATGTCGCCGGTGGCGATGCCGGCAACCCGGCCGCTGTCGTCGTAGAGCACCTCGGCGGCGGCGAAGCCGGGATAGATTTCGACGCCGAGCGCTTCCGCCTGGGTTGCAAGCCAGCGGCAGACGTTGCCGAGGCTGACGATATAGTTGCCATGATTGTGCATCTGCGGCGGCGTCGGCAGCCGGATCGAGCGCGTCTCGGTCAGGAAGAGAAATTCGTCATCGCTGGCCGGGGTGACAAGCGGCGCCCCTTGTTCCTTCCAGTCCGGGATCAGCTCGTCGAGGGCACGGGTTTCGATGACCGCACCGGAGAGAATATGCGCACCGATCTCCGAACCCTTCTCGACGACGCAGACGCCAATCTCGCGGTCGTGTTGTGCCGCCAGCTGCTTGAGGCGAATCGCCGCCGACAACCCCGACGGTCCGCCGCCGACGATCACCACGTCGAATTGCATTTGTTCGCGCGCCATTGCGTCACCCCTCATTTTCGTTCGCTCCCCTGGTTCTGCGCCAACTTATAAAGTAGGACTACACGCTTCGTACTGCAAAACGAAGGCGGCTGGAAAGGATCACTGGTTGAGCGTGGGCGAGCGCAGACAGACGGTCGAAGCACTGCTGCGTTGGCATCTGGCCGCCGGCATCGACGAGAGCGTGGCCGATGTGCCGTGGGACCGCTTTGTCGTGGATCCACCGTCTGCTGCCGCCGCACCACCATTGCCGCAACCCCGCACGGCCACTCCCAGAGCGCATGCCGGTGCGCAAGTGAGTACGCAAGTTGGCGTGGCCGCACCGGCCGCCGCCCGGCCGCCCGCTGCCAGCGCCGGGTTGGAGCCAGTGGGCGCCCCACGACGCGCCGCGCAGGCGCCACCAGCGGGAAGCGATGAGGCCTATGCCCGCGCCCGTGCCGCCAACAGCCTCGCCGAGCTCAAGGCGATCATCGCCGGCTTCGACGGCTGTCCGCTGAAGGAGACCGCCACCAACCTGGTGTTCGGCGACGGCAATCCCCAAGCTCGCGTCCTGCTCATCGGCGAGGCGCCGGGCGCAGAAGAGGACCGTCAGGGCCTGCCTTTCGTCGGCCCCAGCGGCCGGCTGCTCGATCGCATGCTGGGCTCCATCGGCCTCGACCGGCCGCAGGTGTTCATCTCCAACACGGTCTTTTGGCGGCCGCCGGGGAATCGTGCTCCCACCACCTTCGAGATCGCGGTCTGTGCCCCGTTCGTTGAGCGAATCGTCGAGCTAATTGCGCCGCAGTTGCTGATCGCCCTGGGTGGCCCGGCGGCAAATGCGCTGCTGGGCGCGCAGGAGAGCGTCGGTCGACTGCGCGGGCGATGGTTCGCGTTTCGGACCCGCGCGGGCTCGATGCAGGTCGCCGCAACGGCGCTTTTTCATCCTGCGTACCTTCTTCGTTCACCTTCGCAGAAGCGATTGGCGTGGCGAGACTTGCTCGCTATAAAGCAACGTCTGGCAGCGATGGAGGACAGCGCGGGCGATTGAGGCCAAAGCACGGCCGCCTTATGCCCCATCTGCGGCGATTGCCCGTTTGCCCTTGCCAGCGTATGTTTCATCTTGTTACAAATGACGATCCAATATTTGGCGGAGTGGGGACCGGTGCGATTTCGATTCGGTGTATTGCTTGCTTGCTTTGCTTTCGGTTTGGGTATTCCGGCCATAGGCAACGCTTCAGAGCTGACCGCGCGCTTTCCTTCGACCCTCACGCCCACCCGGCCGGCCGAGCCGCAGCGACTGCCGGTGATTCTCTCCGATCGTGATGCGGCGCTGTACCAGGAGCTATTCTCGCTCGCCCGCCAGCATCAGTGGCAGGCCATCGACGAGGCGGCGGCGCAGCTGAGTGATCCGCTGCTCGTCGGCCACCTCTTGGCGATGCGCTATCTCGGCAGCACGGCCGTCCCGGCGAGTGAGGAGGAGATCAGCGCCTGGCTCGCCGCTTATGGGGATCATCCGCAGGCAGCGCGCATCGCCGCACGTTTCACCCGGGACTTGCCGTCGATGCCTCAGGGCCGGAGATTGAGAGCTCGCAGCTATGGGCGATCGCCAAGGCCGCCTGGGTTGCCTCACGCCCCAGTCGTGCCACGCCGCCGGAATGGAATTCCGGTCTCGATGCTTGGCGGAGCGGCGACTATCAGACTGCGGCGGCCTATTTCGAACCGATCGTTGATCGCGAAGACCTGTCCAAGTGGACGCGTGCTGCCGCTGCATTCTGGGCCGCGCGCGCGCACCTGTTTGCCGGCGAGCCGGAGAAGGTGGCGCCCTGGTTGGGACAGGCGAGCGAATGGAGCCACACCTTTTATGGGTTGATGGCGCGCCGCATCCTCGGCCTGCCGTTTCCCTACAGCTGGCACATGGGCGACCGGGACCGCGCGGCGCTGAAGGCGCTCTGCGCCACCAACGGCGGCCGCCGGGCGCTGGCCTTGCTCGAAATCAACGAAGACCTTCTGGCCGAGGATGAACTGAAGCAGCTGGTGCTGCAGGACGACACCGATCTGGCGCACGGGGCGATGATCGTCGCCGACGCCAGTGGTATGGCCGAGCTGGCGATGAAGCTCGACCGGATGCTCGACCATTACGGGATCGACTACGCCCGCGCCGCCTATCCGATTCCGCACTGGGTGCCGAATGGCGGCTTCACCGTCGACCGGGCTCTGGTCTACGCAGTGATGCGGCAAGAATCCACCTTCAATCCCAAGGCGGTGAGTTCTGCCGGCGCCCGCGGCGTGATGCAGCTGATGCCGGCGACGGCACGCTTCGTTGCACGGCGCACCGGTATCGGTGAGGGCAGCGTCGGCGAACTGGTACAGCCGGAGTCCAACATGGCGCTGGGCCAGCGCTACATCGAGATGCTGCTCGCCGACGGCAACGTTGGCAGCGATCTGTTCCGTCTCACCGCTGCCTGGAACGGTGGCCCTGGTAATCTTGGCCGGTGGACCCGCGACGGCACCGCGATGCAGGATTCCCTCCTGTTCATCGAAAGCATTCCGCTCTCCGAGACCCGCGATTTCATCGAGAGGGTGTTGGCGAACCTGTGGATCTACCGCAATCGGCTGGGGCAGCAGAGCCCGTCCCTCGATGCGTTGGCCGCCGGCAACTGGCCCGGCTACGACGGCAGCGAGTTGACGCCGGTCGAGGTGGCGGAGCATGCCCGGTACTAGCTGGCAGGACCGGCGCTGAGCATGGCCGGGATTGACGCCGACCGTTCCTTTCGCCCGCTGGCCATTGCCGTCCTGACCATCTCCGACAGCCGTCAGGCTGGCGACGATCGCTCCGGCGACACCCTGGTGCAGCGGCTCACCGCCGCCGGTCATCGGCTGGCGGCGCGCGCTATCGTCCGCGATGACCGCGACGCCATCATCGCGCAGCTGCNNGAGTGGATCGCCGATCCGGCGGTTGAGGTGATCCTGACCACCGGTGGTACCGGGGTGACCGCCCGCGATGTCACGCCGGAAGCGGTACAGGCGGTGATGGAAAAGGAAATTCCCGGCTTCGGCGAACTCTTCCGCTGGCTTAGCTATGCCAAGATCGGCACCTCGACCATTCAGTCGCGGGCGCTGGGAGCTATTGCCGGACGGACCTACCTCTTCGCCTTGCCTGGTTCGCCCGGCGCCTGCCGCGATGCCTGGGACGATATCCTCGTCTTCCAGCTCGATGCCCGCTATCGGCCGTGTAATTTCGTCGAACTGCTGCCGCGGCTTTAGTCGGCAGCACGCGAGCGGCGGAGCACCAAGGTTGCCCAGCCGTCGATGACGATCTGCCGCTGCAATCGACATCCCAGGGCGTGGTAGACGGCGAGGACGCGCCGGGCGTCGCCAACGACAAACCCGGCCAGAATCACTGTCCCACCGGGCGCGGTATGCCTGACCGCCGCGCGCGCCAGCCGCTGCAATGGCCGGGCGAGAATATTGGCAAAGAGCAGCGCGTAGGGAGCGTGCGCACGGATCAACGGATGGGCGCATCCGTCGGCGGTGACCGTTCGTATCCAGGCGCCGACGCCGTTGCGCCGCGCATTTTCGGCCGCGATCCGCACCGCCACCGGATCGATGTCGCTGGCGACCACCGGCCGGTGGAGAACCCGGGAAGCAGCAATGGCGAGGATGGCCGAGCCACATCCAAGGTCAAGCGCCGGCCCCTCCGGCAGCCGCCGGTGCAGGGTGCCCAATGCCAGGAGGCAGCCGGCGGTGGAAGCGTGGCGGCCGCTGCCGAAGGCGAGCCCGGCATCGACGGCAAGCGCTACGGCGTCGGCCGGCGCTGGTGTCGGGTCGTCTTGTTGATGAATGAAGAAACGCCGGACGCGGAAGGGCGTGAAGGATTCCTGGTTCTCCGCCAGCCAGTTACGTTCACCGACCGGCTCGATGGCGATCTCCGGCGCCGCAATCCCCGCTGCCGCCGCAGCTAACGCCAGCGCCACCGCCAGTTCGGCGGCGGGAGGCCCGGCGGTCAGCCCAAGGAGGGTGATATAACCGTCGTCCGTCAGCTGTTGCGATACCGCGAGGCAATGCTCGGCGAGAACGTCCTCGCACAGCGGTACGGCGGTGCGGGGGACGATCAGCGACAGCTGCCACATCGACGCCGCGCTCACGCCGGCTCGACAAAGGACTGGATGACGGTTTTGCGACCGGCCTTGTCGAACTCGATCTCCAGCCGATCGCCATTGACCGCCTGCACCCGGCCGTAGCCGAATTTCTGGTGGAACACACGCTCGCCGGCGGCGACCCCGGCAGCGGGCGGGATGTCGGGAATCTGCACCGCTTCGCCTTCGATAACTTTTGGCTGGAGCCGCGCCGCTTCACCCCACCGTCGCGTCGGGCCAAAGGCGCCGCTGCGCTCCCAGCCGCCGTCGTGGCGGGCGGCGGTGGGCGCCGCGGCGTGGGCGACGTTCGCCGGCGGAAGCTCGCCGATGAAGCGCGACGGCATCGCCGGCTGCCACATGCCGTAGACCATTCGGCTGGCGGCGTGGGAGATGATTGCCCGCGCTCGCGCCCGGGTCAGGCCCACGTAGGCGAGCCTTCGCTCCTCTTCCAGCGACTTGGCGCCGCCTTCCTCCAGCGCCCGCATGTTGGGGAAAATCCCTTCCTCCCAGCCGGGCAGGAAGACGGTGTCGAATTCGAGGCCCTTCGCCGCATGCAGCGTCATCAGGGTGATCTTGTCCTCGCCCGCCGCTTCGTCGTTATCCATGACCAGGCTGACGTGTTCGAGGAAACCGCCCAGGGAGTCGAACTCGGCCATGGCGACCACCAGTTCGCGCAGATTCTCCAGCCGGCCTGGCGCTTCCGGGCTGCGGTCAGCCCGCCACATCTGCGTGTAGCCGCTCTCGTCGAGCAGCAGCCGCGCCAGATCGGCATGCGGCAGGTGGTCGAGCTGGCCACGCCAGCGGTCGAAGTCCGCGAGCAGGCGGCGGATGGTGTTGCGCGGCTGTGGTTTGAGTTCGTCGGTTTCGATCAATTGCCGTGCCGCTTGGGTCAGCGACAGGTTGCGGGCGCGCGCCAGGATGTGGATGCTGCGCAGGCTGGCGGGGCCGAGGCCGCGCTTGGGGACATTGACGATCCGCTCGAAGGCGAGGTCGTCGTCGGGCTGGGCGACGATGCGGAAGTAGGCGATGGCGTCGCGGATTTCCTGGCGTTCGTAGAAGCGGGCTCCGCCAACGATCCGATAGGGGATGCCGACGGTGATCAAGCGTTCCTCGAACTCGCGGGTCTGGAAGCCGGCGCGGACGAGGACTGCCATGGTATTGAGTTGCTGCCCTTTGCGGCGCAATGCATCCGCCTGCTCGCAGACGATCCGCGCTTCGTCGGCGCCATCCCAGGCTGCCTGGACAGTGACCGGTTCGCCGCCGTCGCGCGGCGTCCACAGCGTCTTGCCGAGGCGGCCCTTGTTGTGGGCGATCAGGGCCGACGCGGCGGCAAGAATGTGGGCGGTGGAGCGGTAGTTGCATTCCAGGCGGACGATCTGCGCGCCGGGAAAGTCGTGCTCGAAGCGCAGGATGTTTTCGATCTCGGCGCCGCGCCAGGAATAGATCGACTGGTCATCGTCACCGACGCAGCAAAGATTGCGGTGCCCCTGGGCCAGCGCCCGCAGCCAGAGGTACTGGGCGACGTTGGTGTCCTGATACTCATCCACCAGCAGATAGCGGAACTGCTGCTGGTAGCGGGCGAGGATGTCCGGCTGTTGCTGGAACAGTTTCAGCGCATGCAGCAGGAGATCGCCGAAATCGACGGCGTTCACTTGCAGGAGGCGCTCCTGGTAGTCGCGGTACAGCGGCAGCGCCTGGCCATCGGCGGCGTCTGCTCCTTCGGCGGTGGACACCTGGTCCGGCGTCAGGCCGCGATCCTTCCAGCGCTGGATGATCCCCATGAACAGCCGCGGCGGCAGTTTCTTGGCATCGAGGCCACGCGCTTCGGTGAGCTGCTTCAACAGCCGCTGCTGATCGTCGGCATCGAGGATGGTGAAGCTGGGCTTGAGCCCCAGGTGCTCGGCGTGCTGTCGCAGCATGCGCGCACCGGCCGCGTGAAAGGTGCCGACCCACCAGCCATCCACCGACGTACCGAGAGTGAGCGCCACCCGCTCGCGCATCTCGCGCGCCGCCTTGTTGGTGAAAGTGACGGCAAGCAGTTGCCACGGCTTGGCCCGCCCGCTCGCCAGGATATGGACGAGGCGGGTCGTCAGTACCCGGGTCTTGCCGGTGCCGGCGCCGGCGAGTACCAGTACCGGCCCGTCCACCGCTTCCACCGCCAGCCGCTGCGTCGGATTGAGCGCATCGAGATAGGTCGCGGAGTGCAGCGCGGGGGTCGCAGTGGTGGAACTGTCCATAGTGTTGCTCACATCCAGCATCCCCGAGATATAGCATTGATCATGGCGCTGCGCAGCGGAATTGACCGCAGCAGGAAGCGGCCTGAACCACCCGGCCGCCGGAACGACCGTTTGTCTTGCCGACCTTTTTTGGCAGGCATCCGCATTGGCAGGCGCACTCAGCCCTCGGATGACTTATTTTGCCCCGGATGGTGCATTGTGCTGGGTCCAGTCATGAGCAGATAGAGTCACATTTCGTGCCAATGCTCCGTTGTCGCCCGCTCTTGCTTGCCTGTGCAGCTGTGGCTGCGGGACTTGTACCGCCGGTCGCGGCGGTCGCTGCCGACACGCTGGCGACGAAACGCGCCATGGTCGTGGCCATGGCGAACTACAAGGCGCTACCGCCGCTGCCGCAATGCCCTATTGCCGCCCGTAATGTTGCCGCAGCGCTGCGCGGGGCCGGTTTCGAGGTGCGCGAAGCATTCGATGTTTCGAACGGTGAACTGAACGGCACGTTAGCCAGTTTCGCCCAGCAGGCGGCACCGCAGTCAACTCTGTTCACCTACTACTGCGGCTATGCCGTTAATTACAATGGCCGCACCTTCCTTGTCCCGGTCTCAGCAACATTGGATACGCCGGATCGCATCATGGTCGAAGGCGTCGTTGCCGCATCGTTCGTTAACGTCCTTGGCCGTACAATCCCCTGGCGGCGATCGCCATTGTCGATGTGGCACCGGCGCCCGGCAAGTCTGAACTGGTCACCGCCGCGTCTCTCACCCCAGCAGCGCCTGCCGCGGCGACGGCGATGCTGGCGATCAGCCAATCAACGCCCGGAGGACCTGGCAACGTTCTCGCCGACTGGCTGCGGATGCCGGTGGTGACCTTGCGGGGGTTGCTGGAGGGAGCGCGTGATGAATGGAAGGGCCAACCGGGAACGACGCTGGCACTCACCGAACTGCCGGCGAATGACGTCTATCTCCGCGGTGATGCGGCAGTCCTCGGCGCTCGTGCCGCCGCGGCAAAAGCGCCTGATGATGGCGTCAGTGACGTGGAGCGGCAGATGTCCGGCCCCGAGCGTCGGCGCTTGCAATCGCGTCTGCAGGCGTTGGGATACTATCCAGGACCGATTGACGGCCAGTTTGGCGTACAGACTCGCGATGCCATCCGGAAGTTTCAAGCCGCCAACGGGCTTGCGTCCACCGGTCGCCTCGGCATTCCCGAAGCGACGCGGCTGCTGTTTTTCGACAGCAAGCCTGCCGTGCCTTGACACCACGGTGCCGCCGCGAGTCGGGCGATTGGCTAACGTTTAATTAACCATTGAGGATGAAAGTGCAGGTGGAGCCAGAGTCGAATCTGACGCATTCTGAAGTAGCGTAACCCATTTGGCGGGTCTATCGGCTTTTTGCTTGCGAAGCGGGTAGTCTGGGTGAGTGAAAGCAATGGCGGAACTTTTCATCTCCTACGCGCGCGAAGATCGCGGCACTGCTGAGCGGTTGGCGTCAGCACTGACGGTGCACGGCTGGACCGTCTGGTGGGACCGGCATATCCCGGCAGGCCGCCGCTTCGACGAGGTGATCGCTGAGCGGCTCGCTGCCGCGAATTGCGTACTCGCGTTGTGGTCGAAGGCAGCCGTTCACTCCGAATGGGTTGTCGAGGAGGCCGAGACGGCGCGGGAGCGTGGCGTCTTCGTTCCGGTCATGATCGAGGAAGTTGAACCACCCCTTGGTTTCCGTCGCATCCACGCGGCCGATCTCATCGGTTGGGACGGATCGGCCGTTCACGTCGGCTTCGACCAGCTGATCAAGGATATTGGCGAGGTCTTGCGGCGCGGGGGTCGATGCCGAGCCCAGCGGATACACTCCCGGCATCGCAACTCACCTCAACTCAGCCGATGGTGCCGGGGCGACCGTCGATCGCTACCATGACCACAGACTTCCTGCCTGTCTCCGCCGAGTCGGCAATCCGGGTTCTCGCACGGGAAGTGCAGGGGTCGGCGTCGGCGGTGGCGTGGGATGCGCATGATATTCAGGCGATTGCGCAACGACTCGCGCAAAATGTCGGCCCGATTGCGCGGGTCATTGTTGCCCGGAGCTTGCCGGACGCTGACAATCTCGCTGCGCTGATCCGGCTGCTGGCCAAATCCATACCGGCGGCAGACGACCGTAATCAGTTCCTCCACGATGTCGCCCGTTTCGACCGATCGGCCGGGGTGGGCGAAGCGGCCCCCGGTGGTTGCCGATACGGCCACATCGTCAGCGGACCGGCCCTGTGCTGCTGGCGGGCACCAACTGCGCATCGCTGACACTAGCCTGGGGGAGATCGAAAAAGCGCTTGCCCGTCATATTGGACCGATCGCCAAGGTCGTTCTCAAGCGCGCGGTGGCACAGAGCGGAACGGCCGACGAACTGTGCGCCAGCCTCCTCAGCCACATCGAGCGTGAGGATGACCGGCTGCAGTTTCGTGCCGCGGTCGCCCGCTACGTCTAGCCGTCGTCCCTGGGGCCTCGCCCTAGTTTGTTTCTCCCAGCATTTTGAGCGCGGTTTCGAGGCTGCGCCGCATACGGTTGAATGAGGCGGACAGCGACGCGATTTCGTCCTTGCCGCTGCGGGTGTAGTAGGGGACGTCGGTCTTGCCCAGGCTGATATCGTTGGCGACATCCGCCATCTGTACCACCGGTCGAATGACGACCACGTGCAGCAGCAGGTTGATGAGGGCAAACAACAGCACGAAGATCCCGGCGAGCAGGGCCATGAAGGCGACGAAGGCGTCGTGCGCATGCTGCAATGGCACCGCCATCGGCACCGAGACAATCTGCGCACCGATCGGTTCGTTCAGCGTCCAGCCGAAGCCATTGGCCGTCCCGTAAATATCGGTCATCGTCCGGGGCGCGATCTTCGGATCACTATGGCACAGCAGGCACTTTTCGTTGGTGATGACGATCGGCTGCGACAGATTGAGGATCCGCCCCGTCGGCCCATCGTGCTCAGTGATCAATTCCTGGAGCTTGTGATTGGAGCGGAACTCGCGAATGACTTCGGTTTCCCAGTCAATCGCCCGGTCGCGCGGATTGGTCGGGTCGAGGGCAACCGCGCGGTAAGTGTACTCCGGCAGGTTCTTGCCAATCACCTGCGTCGACTGCGTTGCGGCATAAAACGACACCGACTGCGGCAGAAACAGCTGCTGCATCTGACTGGCAAGCAGGGGTTGGATTTCCTGGACCGTGTAGTTGGCGGCTCCCCGCGCCGCCTCCAGCATGATCCGGGCGTTGCCGATCACATCCTCGCGGGCGTTGTGCTCAAGGATCGCACGCGAGACGTAGGCCGATAACAATAATCCGCCGCAGAATACTGACAACAGGACCATGTTGAACTTGAGTCTGACGCCCATCGCAGCGCTCCTGATCAGCTTGGATTCGGCTGCATTCTGCCCCATGCGAGGCGACAGATGTGACAGAATTATTTCGTATTGTGATCTAATTCTTGTGATCAACGGTGTTAGGCGAGGTCGAGCAGCAGCGCGGCAACCGCGTCGGGAGCGGTGATCATCGCGTCGTGGCCTGTCGGCAATTCCTGCCAATTCCACCCCGGCTGGCTGCGTGCACGCTCATGGCTGGTGGCGAGCGGCGTGTAGCGGGGCTTGATGCAGGCGATGTAGGTCCGCTGCAAGCCATTGCCGAAGGGTGCCGAAAGATTGAGCGCATCGGTGTAGGTCGCGAGCGGTTGTGGCGTTAGTCGCCGGCGCAGCCAGGCTGCGTCTGCCTCGTCGGTGACGCCAAACACCTCCGGCGACGGCGGCGGAATCGTTAGCCCCTGCGAGGTTCGCCGCGCGTCGAGTCGCCGCTGCGCTGCCAAGCCAGCCGGAATATGATCGAGGGCACACTCGCCATCTTCCAGCACGACACCATCAAGGTAGACCAGATGGCTGATTCGCTCCGCCTCGCAATCGGCAGCGGCCGTGATGATAACGCCGCCGAAGCTATGGCCGACGAGGATGACCTTCTCAAGCTCCTCGAAGATCAGCACGTTAACGATGTCGGCAACCACCGTCTCCAATCCACCTTGCGCGGTCAACAGGTGGAGACGCTCGCCGGTGCCGGTGCAGGTGGGGGTGAAAACCCGGTGACCCTCGGCGCAGAGCCGGTCGGCGACACGACGCCAGCACCAGCCACCGTGAAAAGCGCCGTGGACAAGCACATACGTACGCGTATTCGATGACATCGGCGTGGAAGTCCTCCCCGGCTTGCTGCTAACTCACTGCAAGGTTGCGCCGTTGCCGGCATTCTCGTTGACTTGCTTCTTTACTCAAATAGTGGTCGTGAGGAAATGCTCTATTGCGGCGATGACGGCGTCGGGATTTTCAGCGTGCGGCGCGTGGCCCAGCCCAGGCATCAGCAGCGGCTGGGCGGGTCCTGCAACGCCGGCGACAATCGCGTCCACCTGCGCCGGCGTCCCGTATTCGTCATCGGCACCCTGAATCACCAGCGCTGGCGCGCGCACGGCCGCCAGGTCCGCTTCAATGCTCCATTGCCGAAAAGCGGGATCGAGCCACGTATCGCACCAGCCGTAGAAGGCGCCATCGAGGTTGTCGCCATGCCAGCGGCGCAGCTTGGCTGCTAGGTTACCCGCCTCGAATTGTCGTTTGGTGACGACGATGCCTGCGATGGTCACGTCTTCGACGAAGACGTGCGCCGCCATGGTGATGACTGCCGTCACCTGCGCACGCGCAGGTCCGCCAGCGTACAACAGGCCAATCGTTCCGCCATCACTGTGGCCGACCAGGATGACAGGGCCAAGGTTGGCTGCTGCCAGTACCTGCGGCATCACTGCGTATGCCTCCCGTTGCAGGTAGTCGAGCGGTCGCGGCAGGGTGATCGGTGACGAGCGGCCGAAGCCGGCGCGGCTCCACAGGAAGACACCAAGCCCGGTGGCGTCGGCCAGCCGTTGGGGAAAATCCCGCCACAAATCGATGCAGCCGAGCCCTTCGTGTAGGAGGACGAGGGTCGGGCCGCCGGCTACCCGCGCCGGGAGCAGGCGATACTCCAGGCGGGCGTCGGCGACACAGAGGAAATCAACACCGTTCATGTTCGCCACGGGAGGCCTCGCTCAGACTATAGGTACCGCGCCTATACCCGCTCTGGCGACACGGGCAAGAGCCGATGACAATGCAGGAATGGAAAATTGCCATGCAGCGATGCAACGACGGCAGTGGCAAGACACGCCGTCGGATGGCGATCGGCGCGCGCCGTGCCGCTATCGCGTCGGCGCCGCCTGAACCACCAGCCGGCGCACCGCGGTGGTTGCGAACAGATCCGCAACCACCGCCGTCAGCGGCCCCGTCGCGACGAAGCGCGGCCATGGCGCTTGGCCGAAGCCCTGTGGATCAGGCCTTCTTGATCAGGCCGACGACGAACAGCAAGATCACCGCGCCGATGGTTGCGGTGAGCAGCGTCCCGAGGGTGCCGCCTGCGGCGATGCCGAGCTTGCTGAAGACGAAGCCGCCGATGATCGCGCCAATGACGCCGACGATGATGTTGCCGATAAACCCGAAGCCGCCGCCGCGCATAATTTTGCCGCCGAGCCAACCGGCAATCAGCCCGATAATCAGAATGCCGATAAGCGAATAACCTTCCATCTCTCCCACTCCCTTGGCCCCGCCCGTTGATACGATGCCCCATCTTCGCCGGGCATCGGTTGAACGACAAGTTTGCGATTTGCGCTTTCGTGCGGGCTGGCTAAAAAAGGTCGTCTGTTTCTTCGCCGCACCCTGCCTGGGTATCAGAGGTCGTACGAACCCGAGGGAGAGCGCACGTGTTTCGCTTAGAAGGCGAGGCTGCGAACAGTGGTGCCGCCCTAGGCGGCGACAGTGCCGCTGCCACCGGTGGGCCGAATCGTCCGCACTTGCCGCTTTGCAGCGAACGCCAGGGGCTGGTTGCCGCCGCAGGTCTTGCCCTGATCGTCGTGCTGGCCCACGTGCTTGGCCGGCCGGCGCTGCTCGAATGGGATCCGGACAGCGCCCTCTACCTGATGCATGCGGCCAATATCGTCAATGGCGCCCCCTACGCGCGGACCGGCTATATCTTCAACCCGCTTAACGCCATCCATCCTGCCGCCTATCCACCTGGATTGCCTTTGCTGCTGGCGCCCGTCTATTGGTTGTATGGCCTCGATCTGTTGGCGATGAAGACGGTGATCGTTCTCTGCTACGCTCTCTTTCTCATCGTCCTGTTCCTCATCGCTCGTCGCTATCTGCCAACCGCGGCGGCGCTGGCGGTGATGCTGGTCGTTGGGGTGAACCCGATGCTGTGGCGTTTCGCCAGCGCCATCTACTCCGAATACCCGTTCATGCTGGCGGCCTACACGGCGCTGTGGTTGTGCGAGGCCATCCGGCAGCGGGCTGGCGGATCGCCGGTGCGGCGCCTGCTCAGCATTCTGGCGGCGGGTGCGCTCATCGGCTTCGCCGTCGAGACCCGTGTGATCGGTCTATTGTTAATACCTGTCGTTCTCACCACCGCGATGCCACGGCACCGTCCGCGGCGCTGGATGCCGTTGATCGACACCATCGGCGTCGTCGCCATCGGCATCGGCGTCGTCGCCGCACTCCAGATCAGTTTTCCCCACGGCAACAGCACCTATTTCGATTACTTTCACGCCTACGACTGGGCAGCGCTGCCGGGCGCCGTCTGGCTGTACCTTCGCACCATTCCCTTTGAATTATTCAGCATATGGGCGCTGCGCGGCGTTGCGGCGGTGGGTGCGGCGATCGTACCGCTGGCATGGATGCTGGCAGCGGCGTCGATGTTTCCTGCCGCCATCGGCTTTGCCGCTGCGGTGCGCCGCGGGCCGACTGTCTTCGAGGCGTTTACCGCCGTTTATGCGGCGTTCCTCGTCGTTTACCCAATTCGTGAGGAGCCGGCACGCTACGCCTTGCCGCTGTATCCCTTGTTCGTTCTGTATGCCGCGGTTGGGTTGCGAATGCTGCTGCGGCACCTCTCGCGGCCGGCGGGGGCGGGGATCACCGGGAGCATCATCGCCATGCTGGGGAGTGTGCTGGTGGCCGGTCACGTGGCGCTCGATTCGCCTCGGCCATGGATGCTTTCGCCCGAAGGGGAGGGGCTGCTCAGGGCGATCCGCCAGCGTACGGCCGAGGATGCGGTGATCCTGACCGCGGAGCCGACCACCATTGCGCTGTTCACCGGCCGGCGGGCGGCCATCTGGCCTGCCCATGCCGACGCGACGATGCGGCGCGACTACGCCCGCAGCATCGACGCGGCGTATCTGGTTCTGCCGCAAGGCAGCGACGCCAGTTCCATGCCGCGAACGTTGCCGCCGCTCTACGTCAATGAGGGTTATCTGCTGCTGCCGCTGCCCCGCTGAGCGAGGCGCAGAAGGCGGAAGCGGTGGCGAACTACATATTCAGACCGTCAATAACCGGGATTTCCGCCTCAAGGATTTCCTCCGTGCCCGCCGCGGCATTGCTTCCCGATATCTCGACAGCTGCTTGGGCTGGTTCCAGCAGATCGTCCTTCATCCCCACTCGACCCCGCAATACTGCCTCGCCGCCGCCATCAGTGGCTTCAATGTCAATACAAATTTCGAGTGGGGCCTTTATTTTTCCAAGCGATTATATACTTGGCCAGGCGTCGCGCGGATCCGACATAATTCGTCGTGTGGTGCGACGGCAGGTGCCCGCAAGTGAGATGAATAGATAAGTAAAACGACAGTGAGTCGGTATCGGGCGACGCATTACGCATATTCTAGCAGTATCCACAGCCCTCGAACAAAATTAGCGACTATTGGACAGGGATATACCTACGTGGCGACAGTTACAGGGACTTCAGGTGCTGATACAATCTATGTCGGTTTTGTCAGCAGCGGTGTGATCGGCTCACCAACCCAGTTTAGCGATCTGATCAATGCTGGTGGTGGCGATGATAGCATTGATGCAGCAAGTGGTAACGACACCATAAACGCGGGTGCCGGCAATGACTACATTCAGGTAGGCGGCGATAACGACTCGGTGAATGGTGGCTCTGGCAACGATTACATGGATGGTGGGAGCGGCAACGACACGCTTTACGGCGGCACTGGCGCCGACACGATGATCGGTAACATCGGCAACGATCTTTACTACGTCGATAATATCGGCGATCTCATTATCGAGTATAGCCCCGATGACGGCTTCGATCGGGTGCAAAGCTCGGTGAACTACAAGCTTGGACAATACCTCGAGAATCTGACGCTGACCGGTACGGCGGCGATCAACGCCAACGGCAACGATCTTGCCAATCTGATCACCGGCAACGATGCGGCAAACATCATAAATGGCGTCGGCGGGAATGACACCCTGATTGGCAATGGCGGCAACGACACCATGAGCGGCGCTCTGGGGGCAGATAATTTGCAGGGCGGTGCTGGCAACGATCGTCTTGACGCTGGCGACGACGCGGATCGACTGATCGGTGGCGCCGGGGCCGACACTCTTGCGGGAGGGAGTGGAAACGACATTTTCGAATACAATGCGACCAGCGAATCCGGTCCAGGCGTCCTTGCCCGTGATGAAATCAGTGCGTTCGCCAGTGTCGGTGCCGCCCTCGGCGATCGGATCGACCTGATTGATGTGTATGCCGGCGTGTTGTCATTCATTGGCACGGCGGCGTTCAGCGCGGCCGGCCAAGTACGAGTCGTTGCCAGCGGAACCGATACCCTCGTTCAGATCAACACGGTCGGGGCCGGCGGTGCCGAAATGGAGATTCTCGTTCACGACGGCGCCAGTCTGCCCAGCCAATGGACCGCGGCAGACTTTCTACTTTAGCACCCACCTGGACGCTAACGAAACGGGCGGGCCTTTTGGCCCGCCCGAGTGTAGCTGTCGCTCTGGAATGACCTGAGCTGGTCTTACAGGCCGGAGCGGTGCTCGATCAGGTCCTGCACCACCGTCGGATCAGCCAAAGTCGAGGTGTCGCCCAACGCCCCGAAGTCGTTCTCGGCGATCTTGCGCAGAATGCGGCGCATGATCTTACCGGATCTGGTCTTCGGCAGTGCGGGTGCCCACTGGATCACGTCCGGTGAGGCGATCGGCCCGATTTCCTTGCGAACCCAGGAGACAAGCTCCTTGCGCAGCTCTTCCGTCTGCTTCTCACCCATGTTGAGAGTGACGTAGGCGTAGATGCCCTGGCCCTTGATATCGTGCGGGTAGCCGACGACAGCAGCTTCTGCCACCTTCGGATGGGCAACCAGCGCGCTCTCCACCTCGGCGGTACCGAGCCGGTGACCGGAGACGTTGATGACGTCGTCAACGCGGCCGGTGATCCAGTAGTAACCGTCCTCGTCGCGGCGGCAGCCATCGCCGGTGAAGTACTTGCCGGCATAGGTTGAGAAATAGGTCTGGATGAAGCGGTCGTGGTCGCCGTACACCGTCCGCATCATTCCCGGCCAAGCGTCGGCGAGGCAAAGATTGCCCGTGCAGGCGCCTTCCAGGATCTTGCCGTCGGCGTCCACCACTTCCGGCTTGACGCCGAAGAAGGGGCGCGTTGCCGAGCCTGGTTTCAGCGCTGTGGCACCCGGCAAGGGNGTGATCAGGATGCCGCCGGTTTCCGTCTGCCACCAAGTATCGACGATCGGGCAGCGCGCTTCGCCGACAACGTTGTAGTACCACATCCAGGCTTCCGGATTGATCGGCTCGCCGACGCTGCCGAGGATGCGCAGCGATTTCCGCGACGCCTTCTTCACCGGGGCTTCGCCCTCGCGCATCAGAGCCCGGATCGCGGTGGGTGCGGTGTAGAAGATCGAGACGTTGTGCTTGTCCACCACCTGCCAGAAACGTGACGTGTCGGGATAGTTGGGCACGCCTTCAAACATCACACTGATGGCGCCGTTGGCGAGCGGGCCGTAGACGATGTAGCTGTGCCCCGTAACCCAGCCAATGTCGGCGGTGCACCAATAAACTTCGCCGTCCTTATAGTCGAAGACGTACTGGTGCGTCATCGATGCGTAGACGAGATAGCCGCCGGTTGTGTGCAGCACCCCTTTCGGCTTGCCCGTTGAGCCGGAGGTGTAAAGGATGAACAGTGGGTCTTCGGCGTTCATCTCCTCGGCCGGGCAGTCGGTCGATGCCTTGGCCATCAGGTCGTCCCACCACACATCGCGGCCGTCGGTCCAGTTGACCTTGCCGCCGGTGCGCTTGACGACGACGCACTTGGTGACCTTCGGGCAGATCTTCAGGGCTTCGTCGACATTTGCTTTCAGTGCCACCGGGCGACCGCCGCGCAAGCCCTCATCGGCGGTCACGACGACCGAACCGTCACAATCCTCGATGCGATTGCTCAGCGAATCCGGGGAAAAGCCGCCAAAGACGATCGAATGGATGGCACCGATGCGGGCGCAGGCCAGCATGGTAATGGGCAGCTCAGANATCATCGGCAGGTAGATGGTAACCCGATCACCCTTCTTGACGCCCAGCGACTTCAAGACGTTGGCGAACTTGCATACCTGCTGATGCAATTCGGCGTAGGTGATGCTCTTGCTCTCGGCCGGATTATCGCCTTCCCAGATCAACGCTGTCTGGTTGCCACGCGTCGCCAGATGGCGGTCGAGGCAATTGTAGGCGACATTGGTGGTGCCGTCATGAAACCAGCGGATATGGACGTCGGGAGCCTTCAGGCTGACATCCTTGATCTGGGTATAAGGCTTGAACCAGTGAATTCGCTTGCCATGCTCGCCCCAGAAGGCTGCAGGATCATCGATCGATTGTTTGTAATCCTTGAGATACTTTTCATTGTCATACCATGCCGTCTTGGCAAGTGCCTCGGGCACGGGAAATACGTTATCTTCAGTCATGCTATTTTACGTCCTCCCTGGGATTGGGCCAGCAGCTTCTATATTTTTATTTGGGTGTGGCGAAACCACACCAGGCCGGATCGCATCGAACAAGTCGCCGGGTTGTATCGCAAATCGCGCGAGTGACACAAGGGGCAGCGCAGCGAGTTCCCCGGTCGGGGAGTTCCCCCCCACAGTTACTCCCCACCGCGGTCGCCGGCGGTGCTGGCGAAGCCATCGTTGTGGTTTCGCCCGCAGCTTCGTCCGCAACAACGATGTCGTCTCCTTCGATACGCACCGGGAGAAGGGTCAAGGCTGCACCAGCGCAGGGGCCACGGATGCACCGCCCGTCCTCGATGCGAAACAATGCGCCGTGGCCGCTGCAAAGGAATGTAGCGGCGATCGTGGCTCAGAAATTGTCCAGGTTCGAAGTCGAGCGGCCAGCCGAGGTGCGGGCAGGAATTGACATAGACGAAAACGCGCTCGTCCAGGCGCACGGCCATCAGCGGCAGGAGCTCGTCCGGTCGTGTGAGAAACAGTGCTGCCGAGCCGCCGTTGGCAATCGCACTGCGTTGGCCGATCACTTGCTCGGGCATGATGCCGCCGCACGCTACGCCGTGACACCGCCCATGGCAGTCAACAGCGCCCACGCCGCGTCGTCAATCGGCATCACCGACAGGCGCGACTGGCGGACCAGGGCGAGAGTCTGCAACCGCTCATCGGACTTGATCTGTGCCAGTGTCACCGGCTGCGGCAGCGGGCGCACGGTACGCATGTCGACCATGCCAAACCGGCCGCTGGCGTCGCTTGGGTCTGGATAGTATGTGCGCACAACCTCGACGAGGCCAACGATTCGTCGCTCGTCGCCGGAATGGTAAAAGAAAGCGCAGTCACCGAGCTGCATCGCCTTCAGGTTATTCGCCGCCTGATGGTTGCGCACGCCGTCCCAGTGGGTTGTTCCCGCCGCCAGCTGCTGCTCCCACGACCACGACGACGGTTCCGACTTGACCAGCCAATGCGGCATGGAGGGTGCTCCTGTAAGACCGGCTACTTACGCCGGCAACACCTTCTTCCACGGGCGGATATCTACGCTGGCGAACAGACCGGCCTTGGCATAGGGATCGCCAGCGGCGAAGGCCTCGGCCTTCCTCAGGTCGGCGAAATCGAGAATCAACACACTGCCGTTCATCGTCGTCCCGTCGGCAGCGAAGGTGGGGCCGGCTGCAAACAGCGTGTCCTCGAACTGACTGAGGTAAGCCAAGTGTGCCGGCCGGTTTTGCTGCCGCACCGAAAGGTGCTCAGGTTTGTCGGTGCAGATGATCACAAACAGCATTCGTCAGTCCTCCCGCGCCTGTTGATCGCTTTTTCGTCGCGCCTGTCCGCTCGATGTCGCCTCATTCGGCCCAGCCTTCGGCGCGCAGCGGCCGNNGGTGAGCAGGCTTTCGATGGTGGCGTCGACGGATGCGCCGGCATTGACCACCGCGTCGACCGCCGAGGCGATGGGCATGGTGACGCCATGCCGGCGCGCCAGTTCGGTGACCGCGGCAGCACTGAACACGCCTTCGGCGACGGAGGTTCTGCTCGCCAACACCGTTGCCAGCGGCTGGCCCTCGCCGAGCGCCGCCCCGAGAGAAAAGTTCCGCGATTGCATGGCGCTGCAGGTCAGCATCAGGTCGCCCAGACCCGACAGACCCATCAAGGTTTCCGGTTTGGCCCCCAAGGCGACGCCGAGACGGGCCATTTCCGCCAGTCCGCGGGTGATCAGTGCTGCCCGCGCATTGTCACCCATCTGGCGCCCGTGCACGACGCCGGCGGCGATGGCGATGACGTTCTTCAAGGCGCCGCCCACTTCCGCACCGATGAGGTCCTCGGAGGAATAGATGCGAAAGGAGCGGGTGCCGAGCGCCACCGGCAGTGCCTCGCGCAGCTTGGCGTCGGCAGATGCCAGCGTCACTGCGGTCGGCAGATCGCGCGCCACCTCGATGGCGAAGCTGGGGCCGGACAGCACGGCAATCGGCGCATCCGGCAGGGTCGCTCCTACCACGTCACTCATCAACGCACAGGTTCCGTGCTCGACACCCTTGGCACAGATCACCGCTGGCGTGCCGGGGGGCCAGTTGGCTGCGGCGCGTCGCAAGACTTGGCGAAGATACTGCGCCGGCACCGTCACCAGCACAGCGTCGGCATTCACCGCCTCCACCAGATCGGTGGTGATGCGGATTGAAGGGTCGAGACTGACGCCCGGCAGGAACGCGTGGTTTTCCCGGTCGCGGGACATGCTCTCGGCCACGTCCGGTTCGTGCACCTGCAGGACGACCTGCCGGCCCGCACGCGCGGCGACGGCAGCAAGCGCTGTCCCCCAAGCTCCAGCACCGAGGATTCCGATCTGTTGCATGCCTTTCCTTATGCCCGCAGTCAGCGACGACGACAACGGCCGTCCGTGTCGCACAGTGTTTCGAGGGCGAGAGNNCTCAGCTCAGGCCTTCACCCCGGCATAGTGTACCGCCGCTGCGCTCGGATCGAGTGGCCAACGCGGACGCGGCGCAAAATCCAGTCCGTCGCTAAGACCAAGCTGGAGACGCTCCAGTCCTGCCCAGGCAATCATTGCCCCGTTGTCGGTGCACAGGCGCAGCGGCGGTGCGACCAGGGACATTCCTTCGCCTTCGGCGACGCGGGCGAGGCGTGACCTTAAAACTTGGTTGGCGGCGACGCCGCCGGCAATGACGAGCGGCCGGCCCTCGGGCGCGCACTGGCGGAAGCGGTGGATGGCCCGTACCACACGATCGGCGAGGACATCGGCCGCTGCCGCCTGGAATGACGCAGCAAGATCGGCAACCGCCTGTGGTGAGCGTGCCTCCGCCGGCAGTCGTTCCCACGCCAGCTTCACCGCTGTTTTCAGGCCGGAAAAGGAAAAATGGCAATCGGGTCGGCCGAGCATCGGCCGTGGCAGGGCGAAGCGCCGCGGATCACCGCGCAGCGCGGCTTGTTCCAGGGCCGGACCGCCCGGGTAGCCCAGTCCCATCAGCTTCGCGGCCTTATCGAAGGCTTCGCCCAAGGCATCGTCGATCGTGGTGCCGAGGCGTTGGTAGCGCCCGACGCCATCAACGATCAGCAACTGGCAGTGTCCGCCGGACATCAACAGCAAGAGGTAGGGAAATGCCACCCGATCGGTCAGCCGCGCGGTCAACGCGTGGCCTTCGAGGTGGTTGACGGCCAGAAACGGCAACGAATGCACGGCGGCGATCGCCTTTGCCGTCATCACGCCGACGATGACACCGCCTATCAGCCCTGGACCGCCGGTGACAGCAACGGCGGCGAGCTGGCTAAATTCGGTTCCTGCCTCGGCCATTGCCCGGGCGACGACGTGGTCGAGAACCTGTAAATGCGCCCGCGCCGCTACCTCTGGAACGACCCCACCCCAGGGCCGGTGCTCTTCGATCTGCGCCCGCACCACGTCGGACAGGATACGACGATCGTCGCTCACCACTGCCGCCGCCGTCTCGTCGCAGCTGGTTTCGATCCCGAGCACCAACATCGCTCTCGCCTTTTCCTGCCTTGAAGGGACACAATAGCCGGCAGATGTCATCGACAATACGTTGCTCCGCCAAATGCCCCGATTCCCCATCCGCATCGGCACTCGTGCCAGCCCACTTGCCCGTGTGCAAACGGAAGCTGTTCGTGAGCGGCTGATCGCGCGCCACGCTGGCCTCGCCGCGAAAGGGGCGCTGGAGGTAATCCTGATCCGAACCACCGGCGACCGGGTGCAGGATCGACCGCTTGCCGACTTGGGTGGCAAGGGCCTGTTCACCCGTGAGCTTGACGAAGCGATGCTCGCCGGTCAGATCGACCTTGCCGTCCACTCGGTCAAGGATATCCCCACCTGGTTGCCGGCCGGGATCGAACTGGCGGCGTTCTTGCCGCGGGAAGATCCGCGCNGCGACGTGCTCATCGCCCGCGCGGCGACTTCGCTGGGAGCGCTACCAGCCGGTGCGGTCATCGGCACGGCATCGTTGCGACGACAGGCGCAGGTGCGCTGGCGACGTCCCGACGTGCGGGTGACGTCCTTTCGCGGCAATGTGGAGACGCGACTGGCGAAAGTGGCGGCGGGCGAGGCGGATGCCACGTTACTTGCACTTGCCGGCTTAAAGCGCCTTGGCCTTGCTCATCGGGCGACGGCGGTGCTTGCCCCCGATGAGCTGCTGCCGGCCGTGGGGCAGGGCGCCGTCGGAATTACCTGTCGTGCTGAGGACGGCGTTTGCCGGCAACTCCTCGCCGCCATCGACGATCCGGCAACCTGCGACGCGGTGTCGGCGGAACGGGCAATGCTCGATGTGCTCGATGGGTCCTGCCGCACGCCAATCGGCGGACTGGCGGAGATCGACGGCCTTGGCGGCCTCTGGCTGCGTGGCCTCGTGGCGCGCGAGGACGGCAGCCAGCTGGTGGCCGGCGAGCGGCGTGGCGGTATGGCAGATGCGCGGCGATTGGGCGCGGACCTTGGGGCGGAGCTGAAGGCCGCGGCTGGCCCCGGCTTTTTCACCCCCGAGCACTGAACAACCACGAGGGGGCCGTCCGTCCATGCGTCTCTTGATAACCCGGCCACGTGAAGACGCCGAAGCGCTGGCGGGGCTCCTCGTCGAGCACGGCGTAGAGATCCTGATTGATCCGCTGTTGACCATCGACTACCGCGCTGGTCCGCCGCTTGATTTGACCGACGTGCAGGCGTTGCTTGCCACCAGCGCCAACGGTGTTCGTGCCCTGATTCGGCGCAGCCGGCGTCGTGATCTGCCCCTGTTTGCCGTGGGTGACGCGACAGCGCGTACGGCGATTGCCGAGGGCTTTGTTCACGTGATGAGCGCCACAGGTGATGTGGAAGCGCTGGCGCGACTGGTGATCGGACGTCTCGATCCGGCCGCTGGCACCCTGCTGCACGCGGCGGCGAGTCACGTTGCCGGTGATCTTGCCGGGCAACTGGCGCGCGCCGGCTTCGCCTATCGACGGGCGGTCCTCTATGAAGCGCATGTGGCCACCGCGCTCAGCGAGGCGACGATAAGCCACCTGCGCGCGCGACAGGTAGATGGGGTGGTGCTGTTCTCGCCGCGCACCGCCGGGACATTTACCCGCCTGGTGGATGCCGCGGATCTCGCCGCCGCCTTGCAGTCGATTGTCTGCTTTGCTCTCAGCCCGGCGGTGACCGCCACTGCTACCCGGCTCGCTTGGCGTGATACGTTGGTGGCAAGTCGACCCACACAGGCCGATCTGGTGGAAACCATTCTCGCCTCCTGCCGTGCTGCGGGCATTGAAACGGNNCTGATGATGATTGGGGAGCGCAAGGTTCCACCGATTCCCGCTCCCCACCAGGGTCGGTTCCCTGATATGGTCCGCGGCCGCGAGGGACGGTTGGCCGAAGCCCGGGGAGGACTCATGAGCGAAGAAACAAACGATACCAACCGCACGTCCGAAACGCGTTCGACTGCAGACCCCTCTGCACCGACGGCGACGGATGAGCAGTTGGCGAAGCCGGCAACGGCAGCGGCTGAGGCCGCCCCGGTTGAACGGAACGCGCCACCGCCAAAATCGGCAGCTGGCGTCGGCACTGCGGTGGGCGTTGTCGCTGTCCTGGCGCTCCTCGGTGGTGGCGCTTACGTTACCCGAGATCACTGGCTGCCACTCGTCGGCCCGATGGTCGGCATCGATGCGCAAGAGACGGGAACGNGCGACTCCGGCGGCTGGCCAAATGGCGAGCGCGCCGAATGCAGCGGCGGCCAGCGACGCGCTGGCAGCGCAGATGGTGGGCCTGAGCGACCGCCTGACGACGATGGAAGCGAGCGTCACCCAGCTGACGCAGTCCGTCGACAAGCTGAGCAGTGACTCCGCCTCCACCAAGGATCTGNNGCAGCGGCCGTCAACCTCCTTGCCGAACGGGTGACGCGCATCGAGAGAACATCCGCCGATATTTCTCAGCTCCAGCGGGAATTCGGCGACCTCAGCAAGCGGGCGGTGGCGCTGCGTGACGGGTTCTCCGGGCTCAACGCAACCATTCTTGCCACCAACCAGTTGGCGCAGGCGGTGGACAATGGTCTGCCGTACGCGCGGCCACTTGCCGCTGTCCGATCCGTTGCCGGCGACGATCGCGAGATCGCGGCGGTTCTGGTGCTACTGGAACCGTATGCGGCAAACGGCATTCCGACGTTTGCCGCGCTGCATGCACAATTTCCCGCGGTGGCTGACGCGGTTGCCCGGGCGGCACCGACCACCGGCGGCGAGGAATGGTACAATCGCGCCCTCGACAAGGTGCTTTCGCTTGTGACCGTGCGCGTCACCGGTGACACCGCGGCGCATGCCGGCGGGGTTGACGCAATTCTTGCCGAAGCAGAGACGGCATTGGCTGGTGGCGACCTGGGCGCGGCGGTTTCGCTGCTCGACCGATTGGACGGCACCGCTGCCGCACCGGCGGCTGACTGGCTGAGGGCTGCGCACCTGCGCTTGACGGCGATGCAAGCTCTCTCCCGGCTGCAAGAGCAGGCGGCGTTGCGGCTGGCGCAGGCGCGGGGGTAGGGCGATGTTCCGTTGGTTTGCACTGATCGCACTGTTGGCAATCGCCGCTGGCCTCGCCGGAACGCTTGCTTCGGTGCCGGGAACGATGCTGCTTGAGTGGGGCGATTATCGGATTGCCACCTCTGTTGCCGTATTCGCCCTGGCGCTGTTGGTTTTGCTGGTGGTTGTTGCCCTGCTGTATCGCATGTGGCGGGCGGTCCGCCGGGCGCCGCAAAGCCTCATCGACATGCGCCAGGAGCGCCGTCAACGCCGCGGCTTCGAAGCCCTCAGCCGCGGGCTTGTCGCTGTCGCCGCCGGTGATGCCGACGCTGCCGACAAGCAGGCGCGCCGGGCGGCGCATTTGCTCGACGACCGGCCACTGACCATGCTTCTGCAGGCGCAGTCGGCACAGTTGCGCGGCGATGAGCTGGCAGCGACGAAATTTTTCACCGCCATGCGGTCGCAATCGGAGACGGCGTTTCTTGGCTTGCGAGGCCTGCTGTCGCAGGCAATGAAGCGCCAGGACTGGCAGCAGAGCCTTCGCCTTGCGGAGGAAGCCTATCAGCTCAATCCGAAGAGTGAATGGCTGGTCCGCACGCTGTACGACCTAAACAAGGAAACCGGGCGCTGGACGGAGGCCGAACAGCTTCTCGATCGCTCGACCACAGCGAAGGTGCTGTCGGCAGCAGATACCGGGCCGGAGCGCGCCGAGCTGCTTTATCGGAAGAGTTTGGAGACCACGGGTGAAGATGCGCTGCGCATTGTTCGCAAAGCGGTGGATATCGATCCCGGTCACGTCGGCGCGGCGGCACGGCTCGCTCGCCTCCTCATCGCCGAGGGCCGTCACCGCAAGGCGGTTGGCATCATCGAGCGTACGTGGGCGAAGCAACCCGATCCAGAACTCGCCGAAGTGTATTGGACGGCGAAAGAGTGCACCGACGCCTTGAAGAAAGTGAAGGCGGCGCAGCAGTTGAAGCTCTGCAACCCTGACCATCCGGAGAGCCGGATCACCGTTGCTACCGCGGCACTGGAAGCGCAGTTGTGGGGCGAGGCGCGGAGCAATCTTGAATCCATCGCCGGTGAGGACGCCTCACCGCGCGTCTGCCGACTGATGGCGACGCTCGAAGAAGCGGAGAACGGCGACGCGGCACGGGCGCGGATGTGGCTCCTGCGCGCGGCGCGTGAGGATTCAGCCAGCGCGACAGCGTCGCCGACGACAGAGGCCGCCGCCTAGCAGCCTGTCGGACTTGCGTCTCGGGCGTCGCCGGACCTGCGTAGGGATCGGTGCGTCGGCGCCTCTGTCAGCGCCATTTTGGGCGGTGCGGTCGCGCTGGCGCGCCTGCGGAACTGGCCGCGCAGGCTAGACGGCGCGGCTGAGGGCGAACATCCGCTTCAGGTTCCATGCCATGGTCACAAGCCTCCACTCGCCACGGGCGGCATTGAGCCCGCGCAGCAGGAACTGCCGGAACCCCAGCACGGACTTGATGATGCCAAACACTGGCTCGGGCGTCTGCTTGCGCAGGGCGTAGAGCGCGCGGCCCTGCGGCGTGCGCAGCCGATACGCCATCGCCTGAACCGGGGTGGGGTCTTCGGGCGCCGGTGGCGCCGCAGCGAAGCGCTCTTGCAGGCTGAGATGATGCGCCTCGCGACCAAGTGCGATCAGCGGTTCGATCCCGCCGGCCACACAGGCCTGCACATTCGCCTCGCTGAAGTAGCCATTGTCCGCCAACAGCATGTCCGGCCTGCCGAGCACGTCCGGCAGAGTGCCGATCTTGTCCAGCATGGGTGTAAGCTGCTGCTTGTCGTTGGGCGCCTGCACCACGTCGGCGACCACCACCAGCAGACTGCCCGCCGCCACCGCCGCCTGCGCATTGTAGCACTGCTCAAAACCGCCGCCCGCCACCGCCATGATGCGGCTTTCCTCGTCGGTCAGATTGATCTGATCCGTGGGCAGCGGCGTCGCCACCGGCGGCTTCGGCTCACGGCCCGTGGGCTTCTTGCCGGTGGCCGCTGCCTTGGCGTCCCGTGCTGCGAGTTTCGCCTGATGGTCTGCCTGCTCCCGTTCGAAGCGTTCCTTCGCGCGGGCCTCGATCTTCGCCCGGGCCTCGGCGAGCCTGGACAACCGTTCCTCACGTCGCGCCAGTTCGTCGGGGATCGACATGCCGTCAGCGATGTCCACCTGGTCCGCCGCTTCTGCCTTGGCCATGAGATCGGCCACTTCGGCCTGCAGTTGGGCCTCCAGCTTGCCCGCATGGTCATAGGACAGCGCGCTGTGCCGGCTGGCATTGGCGTGGACCTTGGTCCCGTCGAGCCCGACCGTTCCCAGCTTCAGCACGCCCATCTCGCGCGCGAGCACCAGCACCTGGACGAACAGCTTCTCGATCTGCGGCAGAAAGCGTCGGCGGAACGCGGCGATGGTGTCATGGTCCGGATGATCGTTCGCCGCGATGAAGCGGAACGCCACGCTGTCATAGGTCGCCCGCTCCAGCTTGCGGCTGGAGAACACCCCGGTGGCGTAGCCGTAGATCAGAATGCCCAGCAGAAGGCTGGGGTGGTAGGACGCTTCCCCAGAGCCACGGTAGCTGCCGGTCATCGGCCGCAGATCCAGCCCCGCGATCACCTCCACCACGAACCGCGCCAAGTGCCGCTGCGGAAGCCACTCGTCCACCGACGGCGGCATCAGAAATCCGCTGTCGCGGTCGATCGGGCGGAAGTTGCTCATGCCGAAGAGGTCCGGGCCGGGGGCGTGAATCCATGCCCGGATTCTATAACCCACAGCTCCGCCTCGCGTTAAGTCCGACAGGCTGCTAGGATCGCGGACCTGGGCTTGGCGAGGCGCTGAACAGGCACGTCAGTGGCGGGTGCGATGCATCCTCTGGCCGCTGTTCGGTTTGGGGTAAGCGCGGCCAGCGTCAGCAGCTGGCGGACGTGGGAGTGCGAGCAGGGCAGTGCCGTTCCGTCCCGAAAGCGCTTGACGGAGATGATCGCCGGTTCGGCTGCTTCGTCAATCGCTTCACCCCAACCGAATGCCGAAACGACTTCCTAGCAGCCTGTCGGACTTAACGCGAGGCGGAGCTGTGGGTTATAGAATCCGGGCATGGATTCACGCCCCCGGCCCGGACCTCTTCGGCATGAGCAACTTCCGCCCGATCGACCGCGACAGCGGATTTCTGATGCCGCCGTCGGTGGACGAGTGGCTTCCGCAGCGGCACTTGGCGCGGTTCGTGGTGGAGGTGATCGCGGGGCTGGATCTGCGGCCGATGACCGGCAGCTACCGTGGCTCTGGGGAAGCGTCCTACCACCCCAGCCTTCTGCTGGGCATTCTGATCTACGGCTACGCCACCGGGGTGTTCTCCAGCCGCAAGCTGGAGCGGGCGACCTATGACAGCGTGGCGTTCCGCTTCATCGCGGCGAACGATCATCCGGACCATGACACCATCGCCGCGTTCCGCCGACGCTTTCTGCCGCAGATCGAGAAGCTGTTCGTCCAGGTGCTGGTGCTCGCGCGCGAGATGGGCGTGCTGAAGCTGGGAACGGTCGGGCTCGACGGGACCAAGGTCCACGCCAATGCCAGCCGGCACAGCGCGCTGTCCTATGACCATGCGGGCAAGCTGGAGGCCCAACTGCAGGCCGAAGTGGCCGATCTCATGGCCAAGGCAGAAGCGGCGGACCAGGTGGACATCGCTGACGGCATGTCGATCCCCGACGAACTGGCGCGACGTGAGGAACGGTTGTCCAGGCTCGCCGAGGCCCGGGCGAAGATCGAGGCCCGCGCGAAGGAACGCTTCGAACGGGAGCAGGCAGACCATCAGGCGAAACTCGCAGCACGGGACGCCAAGGCAGCGGCCACCGGCAAGAAGCCCACGGGCCGTGAGCCGAAGCCGCCGGTGGCGACGCCGCTGCCCACGGATCAGATCAATCTGACCGACGAGGAAAGCCGCATCATGGCGGTGGCGGGCGGCGGTTTTGAGCAGTGCTACAATGCGCAGGCGGCGGTGGCGGCGGGCAGTCTGCTGGTGGTGGTCGCCGACGTGGTGCAGGCGCCCAACGACAAGCAGCAGCTTACACCCATGCTGGACAAGATCGGCACTCTGCCGGACGTGCTCGGCAGGCCGGACATGCTGTTGGCGGACAATGGCTACTTCAGCGAGGCGAATGTGCAGGCCTGTGTGGCCGGCGGGATCGAACCGCTGATCGCACTTGGTCGCGAGGCGCATCATCTCAGCCTGCAAGAGCGCTTCGCTGCGGCGCCACCGGCGCCCGAAGACCCCACCCCGGTTCAGGCGATGGCGTATCGGCTGCGCACGCCGCAGGGCCGCGCGCTCTACGCCCTGCGCAAGCAGACGCCCGAGCCAGTGTTTGGCATCATCAAGTCCGTGCTGGGGTTCCGGCAGTTCCTGCTGCGCGGGCTCAATGCCGCCCGTGGCGAGTGGAGGCTTGTGACCATGGCATGGAACCTGAAGCGGATGTTCGCCCTCAGCCGCGCCGTCTAGCCTGCGCGGCCAGTTCCGCAGGCGCGCCAGCGCGACCGCACCGCCCAAAATGGCGCTGACAGAGGCGCCGACGCACCGATCCCTACGCAGGTCCGGCGACGCCCGAGACGCAAGTCCGACAGGCTGCTAGCCGCCAGTGACGATCCAAGCTGATCGGCGAACGCGCTAAACCAGGGCGAGGACACCGCGGATCACCACGTACACGCCAACCATCATCACGACACTAGCAAAGACGAGGCTCAGGGCTCGCTTGCGCGCGGCGAGGCGTTGCGACAACCAGATGCCGGCGATACCGCCGGCAATGCCGCCGAGGATGAAGAACCCGGCAATGCGCCAGTCGACGAGGCCGGAAAGCGCATAGCTGATCGCCGTTGTCAGGCCAAACGCCGAGACCGAAACCAGCGATGAGCCGACCGCATTGATCAGCGGCATGTTGGTCGCCCCGACGAGGCCAGGGACGATAAGGAAGCCGCCCCCGATTCCAAAAAATCCCGAAAGGCCGCCGACGACCAGCGCCGTGCCGACCAGCGCCGGCAGCAACTGACGGGCACTTTCCGCGGCGAGCCGCACGTCAGGATCGCCGCCATCCTTGCGGCGCCGCAGCATCGCGAGGGCGACCACGATCATCAAGGCGCCGAACAGCGCCAGTAGCTTCTGGCCATCGACCATTTTGCCGAGAGCCGCCCCCAGCGCCGCGCCCAGGACGCCGACCACGGCGAAGACCGCGGCGCAACGCCACTTGACCGTGTGCGAGCGGGCATGGCCAACGAGGTTCGTCAGGGCACTGGTGGCGACAGCGACCGCACTGGTGCCGATGGCGATGTGTGGCGAGGCGGTACCGACGACGTAAACCAGCAGCGGCACGGCGAGGACCGAACCACCGCCACCGATCAGGCCGAGGGTAAATCCGACGAGGGCTCCGCAGCCGATCGACAGGGCGTCTTGCGCGATAAACAAGGTCAGCCTTTCTTGAACGCCGAAAGATCACGCCTGCTTGGCTCAAAGCGCATCGATCGGGATCTTCAAATAGGAGACGCCGTTTTCCTCTGCCGGTGGCAGGTTGCCGGCGCGCATGTTGATTTGCACGGACGGGAGGATCAGCCGTGGCATGGCGAGCCCGGCATCACGCGTGGTGCGCATGCGGACGAACTCTTCCTCGCCAATCCCATCGTGGACATGAATGTTGCTGCGCTGCTGTTCGGCAACGGTGGTTTCCCAGCGGTATTCGCTTCGCCCCTCCGCCTTGTAATCGTGGCAGAGGAACAGGCGGGTGGCCGGCGGCAACGCCAGGATGCGGCGGATCGACCGATAAAGCTGGCAGGCATCACCGCCGGGGAAATCGCAGCGGGCGGTCCCGTAGTCGGGCATGAACAGGGTATCGCCGACGAACGCCGCATCGCCGATGAGGTAGGTCAGGCACGCCGGGGTGTGCCCGGGGGTATGCAGGACCGTGACCGGCAAGTTGCCGATGCTAAAGGTTTCGCCATCCTGGAATAGCTGATCGAACTGGCGGCCATCGGTGGCGAACGACGCCTCGGCGTTGAACAGTGCGGCGAATGTCTTCTGCACCGTGGTGATGTGAGCCCCGATGCCGGTCTGTCCGCCGACGCGGTTGCGGATGTAGGGGGCGGCCGTCAGATGGTCGGCGTGGACGTGGGTTTCGAGAATCCACTCGACGACCCACCGGTCGCGCCTGACATAGGCGATGAGGGCATCGGCATGGGCGTAACGGGTTCGCCCGGAGGCGGGATCGTAGTCGCGCACCGAGTCGAGGACGGCACAGGCGCGGCTCGCCGGATCCCGCACCACGTAGCTGACGGTCATCGTCTCTTCATCGAAGAAGGCCGTGACCTCTGGCCGAGGGACCGCTCCCGAGGGGACTTCGGGGGCTGGAGTTGCGGAAGGAGGCGGAGGGTCAGGGATCGGCACCGATTGCCTTCCTTGGGCAGGAGTTCGTTAATTATAAAATGCTAATGTACATGCTCCTTATATAGGATCGAGTTCGAACGAAATGCAAGTCAGAACCGACATTTGCGGATTGGGAACCTTGTGTGACGCGAGAGCGTCCGATCGCCGCTATCGCGTTGCCGCAGGCGGCGGCTAGCAGGGCTCACCGATGTGGATGGCGAGCCAGACCGTGGGCGTCGTCTCGTCGGTCCAGGTCACCCGGTGGCGGGTGCGCGCCGGAAGCAGCAGCCAGTCACCGGGGCGCAGCCGCCGTGGCGCGGCATCGCCCTCGATCACCAGTTCGGCGCCACCGCGCAGCAACAGTACCCACTCGTCCCAGGATTGATCGAACCATTCGCCGACCGGTGTCGTCTGCCCGGTCGAGACGATCCGCTCGATCCGCGTTCCCGGTAACTGCAGCAGCGTCTCACGAACTGCTCGCCGGCGAGCTTGCGGGGCAGGCCCGCGAACAGATTCCCGGCGTCCGGTCGCGGCCCGCCGCCGCCGTCTTCCCGATGGGCCAAGTCTCGCCCGCTGCGGCTAGACCAGCGCCCGCATCTGCGCGTCGACGACAGCGATCGCCGCCATGTTGACGATGCCGCGCACGTCATCGCTCGGCAGCAGGATATGCACCGGCCGCGCCATGCCGAGCAGCACCGGACCGATCGCCTCGGCACCTCCCAGCCGCTGCATCAGCTTGTATGACGCATTGGCGGCGTTCAGGTCGGGGAAGATCAAGACGTTGGCGTCACGCACGCGGCTGAACGAATAGAGGCGGTCGATGAACTCCGGCGTCACCGCCACATCCGCCGCCATCTCACCGTCCACCTGCAGATGCGGCTGACGCTTGCGCAGCAGGTCGACTGCCCGGGCCACCGCCTGGGCGCCGGGGTGGGCGACGCTGCCGAAATTGGAGAACGACAGCATGGCGATGCGGGTGTGAATGTCGAAGTTGGTCGCCATCTCCGCCGACAATTCGGCGATGTCGGCCAAGTCCTCGGCCGATGGCGCGATGTTGACCGCACAGTCGGCGAAGAAGAACACCCGGTCGCGGATGACCATAATGAACAAGGCCGCGGCGCGGCGGACGTCGGGGCGGGTGCCGATGACCTGAAACGCCGGCTGCAACGCTTCGACGTAGTTGGTGGTCAGGCCGGAAATGAACGCGTCGGCGTCGCCGCTCTGCACCGCGAGCAGGCCGAAGTAATTGGGCCGGCGGGCGATTTCCCGCGCTTCCGGCAGGGTGATGCCTTTGCGTTGCCGGCGCCGGAACAGCACCTTGGCGTAGGTCTCGCCCCGCGGTGATTCGCGCGGATCGATGATCCGCGGCCGGTAATCGAGGCCGAGCTCGTTGACCGTCGCCATGATGACGCTTTCACGGCCGAGCAGGATCGGCTCACCGATTCCTTGGTCCTGGATCTCGGCGGCGGCGCGGATGATCTTCGCCTCCTCGCCTTCGGCAAAGACGATCCGTTTCGGCGCACTGCGCGCCTTGTTGAAGATCGTCCGCATCAACGCCCAGTCCTTGCCGAGCCGGCTTTCTAGCTCTTCGCGATAGGTCGTCGTGTCGACCGAGCGGCGGGCGACGCCTTCAGCCATCGCGGCCTGGGCCACCGCCGGCGCCACCCAGAGCAGCACCCGCGGGTCGATCGGCTTCGGAATGATATAGTCGGGGCCGAACAGCATGCTGTCGACGCCATAGGCTTTGAGCACCGAATCCGGCACGTCGGAATGGGCAAGTGCCGCCAGCGCCCGTGCCGCGGCGAGCTTCATTCCGTCGGTGATCTGCCGGGCGCGCACGTCAAGGGCGCCGCGGAAGATAAACGGGAAGCAGAGCACGTTGTTGACCTGGTTGGGATAGTCGCTGCGCCCGGTGGCGACGATGCAATCGGGGCGCGCCGCCTTGGCGTCCTCGTAGGTAATTTCCGGATCGGGATTGGCCATGGCGAAGATGATCGGCCGCTCGGCCATCGTCCGCACCATCTCGCGGGTGAGCACGCCGCCGACCGAGACGCCGATGAACAGGTCGGCGTCCTTGATCGCATCGGCGAGGGTGCGCGCATCGGTCTCCTGGGCGAAGCGCTCCAGGTAGGGGTTCATCCCCACCTCGCGACCTTTGTAGACGACACCGTCCTTGTCGCACATGGTGATGTGCTCGCGCGGCACCCCGGTGCGCACCAAGAGCTCGGCACAGCCGATGCCGGCGGCACCGGCGCCGCTGAACACCACCCGGATCTCGTGTGGCTTGCGGTTGGTCAGTTCCAGCGCGTTTAGCATCGCCGCAACGAGGATGATCGCGGTGCCGTGCTGGTCGTCGTGGAACACCGGGATATCGAGCAGTTCGCGCAGCCGCGTCTCGATCGCGAAGCACTCAGGTGCCTTGATGTCCTCAAGGTTGATGCCGCCGAAGGTGGGCGCCAGGGCGCGGACGATGTTGATAACCTCGTCCGGATCGTAGGCGTCGATCTCGATGTCGAAGACGTCGATATCAGCGAAGCGCTTGAACAACAGCCCTTTGCCCTCCATCACCGGCTTACCGGCGAGTGGCCCGAGGTTGCCGAGGCCGAGGATGGCGGTGCCGTTGGAGATGACCCCAACGAGGTTGCCCTTCGCCGTATATTCGTAGGCATTCTCCGGGTTTTCGGCAATTTCCTGCACCGGGATGGCGACACCCGGCGAATAGGCGAGGCTGAGGTCGTACTGCGTCAGGCTCGGTTTCGAGGGAACAACCTCGATCTTCCCCTTGCGACCCTCGGAGTGATACCGCAGCACCGCTTCTCTGGTGACTTTCTCCAAGGCCCATCTCCCTTATGCACGAATGCCAGCACCTCGGGCGGCGGCCAATCGCCACGCCCTTCTATTGCCCTTGCAGTATAGAGGGCTTGGGCAGCGCGACGGAATAGCCGTAGGCGAGACGTCCGGGTTGTGCCGCGCCGGAAGCAATTCGAATCAAGATGCTGCACGAAGATAGCGACTGCGACATAGCAGCCTGGCGCCGATCGATCTGGACGCGTCGTTCGTCAGCCACTAAATCATCCGCCGGGGTCGGGATCTGTCTCGTAACCCAGCGGCTGCAACCGCTACGGCTCACCCACTCGTCTCCAGGGCCGCCTAGGTAATGATCGTTTTCGACCTTTTCTGCGCATCCGGACACCGCTTTGAGGCGTGGTTCCGTGACGGCGCCGCGTTCGATGAACAGCGCAGCGCGTCGACCATTCGCTGTCCGGTGTGCTCGGATGCCGACGTGGTCAAGGCGCCGACGGCGATGCACGTGGCGCAATCACGCCGGCGGTCGGACGGCGAGGAAGCGCAGGCCGGCGACGAGTCCAAGCCGGCGGCGCTACCCGTCCCGGCCGAATTCGCGCAAGCACTCCACCAGCTGCGCAATCATGTCGAGACGTCCTGTGACTACGTGGGGAGCGGTTCCCGAAGAGGCGAGGCGCATTCACTACGGTGAGCAGGTTGCCCGCGACATCTACGGCGAGGCGAGCGCCGAAGAAGCGGCAGCGCTCGGCGAAGAGGGAATTACGGTGCAGCCTCTGCCTTGGTTTACCCGCCGCAACGGCTGAACGGCGCTGGCGCCGGTGTCCGGCTAACGTCTTTCCGTGACGAACGCGACGTAGTTCATGCCCCTCCCGTCGCGAGTGCGACGTAGTTCATGCCCCTCCCGTCGCGAATGCGACGTAGTTCATGCCAAGGTCGCGACCGAGCGACCATTCATCCCTGCCCACATCGTAGTGGAAGCCCTTGAGGTCAGCCAAGTGCAGGCCTTCCGCGCGCAGGCGTGCGGCCAGTTCGGACGGTCGGACAAATTTGCGCCAGTCATGGGTGCCGGGGGGTACCCAGCGCAGCACATACTCGGCAGCGACCTTCGCCAGGGCCAAGGACTTGATCGTTCGATTCAACGTCGCGACAATGAGTGCACCGTTCGGTCGCAGCAGTTGGCCGGCGGCATGTACGAAGGCCGGCATATCGGCGACGTGCTCGATGACTTCCATGGTCACGACGGCGTCGAACCGAAGCCCTTCACGCACCAGATCTTCGGCTGCGGCACAGCGGTAGGCGATGCGGAGGCCCTGGTCGTGCGCGTGCGTCTCGGCGACTCGCACTGATTCTGCCTCGGCATCGATGGCGACGACACTGGCACCGAAGCGGGCGAGCGATTCGCTGAGCAGCCCGCCACCACAGCCAATGTCGATTACCGCGAGCCCGGCCAGCGGCTGCTCGCTGGCCGGATCGAGCCCGAAATGGTCGACGAGGCGATCACGGATGTAGGCCGTCCGCACCGGATTGAGCCGATGCAAGGCGCGATACATTCCCTCTGGATCCCACCATTCAGCGGCGAGGCGACGGAACCGATCGATTTCATCGGTTGCGACGGTGGAGACGGCAGGGGCCGCCGCGGCAGCGGTTTGGGTGAGAGGCATGACAGACCGGACCAATGGTTTATCGCGGGATGGTTTATCGTCGGCAGGCAATGCGGGCGCTTGGCGCCGCACTCTTGCACGCCCGCCCGCCGGTCAGTATGTAGGCAATGCTCGGCCAGTCGCAACCGGTCGTGCCGTGTACGGGCATTGGCTGGCTCGTGCGTGGCGCGGATGCCGTCGATCCTACGAACCTGGGGCGAGTGGCTTCGCACGTCCGGTAATCGCAGGTGAGCATCTCGGCATGACGCGAGTGGTGAAGAAATTTGGTGGGACATCGGTCGCTGATCTGGAGCGAATCCGCTCTGTAGCCGCGCGGGTAAAACACGCACACGACGCCGGCGAGGAAGTCGTCGTGGTCGTTTCGGCAATGGCCGGTGTCACCAATCAGCTTGTTGACTATTGCGTCAAGATGGCGCCGCTGCACGATGCGCGCGAGTACGACACCATCGTTGCCACCGGTGAGCAGGTGACCGCCGGGCTCACCGCGATCGCTCTCCAGGAACTGGGGGTTCCGGCGCGTTCCTGGCTTGGCTGGCAGATCCAATTGCATACCGACAGCGCCCACGGCAAGGCGCGGATCAGCGGCATCGACCGGGAAGCGCTCGATCAGCGGCTGCGTCAGGGCGAAGTGCCGGTCATCGCCGGTTTCCAAGGTATTGGCAGTGACAATCGGCTAACGACGCTCGGCCGAGGTGGATCCGATACAACGGCGGTGGCGATCGCGGCGGCACTGCAGGCGGACCGCTGCGACATCTACACCGACGTGGACGGTGTTTACACCACCGACCCGCGCATCGTCAGCCGGGCGCGCAAGTTGGAAAAGATTACCTTCGAGGAAATGCTGGAGATGGCCTCGGTGGGTGCCAAGGTATTGCAAACCCGTGCCGTTGAACTGGCAATGAAGTACGGCGTTAGGATGCAGGTGCTGTCGAGTTTCGATGACAGCCCGGGAACTTTCGTCGTTGGGGAGGACGAAATTTTGGAACATGAACTTGTTAGCGGTGTGACGTACAGCCGTGATGAGGCTAAAATAACCCTTTTGAGGGTTGCAGATCGACCGGGCATCGCCGCCGGGATCTTCGGTCCGCTCGCCGACGCCAGCATCAATGTGGATATGATCGTGCAGAACATTTCTGCCGAAGGCGATACGACCGACATCACCTTCACCGTCTCCAAGTCGGATTTGGAGCGGGCGCGGGCGGTGATCGAGGCGAGTCGTGAAACGATTACCTACGCCCGCCTGCTTTCAGATCCAAACGTGGTAAAAGTATCGGTCATCGGCGTCGGCATGCGAAGCCATGCAGGCATCGCCTCGAAAATGTTTCATACTCTCGCTGAAAAGGGCATAAACATCCAGGTCATATCAACGTCAGAGATCAAGGTCAGCGTGCTCATCGACGAGGCATATACGGAATTAGCCGTTCGTGCACTCCATACCGCGTACAGGCTCGACGCCCACTAAACAGATGGATGGACCTTTAACCGCAGAAGCCAAGCTGCATGGCTGTGGCAAAGGGGCTGTGCCTTTCTCGGCTGCCGCTGGGCAATACTCGGCGGCGCCATGTCATGGGTCTCGGAGCACCGCCTGGTGGCGGCGATTTCCAACGCCGGCGGCTTTGGCGTGATTGCCGGCGGCTCGCTGGGACCCGAAGCCCTGGCCGATGAAATTCGTGCGACCCAGCAACAGACGTCACAGCCCTTTGGCGTGAACCTGATTACCATGCATCCACAGTTGGATGCTCTCGCTCGTGTGTGCCTCGATCTTCGTGTCGGCCACGTGGTCCTTGGCGGCGGGGTTCCCCCTGCGCCGATGATCAAATTGCTGAAGGAAGGCGGATGCAAAGTGCTCTGCTTCGCGCCCTCGCTGGCTCTGGCCAAGCGGCTGGTACGCAATGGCGTCGATGCATTGATCATCGAAGGCGCGGAGGCGNGGGGGCACATCGGACCAGTGGCGACGAGCGTCCTGGCGCAGGAGATCCTGCCGCAGGTGCGCGACGTGCCGGTTTTCGTCGCCGGTGGGATCGGTCGTGGTGAGGCGATTGTCTCCTATTTGCGGATGGGCGCTTCCGGATGTCAGCTGGGGACTCGCTTCGTCTGCGCCGCAGAGTCGATCGCTCACGCCGCCTTCAAGCAGGCGTTTATCCGCGCCAGTGCCCGCGATGCGGTGGTCACGGTACAAATCGATCCGGATCTGCCGGTCATTCCGGTTCGTGCCTTGGTGAACAACGGCACCAACCGATTCAATGCGGCGCAACGCGAGATTGCTGCCCGGTATCGGTGTGGCGAGTTGAGCCAGGAGCAGGCGCAACTGGAGATCGAATTGTTCTGGGCCGGTGCGCTCCGGCGCGCGGTGGTAGACGGCGACGTGGAGAACGGCTCGGTGATGGCAGGCCAGAGTGTCGGGATGGTGCTACGTGAACAGCCGACCGCCGATATACTTCGCGAGTTGGTCGGCCAGGCGCTGACGGCGCTGGCCGATGAGGCGAGGCAGGAGGTCGGATAGCGTCATGGAATACGGACAGACCGTGCTCGTCCTCAGACGACTGCTGGCGCGCATCCGTGACGTGATGGCGAGTGAGGGAACGGCGCAAAGCCGGCTGGCGCGGATCGTCTCGATCATTGCCACCGACATGGTGGCGGAGGTTTGCTCCATCTATATCCGCCGCGCTGGCGATGTGCTGGAACTGTTCGCGACGCAAGGGCTCAATCCAGCGGCTGTCCGCCGTACCCGACTGCGCATCGGCGAGGGCTTGGTGGGCGAAATCGCTGCCAAAGGGCGGCCGATGGCGCTGGCCGATGCGCCGAGCCATCCCAGTTTCGCCTTCCGCCCGGAAACCGGCGAGGAGCGCTACAAGTCGCTGGCGGGGGTTCCGATCCTGCACGGCGGTCGCGTCGTTGGTGTGCTTGCGGTGCAGACTGCGGTGAACCGGCAATACACCGATGAAGAAATCGAGGCGCTGCAGACCGTTGCAATGGTGTTGGCCGAATTGGTGGCCGGCGGCAACCTGATCGGTCGTGGCGAACTGACGCCAACCGAAGGCATCGCTATCGTACCGATGCGACTTGAGGGGGCGCGGATCAACGCAGGCATCGGCATTGGTGTCGCCGTTCTTCACAAACACCGCTTCCTCATCCGCCGCATGGTCGCGGAAGACATTCGCTTCGAACACGATCGCCTGCGGACAGCTGTTTCCGAGATGCACGGGCAGATCGACAACATGCTGCGTCGCAGCGGTCTCGCCGATTTTGGCCCCTCGCGCGACATTCTCGAGACCTACCGGATGATCGCCGAAGACGTGGGTTGGCTGCGCCGTATTGGCGATGCCATCAATACCGGGCTGACGGCCGAGGCGGCGGTGCAGCGGGTTAACGATGATATTCATGCGCGGATGAGCCAGGTCTCCGACGAATACCTGCGTGAGCGGGTTCACGATCTGGAAGACCTCGCCAACCGCTTGCTACAGCATCTGCTCGGCACTGAGGAAACCGCACCCGATATTCCGCCCGGCGAGGATTTTGTCCTCGTGGCGCGCAACCTGGGGCCGGCGCAGCTCCTCGATTACTTTGATCACACACGGTTGCGCGCCGTTATTCTCGAGGAAGGGTCGCCCAACGCGCACGTAGCCATTGTCGCCCGCACCCTTGATGTGCCGGTGGTCGGCCAGGTTCGTGATGGCCTGCAGCGAATCGATCCAAACGACATCCTCGTCGTCGATGCCGACCATTCGCAGGTGCTGGTCCGGCCGAGCGATGATGTTCGCCAGTTATTCCGCCGCAGTGTCGCCGCGCGCGATCAGCGCAAGGCGGAATATGTGGCATTGCGCAGCCTGCCGCCCTCGACCGCCGATGGCGTACGCGTCAGCCTCAACCTGAACGCCGGCCTGCTCCTTGATGTACAGAACCTGGCGGAACTGGATGCGGACGGTGTCGGCCTTTATCGCACCGAAGTTCCCTTCATGGTTCGCTCGTCCATGCCGGACGTGGTTGCTCAGCGCACCCTCTACCGCAAGGTTCTGGATTACGCTCACGGCAAGCCGGTGGTGTTCCGCACCCTCGATGTCGGTGGCGATAAGGTCATGCCGTACTGGGATCATGGCCATGACGAAAACCCCGCCATGGGCTGGCGGGCTATTCGTGTTTCGCAGGATCGGCCGGCGATGCTGCGCCAGCAGTTGCGCGCGCTGGTGCAGGCGGCCGCGGACGAAGATCTCTACGTCATGTTCCCGATGATCGCCGAGGTCAGCGAGTTTCGTTTCGCGCATGCGCTGTTGATGGCCGAAGTGAACCGGCAGCGTGCCAGCGGCCATGTTCCGCCCCGCCGGGTGCTGGTCGGGGCGATGCTGGAGGTGCCAGCCCTCATCTACCAGTTGCCGGAGTTGCTGCCGCAACTCGACTTCCTGTCGATCGGCACCAACGATCTATTTCAGTTCCTGTTTGCCAGTGACCGCGGCAATTACCGCATTTCCGAACGCTATGACGTGCTGTCACCGGTCACCTTTTCGCNNCTGCTGAAGATCATCCTTGGCGAGTGCGCGCGTGCCAATGTCTCGATCAGCCTGTGTGGCGAGATGGCGGGACGGCCACTCGATGCGATGGCGCTACTTGGCATCGGCTTTCGCAACCTCTCGGTTGCGCCGCCGGCTTTGGGGCCGGTCAAGGCGATGATTCGCAGCATCAACCTGCAGTCGGTGACCGATTACATCGAATCGCTGACCACGCATGGGCAGTGCAGCGTACGCGATCACCTGCGTGCCTTCGCCAGCGATCATCACGTCGCGCTCTGAGCGCCGCCGGGCATCGGCTCCGACGCGAGCCCGGTGGCGCATTGCCGCGTGTTTTGATACCTGAACCGTGTCGCTCGCGCGGAAAAAGCGAGCAGCCGGCAAAGAGCGCAGCAGGAAAGGGCGCCGCTGGATGTCGCCCATCTTGGCGGTTGCATCTCTGGCGCAATCGCTCACAATTCAGTCCTTGCCTTTGGTAATCCCGCCGGATCGGCTTGGTTATCCACGCCTGGTGCTAGCGGTTTAGTGGCGACAAAGCGTTCGAAATCACGAGGAGAGCGACGGAAGCCATGTTTGGCGCCGGGACGAAGGCGGATACGGGGGTGGGCGGCCGGACCACAGGGCCTCACGTCGGGGCGATCCTGAGCCAGGCGCGGCAGTCCCTGGGCCAATCCATTGCCGACGCGGCGCGTGATCTGCGCATTCGTCGGGCGTTTCTGGAAGCGATCGAGGGGGCACGCTATGCGGACCTGCCCGGTCCCGCCTACACGCTTGGCTTCATTCGTACCTACGCCGAACATCTCGGCCTCGAAGGCGAAGAAATCGTCCGCCGTTTCAAGGCCGAAAGCGGGCAGGTGGCGCCGAAGTCAAAACTCAACTTTCCCTCGCCGATGACCGAGAGCACCGCGCCCAAGGCAGCGGTGCTGTTGATCGGCGCGGTGATTGCCCTCGTTGCCTATGGCATCTGGTACCTGTCGTCGAACCGCTATCTTGACGTGGCCGAGTTGGTACTGCCACTGCCGGAGCACCTGCGCAAAATATTACCGGGCGACGAGCGGGGTGTGGATGTACCGATCGCACTGCCCACGGCACAACCGGGCAACGCTGCCCCGTCTACTGCCGATGTACCACCTGCGTACGGCGGCAGCGAAACACCGCCTGTGGCCNGCCGCGACGTCATCGTCAACGCCATCGCCATCGCCGAGCGAGGTGAATACGGCCGTGGCTCCGCCGCCGCCAGCCGTCGCTCCCGCATCGTCAACACCGATGCCCTCCGCCACGGCGGGAGAGGCGGCCNNGCAGGCGACGTCCCCTCGCGGATCGTCCTCAAGGCCAACTCCGATACCTGGGTGGAAGTGCGCAGCAGTTCCCCGCGTGCCACCTTGCTGTCGCGGCTGATGCGCGCGGGCGAAACCTTTGCCGTGCCAGATCGGCCGGGATTGACGCTGATGACCGGCAACGCGGGGGCTNTGGAGGTGGTGGTCGATGGCGNNAGGTGCTGCCCCCTCGGCAAGCCCGGGGCCGTACGCCGTGCCGTACCGCTCGACGCCCAGCAGTTGAAAGCGGCGGCAACCGCGGCAAACTGATCCTCCGGCCGCTCGCCGATCCCACCACGACCGCGAGTGCCGCCGTGGGCAGCTGCACTCGCGGCGACGCATGGCGCGTAACCACCGGCGTCTACGGCCGCTTGCGGAAATGCACCTGAAAATTGAGGGGGTATTGACGTCCTCTCAGCGCGCGGGGTAAGCAGCCGTGAATTCGCTCAACCCTGAAGGAACGTGTTTTGGGCCACGCGCGCACGATGCCTACGGACTCGACGGCCAGCGATGACGAGCCGACGCTGACCTTCAGCGATGGCGGCGCGGGTACGCTTGCTCTGCACCTGAGCGGTGATTGGGTGCTGGCGAAGCGAGTGCCATCCGCGACCGACGTCGATGGCCGGCTGCAACAGCAGCCTGCGGCAACGCGCGTCCAGCTCGATGTGGCGAATGTCGGGCAATGGGACAGCCGTTTGCTGACCTTTGTGCTGAACGTCACCCGCATATGCGAGGCGCGCAGCGTTGCTTTCGATCCGGGCACGCTGCCCGACGGGGCTGAGCGCCTGCTGCGCCTGGCCTCCGCGGTTCCGGAAAAAAAAAGGCGCCCGCCGGACGAACGAGCGTCCACCACTGCTGCAGCGCCTGGGTGCCGGCTGGCTGGGGATGATCGCCGGCGTTCGCGATACGGTCGATTTTCTTGGGCAGGTGGCGCTCGGTTTCGGTCGCCTCTTCACCGGCCGGACGCGACTGCGACGCGCCGATCTGTGGCAACTGCTGCAGGAGTGCGGCGCAGAGGCGTCTTGGATCGTATGCCTGATCAGCCTGCTCACCGGCATGAGTACTGCCTTCGTCGGTGCCATCCAGTTGGCACGGTTCGGCGCCGAAATCTTCGTGGCCGATCTGGTGGCGTTATCGACGGTGCGCGAAATGGCACCGACGATGACCGCCTTTGTCATGGCCGGCGAACCGGGGCGGCGTTCGCCGCACGGATCGGTACGATGCAGGTCAATGAAGAGGTCGACGCGTTGCAGACGCTCGGCATCCCGCCGATTGATTTCCTCGTCATTCCTCGCATCGTCGCCCTGGTGCTGATGATGCCGCTGCTGTTCTTCTACGCCAGCCTGTTCAGCATGCTGGGCGGCGCCGGGGTGGTGCTGGGAACGCTAAACGTCACCGGCTTTGCCTATTTTCACCAGACGGCCGGCGCCATCGATCTGGTCGATATCGGTGTCGGACTGACCAAATCGGTGGTCTTCGGCGCCCTTGTTGCCTTCTTCGGCTGTTACTGCGGCATCAAATGCGGTCGCAGCGCGGCAGCGGTTGGTGCCGCGGCAACCTCGGCGGTGGTGCAGTCGATCATTGCCGTGATTGTCGCCAACATGGTGTTCGCGGTGATCACCAACATACTCGGCGTCTGACGGGGTTGGTGGAAATGGCGGACCACGCGGCGGCGATCTGCGTCGATAATATCACGATGGCGTTCGGCAGCTTCGTGCTGCAACGCAACCTGACCTTCACCATCAACGCTGGCGACATTTTCATCATCATGGGCGGGAGTGGCTGCGGCAAGAGTTCGCTGCTGCGCCATCTCATTGGCCTGCGCGCGCCAGCCGAGGGCAACGTCTACTACAGCGGTGTCAGCCTTTGGGGTGTGGCACCGTCTGAGCGACAGCGCATTCTGCAGAACACTGGCGTGCTCTATCAGCGTGGTGCGCTATGGAGCTCCATGACGCTGGCCGAAAATGTCGCGTTGCCGCTGCAGGAATACACCAATATGAGTGCCGCCGAGATCAACGACATGACGGCGTTCAAGCTTTCGCTGGTGGGGCTTGCCGGCTTCGACGGCTACTATCCTTCGGAGATCTCGGGCGGGATGCAAAAGCGCGCCGGCTTGGCGCGCNCCCTGGCGCTTGATCCGCACATCCTGTTTCTCGACGAGCCATCGGCCGGCCTCGATCCGATCAGTTCGAAACATCTGGATGATCTCATTCTGGAGCTGAAAGGGAGTCTTGGGATGACCTTCGTCATCGTCACGCACGAATTGTCCAGTCTGCTCGCGATCGGCACCAACTCGGTTTTCCTTGATGCCGATACCCGCACGATGATCGCCCAGGGCGATCCGAAGATATTACTGGCGGAAACGGATCAGGACAAAGTCCGTGAGTTTCTGACCCGTGGCGGTACGGAACGCGTGTTGATCTAAGAACGAACCGAATGCTCGAGTGGTAAAGAAGGCGATAGGACATGGCTAAAGGCGCGAATACCACACGCATCGGCGCGTTCGTTATCGTCGGGATTCTTCTGATCGTGGCCGCGATCACCATCTTCGGCAGCGGGCGCTTCTTTCGCGAGTCGCGGCAGTTCGTCATGAACTTCTCTGCGTCGATGCAGGGGCTGAGCCGGGGTTCACCGGTAATGTTCAGCGGCGTTCCCATCGGCGAGGTCACCGACATCGTCTTGCGCCTCAACGAAGAAACGCTCGAAAACGATTCGGCGGTGCTGGTCAATATCTACCCGGACCGGTTCGAACGGGTAAATATCAGCGCCCGCAACTATGAAGATTCGATCCGCGAAATGATCAGCCGCGGTCTGCGCGCCCGTCTGGTGCAGATGAGTATGCTGACCGGTCAGCTGGGAATCGAGGTGGGCTTTTACCCCGGTACTCCGGTCCGAATGTCCGGCAGCAAGCCGGGAACCGTTGAAATTCCGACCATCCCCTCCACGGTGGAGAGGATGGAGACGTCGCTGCAGAAGATCCTGGCGATCCTCGAAGGTGCCGACATGGAGGGGCTGTCTCGGGATGTGGAGCGGGCGCTGCAAAGCGTCAGCGCGCTGATGACCATGCCGGAGTTGCGCGAGACCGTCGTCGACGGTCATGACGCGGTCCAGGACCTGCGTCAGCTCCTGGCGCAGATGAAAGCCGAGACACCGGAGTTGCTGGCAAGCCTGCGCAACACCGCCCGCGGCGCGCAGGGACTGGTGGGCGAGGCGCAGAAGGCGCTGCCGACGTTGCGGGGCGATCTGGAGCGACTGGGCCCGGCGCTGGCGAAGCTGGATACCCTCCTGACGTCCGCAGATACGCTGATGCGTAACGCCAACGCGACGGTCAATCCGGATTCGCCGATGCAACAACAGCTCGCGGTGACTCTCCGCGATCTGGCGAGGACATCGGCGTCGGTGCGAAGTCTGGTCACGGCATTGGAAGACAACCCCAACTCGATCCTCTTCGGAGCGATCAAAGGAACCAACCAATGAGGATCGCGGTCTTGAAGCGCGTAATTGGCTTGGCGGCGGCCGTTGCCAGCGTCGCCATACTGTCGGCGTGCGGGTTGTCGGCCTTGGGGCAGCAGCCGCCGACCACGGTCTACGTGCTGAGCACGGCGGAGGACCGCGGCATGCCCGCTGCGGCTGGTAACCCGGCAGTCGGCAATCAACCCACCATCGGTGTCAGTACGGTTGGCTTTCCGCCGTACCTTGAGCGCAAGGAAATCGTCACCCGCGCCACCGATAGCCAGTTGGTGGTGCATCAGTTCGACAAATGGGGCAGCGCTCCTGACGAGGACTTCACCCGTACCGTCGCCGCCAACCTGCGAGCGATGATACCCACACCTCGCGCGGTTACCCCTCCCTTTCGCTCGGAACTTCCGCTCGACTATGAAGTGCGGATAAGTGTCGAGCGCTTCGAACGCCTGGCCGACGGCACCGTCGTGCTGGATGCGCGCTGGAACATTCTGTCGCAGCCCGACGGGCGTGCGCTGACCAGCACGAGCGCACAAATCCGCATCGCCAACGTCAGCCAGTCGATTCCCGACGTGGTGGCGGCGATGAGCGTCGCCGTAGGCCAGCTCAGTGAACAAATCGCTGCAGAGCTCATGCCTTTCAAACGCCTGCAACAGAAAGTCAGCTAAGACGTCGGGGCCTGCATCATTGTCAGGCTCAGGGAGGGGGCCCAACCTGAGGCAAGACGCGGCGTCGTTTGACGTTGGCCGCGCATATTGGCGTGGCACCGTCGCCGATGTGGATGCTGATTGTGTCACACAAGGGCGGTGGATTGTCGTGGGCGCGCGAACTGCGTGTCGTCACGGCCGCTCAGCAACGAGGAGATCGGAGAAAATGGGTGTGAAGAAGATTGCAATCGCCTGTCAGGGCGGCGGCACGCACGCTGCATTCAGTTGGNGGGTCCTCACCGAGATTCTGCAGGCGAAGAAAGCCTGGGACGCCGACGCCGCGGCGGGGGACACGATCAACATCACAGCCATGAGCGGAACGTCTGCCGGGGCGCTCTGCGCCATGGCATTGTGGTATGGACTGGTCCCGAACAAGGCCGATCCGGCATGCGGGACGGTGGACAAGGCGATCGAACGGCTCGACTTCCTGTGGACGGTCTTTGCCGCCCAGACGCCGGCAGAGGCGTTCCACAATCAGATGATGGGAACCCTCCTGACCATGAAGGCGAAGGGGGTGCCGTTTCCAGGTGCTAATCCGAACGGGGTGCAAGGCGAAATAGCGCTGAGCGGCCTCGCCATGCTCGGCGCTCGCCCCGAATACCTGGGCTTTCCGGCGCTGTTGCAAGCGGTGTGTCCGGACTTTGCGAGCATTGACTGGGAGAAGGTAGCCACCGCCGATCGGCGGGTCGTCGTCGGCGCGATCGAAGTCATCAGCGGTAATTTCGAAATCTTCGATTCCGACAAGACTCTCGAAGCCATGGGTCTGCATCCCAATGGTGAGAATATCGAGCAGTATAATTCGACCCGCTGGCGGATGCGGCGCCCGTTCACTTTCGAAGGCGTCGCCGCGTCTGGAACACTGCCCGAACTGCTCCCGGCCCAGAAAATCAGCAACACCGTCTTTCCGAGCTGTACGCCGGGTAAGACGGTGAAACGCGATGCGTTCTATTGGGATGGGCTGTATTCACAGAATCCACCGGTAAGAGATTTATTGGATGCGCCAAAGAAAGAGGAGAAGCCGGACGAAATCTGGGTCGTGCGCATTAATCCGCAGGAAATGCACACGCTATCAGCTGGCATGGACCTGGAGGCTATTCGCGATCGTGAGAACGATCTCGCCGGCAACCTTTCGCTCAACCAGGAACTCGACCATATCCTGACCATCAATCGTTGGATCGACCGCTACGGTTCGGCCAATCCACCCTTTGACAAGCTGAAANAAATCACGGTGCGGACAATCAAGATGCCGCAGGAAATCGCCTGGGGAATGAGCCACACCACCAAGTTTGATCGTAGTCCGCAGCATCTCGCCCACCTGGCCGAGGAAGGGCGCCGCGTCGCCCGACAATGGCTGGCGGACTGGCATCGGCTCGGCAATGAGTTCGCATCCTACCCGTACGATGCGCGCTATCCCGAAACGGCCTGATCTGATCGCATCGCCGTCAAGCCCTAAGATTCCCCGTTTCCGGCCAAGCTGCCGACTTCGCCAACGGAGCCGCAGATATGTTTGATATTATCGCCGTCCTGATCGCGCTGGGTCTGCTCATGTACCTGGCGTTCCGGGGATTTACGTTGATACTGTTGGCTCCCGCCACCGCCCTGTTCGCAGCAGCGCTGACTGGAGGTCTGCCGATCCTCGGGGCGTACACCCAGATCTTCATGACTAACACCGGTCAGTTCATTATCTCGTTTTTCCCGCTGTTTCTTCTCGGCGCCATCTTTGGCAAGCTGATGGATGATACCGGCTCAGCGAAGTCCATCGCCCGCTCGGTAAGCACGTGGCTTGGACCGAAGCGGGCGATCGCCTCGGTGGTTTTGTGCTGTTCGGTGCTGACCTACGGCGGCGTTTCGGCGTTTGTCGTGGCGTTTGCCATCTATCCGGTGGCCGCCGCACTGTTCCGCGACGCAGATATTCCGAAGCGGCTGATTCCGGGCGCCCTCGCGCTCGGCGCCTTTTCGTTCACCATGTCGGCCCTGCCGGGAACCCCGGCAATCCAGAACGCGATCCCGATGCCCTTCTTCGGGACGACCGCTNTTGCGGCCCCCGGCCTCGGCATCCTAGCGGCGATCATCATGTTCAGCTTCGGGCTATTCTGGTTGCAGCGTCGTGCCACCAGCGCCAAGGCCAAGGGCGAAGGCTACGGCCTCCATGCCGACAGTCTGCCGGCACCGGATTTGGTGATGCGCGAACATGCCCAATGTGAGGGCTTTGATATTGCCGAACTGGTAGAGCCCACGCCGCAGCCGGACGTCGAAAACCTGCCGCCGTTCTGGCTGGCGCTGTTGCCGGTTCTTGCCGTCATCGTCTCCAACTTCGTCTTCGTCCAGTTGGTGCTACCGCTGATGGACACCTCATTCCTGGAGGAGCCGCTGTTTGGGGAGACCAACATTGAGAGCGTTCGCGGCGTCTGGGCCGTCATCATTGGCCTGTTCCTCGCCATCCTGCTGCTCATCGCCGGCAACTGGCGTCGCCTCAGCGATCTCCGGGCAAGTTTGGATAAAGGCGCTGATGCTTCGGTGNTGCTGCCGATCTTCAATACCGCCAGTCTCGTCGGCTTCGGGGCGGTTATCGCCGCATTGCCGGTGTTCGACTACATCAGCCAGGCGGTGGTTTCCCTGGGTGGCGGCAATCCGCTGATCTCTGTAGCCAGTTCGGTGGCGGTGCTGTCGGCGATGACCGGTTCAGCCTCGGGCGGCATGTCGATTGCGCTCGATGCGCTCGGCTCCACCTTTGTTGACGCTGCCAATGCCACCGGCGTTTCGCTCGAAGCGATGCACCGGGTCACTGCGGTGGCTTCGGGGGCGCTTGATGCGCTACCGCACAATGGGGCGGTGATTACCCTGCTCGCTGTCTGCAAGCTGACCCACCGGGATTCGTATTTCGACGTCCTCATGACCTCGGTCGTCGGGCCGATGATCTCGCTTGTGGTGCTCATTGCTGTGGCAACAATGGTTGGCTCGTTTTAAGGGCACTTCGCCGGCAATCAATGCGTCACGAGAACGGCCCCCGTTTGCGAGTGATCGTCGGGGGCCGTTGCTTTGTCAGCGGTGGCTTGAAACGCTCCGGCTCTGGCTCATGACGGCGCGGGAACGGAGCCTTTGGCGGGAGTACCTTTGAACAGGAGACTGTAGAGCACCGGCACCACTCCCAATGTCAAAACGGTGCCGAGCGCGGCGCCGAACGAAATGACGATCGCCATGCTATAGAACAGCGGGTCCTTCCAGACGATCAGCGGTAGCAGCCCGGGGATGGTGGTGATCGTCGTCATCAGGATCGGCCGGAAGCGGGAGAGGGCGGCATCAACGATGGCATCGTAGGTCGTGGCGCCCGCCTGTCGGTTGGTCTCGATGCTGTCGATCATGATGATGCCGTTGTTGGTGATGATCCCGGCAAGGCTGAGCAGCCCCAGCAGCGACATGAAGCCGAAGGGCGCTCCGGTGACCAGGAGCCCGACCACCGCGCCGAGAAACGCCATCGGGATGGTCAACAGGATGATCCCGGCGCGCCGGAACGAATTGAACTGCCAGACCAGCAAGGTGACGATCAGGAAGCCGGCGAGCGGGAAGGTGGCGAACAGGCGCTCCTGCGCTGTCTCCGAGCTCTCCAGTTCACCGCCTATCTCCCAGTGGTAGTTGGCCGGCCGGTCGAGCTTGTCGATCGCCGGCCTGACGGCATCGACAAGCTGGCTGGCGGTCATATGCAGGTGCTTGGCACTGACCGTGACGGTGCGCTGCAGGTTGCGGCGGTTGATCCGATAGGGTTCCCAGACACTGCGAATGTCGGCGATCTGCGACAACGGCACGCTGGCACCGGTCGCGCTCGAATAGACGTGAAGGCCAAACAGCGAGGCCAGTTGATTGCGTTCATCTTCGCTGCCGCGGAGAACGATCGGGATCACCGCATCGCCTTCTCGGTAGTCGGTGATCGCCCCGCCACTGACGAACGCGTTGAGCGAGGTTGCGATGTCGCGGGAGGTGATACCCGCCCGTCGAGCACGGTTTTGATCGACGACAACCTCGACTTTAAGGACCTTGTTTTCCCAGTCCTGCTCGACCTCGATCGTCCCCGGTACCGCCCGGAAGGCGGCGAGAAGTTGATCCGCCTTTGCTCGTAGCACGGCTTCATCCGGACCGCTGATGCGAACCTCCACCAGACCCGCCTCGGTCGGCCCGAACCACATCGCCTTCGGCTTGCCGCGAATCTCAGGGTAATGGCTGTCGACATAGGCGCGGGTTCGTTTGATCAGCTCCGGGACCTGATCGTTGCTTTTGGTTTCGACAAGGACGAAAGCGGCGTGGGGGTCGGGATCAATTGGCGCCAGCGACAGGAAGAAGCGAGGCCCACCACTGCCGGCATAGGCGACGGTTTTGGTCACCTCGGGATTGACCTCGCGGTCGTTCAACCAAGCGCTCACGCTCTCGACGACGCGTGCCGTCTCATCGATGCTGCTTCCGGCCTCAAGATCGAGGTAAAGAAGAAACTGGTTGCGGTCGTTGGCCGGAAAGAACTCGGTGACGACGAAGCGGCCTGCAAAGACAACGCCTGCCGCAAACAGCAGAACGATGATCATGCAGATGGCGCGGTGGCGGAGGACGGTATTCAGGAATGCCCGATAGTAGCGATAGATTCCGGCAGAATATGGCTGTTGTCTATCGGTGTTGCTCTCCGCTGCCTTCGGTGCCTTGAGAAACCAGTAGCACATGGTCGGGGTCATATACATCGACATGAACCATGACCCCAGCAGCACGAGGATGACCACCTGTCCCAGCGACAGCGTGTATTCGCCGGTCGAGCCTTCGGCGAGGGCGATCGGCATGAAGGCGAGGATCGTCGTCAGGGTAGAGATCAGCAGCGGCAGGCCCAGCGAACTGGCAGTGTCGATCGCTGCCTGTTTGCGGTCCTCGCCGAGCGAGAGGCGGTTGCGCATCCCTTCGGCGACGACGATGCCGTTGTCGACCATGATCCCGAGGGCAATGATCGCCGTTGCGATCGACATCCGCTGCAGTTCGACGTGCAAGATCGACATGCCGACGAGGGCAAGGAGGATGGTGACCGGCACGAAGGCCCCGACGATCAGCCCGGCGCGCACGCCGAGGAAGAGAATGACGACGACGGTGACGATCACCAACGTCTGGCCAAGGTTGCTGATCGCCCCGTTGACCGCGCGCTCCACCAGGTCCGGCTGATAGGTGGCGAAATCAAGAACGTAGCCGACCGGCAGGCTCTGCTCGATCGCTTTGATCCGCTGGGTCAGGCGGCGGCCGAACTCGACCGAGTTGACGCCGTCGAGGATGGAGACGCTGATGACGATCGCCGGATGACCGTTATAGAAGACCGGCCGCACGGCGGGATCGGCGAAATCTCGCGCCACGGTGGCGATATCTTCAAGCGGGATCGTCCGATCGCTGCCGGGGATCGGCACCAGCACCGAGGCGATCTCGGCAACGCTGTCGAACGTTCCCGAAGCCTCGACGATGACGTTCTGGCCACTGGCGTTGATCGTTCCCCCGGGCAGGATCATGTTCTGGGCACGCAAGGTATCGACGATCACCTGCGGCGTAATCCCGAGGCTGGCCAGTCTTGCGTTGGAGACGGTGAGGAACACCCGTTCCGGCTGAACGCCAAAGAGTTCGATCCGCTCGACCCCGTCGAGGCCGTCCAGTTGCCGACGGATATCGCGGGCCACCCGACGCATGTCTTCAAGGGAGAAGCCGTCGCTCCACAGGGCGATCGTTGCGACCGATGTGAGGCCGAATTCGTCGTTGACGAACGGACCGGCGGTTCCGGCCGGCAGCCGCGGCGCGACATCGTTCATTTTGTTGCGCAGGGTTTGCCAGACTCGCGGAATGTCGGCGCCCTTCACCCAATCATCGATCTCGGCGTAGATGGTGGTGCGACCGTCCTGCGAGGACGACCAGACGTTATCGATTTCACCGATCTCCCGGATCGATTCTTCCAGCGTTCGGGTGATCAGATCTTCGACCTGATACGCATCCATTCCGGGATGAAAGGCGGTCACGATCGCTTGGCGAATCTCGATCGACGGATCTTCCTGGCGGGGATAGTCGAGAAAAACCAACAGGCCGATCAGCGGTATGCCGATCAGAACAAGGATGGTTATTCTGTTCGCCTTGATGGCGAACTCGGTGATTTTACCAAACATCGGCTGTGCTCTGTCCTGGCGTCAGGGGCTAACCGCGTGCGGATGCAGGCTCCGGGTCCATCAACTTGACCCGTTGCCCATCGACCAGAAAGTTCACGCCTGCGGTTGCCAGCGTGTCCCCGACGTTCACCCCGGTGATGGCTACAGCGTTGCCCGCCAGTGGGCCGACCGAGCGAACAAGGGTTCGTCGCACCGTCGAAGTGGTCGGATCGAAGACGAAGACAAACCCTTCACCCGAGGCATCGCCGGGAGCGATGGCCGAGAGCGGAACGAAATAACTGGTTCTCCCCGCTTCGCTGCCTAGCACCAGCGTCACTTCCGCTGTCATACCAGCGCGCACCGTCGGCGGCGGCGCGCGNATCAGCGCTGCCTTGACCGGGAACACATTCCCGGCGCCGGCGGCGCTGCCAATCTCTGAGATGCGGGCTTTCAGTGTGGTGTCGTTCTGCGGCAGTCTGACCAGCGCCGGCATTCCCGGTTTCAACTGGCCAATGGCGGTTTCCGGCACGCCGAGCGCGGCCTGCATCCCGCCGCGCGCATCAACGCGAAACAGCGTCTGCCCCGTCTGCACCTGAATATGAGGATCGACAAGCCGGGCTGAAATGGTGCCGTCGAAGGGAGCAACCAGGGTGGTATTGCGGAGGTCGCGCTGGGCCAGGTTGAGCTTGGCGACGGCGAAGTCGACTTGGCTCGTCGCTGCCTGGAATTCGCGTAGCGAGACCTCGAACTGGACACGCGCGACGGCGCGCTGCTCTAGGAGACGAGTGTTCCGTTCGTAGTCCGCCCGCGCCTGCGCTAGAAACGCTCGCGCCCGCTGCAGTTCGGCCTCTGCCGCGCGGACATTCAACTGATACGGCTCTTCGTCGAGCGAAGCCAACACCTGCCCCCGGGTCACCGCGTCGCCCTGGTTCACCAGGACGCGGCGAACATTGCCGGGGACCTCGAAGCTCAAGTTGGAGGAATCAATCGCTTCGATAACGCCGGAAAAGCTGCGCGTCTGGCCACTGGCGACGTCGCTGATGGTGATCGCGCGGATGGGGCGTACCTGTTCCGGTATTGGCGGGGCTTCTTTACCGCAGCCGGACAGCGTGGCAGCCACGGCTAGAGCAAACAGTCCGCGTATGGCATTGGACCGCATTTATCCCATTCCTTTCGCTACGCTCGCCCTAGGGCCAATCCACAAGCCGCATTGGCCCGTCTTGTCCATCTTTGAGCTTTTCCGACGAGTTGCCGCCGCTCAATATGCAGGGTTCGCACGCGGCTGAGCGATCGTGGCAACATGTCGCCCCGGTAGTCTGCCTTATAGCGTCGCGAAAAACGTAATCGCCAACGAATTAATGATGTCGATGAAGATCCCGCAGGCCAGCGGAACGATGACGAATGCCTTATGGGCACGGCCGTACTGCTTCGCAACAGCGGTCATAATCGCCATCGTCGTCGCCGTCGAACCGAGGGCAATACCAATGAAGCCGGCGGCAATGACCGCCGCGTCGTAGTCTCGCCCCATGATGCGGAAAACGATCAGGTAGGCATAGGCGAGGGCAAGGACGACCTGAATGAGGGCGACGACGAGCACAAAGACCAGAAGATCTCCCGCCGTCCATAGCTGCATGCCCATTAAGGTCATCGAGTAGAACAGGCCGAGACTGACATAGGCGATCAAGGTCAGGCACTGGTCGCTGCCGGTCCAGTCGATCTGCGGCGCGATCCGCGGCTTAAGGTTGCCAAGAGCGATGCCGGCAAGCAGGCACGACACGTACAGCGGCATGTGCAGGCCCGTGGCGTTAATGCCGGCACTGATCAATTGGCCGCCGAAGATGGCGATGTGAATGCGCAGCAACGCCAAGAGAAAGGCGCGATAGTCGACTTTTGGCGCTTCACTGTCATTGGCGAAACCGACTTCGAGATTACCGCCTGTCTGCGGTGCCTTGAGCCGGTGGCGGGTGATCAACTGCTGTGCCAATGGTCCGCCGAGGCAGCACGCGGCGATCAGCCCGGCCATATTGACCGCGAGGCCAAGCCGAGAGACGTTGTCGACGCCGAACTGCTCGCGAAAAAACGGTGCCCAAGCGACAGTGGTCCCGGAGCGGCCGATCAATGACATGGAGCCGCCGACGATGCCGATCTGCGGATCGTAACCGAACGCCCGGGCGATGCTCATGCCGGCGATGTTCTGGACGAAAATGAACACCGTGGCGAGCAGCACCAGCAGCAGTAGTGGTCGACCGTTGGTGATGAGGTCGCGAATATTGCAGCGAAGGCCAAGTGCCGCGAAAAAATAGATAAGAAGAGTATCTCGCCGGGTCATGTCGAAAGTTATTTCGACATTCGTGATCAGATAGACCAGCGCGATCAGAATAGCGAAGGCAAATCCACCGATCACCGGCTCCGGAATGCCATAGGTGCGCATGAACTGGGAGCGCATGACGATTGCATATCCAAGAAAAAACACACAGATGGCGATCGTCGTTGTACCGAATACGTCGACTTCAAACGTCATGACGTCCCGTCCGCGAACTGGCCTTGGCGATTTTCACGCGATGAATAATGGCTGAAACCGCGAAAGGTGATACCGGCTGGATGGCGGGCGCATCAACTGTGCTGGGTGTGGATGCACCGAAAACGCGCGGACTCCTACCACCGAGAAGCATCGCCAACGACAGCAGCAAGGCGACCCGGAACAGGGCGTTGGCAGGCGCCGTACCGATCAGCAACCAGCGTCCGCTACTGTTGATCAACCGACACCGCATGCCAGAGCATAGAAGCCCGGCAAGCAAGATCAGTGCGGCAACGCCGGCTCTCCTCGCACACGAAAGAGTGTACGGCCTGCCGCCACTCTACGGCGCTGTTTCGACTCGACACAACGCTAAACATGACGCTTCAATGCAGCCCGACTCGGTCATATAGGATTATATGCGACGTCTTCGCGAGAAGGCGCCGCATTCGCTGACAGTGTTCGCACCGATGTCAGTACGAGCGATGAGGGCATGAGTGCGGCTCACGCGAGCGAAAGTTCGGCGGAAGAGCGCGGCGTAAGCAAGCGCAAGGAGCGGGAACGGATGATGGACCGGGCAATACAGCTACGGCGTCGGTATGGCGGCTATGGTGCTGTGGCGCTGATGGCGCTGCTCTTCGGCTGCGTTACTGTTCTGACTGGTTGTGACGACGATGGCTTGTTCAGCCGGTTTCGGCTGAAGCCGGAAGAGGTTGTTCTCGAGCGGACGCCCGACCAGAACTACGAGAAGCTTTTCCCCTATTACGTCGATCTGTGCACGGTCAGCCAGACGGCAGAGGTCGATGGCAGCCGCGGCAATCCCTTTGGTCATGCGGCGCTCTACATCAAGGGGGCGTGCAAGGACGAGGACGCGCCCTTTCCGCAGCTTCGCCGCTGCCGGCGGATCGCCACCGATACCCATGACCCGGAGCACGGCGCCGGCGTCAGTGTCAACCGCTGGTTCCGCAGCGTCAACTGGGTGGCGGTGCCGGGCTATGACCTGTTCTTCGAGGGCAATCTCAAGCCGGGAGAGCGCCTGACGCAGGCGAAGGTGGATGCGACGGTGCGCGACGCCGTCGATAAGGGCGTCTTCAAAGGGGTGGAAGTGAGCGACCGCTGGGTGCGTAACCCGGAGCAGACGAGCATCTACGACTTTGCCGCCAATAGCTCCATTACCACAGACTTTGCCTTGCGCTACGCCCGTAACGTGTTCTGCACCCGCGTTCCGGTTCCCGAGCCGGTGCTCGACGAAGTCATCGCTTTCCTCAACGACAAGAATACCGAATACGCCACCGGCAAAGCCGACTACCACTGGAACCTGATTTCCGACAACTGCGTGCACACGGTGCGCAATGCCCTTGCCGCTGCCAACTTCTGGTCACCGTATTCGGTGCGCCGGGTGAAGCTGCTGCATCTGCTGCAACTGGCGGTACCGGCGCATGAGTTCGTCAATCTCGCCGTCCTCGCCACCGAGGGCGACGGCGAACTCGATGATTATCGGCAGCTTTACCGCGACGACCCAATGCGCGACGCTCTCAACGACTTCAAGTGGCTGCCGACGCGGCATGGCGCTCTGGTCAAGACGCTGCCGGTCCATGAGCCAAACGATATCTTCCGCACCGAGTTTCGCTTGTTTACGCTGCAGTCGCCCTTAAGCATGGGCAAGCGCGCGGATACGGTTCGCGTGCTCTCGGAAAAGCGTAACGTCGATCTCGAAACGAACCTGCAGTATTTCCTTGATCGCTACAACGCAATCCTTGCGACCCACAAAGAGGAATTCGATAGTATGGCGACCGTCCGCGGAACGCCTTTCCGCCGCTTCAGTCGCGTCTACCGTGACTATATTGTCGAGCAACGCGACGACGTGGAGGCGAAGCTGGCGCAACTCGCCGCACTGAAGCAGGCTCCCGCAGCCGAACCGGTGGTCGATGCCCAGCCCCGTTAGTGCGGATGCGGCAGCCGCGCCGTTGCCGGAGATCCCGCTCGTCGATGTGGGAGCCGACTGGCCGCTGGCAACTCTCGATGCCGCGATCGATCGGGCGCACGCGCTGCTCGACGAAGGCAGCGGCCATGTTCCCGCATTTGCCCTCCGGCTGGTGGACTCCGTCTCGCGGCGCTGGCTCGCCCGCTGGCATGAGCCATACCTGCAGGAGATCGATCGCATCGCCGCGCGCATCAACCGACCAGGCGCACATTTCCTCAACGTCAGCTACGAGTGGGGGTGTACGTCCTCGGCCTGTTCGCCAGCGGACGGTTCACCGCCGCTGCTCAGTCGCGTACTCGACTGGCCGGAGCGTGGGCTTGGTCGCCACGTCATCGCTGCCCGCATTCACAGTGCCGCCGGGCGTTGGGCATCGCTCACTTGGCCCGGCTATACCGGTGCACTGCAGGCGGTTGCCCCTGGCCGCTTTGCGGCGGCACTTAACCAGGCACCGATGGATCAGCCCGTGGGGCTTTATCCGCTGGACTGGATGGTCAACCGGACTCGGGTTTGGCGCCAACCGCATCTGATCGCCGCCCACCTGCTGCGGCGCGTCTTTGAACAGGCACCGGACTTTGCCGCGGCGAAAGCGATGCTGCGGGACACACCGATCGCGCTGCCGGCCATCTATACGCTGGCCGGGATACGCGCCGGCGAAACCTGCGTCATTGAACGCCGGCCGGAAGCGGCGCACGTGGTCGAAGGGCCAACGGCGGCCGCAGCGAACGCGTGGCAGGCGGCCCACTGGTCGGGACGGCCGCGCGGCAGTGATAACGTGGAGCGCCAACGGGTAATGCAAACGGCGAAACTGACGATCGACCCGTCCTTTCCCTGGTTGCGGCGGCCCGTGCTGAACCAATGGACGCGTCTGGTCTTTGTCGCCGAGGCGGCTTCCGGTGCGTTTGTCGCTCAGGGATACGAGGCGGAACAGCCGGTAACGCGGGCCCTGCAGGCGATCGCCTGAATGTGGCGGCAAGATGGGGCAGGATTACCCAGCATCATGCGACAGAAGCTCTTTTGGCTGCCACTCATTCTTGCAGTGGCTGCCTGCGATCGTCGACCAACCCCTCGACGGGGATGACCGATACGCGGCTGACGATACCGTTCACCAGCGCCAACGCCGAACGCGCGGAGGCACAGTGGCGCCAGTGCGTCCAGTTCCGCTCCGAGTTTTTGTGCCCGCAACCTGCCAGGGGGACGGCCAGCCAGCATTGCCGGACCGCCGCCGGCGGAAACCGGGGAACTGTTGCAGCGCGAGAACGATCCATAGGCGTGACGCCCACCTAGACGTGGCGCCCACTGGGCGCCTGGAAAACGATGGGCAGCGAAATCCACCAAGGCTGTCGCTGCCCACCTCATCGGCGATTGAACATGGCTCGCGGCAATTACATCCCTTGTTGCTGCCGGCGCCACTCGGCAAATTGCTGTTCTTCCTCGATCTGCCGCTGAACCTGGGCCTGCTGCAGGGCGCGCTGGCGTTCGAAATCGAGTTGACGCTGCATCGCCATATCTTGCGATGCTTGCCGCTGCTGGAACTGACGCTCTTCCGCCGCCCGGTCGACGGTCATATTGCCAGCCATCCCGCCGACGGCGCCACCGATGAGCATGGCCGACGTGCTGCCGCCAAAGATGGCGCGACCGGCCCCGGCACCCAGTGCCGCACCACCGACCGTTCCCACTCCTGGACCGCCACTGCCGCTTTCGCAGGCGGCAACGCTCAAGGTGACCGCCGCGACAACAACAAGTGCACGAAGGGACAGGCGGGATTCTGTGTACAATGCTCGCATGATTACTTGTTCACCTCCGCGGTAACGGCGCTGACCATTTCATCGAATGAAAGGGCATTGTCATTATTTTTGTCAGCAGCTCTGAACGCCTTCATTTTGTAGTTCATAATCTCAATAAATGTGAGATATCCATCGCCGTTGGCATCGATCTCCGCAAACTTTTTCGGGTCTGGTGAACCAAGCTCTTCCGACGTCAGTTTGCCGTCGTGATTGCGATCGAGGCCGGAAAATGCGGCCGCTGCGTCGCGGGCGAATTCCCCTTCGCTCACCAGATTGTTACCGTCGGTATCAGCGGCTTCGAAAGCGATTTTCTCGTAGACCACGCCGAAATCCATCGGGTCGGGCAACTCGGCCGTCCAGGCTTGCGCCGTGGCCGGGATGATGCTCGCGGCAGCGATCGTCATACACACTGCAGCAAGCAAGTCATTTCGTCGTCTCATGACATGTCTTCTCCATCCATATCGACAATCGTGGGCTGATGCGCAGAGGTTGATCGTCATTGCGCTGAAGACGTCGGCCAGTAACTTGGCCAAAGATTCTTCTGCTCCGGAAGAAGTGAAAATACACTCAATACACCTGCCAATCATAGTTAAGCAGGACACATCTTCATGCGATTGATACCAGCAGGAACGCCGCCGACATTCATAGATCTAGTTTGAGCACTCTGCTGACTTACCCCCAAGAATAGCTCAGAACCTTATTAATTGAGCCGCGAAATTTTAGAGGCAAACCAGTCGTTGTCAATGACCGCTCGCTGCCGTCAGGGCAAAAGCCAGAGGAACCGCTTGATGCTGTTCGCTGTTGGCATTGCCTCTGTGCGCGATTGCTCCTGCATCAGTCGGTGCGCGGTGACGTCTCTGCTGCTGTCGATAGCAACGGCTGGTCGACCAACTGGTCGCGTTGCCAGAGCGGCGGAAACAATCGCGTCCACAGCGCGGCGACCAAGATCGAGCCGGCGCCGCCGATGACCACGGCGGCAACTGCACCCGTAATGGCGGCGACGGCGCCGGACTCGAATTCGCCCAACTCGTTGGAAGCGCCGATAAAAAGCGCGTTGATGGCGGCGACGCGCCCGCGCATAGCATCGGGCGTATCAATCTGCACCAGGGTTTGGCGGATCAGCACACTGATCATGTCGGAGGCGCCAAGAACGAACAGGCAGGCGAGCGACAGCGGCATGCTTTGCGAAACGCCGAAGCCAATGGTGGCGAGGCCGAAGACACCGACCGCCGTGAACATGATCGGGCCGGCATGCCTGCGGACGGGAAAGCGGGCAAGCCAAAGCGCCATGCTGATGGCGCCGACCGCAGGCATGCTGCGCAGCAGCCCGAGGCCCGAGGGGCCAACGTGCAGGATGTCGCGGGCGAAAATGGGCAGCAGTGCCGTCGCACCGCCGAGCAGGACCGCGAACAGGTCGAGCGAAATCGCCCCAAAAATGACCGGTCGGGAGCGGATGAATCGCAGGCCGGCGAGGAGCGAATTCCAGGAGATCGGCTGGCGTGGTCGTAGCGCCGAGCGGGTGCGGATCAACGCATAGAGACCGATGGTGATCGCGTAGCAGGTGGTGGCGAACGCGAAGACGACGGTGCTGCCGTACGCGTACAGGATGCCACCCAGGGCGGGACCGATGACGGTTGCCACCTGCCAGGCGGAGGAGGTCCAGGTGACGGCGTTGGGGAAATGCTCGACCGGGACAAGTCCCGGCAGCAGCGCCTGGCCGGTGGGCATGGCAAAGGCGCGGGTGGTGCCGAACACGAGGATGAGCAGGTAGATCAGCCAGATCGGTGGCGCGCCGCTTGCCACCGTCAGTAGCAGTCCGATGCCGGCGGCGGTCCCGATGGCGGCGCAGATCAGCAGAATGGCGCGGCGGTCATAGCGGTCAGCAGCGTGTCCGGCGAACAACGCCAGACTGACCACCGGCAGGAAGGCGACCAAACCGGCGAGGCCGAGGGCAAGGGGGCTCGCCGTCAAGTCATAGATCAACCAGCCCAGAGCAACCGACTGCACCATGAAGGCGATGGCGGAGACAAAGCGGGCGATGCAGAACAAGGTGAAGTCGCGCGAACGAAAAGCGACCCAGCCGGATGCGGGCACACCAGCGTGGGGCGGCAGCGAGGCGGCGGTCGCGGAGCGGCTGTCGGCGGTCATGCGCATCCTTGGGCGGCGGCAAACGGCGGCATGATGACCGCTCAGGGGCCATATAGGACCTCGCCGGCGAAGTGGATGCTCACTAGCAGCCTGTCGGACTTAACGCGAGGCGGAGCTGTGGGTTATAGAATCCGGGCATGGATTCACGCCCCCGGCCCGGACCTCTTCGGCATGAGCAACTTCCGCCCGATCGACCGCGACAGCGGATTTCTGATGCCGCCGTCGGTGGACGAGTGGCTTCCGCAGCGGCACTTGGCGCGGTTCGTGGTGGAGGTGATCGCGGGGCTGGATCTGCGGCCGATGACCGGCAGCTACCGTGGCTCTGGGGAAGCGTCCTACCACCCCAGCCTTCTGCTGGGCATTCTGATCTACGGCTACGCCACCGGGGTGTTCTCCAGCCGCAAGCTGGAGCGGGCGACCTATGACAGCGTGGCGTTCCGCTTCATCGCGGCGAACGATCATCCGGACCATGACACCATCGCCGCGTTCCGCCGACGCTTTCTGCCGCAGATCGAGAAGCTGTTCGTCCAGGTGCTGGTGCTCGCGCGCGAGATGGGCGTGCTGAAGCTGGGAACGGTCGGGCTCGACGGGACCAAGGTCCACGCCAATGCCAGCCGGCACAGCGCGCTGTCCTATGACCATGCGGGCAAGCTGGAGGCCCAACTGCAGGCCGAAGTGGCCGATCTCATGGCCAAGGCAGAAGCGGCGGACCAGGTGGACATCGCTGACGGCATGTCGATCCCCGACGAACTGGCGCGACGTGAGGAACGGTTGTCCAGGCTCGCCGAGGCCCGGGCGAAGATCGAGGCCCGCGCGAAGGAACGCTTCGAACGGGAGCAGGCAGACCATCAGGCGAAACTCGCAGCACGGGACGCCAAGGCAGCGGCCACCGGCAAGAAGCCCACGGGCCGTGAGCCGAAGCCGCCGGTGGCGACGCCGCTGCCCACGGATCAGATCAATCTGACCGACGAGGAAAGCCGCATCATGGCGGTGGCGGGCGGCGGTTTTGAGCAGTGCTACAATGCGCAGGCGGCGGTGGCGGCGGGCAGTCTGCTGGTGGTGGTCGCCGACGTGGTGCAGGCGCCCAACGACAAGCAGCAGCTTACACCCATGCTGGACAAGATCGGCACTCTGCCGGACGTGCTCGGCAGGCCGGACATGCTGTTGGCGGACAATGGCTACTTCAGCGAGGCGAATGTGCAGGCCTGTGTGGCCGGCGGGATCGAACCGCTGATCGCACTTGGTCGCGAGGCGCATCATCTCAGCCTGCAAGAGCGCTTCGCTGCGGCGCCACCGGCGCCCGAAGACCCCACCCCGGTTCAGGCGATGGCGTATCGGCTGCGCACGCCGCAGGGCCGCGCGCTCTACGCCCTGCGCAAGCAGACGCCCGAGCCAGTGTTTGGCATCATCAAGTCCGTGCTGGGGTTCCGGCAGTTCCTGCTGCGCGGGCTCAATGCCGCCCGTGGCGAGTGGAGGCTTGTGACCATGGCATGGAACCTGAAGCGGATGTTCGCCCTCAGCCGCGCCGTCTAGCCTGCGCGGCCAGTTCCGCAGGCGCGCCAGCGCGACCGCACCGCCCAAAATGGCGCTGACAGAGGCGCCGACGCACCGATCCCTACGCAGGTCCGGCGACGCCCGAGACGCAAGTCCGACAGGCTGCTAGGGCGTGATCAGCAATGGTGCGGGCACGACAGGCTTACGGCGCATCCGCCGCATCTTTCGCCGTGTGCGTGCTTCGCGCTATCCGTTCGGCGCTAAAGGCATCGCCGAAGGTTGTCAGGATGTCCTGCGGCAGCAGGACCTGACCGCAATCGTGATGAAAGCTCAGATCGCTGATCGCGCTGCCGCAGGTCTTGTGAATGAGCGCAACAGCGGGTTCGTCGGCCGGATCGAGGCCAGACCAGCGCATGCCCCATGCCCGCAACGCCAGCACGACCCCATGCAGGTCCAGGCCTTTTGGTGTCAGCCGGTATTCGTAGCGCGGCGGGCGCGCCTGATATTGTCGTCGTTCGACGATGCCGGCCCGCTCAAGCCGTTTCAATCGTGACGCAAGCAGATGCGATGACATCCCGGTCTGAGCCTGCAGCGCATCGAAACGGCGCGTGCCGAGGAAGAACTCGCGAATAAGCAACATCGTCCACCGATCGCCCAGCACAGCGAGTGAGCGCGCGATCGGGCAGACGCTGTTGGCGATCTCGTCCCAGCCCATGGTCCTGTTCCTTTCGAGCCTGCAGTTGCGAACGGGAAGCCGCGTCCATCATACCGCTCGCCGCCTTACCTGCAGGCATTCTCGCGGCCACTTGGCTCGCGGCCATTTGACTCGCTGCCAGCCGGCAAAGTCAATCCCGTGGACCAGCATTGACTTTAATTTTTGAAGTTACAATATGGTAGCAATCGGCCGGCGATCGAGCCGCGGTTAAACCGGGTACGCAGCCAGGCCGGATCGGCGAGCAGGAAATTTGGGAGGCAGGACGATGTTCGAAGCTAAGGAACAGGTGGGTGCAAATCCGGATGGGGTGACGACGCCTGCGGCGTCCGGCAGTCACGCGGAGACCGGCGGCTTCTATCTCGACGACCTTTGGGTCGGTCAGCGGTTCCGCAGTGGCTCAGTCACGATCGATGCGGCCGGGATCAAGGCCTTCGCGGCGGCATACGATCCGCAGCCGTTTCACCTCGACGATGCCGCCGCCCGTGGCACGCTCTTCGGCGGACTGTCCGCCAGCGGCTGGCACACAGCGGCGCTGACCATGCGCCTGATCGTTGACGGCGGCCTGCCCATTGCCGGCGGTGTGATCGGCGCCAGCGGCGAACTCGCCTGGCCGCGGCCGACCCGGCCCGGGGACGTGCTGACGGTGGATACGGAAGTTCTGTCGATCACGCCGTCGCGATCGCGACCCGAGCGCGGTACCGCCACGATGCGCAGCGAAACGCGCAACCAGAACGGCGAGCCGGTGCAGATTTTCACCATGAACCTGATCATCCCCCGGCGACCGGTGCCGGCGGCTTAGTCGCGGGGGTAGAGCCTGTCGTCGAAGTCCTCAAGGCGGGGAAAACGGAGCGGCTGTAGCGCCTCAAGCTGTCGCAGATAAGCGCGGTAGGCGTCGAGGATGCTGCCGCGTGCTGCATCGTTGAGGTAGGGAACATGATAGGCGGCAAAGGGGGCNAGCACCTCCATGCCGACGTAGTAGAGGGTGCCGCGCAGCAGTGGCCGGAGCATGTCGTCGAGCGGGCCGTGAATGGCGCGCTCGCCGAACATGTGTGGCCGAGCGCCGAGGGTGAAGGCGAGCAATCCCTTCTTCCCGACGAGGCCGCCGCGATCGTAGAAACGTTTGCCGCCGTAGGTGGGGCCGGACAGCAGCACCCGGTCGATCCATCCTTTCAGCATCGCCGGCACCGAAAACCAATACATGGGAAAGCTGAGGATCAGGAGGTCGGCCCACAGCACCAGGTCCAGTTCATTGCGGATATCGTCCGGCAGCGTACCGCTGTCCCAGGCGTGCCGCTGCTCAAGCGCATAGACCAGGTAATCGGGGTTCTGCCGCGACGGAAAGTCAGCTGCCTTGGCCACCGGATCGAACCCCTTGGCGTAGAGATCGGACACCCGCACGGCATGCCCCTCTGCCTGCAGCACCTCGACCGCCGCATCCCGCATTGCCGCGGTGAACGAGTGTGGTTCCGGGTGGGCATGCACGATCAAAACTTTCATCGACATTCTCCGCGCTTCGCCAACGGGGTTGTAGCGTCAGGGCCCGGCAGACATTGCCGGCGTCTGCACTCTTGGCCAGGAGACCTTCATCAAGCCGCGGCGGTCATGCAGCATCCCAAGTCATGCACCCGGTTGTCGATCAGTTCGCGATCCCGCAGTTGAACGGTCGCTTCACGACGATTCATGACCGGCTGGATGGCGCCGGCTTCGAGGTTATTCAAGGAGTAATTTCCGCCGACCGTGGTTGCGGAGGAAAAGGCGGAGCGTTCCCTGCTAGCGGAAGCTCGGCATCGGCGGTGGGTCTTCGTCTTCGAAGGTCGGCACCTGAATCTGAATCCTGGTTGGCGCGTTGGCGGGGGCGTGCGCCGAGGGCATGACCATGGCCGGAAAAGCAATGACCAAGGCCACCATGATCAGCTGGATCAGGACGAAGGGGATCGCCCCGCAATAGATCTGCATGGTGGAGATGCCCTTGATCGATTGCCCGGTAACGCGATCGACGTAATCCTTGCTGGGTGCCACGCTGCGCAGGAAGAACAAGGCGAAGCCAAAGGGCGGATGCATGAACGAGGTCTGCATGTTGACGCCCAGCAACACGCCGAACCAGATCAGATCAATCCCCAGCTTCGCCGCCACCGGTGCCAGCAGTGGCACAACGATGAAGGCGAGCTCGAAGAAATCGAGGAAGAAGGCGAGGACGAAGACCATCAAGTTGACGACGACCAGAAAGCCGATCTGACCGCCCGGCAGGCTGAGCAACATCTGCTCGACCCACAGGTCGCCATCGACGGCGCGAAAGACGAGACCGAAGACGGTGGAGCCGATGAGGATGAACAGCACGAAGGCGGAAAGTCTTGCCGTCTTGTCCATCGCCTGCTGCAGCAGGTCCAGGTTGAGCCGCCGGTTGGCGAGCGCCAGGAGCAGGGCGCCGGCGGCACCCATCGCCCCGCCCTCGGTGGGNGTGGCGACGCCAAGGAAGATCGTGCCGAGGACGAGGAAGATCAAAAACAAGGGCGGGATGAGCGACACCACCGCTCTGCGCGCCAGCTTCAGACCCTGCAGCGATCGCGCCTGCGGTGGCAGTGCCGGTACCAGGTCGGGCCGGACCAGGGAAACGACGACGATCCAGCTGGCGTAGAGCAGGGCCAATCCGAGGCCGGGGATGAAGGCGCCCTGGTACATGTCGCCGATGGGCTTGCCCAGTTGATCGGCCATGATGATCAGCACCAGACTGGGCGGGATGATCTGTGCCAGCGTGCCCGAAGCGGCGATGACGCCGGCGGCAATGCGCCGGTCGTAGCCATAACGCAGCATAATCGGCAGTGAGATCAGGCCCATGGAGATCACCGACGCGGCGACGACGCCGGTGGTCGCCGCCAGCAGCGCGCCGACGAAAATCACCGCATAGGCGAGGCCGCCGCGGATCGGCCCGAACAATTGGCCGATGGTATCGAGTAGGTCCTCGGCCATGCCGCTGCGTTCGAGGATCAGCCCCATGAAGGTAAAGAATGGAATCGCCAGCAGCGCGTCGTTGCGCATGATGCCGAAGATGCGTTCCGGCAGAGCCTGCAGCAGCTCCGCGCGCAGCAACCCCAGTTCGATTCCGAGCGCGCCGAAGACGAGGCCGAGCGCCGCCAGGGAGAACGCCACCGGATAGCCCAGCAGCAAGAAGACAATCAGCGCCAGGAACATCAGCGGCGCCATGTTGGGCGCAATGACGTCGATCATCGCGCGGTCCCGTTGTCCCGAAACGGGTCGAGAACAAGGCTCTTGCCGCCGTGATCGCCTGGATGGGCGTACGGATCATCGAGCCGTCCCTGCAGGAAGGCGATCCGCTTGATCAATTCGGAGATGCCCTGCAGCAACAGGAGGAGGAAGCCTGTGGGGATCAAGAGCTTCACCGGCCAGCGGATCAGCCCGCCGGCGTCGGCGGACAGTTCGCCGCGGGCGAAGGACTCGACGAACAGCGGCCAAGCGAACCAGATGATTAGCAGCGCGTAGGGAAAGAGAAATAGCAGCGTTCCGACGATATCGATCCAGGCGCGGGTGCCATGCGAAAGGTGATCGAAGATGACGTCAATGCGCACATGCTCGTTGCGCAGCAGCGTATAACCGGCGCAGAGGAGAAAGACCGCCGCGAACAGGTACCACTGCAGCTCCAGCCAGGCATTGGAACTGGTGCTGAACAGGTAGCGAACGAGCGCATTGCCGGCACTGATGACAACTGCCAGCAGAATCAGCCAGCGCACGGCAGATCCCACGCGCTCGTTCAGGCGGTCGATGGCAGCCGACAACCGCAAGAGNGAATGGCATCGACGGACGGGCCTCCCTGACGCTGGACGGGGGGGAACTCGTACCACCATTCCACAAGGCTGGTTCCAGCGGTAGCCCGTCATCGTTGCCGGCAGAGTCTGGGTTGCCGGCGAACTCTGGCCAAGCACGGACCAATCGCTGGGATGGCTGCGCCGCAAGCAGGCCTGCATTCCTTTGCCGCACGCACCGCTTAGCGGCCCACATTATCGCCGCGGCCGAATTATCGCCGCGGCCGACTGGCCAGGCTCAGGCCGGCATCATGAAGCAACATTGGCGGCGGCAACGCCCTTCGGCAGTTCGATGTTGACTTCGAGCACAGAGACGTTGCCCGAATTGGCCAGACTGACGGCGATCTTCTCATTGTCGACGGCAACGTACTTGGCAATCACCTGCAGCAGCTCGGTTTTCAGCCGTGGCAGGTAGTCGGGGCCGGAAAGGTCGGCGCGCTCATGCGCAAGCAAAATCTGCAGGCGTTCCTTCGCCTGCGTGGCTGTCGCTGGCTGCGGTCTGGTGCGAAAGAACGACAGAATGTTCATGCAGTCCTCCACAGCAGACGCTGGATCAATCCCCGCCGTTCCACGGTCATGAAGCGATGCTCGATCTGCTCGCCGAGGTAGCGGCCAACGACGTCTGCATAAGCAAGGCCGGCTTTGGACGTGGCATCGAGGATCACCGGTTGCCCCAGGTTCGATGCTGCCAACACTGATTCACTTTCCGGAATGATGCCGAGGAGGGGGATCGCCAGGATTTCGAGTACGTCCTCGACCTTAAGCATATCGCCGCGTTCAACGCGCTTCGGGTCATAGCGGGTGATGAGCAGGTGTTCCTTGACCGGCTCCTCGCCATTCTCCGCCCGCCGCGAGCGGCTTTGCAGGACGCCCAGGATGCGATCGGAGTCGCGAACGCTGGATACCTCCGGGTTGGTGATAATGACTGCCTCGTCGGCGAAATAGAGCGCCATCAGCGCACCGCGCTCGATGCCGGCTGGGCTGTCGCAGATGATATAGTCGAAGCTCTCCTTCAGGTTGTTCAAGACCCGTTCGACGCCGTCGCGGCTGAGCGCATCCTTGTCGCGGGTCTGACTGGTGGGCAGGATGAACAGATTGTCGATCCGCTTGTCCTTGATCAGCGCTTGGCTGATTTTGGCATCACCGTTGATCACGTTGATGAAATCGAAGACGACACGGCGCTCGCAGCCCATGATCAGATCGAGGTTTCGCAATCCGACGTCGAAATCGATGACGACGGTTTTGTAGCCCCGTTGTGCGAGCCCGGCGCCGAATGCGGCGGCAGAGGTCGTCTTCCCCACGCCGCCTTTCCCGGATGTCATGACGACAACTTTAGCCAACGCTTCCTCCAACCTTGCAACCAAGATGCCTTCCTGCTTCGTGCCGCCGCTTGGTCACGGCAACGGCTCGATGGTCAGCCGNCCGCCTTCGAGAGCGATTTGTACCGGCTTGCCGATGAGTCCCTCGGGCATGTCTTCGCGTACCCGCCAATAGCCGGCGATCGAGATCAATTCCGCCTCCAGACTATGGCAAAATATCCGTGCTTCCGGATTGCCGGAGACGCCAGCCAGCGCGCGTCCGCGCAATGCGCCATAGACGTGGATGTGGCCGTCGGCAAGCAACTCGGCACCCGGGCTGATCGAGGTTACCACCACCAGATCGCCGCCCTGGGCATAGACCCGCTGACCGGAGCGGACCGGATTGCGAATCATCAGCGTCGACTTACCGCTCGCGGGAGCACTGGCCGCGCCATCGGCCTGACCGCTGACCACAGTCTCGACCACCGGCACTGGCGGGNNGCGACGCTTGGGGCGGTGGCGGCGGGCGTTTGCCGCGGCACGGCAGCCGGTGGTGGGGGCGGAGCGAGCGGTGCCGTCGTTTCTGCCGCAACCGCCAGCGACGCCTTCNCTGCCGGCGGGAAATAGGCACAAACCGGCGTTGAGCGCCGCCTTGGTCTGGTCATCGGTACCGTTCTGGACGCCGACCAGAACGAGTTGATGCTGACGCAGCCGGCGCCCCAACTCGGCGATGTTAAACGGCGGCGCGTCGGCCAGATCCTGCAGATCAATCACCAGCGGCGCATGACGAAAGAAGTTCGGTGCCTGCGCCACCTTGTCGGCGAGGAACTGGAACATCGACGGGTCCTTGGGATCGGACAGCCGCAGCACCAGAAGCGTGAACGCGCCGCCGCGGAGATGGAACGCCGAAAGGGCGGTCCGCGCGGAGGTGTTGCTCACGGGAGCGGCGGGTTCGGGCAAAGCGTCTGCGCTTGGCATGCGTTGTCATAAACCTCATCAGCGAATCGGGGCCATCATGCCCGAGGTCGGGAGCGGTGTCACAGCGCACTCTTTAAGCGTTGTCAATTGGGATTAAGAACGGGGCGTAACAACCAGGATTTGCCGCGAATCTGCCGCCGGTGCCGGCGGGACGGGGCCAGTGCTGATGGCTTCGCGACCAAGCACAGCCGGTGGAGATTGTGCAGGCGATTCGCGAACGACCACCACAGCTGGGATCCTGGCCGTCATCTGTCCACAATATTTACGCTGCCACCGATCGTGATTGATGGCGCGGACAAGATGCCAAGGGCAGACGCGTGGGAATAGGGCGACGTCTACGCAGTCGGGGCGGACTATCGTGTCTGACAAGCGACGACCTTCGCGTCGCTGCCTTAACCGATACACAGCGGGGGCGGGCAATCTTGGGAGAAAAGCCGGGGGACCCCCTCAGGGGCATGCGGCAGGTGTGTTCGCGATGCATAATGCGCCGGGCATATGCGCTGGCGCGCCGCCGCCGGCCGGACCTGATGGGGATGGCTGGCGACTGGGATCGGTTGCGGCAAAGACGAGAGTGAGTAGAATCGAATGCGGCTTGGCGATGAGCGGCAGACTCCGCGGAAGCGACACGCAGCAAAGGATCGTCGCCTCGTCGCTAGTCTGTGCGCGAGCCAAGTGCTGACCATGCTGGGCGTGTTCGCCTTTCCGGCCCTGCTGCCGCAGTTCATCGTTGATTGGTCGTTGAGTAAGACCGAGGCCGGCTGGATCGCCGGCGTATACTTCGCCTCCTATGCGCTGGTGGCGCCACTGCTGATTTCCAGCACCGACCGGCAGGATGCACGGCGCACTTACCTTGGCGGCACGCTTGTTGCCGCTGTCTCGTCGGTTGGCTTCGCGGTCTACGCTGATGGATTTTGGACGGCGATGGTCTTCCGTGCCCTGGCGGGGACGGCGCTTGCTGCAACCTACATGCCGGGGCTGCGCATCCTCGTTGACCGCTATCGCGGTGAGAAGCCGTCGCGGGTGATCTCGTTTTACACCGCTTCCTTCAGTCTCGGGACGGCCGTCTCCTTCTTTGCCACCGGCGCGCTGGCGTCGGCGTTCGGATGGCGCTGGGCTTTCGGCGGCGCCGCCATGGCCGCGGTGGTCGCATTCGCCATCGTCTTCGCCCTTCCGGTGGCCACACCGAACGCCCAAGTGAATGGCGGTGCCGACGCTCGCCGCGAGCAGCGCGGCTCCGTTCTCGCCCTTCGCCCGGTCGTGCGCAATCGGGCGGCGCTGGGCTTCATTCTTGCCTACGGTGCCCACTGCTGGGAGCTGTTTACCCTCCGGTCGTGGCTGGTGGCGTTTCTGACCGTCAGTGCCGCTGCCGGTGCTGCCACTGGCGAGGTCCAACTCGCCCTGGTTCCCACCACGGTTGCAACCCTCAGCGGGCTGGTGGCGATGGCGGCGAGCATCTCTGGTAACGAGTTGGCGCTGCACTTCGGCCGCGCCCGGGCGATCGGCTGGACGATGGCCGCCTCGGCGCTGGCGGCGGCGGTGATCGGCTTCCTGGTGCACCTGCCGTATAGCTGGGTGGCGTTGTTGGCGCTGCTCTATACCGCCTTGGTGCAGCTGGATTCGGCTTCGCTGACCGCGGGCGTTGTCGCAGTGGCACGGGCCGGCCACCAGGGGGCAACGCTGGCGCTGCACGCGTTGTTTGGATTCAGCTGTGCCGGTATCGGTCCGCTAATCTTCGGCTGGGTGCTCGATCTGAGCAAAGGTAACAGTACGCCAGCGTCGTGGGGGACAGCTTTTGTTGTTACCGCGGTGGTCGCGGGCATGGGCATCCCCGCCCTCTGGCTTACCCGTCGCGGCAGTGGACGCGGCGGGTAAGCTGCAACACTTGTGGCGTGTGGTGTCTAATTGGCGGAACCGGCGAAGCGAGCGAGTAGGTTGCGGGTCATTGTTTGCACCGCCGGATTCTCCAGGCCTTCCCACCAGTCGTCGAGACCCCAGGTGAACTGAAGGGAGCCGGCAGCAAAGACGATCGCCCCGCTGGCGCTCCAGGTGTAGAGGCTCATGTCCGCGTAGCCGAAGGGATCGGGCGAATGGGCAATCACCTGCGTGCCGACGGGGGCGTTGCCGAAGCTGGCGTCGGTTTCGTAGCCGAGCAAGCCTTTGAGCAGATCGCCATTTTTCAGCCCGGTGTTAGCGTAGATCCAATGCGATGCATTGGAGACGACGATATCACCGTCCACCGGATCACCATGGTACATCACGCCGATCAACGCGTCTTCCGGCCGGTTGACCGGCGCATCACGCCAAGTGGTGGTGATGTACTTGTCGTTGCTGGTGTTGGCATCGAGGGCGTAGGGGTCCTTGCTCAACGCGTCGTACTTGTAGGCGACGATCGTCCGCCGCGCCGCGCCGTTGACCGGGCTGGCCTCGTAACGGATCTGCCAGTAACAGTCGTTGGAGCCGAAGAAGCCGAGATGGATGCCCTTGGCGCGCGCTGCCTCGACGTTGGCCCGCAGGTTCCAGGTCCAGTATTCGTCGTGGCCGACGGAGAGAAATGCCTTGTGATTGAGCAGCAGGCTGGGGGTGTTGTCGAGTTCGTAATTGGTGGCGTAGGTGACGTCGTAGCCTTCCCGTTCAAGGAAATGCGCCATGTTGATTTCCCAGGCGAACAGGGCGCCGGAGCCGTCGCCTTCGTAAGGCCGGTTGAAGGATACCTTGCTCGCCGGGATGCCATTGGTGCTGTTGTAGCTGTACAGCGACTTGCCTCCCCAGCCGTTGTAGGCCTGCCAAGTGTTCACTGGGCTCTCGAACAGATAGGTGGAGGCGTAGGAATCATTGCGGACGACGAAGGGGATATAGCGCTGGTAGCCGCCGGTGACCGCTTCCAGCTTGGCGAGATAGAAGCCACTGATCCAGGTGGTCGGCACTTTCAGCGTGTAGCTCACTTTCCAGCCGGCATCGACGAGACCGGTGGTCGCATTCGGCGCCGGTATCGTCTGTTTGACGCCGCCAGTGCGGGTGAGGGTGTTGGTGACCCGCCGGCCACCGACTCCGTCGTACCAGCCGATCCGGTAGATGGTGATCTTGTACTTTGGCGATATGCTGCTGATGTAGAAGCTTATCGTCTGGCCGAGGTTATAGCTCGGCAAGTTGGTATAGCCTTCGATCTCGCCGTTGGTGGCGAGCGGGCCATCAAGGTACCACTCCCAGTCGCCCGGCAGGGCGTTTTCGGTCTGGATCGGATTGGCGGCCAACGCCGGCGGCGGCGCCAGGCCGATACACAGTCCGGCGACAAACAACGCCGCAGCGAAACGGAAACAAAGGCATTTTCGCGCCAGCAACAATATCCCGCGCATCGGACAAAATCCTCCTTCTATGCGAGCGTCGAGCTGTCTGATCCCATCAGCATGGAATGCTATGCCCTACAACCAGAGCTGTCTGTGACGTTGCGATACTACAATTGAGGGTGGTGGCGCCGGCGCAGCCGATTTTGCCCTCCCGTTCCGGGAGCGCCTTGACGAGTCGATGCGTTGAAGGCGAGGCTGCGGGCGGGATAGCAAACCAGGCGCGGAGAGGCAGCGGTGGCGACGGAGGCGAGCGAGAGGGGACTGACGCAACTTGGACAGCCGAGCGCGCTACCGGCATCGCCGGCGGCGGCGGTGCTGGAGACGGTGGCCAACCCGCATCCGGACGCGCTCTATCTTGTCCGCTTCAGCTGCCCCGAGTTCACGACCCTTTGCCCGGTGACCGGCCAGCCGGACTTCGCCCATCTGGTCATCGACTATGCGCCGGCGGCGCGGCTGGTGGAGAGCAAGTCGCTGAAACTTTACCTCGCCAGCTTCCGCACCCATGCCGGCTTTCACGAGGACTGCACACTGGCGGTGGCGAAACGGATCATCGTCGCGACGACGCCGCACTGGCTTAGGATCGGCGGCTACTGGTATCCCCGCGGCGGCATCCCCATCGATGTCTTCTGGCAGTCAGCGCCGCCGCCGGATGGACTGTGGCTCCCCGACCAGAGCGTGCCGAGCTATCGCGGCCGGGGCTGAGCCGCCTGGCCAAGAAGCCGGTAACTGAAGACATGTGGTTGTGCATGATCTTCAGCTTAATGGCAATATTGTTTATGGTTGCCTTTCAATATTGAAAAGAGGAGCGTTTGGATCGAAACAAAATTCAATTCTATGGTGGTATAATCAAAAGCCAATTTATTTAGATATTTTGATTTGAGAAGCAGTGATTGGTGGGTATTTGCATGGTTCTGGCCAAACACTTTCAATTATCTTTAATGCCAGTGCGAAGTCTGATTCGAAATCAAGAGACAGCGCCTCGATCAATCTTCGCGAGGCTATCGTCAGTTCTCTTTGACAGTCGGAACGATCTTTCACGCCTCGAATACCGGCAGCCAACCGGAAGATTGTTGCCGACGCAAGCCGTTTCAGCGCCGGACCAATGCCGTTCAGCGGCAAATTAAATTAGCCAACCCATTGAAATTTGCGGGAAAAAAGGCCAAAAACCGCCCAAAAGTGTCGTCATTTGTCGTCATTTTACGGTCGCCTCATCCTTTCCTTATCGCCCAGCCTTAAGAACAAATAGAGAATATAGCGCCGGCTATGATGCGGTCAAGGAATGCGGGTGCTGGAGAGCGGACGCGTTTTACGGCACCAGTGAAACTCAAACCGGACCCTTTGGCGTGCTGCCGGACCGCTCATCCGGCAGCCGTGCCTGGTCCGGTTTCGGGCGGACACTTGCGATCGGTTCCGCTTCTCGGATGCCGGAGACCGAGGCGACCGAGGCTAAACGGGCTCCTGCTGGACAGTCGCATGGATCACCCTCTCGCCGAACCGGTGCGCCTCGGCGCCGCGGCCGGTCCGCGTCAGCCCTGCTGCACACGCACGGGAGGTATCGTCCAACTTCCGTCGAGGATGGACGGCTTGTCCGGGCTCGGCCAGTAGAGCCGCATCATCAGAATGAACTTGCCGGACGGCGCCGGCAGCCAGTTGGACGTCATGTCGGCGGCGGGCGCATCCTTCTGCAGGAGAATGTCGACGGACCCGTCGGCATTTTGCTTCAGCGCTTGGCGCGGGCTGATCGAATAGCGATTGATCGGGTTCGCCACGAAGAAGTAGTTCTCGTCGTACATCGTGATCGACCAGAATCCCTTCGCCGGCGGCTGTGCGCCCTTCGGGAAACGAAGGACGTATTTGTTCTTTCCATCATAGGTGTTGCCGTCGGCGTCGGACCGCGAGATCGGGTAGACCGCGTCTTGCGGACGGTTGGCGCCGAGGCCGATCGCGGTGATGAGCGCGCGCTGAAGGTAGTCGGTGCCATAAAGGCCGGTCTTCAGCGTGTAAGCCCAGCCGTTCGCGTCCATCATATCGCCATCGCTGAAGCGGAAGTGCAGCATGATCCGGTCGAAGCCGACCTGCGGAACGCGGGTGGCGAAGTCGACGTTGAACTTGCTTCGGTCGAAATCCTGTCCCGGAACGATTCCGAGCCGTGCAAGCTTGTCGACCATCGGCTTGTCCTCGGCAGCCGGCGGATTGGTCTTCAGGAGTTCGGCGAGCAGCGTGAAGAAGGCGACCGCGTCCATGCGGTTGACCTGCTCGCGCACCGCCGTCTTCATGTCGATCTGCGGATCGACGGTTCCCGCCGGCGGTGTGTAGGGCTTGCCGTAAGCGCTGAGCGGACTGAGGCTGCAAGCATCCTGCAGCGCATGCACGGCGGCGTAGTCCTCGGGCGTCCCGGTGCAGTAGATGCGGCCGAGGATCCAGACGAGGTTGGTCGGCGATTTGTATTGCGTGACGTTCGCCGGCAGCGTGCCGCTCCAGCCGGGGCCGGTGATCGCATAGGTCTGTGTGCCGGTGCCGGTGGTGCGGGATCCGGGCACCTGGAAGACGTTGGTCCAGCCGTCGAGCATCGGAAACAGGAAGTAGCGATCCTTCATGTCGGGGAAACTGAACACCCACGGCTCCTTGCCGACATCGATCCAGGCGATCGTGTAGAGGGTGTCGGCGTTCGGGGCGGTCACGTCGCGGAACGATGCGTCGGGGTAGCTGCGCATCTTCACGATTTGCCCCATCGGGCCGCGCGTCGCCCCNGGAGTGGCGACGTTGGTCATCACCCGCCGGGTCATCTCCATCGTCACCAGCGGATATCCGTAGATGTAGGCCTCGACGGCCGGCCAGAAATCTTCGAGGCCTTCGATGCCCTCGACGATCGGCTTGTCCCAGGCGGCGCGCGCCGGACCGGCCGCGCCAGCCAGCAGCGCGAGGCTGCCGATCAGTGCGTCACGACGTGAAATAGGCATGCGTTCCCTCCCTCCTGATATCGAGCGAAACCATAGCGGTCTGCTCTAGCGCTCTCTCGTCTCCGCGAAATCGATACGAGCACCAGTCAGTTGCATAGCCCAGCGGCCGCTGAAAAGCCATTGTGAACGCAATGCAAAAACAAGCTCTTACGTCGATTCCTAGGATGCTGCTCCAAAGCCAGCCACGTACGTGTCGGGAACGCGACGTCACATTCACAACGCGCTGCAGGACGGGTCTTCAAGCTGTTGTGGTGCAGCGGGTGCAAGCCTGTACCATGGCCATTCCGTACCTCGCCGAGCAGTTGGCCGACCGCTCGGCAAATGATCGAAACTCTGCCTGAAGGGATGCTGTCCATGAAATCGGAAGTAGCCGAGCCGGCTCCGCAATGCGGCGGACACGAGCGTGCCCGCGCCGCCCGCCTGAAAGAGCGGGCCATTGAAGAATTCAAGCGCTTCGTCGTGCTGTTCCTCTATCTTTGGGTGTTGTTCGGCCTGTTTGCGTTGCATGAACGGATCGTCCTGCGAGAACAGGGCATTAACTTCACTGCGCAGGGCTTTGCATTGGTCAATGCGCTGGTGCTTGCGAAGGTCATGCTGGTGGCCGAGAGTCTCAACTTCAGCCGGTGGCTGAACAGACGGCCGCTGATCTATCCGATCCTGCATGATGCCTTTCTGTTCGCCGTGTTGTTTATCGCTTTTCATGTTATCGAGGACTTGGTGATCGGCCTCATCCATGACGAATCGGTTCGGGCCAGCATTCCGGTCATCGGCGGCGGGGGCGTGGTCGGGCTACTCTGTGTCGCGGTGATCCTCTTCGTCGCCCTGATCCCGTACTTTGCAGTTAAGTACTTAAACCTTGCGCTGGGACCGGGCCAGTTGAAGGCATTGCTGTTCGACGACAGCAAGCGGTAGCGCGAATGAATTACGGGACACCCTCTGCAGCAAGCGGAGCGTCCGCCGGAACGAACCTCAAACACCCGGCTATCCTTCCGCCGCGGCGGGCCGGCGTCCCCGGATTTCATCCGTACCACCGCCGCTCGCTTTGAGACGGATAGCAGACGACAGCAAGAAAACGGCTGAATCGCGACGCACCTGATGCTGTGGACGGCTCTCCACCCGGCATCGGAGTGCCATAGAGTGGTTATTGCTGAGGTAACCACGCTGAAAAGGAGAGCCGCCCGTGGGACAGGTTACGACGATTGGTCTTGATATCGCCAAGTCCGTATTTCAGGTCCATGGCGTCGACGCCGATGGACAGGTCGTCCTCCGCCAGCGCCTGACCCGCGCCCGCGTCTTGCCATTTTTCCGCAAACAGCCGGCATGCCGCGTCGGCATCGAGGCGTGCGCCACGGCGCACCACTGGGCGCGTGAACTCCTCACCCTTGGCCATGAAGTCCGGCTGATGCCGCCGGCCTACGTCAAACCCTACGTCAAGCGGCAGAAGAACGACGCCGCCGACGCCGAAGCGATCTGCGAGGCGGTCGGGCGGCCAACCATGCGCTTCGTCACACCGAAGACGGTCGAGCAGCAGAGCGTGATGATGCTGCATCGCGTCCGGCTGATGCTGACCCGCCAGCGCACCCAGGTCGGCAACGCGATCCGGGCGCACCTGGCCGAACTGGGCATCGTGGCGCCGGTCGGCCGCAAGGGGCTGGCGAGCCTGCTCGCGATCATCGCCGACGAGACCGACGCACGGCTGCCGGCGGCCATGCGCTGTTGCCTCGCAATGCTGGCCGAACAGCTGCAGCTTCTGAGTGTGCAGATCCAAGAGAACGACCGTGCCATCCGTGAAACGATCCGCACCAGCGAGGTCGCCCGCCGGCTGATGGCAATCCCCGGCGTCGGTCCGCTGCTCGCCAGTGCCCTGGTCGCCAGCATTGCCGATCCGGCCACGTTCAAGTCCGGCCGCAACCTCGCCGCCTGGATCGGCCTCGTTCCGAAGCAGAACTCGAGCGGCGGCAAGGAGCGATTGGGGAGCATCAGCAAGCAGGGCAACCGCTATCTGCGGCAGTTGCTGGTTGTCGGCGCGCTGGCCGTCATCCGCCAAGCCCAGCGATACGGCAGCAAGCGGGCCTGGCTGATCGGGCTGATGGGCCGGCGGGCCACCCGGGTCGCGGCGGTGGCCCTTGCCAACAAAACGGCGCGGATGGCCTGGGCGATCATGACCTCGGGTGAATCCTACCGCGAGCCGAAGGCGGCCACGGCCTGATCTTGGAAGTAAAGACGCGATCCACCGAGCAGGACAAGGAGATTGGCAAGGGCAATCAGGCAGGTGATGCGGACAACGGTCGACACCGTCGGGGCGGGAAAACCCATTTATCCCAGCGCACGTCTTTCGAGTGCGGGCTCTTGGTTGGGACTCGTCCCCGCGAAGAAGGCATCAGGGCCTGCGGCCATGTACGCGCCGCATCACAAGGCCGAACACATGGTCGCACCGACCAACGCCGCAGATCTCGCACGAAAATCCTTGCCAACGGAGAGCCGTCCACACATGGGATAGTGCGGCTCCAACCGTTGAAGCTCAGGGGTCAAGCTAAGACACTACCGAGTGCAACCATCATTGGCCGTGCGACAGAGAATGGCGGTGCGGTTTAATCCCGGTTTAGGCTTCGCTTTATCCATGCTTTGGTCTGCGTGTCGAGGCACAGAGGCTTGCCGTCAGAATGGCGTGCCGGCTCTCGCTTATGTGGCTTCAGCGAAACGTGAAGGGGAGGGTGAAGGTTAGCGGCTGCGTCCCGAGCGCCGCCGGCGGCGGTGGCAACGGGGCTGCCGCCTGAACGGCGAGCAATGCAAGGCGGTCCAACTCGGTGTTGCCGCTTGACCCAGCGATGCGCGCGCCGAGAAGCGTGCCATCACCAGTGACGGTGAAGGATATCTCGGCGCGGCCCGGAAGCCTGACGCCTCTCGGCTTGTGGGCGACGATCTGCGCCCGGACGGTGCGGCCATACGCCGCCAAGAGCTCTTCGCGCCCGGTCACTGCGCCCGCCATTGCGACCCCAGCGCGTCCTGAGGATGTCGGTGGCCCGGCTGCATCGACCGATCCGGCCGGATCATCGACAGCCGAAGCCGCTTCGCCGGCGTTGGTTGCGGCAGCGGTCCCGTCAGGTACGGACGCTGCTGGCTTGGCGTCCTTGCGCAGCGGAGTGGCGGCGGCGCGTGGCTTCAGCGGCTTCACCTGCCGTTGTGGTGCAGCGGCGGCCTTCACCAGCGTCGGCGGTCTCGCCTGCGGCGACGGCTGCGGTGCGGCTATCGTATCGTCGGCTGCCGACGATACGGCGACGGCACCGCTGCTTTCGGTCGCCGCCACGTCCGGCGAAGGCCCGGGAGCTGCCGATCCGCTTGCCGCCGCTTCACCGGCAACCGCGTCCGTCGGTGCGTCCATTATCAGTTCGATCGTCAACGCTGCCTCCGGCTCGCTCCCGGAGGTTGGCAGCGCGGCGCTCAAGGTGAGGCCGCAGATGCCGGCGTGCAAGATGGCGGAGGCGATGACGGCGCCGGTTAGCGACGAGCGGCGCAGGGCAGCGGACGGCCGGCGATAATCGCCGGCCGCGGAGACGAACTCCACCAACGGAGCGGCCGTTGGCTTACCCGTCGGCGTACCCTGGGGCGGTATGGTCGCTGCCGTCACCACTGCAGCGATAGCCCGGCGATGAACGTTCGGCCCGTGCCCCAGACCTGCTCGCGCTGGCCGCCGTTGAAGTCGAGCTCACTGACGGCGATGCCGCCCAGTGGCAGGTCATAGCCATTGTCGAAGATGTTATCGATGGCGAAGTAGATGCGCGCCGGACCGATGCCGTAGCTGGTCCGCAGGTTGAGCAGGGCATACTCGTCGGTGCGCAACTCGTTGCGGGTGTTGTCCACCTTCGACTTCTCGGCGGCGACGACGACTTCGATCGCTGACGCCCAGGCCCCCAGATCGTGAGAGAGCGTCAGTCGTGAGTTCAGCGGCATCTGCTGATAGGCGTTGGTGTTGGTGGTCAGGTCNCTCCCCCGCACCCAGCCGAGCGTGCCGCTGAAGGTGAACCGACCAACATCGCCGCTTTCCCAAATCTCGGTACTGGTGCCCAAATCGACGCCGTAGAACTGGGCATTGTGATTGGCAAACTGCAGCTGGACGAAGCCGGTCGGTTCGCCGGCCGAATTGGTGAAATCCTTGATCTTGTCGACGCCGATGTAGTTCTCGACGTACGAGTAATAGGGCGTGACCTTGACCTGCCACGGTGCTTCGCCGCCGCCATGCCAGTCGGCAGTAGCACTGACCGTGTGGGCCACTTCCGGCTTCAGGCCGATATCGCCGACGTAGCCGTTGCCGTCGCCGAACCAGCCGATCATCCGGCTCGACATGGAGCCGGTGCCCCAGGCGTAGCGCTCATAGAAGTTGGGCGAGCGGGTCTTGCGCGCGTAGCCGAGTTCGTAGGTCTGGTTCTCGTCGGCGGTGAAGCGGCCAAGCGCCGTCCAGTCGAAATTGACATCGGTGCGGGCGTGGCCGCGGGCATTGAACGCCGCCGCCGCCGCGGCATCCGGGTTCATCATCGACGGCATCGAGCTGTACGCCTGCACGTCGCCGGTGTTCATCCAAACCGTGTCGTTGCGGACGCCGAGGAGCGTGCTCCACTGCGGCGCCCACTGCGCCTCCCACTCGGCGAAGGTGCCAAGCCGGTTGCGCGTCCCGTCATTGATGCTGACGTACTCGTTCGGGCTCATCATCATGCTGCCGGAGACGGCCGGCCAGCGGTCGTTGAGAAAGTTGTAGTAGTACTCGCTGCCGACGTTGAGCGTATCGCGCTCATTGAGCGGGATTTTCGCCGCGAGCCGGTAGCCGGAGTTCCAGGCGTTGGTATCCATCGGCATGCCGCCGGTTTCGTTGCCGCCCTTGTCGTCGAGGAAGTTCATCGTGTGATCGATGGACTGGACGTAGGCGCGGCCGTTTAGTTGACCCCAGTCGAAGGTACGTTCGTAGGCGGCATTGCCGAGGTACGAGCGGTTCTCGGTCATGTCCATGTATTGGTTGGGGAACCCCTGGTAGGGGATGTATTGCTGGCCGAACTGGAATGTCGCCAGATCGTTGTCACCGCGGACGGCGCCGGTGAGCTGTTGGTTATAGGCGCGGAATTCGGTCGAGTGCAGCGTGCCGTTGTTGCCGCCGCCGCTGTAGTTGCCAGCGGTGTTGAATGAACCGTTGTAGTTCATGCTGTAGGCGTCGTTGGCGACGGTGGTGTCGACCGCGGCGGTATAATTGTCGTTGTTGCTGCGGTAATAGCCCTGCGTCTCGCCGGTGAAGCGATAGGTCTCGCCGGGATCGGCGAACAGCGGTGGCGACGAATTGACGATCACCGTGCCGGCGATGCTGTCGCCGCCTTTGCTCACCGGGGTGATCCCGGCGATGGCGGTGAAGTCGCCGACGCTTGTCGGCGTGAGATAGGACAGCGGCGGGTTCATGTGGTTGGAACACGCCGACGCGATCGGCATCCCGTTGACCAGGGTGTTAACCCGGTCGTCGGCGAGACCGTTGAGCACCGGCAATCCGGAAACACCGCCGGTCTGATAGGCGCTGCCACCCGGGATCGACCACATCATCTGCGCCGTATCGCTGGACTTCGTCCGCCATTCGCTCATCTGCGGCGCGGTGAGCGTCGTGCTGGTCAATGGTGCGGTGATCAGCGGCGTCTGCTCCGGCGATTCCACCTCGATCGAGGGTAGGGAGACCGCGACTGCATCGCTGTCAGCGGCAACGGCCGTTTCGGGATCGGCCTCGGCCGGCTGCTGGGCAACGGCGGGGAGCTCGAAAAGGGTAAGCACGGCAACGTTGAGCGCCGCGCAGACGGCGCGGCGATGAAACGGGGATGACATCGGACATGACTTTCCTGTCAGGAGCGAATGTGACGGCGCAAACCGTCAGAGGCTTCGGGGCTCGGTTTCGCTATCTGACAGGAGAGGAGGAGCGCGACACGGCGGTGGCCGCGCGGCAATACGCAGCACCGGCGCGTCGCGATGGAACGCAGGGGCGACGGTGCCGATCGCCTGTGAGGGCAAGGGCAAGGCGACAACCGTCACCAGCAATGAGAAGCCATGTGCTGCGACGCACAGCGGACAGTCGATCGCCGCCGTCTGCGCCGGCTTTATCGGTCCCTTGGAATCGAAGTGAATCCACTTCAGGCCGGCAGCGGTGCAGATGGGAATCAGCGTCAGCTCGGATGCCGCAGCCGGCGAGGGCATCGGTATCGCCGCCAGCAGCAGCCGGAGGATTAACACCCCGACGGCGAGCCCGCTGATCGCGCCCTGAACCTTCCGGCGTCTCGCGCTCATCGTGGAGCGTTCGTGCAGGCTAGAAATCCCAGATACGTGTAAACCACGGCTTCTTTTCTTATGGAAACGTCAGTTTAGTTCTTTCTACGCCCTGATAGCATGAAACTTTCTCGCTTGGTTAGTTCTTTTCCGGAGACCACGTTCCTGCTGCGGCTTGGCTCTCGCCCATGGTGGGGGCGATGCCGTTTTCAGTGGTTCGGATGCCGTTGATCGGCGGGTTAAATTGCCTAACCATTTGAAATTCATCGGCACAGTTCAAGAGTGACTTGAAAGTGTCGTCATTTGTCGTCCTGTTCCGGTTTGCTGGCGCCTTTCTTGCTGCTTCCGCACAAGAACAAACAGCGAACATACGCCAGCCATCACGGTGTGGTCAACCCCAACTCGTCGTCCCCAACCGCGCCGCCGGCGCATGTTCGCCTAACGTCACCGGTTGGCACTCATCGACAGAAAGCGAAATCCCATTCGCTACCGTTCGGAGGTCGCTCTTGTCTGCGTTCGCTATGCCGCGCATTGTGACGGTGAGCGACCTGGATCGTCGGCGATTGACTCCCGTAGCACCGGTGCATCTACCGCGTGCGGCGGGTTGCGCTTCGCTTCAAACCCGCCTTACAAAATTACCCAGGCTACGCAGGCTATTCCATATCATGACTATTTTGTGTAACATTAACAGGAATATCTACGGGGAGGGATACTTTAAAAATGGCTAAAATTATGGTCGGCGGAGGATTCAACGAACGCATAGAGGCAGTGCAGGCGGAGCAAGCCGCTGCTTTGGGAAGAAGCGCTAAAACTACATCGGATAACGAAGCGAAGTGTGCCTCGCGTACAAGACTACTGGCGGCAGCTCTGGGATCAGAAATTGTCGGGCAAGGACATACATTATATACGGGTGCTCTAACGCATCTAGACAGGATTGTCGCGGAATCCGCAGCAACAAAAGCTCGCAGTATTAAACGGAATCCGAACGAGTGTGTGGTAACTTACACTTGCCCTGGATCGTCCCCATCTCATTCTATCGGTACGATTAGAGGATCTGCAGCCGAAAGCTGGGACAGGATAGGTCGAAAACTAAGAATACCTGAGCCTGTTGGTCAGAGCGATGTGCTAATTTTACTTGGTGGATGGGAAGGAACCCATGTTGCCGCTAACTGGGCTCGCCTAGCGAATAAACCGTTGTTGCCAATTGCAGGTTTTGGTTTAGCGGCTCAGGAGATCTACCATCAAGAACTTGATAGTTTTAACAACGCGTATTGTGACAGGGTGTCTCGTAATGATTATGAAGTACTAAATCAGTATTTTGAGGAATTTAACGAGGACGTTGCTGCGAGTTATGCGGCCGATATAGTTTCTCTTGCGGAAAGAATTATATCTCCAAGTACCGTATTTATAATAATGTCGTTTGCAAAAAGTATTGAATACAATGAGATATATAAGTCTTTTGTTGATGCCGCAAAACAATTTAAGTTAAATGCATATCGAATTGACCGTATAGAAGATAGATCATTTAGCAATATTGTTCCAGAGATCTATGATGGAATAANNAGATCTGCTTTTGTCATAGCAGATATAACAGAGCCGAAGCCAAATGTGTTTTATGAGCTTGGCTATGCTAGGGGCATTGCCAAGGATATTATAACAACATGCAAAGATAAAACAAATATTCCGTTTGATATTTTTGATGTTCCTGTACTTTATTGGAATGATAGCGCGGATGATTTAAGAACTAAACTTATTAATCGCATAAAGCCAATTGCTGAACGATTAGGTAGGAGCAATAGCACTGCGCGTTAGTCGGCGCATGACTAATTTGCCTTCTTAACGTTCTTGGATTGCTCACAGCCAATCTCGCAGCATCGCGACGAGCGGAATGTCGGCGGGNGGCATGGGGTAGTGGCGCATGTCGAGCGGGCGGACCCACTTCAGCGGCTGGCCTTCNGAGGGGGTCGGGGTGCCGCGCCAGACGCGGCAGAGATAGAGTGGCATGAGTAAGTGAAACGTCGGGTAGGTGTGACTGGCGAAGGTGAAGGGGGCGAGGCAGCTCTCGGTGATGTCGATGCCGATCTCTTCCTTCAGTTCGCGCACCAGTGCCGCCTCCGGCGTCTCGCCGTCCTTGACTTTGCCGCCGGGGAATTCCCACAGCCCGGCCAGCGACTTGCCCGCCGGTCGCTGCGCCAGCAGCACCCGGCCATCAAGATCGACCAAGGCTGCAGCGACCACGAGGAGGCGCGGCAGTCCCGATGGCGCGCGGGTGGCGATGCCGAGGCAGCCGCGCGCCGCCGGGGGACTGACGATTCAGGAGCGGTAGTCGGCATTGATGTCGATGTAACCGTGGGTCAGATCGCCGGTCCAGACGGTGGCGCTGCCGTCGCTGACGCCCACGTCGATCTCGATGGCGATCTCCCGCCCGCGCATGTGTTCGGCCACCGGCGTCTCGTCGTAGTCGGGCAGGGGGCCGCCGTCCTCGGTGATCAGGACGCCGCCGATGCGGATCGCCAAGCGGTCGCGGTCGATCCATTCGCCGGCGCGGCCGACGGCGGCGACGATCCGCCCCCAGTTGGCATCGGAGCCGGCGATCGCCGTCTTCACCAGCGGCGAATTGGCGACGGTGAGGCCGATGTGGCGGGCCGAGTCGGCGTCCTGAGCACCGGTGATGGTGATACTGACGAACTTGCTCACCCCTTCACCGTCGCGGACCACCTGCTGTGCCAGATCGAGGCACACCGCATCGACGCCAGCGCGGAAGGCGGCCAGTTTCGGGTCGGCGGGATCGTCGAAGGAGCGCGGGCCGGCGCTGCCGGTGGCAAACATCAGCACCGTATCATTGGTGGAGGTATCGCCGTCGACGGTGATGCAGTTGAAACTGCGGGCGGTCGCCGCGGCGAGAATGGTCTGCAGCGCCGGTGCGGTGATCGATGCATCGGTGAATATGAATGCCAGCATCGTCGCCATGTCGGGGGCGATCATCCCCGATCCCTTGGCGATGCCGGCGATCGCCACCGGCGTACCTTCGATCTCGACGCGGCAGCCGGCGCCCTTGGCAAAGGTATCGGTGGTGGCGATGGTGCGCGCCGCGGCCTGCCAATCGGCTTCGCCCAACCGTAGGTGCAGGTCGGGCAGGGCGGCGGTCAGGCGGTCCACCGGCAGCGGCTCACCAATGACGCCGGTGGAGGCGACCAGCACCTGCGACGGACGACAATTGAACAGGTGCGTTGTCGCACTGACCGTCGTTTCCACCACCACCGGGCCATCGGTGCCGGTGAACGCATTGGCATTGCCGGCGTTGACCACCAGCGCCCGCGCCTGGCCCTGGCCGATGGCGTCACGACACCACTGCACCGGCGCCGCCGCCGTTTGCGAGCGGGTGAACACGCCGGCGACGCTCGTCCCGCGATCGAACTCGGCCAACAGCAGGTCGTTGCGATCACGATAGCGAATCCCGGCGGCGGCCACGGCGAGACGCACGCCGCCGACGACAGGCAGATCGGGAAAGTGCGCAGGCGCGAAGGGCGAGACTTTGGTCATGACTGACACCGCGATGGGAGGGTATAACTCGAGGAAACGCCGCCATGATGCACACCCGTATCCGGCGGACAAGGGGACATGGCGCACTGCCATCATTGTGGCGACCGCCACGCAGTTGCCCGCTTGCATCCAGTAGAGCCTAGGCGGAGTGTTACCGGCACTTGCATTGACAGGGGTTGGGCGGCTCTTTATCTCAGCGGGCACGGGTGGTGCGAGGATGTCGCCGCCGTTTTCGCCCGGCAATCTGAGGAATCACGGATGTTCGGAGCCATCGCCAAGCGGTTATTCGGGACCGCCAACGAGCGCTTTCTGAAGACGCTTAATCGATCGGTCGAGGCGATCAATGCTCTCGAACCGGGTCTCACGTCTCTCAGCGATGCCGACTTGATTGCCCGCACCGACATGTTGCGCGGGCGGCTGGAGGCGGGCGAGCAGCTCGATGCGATCCTCGCCGACGCCTTTGCCACTGTACGCGAGGCGGCGAGGCGGGTGTTGGGACAGCGCCACTTCGACGTGCAGCTGAAGGGCGGGATCGTCCTCCACCAGGGCAAGATCGCCGAAATGAAGACCGGCGAAGGCAAGACGCTCGTGGCAACGCTGCCGGTCTATCTGAATGCTCTCGCCGGCAAGGGTGTGCACGTCATTACCGTCAATGACTATCTGGCACAGCGTGACGCGGACTGGATGGGGGCGATCTATCGCTTTCTCGGCCTGAGCGTTGGCTGCATCGTGCACGGTCTGGGCGATGACCAGCGGCGCGCCGCCTACGCCTGCGACGTGACCTACGGCACCAATAATGAGTTCGGCTTCGATTATCTCCGCGACAACATGAAGTTCCGCCTACCGGACATGGTCCAGCGGGCCTTCAACTACGCGATCGTCGATGAGGTGGATTCGATCCTGATCGACGAGGCGAGAACGCCTTTGATCATCTCCGGGCCGGCGGAAGATTCCTCCGAACTCTACATTCGCATCAACCGCTTGATTCCGCACCTTGCCGACGAAGATTTCGAGAAAGATGAAAAGGCGCGCGCCGTCTCGTTGACCGAGAGCGGCAACGAGCGGATGGAAGAGTTGCTGCGCGAGGAAGGCCTGCTGGTCGCCGGCGACATGTACGACATTGCCAACGTATCGCTGGTGCATCACGGCGGTCAGGCACTGCGGGCGCACAAGCTGTTTACGCGCGACGTGGATTACATCGTCAAGGACGACAAGATCATCATCATTGACGAGTTTACCGGCCGGATGATGGAAGGTCGCCGCTATTCCGACGGCCTGCATCAGGCGCTGGAGGCGAAGGAGGGTGTGACCGTCCAGCAGGAAAATCAAACCCTGGCCTCGATCACCTTCCAGAATTACTTCCGCCTCTATCCCAAGCTTGCCGGCATGACCGGTACGGCGATGACCGAGTCGGAGGAGTTCAGCGAGATTTACAATCTCGATGTTGTCGATATTCCGACCAATGTTCCGGTCCGCCGCGAAGATTTCGACGATGAGGTTTACCGCACCGCCAGCGAAAAGAACGACGCCATCGTTGCCCAGATCGAGGATTGTCAGCAGCGTGGCCAGCCGGTGCTCGTCGGCACCGTCTCGATCGAAAAGTCCGAGCACCTGTCGGCGCTGCTGAAGAAGCACAAGATTCGTCACAACGTGCTCAACGCCCGCTATCATGACCGCGAGGCGCAGATCGTCGCACAGGCCGGCGGCAGCAGCACCGTGACGATCGCCACCAACATGGCGGGCCGTGGCACCGACATTCAGCTCGGCGGCAACGCCGATATGCGCATACGCCACGAGCTCAGCGACGCTGATGACGACGCCGGCCGCGCCCGCATTCGCGCCGAGGTTGCCGCTGACCGAGAGACGGTGCTGGCCGCGGGCGGTTTGATGATTATCGGCACCGAACGGCACGAGAGCCGGCGGATCGACAATCAGCTTCGCGGCCGGTCTGGCCGGCAAGGCGATCCTGGCGCATCGAAATTCTACCTCTCCCTTGAAGACGACCTGATGCGCATCTTCGGCTCCAACCGCATTGACGGCATGCTGCAGCGGCTGGGATTGCAGGCGGGCGAAGCAATCACCCATCCCTGGGTGAACAAAGCGCTGGAGAAGGCGCAGCAGAAGGTCGAGGCGCGCAACTTCGATATCCGCAAGAACCTGCTCAAGTTCGACGACGTGATGAACGACCAGCGCAAGGTGGTCTACGAGCAGCGGCGCGAGCTGATGCAGGTTGAAGATGTTTCCCAGACGGTTACCGAGATGCGCCACAGCGTCATCGAGGCGCTGGTGCAGCGGCATATTCCGCCCAATGCCTACGCCGAAAAGTGGAACGTCGAGGGGCTGCACACCGAGGTCATGCGCATTTTCGCCCTCGATCTGCCGCTTGCTGACTGGGCGAAGGAAGAAGGCATCGCCGATGCGGAGATCCGCGACCGCCTCACCGACCTCGCCGACCGGATGATGGCAGAGAAGGCGGCCAATTACGGCGTCGACATCATGCGGATGATCGAGAAAAGTCTGCTGTTGCAGTTGCTCGATCAGGTGTGGAAAGAGCACCTGCTGACGCTCGACCACTTGCGCCAGGGCATTCATCTGCGCTCCTACGGTCAGCGTGACCCGCTGAATGAATACAAGCGGGAAGCGTTCAATCTGTTCGAAGCGTTGCTTGAACGATTGCGCGAACGGGTGACGCAGGTGCTCGCGCACGTGGAATTGCGCCAGGAGCAGCCGCTGGAGGAGGCACTGCCGCCGCAAACTCTGCCGTCGCACATGGTGGAATCCCGTCAAGACCCGGCCTTCGCCGGACAGTCGGAGGAGGGCGATTTCGAGGCCGGATCGGTGATGACGGCGAGTCCGGTGCGATCCCGCCAGACGACCGTCAGCGTCAACCCTGCCGATCCAAGCACCTGGGGGCGTGTTGCCCGCAATGCAGCGTGTCCTTGTGGGTCGGGCAAGAAGTTCAAACATTGCCACGGCCAGTTGGGCTGACGTCGGCACTCCGGAAGCGCCGAGGCCAACCGAGGCCAACGGATACGACTTTCGGCTCGCCTCACGGTGCAAGATGGACTTTTCTTTTGTCCTCGTACGGGTGAAGATGCTGTCTAGAACGGATGCTGACAGCCGACCCGTATGGGTCCCAGAGCCTGTGGTGCGTCCAAGGCTGAAGCGGCGGGGGGTACTGGGCCGCGACGCCTGATAGACCAGGGATGCGCAATCAGGGCAGGGACGAGGCGCACGTCGCAATGAGCAAGGCGGACGAAAACCAGCCCACGCCTGCTCCGCAGGCGTATCAGGGGCCGCGAGCGAACGTGACCTGGCGCTGAGGCAGGCGTTGCTGGTAACAGCGTTTGCCTCCTGGCCGGTGGTGCTGGCAGCCAATGTGATCAATGCCTCGCTGGTTGCCGCGGTGTTCGTCAATGACGTGCCGCAACCGCTGTTGCTTGCCTGGTACTTGTCGATGCTGGCGATGGTCGCGGTCCGTCTCGTGCTGTGGCGGCAATTTCAGCGGCGGACGGATGGGGGCGAAGGCCGGCGGTGGCGCCGGGTCGCGGTTATCGGTTCAGCCACGAGCGGCCTGCTGTGGGGCGCCGCCGGCGCCATGTTCTGCTTGCAGGCGGGCGAACCAGGGCAGATGGTCATGGGCTTCGTGCTCGGCGGCATGGGGGCAGGAACGGTTGCCTCGCTGACGCCGGTGATGCCCGCCTTTTATGCCTATCTGCTGCCGTCGATCCTGCCGTTTACCACCAGTCTGCTGGCGGTCGGCAATCCGCCACAGCTGGTCATGGCGGCGGCGTGCGCTGTCTACCTTGTCGGCATCGTTCTGCTTGGCCAACGGACGAATCGCTGGCTGGTCCAGTCGCTGGCGCTGCGATCGGAGAATTCCGAACTGGTTCGCTCGCTGGAGGCGCGTGTCGGGCAACGGACCGTGCAGCTGGAAGCGATCAATGCGCGGCTGTTTCGCGACATTGCGGTCCGCAGGCGCGCTGAGGCAGCACTGGAGCAATACGCCAAACGTCAGTNNGCGGCAATCGCTGCCTTCGGTCAAAAGGCCCTGTCCGGCATCGATCTCGATACCCTCTTTCTTGAGGCGCTGGCGCTGGTGCGCAAGGGGCTGAGCGTGCCGCGGGCGGCGATCCTCGATCACCCCTCTGACGGGCGCGGCTTTACGGTTCGCCTCGCTTTGGATGGTGCCGATGCATCGAGCAGCGGTGACCAACTGCCCGAGGGCTATGATTCGCCCGCAGGATACGCGCTGATGACGCGTCGGCCGGTGATTAGCCCCGATCTGGCGCAAGAGACCCGGTTCAATGTGCCGCCCGCACTCCTCGACGGTGGCGTGGCAAGCGTCGTTGATGTGGTGATTCTCGGCGGCAAGCGGCCCTTGGGGGTGTTGGAGGCTTCCGACCAGCGAATTCGCAACTTTGCCCTCGCCGACGTCTCCTACCTTGAGTCGATTGCCAACATGCTGGCGGCGGCGATCGACCGCAAGACGACAGAGCATGATATTCAGCAACTCGCGCTCAGGGACCCGCTGACGGGGCTGCCGAACCGGGCGCTGTTTCGTGACCAGCTGATGCAGGCAGTGGCGCGGACGCAGCGATCTGGCGAGACGCTGGCGGTTCTCCTGCTCGACTTGGACCGGTTCAAGGACGTCAACGACTCACTCGGCCATTCCGCCGGCGATCGCCTTCTCATCGACGTTGCCTGCCGGCTCCGTGCCTGTGTCCGGCAGTCGGAGCCACCGGCGCGCCTCGGCGGCGATGAATTCGCCATCATTCTCGCCGACCTGAAAGATCAGGAAGCAGCGACCGTCGCCGCCTCGGTGGCGCAGAAAATCACCGATCGCCTCACCGAGGCGTTTCTTCTCGACGGCCAGGACATCCACATCGGCGTAACGATCGGCATCACCCTCAGTCCGGGCGATGGCCAGATGGTGGATGAACTGATGCGCAATGCCGATCTGGCTCTCTATCGCGCCAAGATCGATCACCGTGGCAGTTACCGGTTCTACTCCGTCGAAATGTCCGCCCGCGTCGAGCTGCGCAAGGCGGTGGAAGCGGACCTGCGGCATGCCCTCATCCGTCAGGAGTTCGAGCTGCATTATCAGCCGCAGATCGACCTGGCTGATCGCCGTATTGTCTGCGCTGAGGCGCTGCTGCGCTGGCGGCATCCCGGCCGCGGCCTGCTCCTTCCGGCCGAGTTTCTCGACGTTGCCGAGTCGGGCGGCCTCCTCGGCCGCCTCGGCGGTTGGGTTCTTGAACACGCCTGCGGTGACGCCATCGCCTATCAGCGTCTACTGCAACCACCCTTCTCCGTCGCCATCAACGTGTCGCCCAATGAATTCCGCGGCGACGAACTGGTTCGAACCCTGGAGCAGGTCGCACAGCGGTTGAGCTGCGATTTCGGCTGGCTGGAGGTAGAGGTCACCGAGCAGATGTTTTTGCCGTCCGAGTTGACTTCCTCCAGCCTGCAGAGCCTGGCGCGGTTGCGTGATCTCGGGGTCAGTGTATCAATCGACGACTTCGGGACCGGGTATTCCAACCTCGCCAGCCTGCACGCGCTGCCGGTGGATCGCTTGAAGATCGACAGCACCTTCATCGCCAATCTGGGGCACGATCGCGAGGCAGAGGCGATCGTCCGGGCTATCATCGCCCTGGCGCACAATCTTGGCCTCGGCGTTGTCGCCGAAGGCGTCGAAACGGCGGCTCAGCTTGAATTTCTCCGCGCCGAGGGGTGCGATCGGGCGCAGGGGTTCAGATTCAGCCCACCGCGACCGTTTGCGGACTTCATCCGCTTTTTGCGTGACTACACCGCCGGCGAGAGCGGGGCTGACCACCTCGCCGGCGGTGATGCAGCCTTGTCCAACATCAGCCGATGAATGCGGCCGCCTTGGCTGCGCCGACGGGGCTGGCGTTGCAGGATTGTCGCTTCTGCAGCGTGCAGACTGTCCTCCATCTCTGCTAACATGCCCGCCACCAGTGCCGGGGCGTCTTCCTCGGGGTGCAGCGGCCCGCATGACGGGTCGGCTGATCCCGGGCAGGCACCGGGCGCGAATGCGGACGTGGCGAAACCGGTAGACGCAGCAGACTTGATTTGGAGTGCCCGCGGGGAAACCCGCGGTGCAGAACCGCTCAAACTCGGGGAACGCTAACGGGCAACCCAGGCCAATCCCGAGCCAAGCCTTCTGAGGGTGGGGACGAGGGTGCCTCGCCTGCAGGGGGACGGTGTAGAGACTAGACGGGCGGCGCCTGCGGCCTGTCGACACTGCCTCGCGGCGCTGTCGGCCGGCCATGGCGAAGGGATAGTCCAGACCACGAACGCCAGGGAGACGGTTGTTTGGCGGCGGCGAAAGCCGAAGTGGTACGAAAATCTGCTTCTCGCAAGGGAGTGGGGGTTCGAGTCCCCCGTCCGCACCATTGCGAACAGGACTGGCTACGAACAAAACTGGAGCACCGGCGCAAGGCCTTCAAGCCGCACATGCAAAGGAGGAACTGATGGACGAGACCGTCATCCAGTATGTCCTGCGCCGGCTGCGCGAGATCGGCTGTTCCGACGTGTTCGGCGTGCCCGGGGACTTCGCCTTTCCGGTGAACGACGCCATCTGTGCCGACCCGCAACTGCGCTGGATCGGCTGCTGCAATGAGTTGAACGCCGCCTATGCTGCCGAAGGCTATGCCCGCATCCGCGGTGTTGGTGCTGTCTGCACGACCTATGGCGTCGGTGAACTGGCCGCTCTCGCCGGCATTGCCGGCGCCTATGCGGAACGGCTGCCGGTTTTTCATCTCGTTGGAATGCCGCGCATGGCGGTCCAGCGGGCGCGCGCCATCGTCCATCACACGCTCGGCGACGGCGAATATAGCTTGTTTCACCGCATGAGCGAGCCAGTGGTCTGCGCCCATGCGATGCTAACGCCGCAGAACGCGGTCTACGAGACGGAGCGGCTCATCGCCGAGGCCCTCTATCACCGGCGGCCCGTCTATATGTCCTTTCCTGCCGATCTGGCGCGCCAGCAGGTGGTGGGCCAGGGGGCGCCGCTGTTGCGGCCGCGCAGCGACGCGACCGCCCTCGCCGAGGCCACGCAGGCGATCGTCGAGGCGCTCGCCGCGGCGGAGACGGCCTGCCTGCTGCCGGGGCTGCTGGTGGCTCGCGCCGGTCTGAGTGGCCGCCTGCAGGCCCTGGTCGACGCATCCGGCCTACCCTTTGCCACCATGTTCCACGACAAGACCGTGCTCGACGAACAGCAGCCGGCCTATGCCGGGATGTATGACGGCGCGCTGATGAACGACGATGTGCGGGAACTGGTTGAAGGTAGCGACCGCCTGCTTACGGTGGGCACGCTGATGACCGACTTCAACACGGGCGCCTTCACGGCGCGGCTTGATCCGGCGCGGACCATTGCGATCGACCAGCACAACGTCAGCCTCGACGGCCATGTCTTTTCCAGCGTCGAGATGGGCGACCTGCTCGCCGCGTTGGCGGTGGCGCTGCCGCACCGCGGGTGGAGCCGGCTCAACGTCCGATCTCTCGGCCCGGTGACCGGCACCGGCGACGATCCGATTACCGCCGAAGCTCTTTATCCCCGCTGGGCGCAATTCCTGCGGCCGCAGGACATGCTCGTTGCCGAGACCGGGACCGCATCGATGGGTCTTGCCTTCGCGCACATGCCAGCCGGTGCCAATTTTTACAATCAGGCCCTGTGGGGCGCCATCGGCTGGGCGACCCCGGCGGCGTTCGGCACCGCCGTGGCGGCGCCGGATCGTCGCGTCATCCTCATCACCGGCGATGGCTCGCATCAGTGTACGGTACAGGAACTGGGACAATTTGCCCGGCTCGGCCTGAAGCCGGTCGTCTTCGTGCTCAACAACGACGGCTATCTGATCGAGCGGCTGCTCTGCAAGGACCCGGCCGCCGCCTATAACGACATCGCCCGCTGGCGCTACGCCGAACTGCCGCACACCTTCGGCTGCGACGACTGGGTTGCACGCCGCGTCACCACATGCGGCGAACTCGACGCGGCGCTCGATGCCGCCGGCAATGGCGGAACCGGGGCCTACATCGAAGTGGTGACCGATGCCTATGCCGCCTCGCCGCTGTCGTTGCAACTCAGTGCGAAGCTGAAAAACGCCGCAGCGTAGGGTCCGATTCGGGATCAGCGGCCCAGCCGTAGCGATCCGTTCACGGCGACGTTTGGCGATACGCGATGCGTTTGGTGCTATGAGCCGTAGGCCAGCGCGCGAGCCGGCCCGAGGGGACTGGCGTCAGCGTGAGCGCAGTTCCTGACACCACCTTACGCACGATGATGGCCACATTGTCATAATTGTTCGATTGTCGAGGCGTGAGCCGTATGGTTTAATATCTATTAGGAAGTTCGCGGTTGCAGCTAGATTCGTTAATCATATAGGCATTTAATCCTTTTGGCATTCTAGATTGTGGTCCGCCTTATCGGGTTCCTCAGTTGAACACGTGAGTGGGCCACAGGGGGCGCCGTCCCCTCTATCCCCCCCCACAGGAGGGGGCGGCGCTCCCAACCTCCGCTCAGTGGGCTTCGTCCCAGTTGGCCCCCAGGCCGGTATCGACGACGAGCGGCACACTCAACCGGATCACCGTCTCCATCTCCCGCTTGACCAACGCGCGCGTCGCTTCTGCTTCGGCCGCGGGTAACTCGAACAGCAGTTCGTCGTGTACCTGCAGCAGCATCCGTGCCGAGAGCCCGGCGTGTGCGAGTGCGTCGGGCAGCCGAATCATCGCGCGCTTGATGATATCGGCGGCGCTACCCTGGATCGGCGCGTTGATCGCCGCTCGTTCGGCGAAATTGCGTACCGACGCATTGCGATCAGCGATGCCGCGGGCGTGGCAACGGCGGCCGAACAGCGTAGTGACGAAACCGCGTGCGCGCGCATCGGCTTTGGCGCGCTCCATGTAGTCACGGATTCCGGGATAGCGGGCGAAATAGGCATCGATATAGGCGCCGGCTTCGGCGCGTGGAATACCGAGTTGACGGGCGAGGCCGAATGCCGAAATACCATAGATAATACCGAAGTTTATCGCCTTGGCCTTGCGGCGAATCGACGGGTCCATCCCCTCCACCGGCACCCCGAAGACTTGGCTTGCGGTCATCGCGTGAATATCGAGCCCGGCGCTGAACGCATCCTTCAGCGCGGCGATGTCAGCCACGTGCGCCAGCAACCGCAACTCGATCTGCGAATAGTCGGCGCTCAGCAGGACGCAACCGGGCGCTGCGATGAAGGCACGGCGAATCTTGCGTCCTTCCTCGGAGCGAACCGGGATGTTCTGCAGATTGGGATCGGAGGACGAGAGCCGACCGGTGCTGGCGACCGCCTGCTGATAGCTGGTGTGGACGCGGCCGGTCTCCGGGTTGATCTGGCCGGTGAGCGCGTCGGTGTAGGTGGACTTCAGTTTGGCCAGTTGCCGCCAGTCGAGCACCCGCGCCGGCAGGTCCAGCCCCTGTGCCGCCAGGTCCTCCAGCACCTCGGCGCCGGTGGCGTAGGCTCCGGTCTTGCCCTTCTTGCCGCCGGCGAGGCCCAGCTTGTCGAACAGCACCTCTCCCAGCTGCTTCGGCGAGCCGATGTTGAATCGAACGTTGGCGAGGCGGTGAATCTCCCCCTCCAGTTCCTCCAGCCGACGGGCGAAATCCAGGCTCAGCCGCGCCAGTTGTGTCGCATCCACCAGCACCCCCGCCTGTTCCATCGCCACCAGCACCGGCACCAGCGGCCGCTCCAGTGTCTCGTAGACGGAGACGAGTCGCTCAGCGAGCAGGCGCGGCTTCAGCGCCTGATGCAGCTGCCACGTCACATCGGCGTCTTCCGCCGCGTAGCGTAAGGCCCGCTCCAGGGGTACCAGGTCGAAGGTGATCTGTGACTTGCCGCTACCGGCTACCTCCGCATACTTGATCGTCGTGTGGTTGAGGTGGAGTTGCGCCAACTCGTCCATGCCGTGGCCGTGCAACCCACCTTCGAGGACGTAGGAGAGCAGCATCGTATCGTCGATGGGGTGAACGCTGACCCCGTAGCGGGCGAACACCTCCATGTCGTACTTGATATTCTGGCCGATCTTGAGGACGCTTTCGTCCTGCAGCAGCGGTTGCAGCAGCGCGAGTGCCCGGGCGCGATCGATCTGGATGATCGGGGCACCGCCGGCAAGGGGGCCGTCCGGCGAGCGGTGGGCGAGGGGAATGTAGCAGGCGCGGCCGGAAGCGGTTGCCAGCGAGACACCCACCAGTTCGGCACGGAGCGCATCCAGCGACGTGGTCTCCGTATCGACAGCGACATAGCCGGTTGCGCTGGCGGTCTCGATCCAGCGCTGCAGCGCTGCCTCGGTGGTAACCAACTCGTAGGCGCTTTCCCCNGGCGCGGCTGGCGTCATCGGAGGGCTGCCGGTTGGCAGTGCTGCTGCGGTGGTGCTGGCCGGACCATCCAGCCGTGTCAGCAGCGACTTGAACGCCTGTGCCTGCAGGAAGGCCTTAAGCGCCTGATCGTCCGGCGCTTGCTTCGCCAGACCGGTCAGTGGCAGCGGCACCGCAATGTCATCGCGCAAGGTGACCAGCTGTTTCGAGATGCGCGCCGCTTCGGCTTGCTCTCTGAGCTTTCTCGCCAAGGAACTTGCAAACTTTGAATGCAGTCTAGCATCCAAGATTAAGCGCGCTATTTCAACACCACGCGCCGCAAGATACTCCAGAGTCTTTGTGTCGGCTACGTATTTGTCTTTACTATCTTTTTTCACCTTCNNGAATTTAAATTCGTCAAACAATAGCTTTCCAAGGTCTTTTTGATCATTAATTTTGACAGGACGGCCTGCGATCTCTTCAATTCTATTACTGATTTTGTTCCTTAAATCTAAGTGGACTGAATCCAGGTAGCTCATATCTGATGCCGCTGTAAGAAGACTTTCAAAATCGCCAAACTGCTGAATCAGATGAATAGCNGGTTTTTCTCCAATGCCGGATACACCGGGAACGTTGTCGACGGGATCGCCGGCCAGCGCTTGGACATCGATAACCTGGGCCGGACTGACGCCGAACTTGTCCTTCACCGCGTCGGCGCCGATCATCCTGTTGTTGACCGGATCGAACATGCTGACGCCTTCGCCGATCAGCTGCATCAGGTCCTTGTCCGAGGAGACGATGGTGACCTCGGCGCCGACCTCACGGGCGAGGCGGGAATAGGTGGCAATGAGATCGTCCGCCTCGTAGCCGGGTGACTCGATACAGGCGACGTTGAAGGCGTTGACCGCGTCGCGGATCAGCGCGAACTGCGGAATCAGTTCTTCCGGCGGATCCGGTCGCTGCGCCTTGTAAGCCGGGTAGATCTCGTTGCGAAAGGTATGTCGGGCAGCGTCAAAAATCACCGCCAAGTGATCGGCGTCCGTCTCCCGCAGCAGCTTCATCAACATGGTGGTGAAGCCGAAGACGGCATTGACCGGCGTGCCATCCGGCCGCGTCATCGGCGGCAGCTTGTGGAAGGCGCGAAAGATGAAGCCCGAGCCGTCGACGAGAAAGACGTGGCGCGGGCGGCGCGGCAGAAATGGCGGGGTCGCTCAGTGGTCCGCGACCGGAGCGACACCGTCCTTCAGGACGTAATGCCGCGAACAGTAGGGGCAGACCACGTCACGGGCGGCGCCGATGCGCAGGTAGACCAGCGGGTGACCGAGGGCGCCGCCACCGCCGTCGCAGCCCACCACCGGGTGATCGGTCAGGATCGTCTCGTCGATTTCCAAGGGCGGCCTCGTTTGAGTGGAAGCAGAGGAAGAAACAATGGTCATGTCAGCGGGATCATCTGGACAAGGGAGCCGAAAACGGACGACGGCAGCAGGAAGGCGGAACCTCCGAACCAGCCACCGTTGACCAAGCGAACGGCCGGATGATAGCGATTGCGCTGCAACAATCAACGACCGCCGTCCGATAGCGCCCGAGTGGGCGGGAGATTATGTCCGTGGTGATGTCTGAGCCCGCCTATGCGGTTGATGTGGTCGATCTTGCCAAAACCTACCGCGGTAAGCGGAACGGTGCGCCGGTCGTTGCCCTCAGCCAAGTCTCCCTGCAGGTGCCGGTGGGCGCCTTTTTTGGCCTGCTCGGTCCCAACGGTGCCGGCAAGTCGACGCTGATCAACATTCTCGCCGGTCTGGTGCTGCGCTCAAGCGGCGAGGCGCGGGTCTGGGGCTTCGACATCGACCGGCAGATGCGTGCCGCCCGCCGCGCCATCGGCGTCGTGCCGCAGGAACTCAATCTCGATCCCTTCTTCACCCCGCGCGAAGCGATGGAGGTGCAGGCCGGATTATACGGCGTGCCCAAGTCCGAGCGGCGGACGGATGCGATTCTCGCCGCCGTCGGCCTCAGCCGTGAGGCAGACAGCTACGCGCGCAGCCTGTCCGGTGGCATGCGCCGTCGTCTCCTGGTGGCGAAGGCGATGGTGCATGCGCCGCCGGTGCTGGTGCTGGACGAGCCGACTGCCGGCGTCGACGTGGAACTGCGACGCCAACTGTGGAGCTACCTGCGGGAACTGAACGCCAACGGGACGACGGTTCTGCTCACCACCCATTACCTCGAAGAGGCGCAGGCGCTGTGCGATCGCATCGCCATTATCAACCACGGTCACCTGATTGCCTGCGACAGCACCGAGGCGCTGTTGCGGCGGCTTGATGCCAAGACGCTGACGGTAACCGTCGATCGGCCACTGACCCGGCTGCCCGAAGCGCTCAGCGGTTTTGCGGTCGAACTCGCCACGCCGCAGAAGCTGGTGTTTCAATATCCGCCGAGCCGGGTGCACGCCGGCGAGATTCTGGCGGCGATCACTGCTGCCGGCTGTCACGTCGTCGACGTGACCACGCGGGAGACTGAACTGGAGGACATTTTCCTCAAGCTCACCAGCGATGTCAGCCCGACCCCTCAACCCCAGGCGGTAGCATGACTGAGAGGCGCCGGACGCTTGACTGCTGCAGGACCGTTGACCGGCGCAGCCTGCTCATTGCCACGCTGGCGGCGCTCGTGGGCGGCTGCATGCCGGTGGTCATTCCCCCTGGTCAGGCAGCGGTACCGCCAGAAATAGCGGGTGACCGTCTGCTGGTCGGCGACGGTGCGGCGCTGCCGCTGCGAAGCTGGCCGGTTGCCGACGGCGAGGCACCGCGGGCGGTGATCATCGCCCTGCACGGCTTCAACGAATACTCGATGTTTTTCGATGATGCGGGGCACTGGTTCGCCAGCGAGCAGCGGATAACCAGTTACGCCTATGATCAGCGCGGCTTCGGTGCGTCCGCCAATCGCGGCTATTGGTCGGGCGAAAATGTCATGGCCGACGACTTGGCAGATGCCATCGTCAGCATTCGCGCCCGCCATCCGGGGGTGCCGGTCTTCCTCCTGGGCGAGAGCATGGGCGGTGCCGTCATCCTGACGCTGATGGCGNCGGCAAACGCCCCCGATGTGGCCGGGGTCATCCTTCTGGCGCCGGCGGTGTGGGGCCGTGCTTCGATGCCGTGGTATCAGACGATGGCGCTGTGGGTGGCCGCCCACACCATCCCCGGTACCGAGCTGACCGGACGCGGCCTCGGCATCATGGCGTCGGACAACATCGAGATGCTGAAGGCGCGCGGCCGCGACCCGCTGGTGATCAAGCAGACCCGGGTGGATGCGGTCTTTGGCCTGGTCAACCTGATGGACCGGGCGATGGCTGCCGCGGCGTCGCTGCGCAGCCCGGCGCTCGTTCTCTACGGCGAGAACGATCAGCTGATTCCCGCCGGCGCCACTGCCGAGATGTTGAAACGAATGCCGCCCAATCTCGATGGCCACCGCCGTGTCGGTCTTTATCCACATGGCTGGCACATGCTGCTGCACGATCTGCAGCGGCAGGTGGTGTGGACGGATATCGCCGCCTGGATCACCGATCCATCAGCACCGCTACCCTCCGCCGCCGACGATCACGCCCTCGCCTGGGAGCCGTGTCGGTCAGACACCGTGTGCTGAGCAGGCGGCCACCGGTGGTGCATCCGGCGGCCGTTCGCCAGTTGCCGGCATGAACGTCCGGGTCGTCCATCAACGTAACGCTGCCAGCAATGTGCCGACGCAGGGCGCGATGAGATTGAGGCCGCGGCCTGCCGATTGCATGCAGCGTGACCAACAACAGGGGACGAGACGCATGCGCAGATTGAGACAAACAAAAATCGTTGCGACCATTGGCCCCGCCAGTGGCACCGACGAGATGCTTGAGCGCTTGTTCCGGGCGGGCACGGATGTCTTTCGCTTCAATTTCAGTCATGGCACCCATGCGGAACATGCGGCGCAGCTGCAGCGCGTTCGGGCCCTGGAGGAGCGCGTCGGCCGTCCCATTGGCGTCCTTGCCGACCTGCAGGGGCCAAAGTTGCGCGTCGGCCGCTTTGCAAACGGCAAGGTCAGCCTCGAAACCGGGCAGGCGTTTCGCCTCGACTTGTCCGCAGAACCGGGCAGCGCCGAACGGGTCCAGTTACCGCATCCCGAAATCTTCGCAGCGCTTCATCCCGGTGCCCGGCTGCTGCTGGACGATGGGCGCCTCTGCCTCGGCGTGACCGCCTGCGGTGCGGATTTCGCCGATACACAGGTGGTCGCCGGCGGGACGCTCTCCAACAACAAGGGCGTAAACCTGCCCAACGTCGTGCTCGACGTTTCGCCGCTCACGGAAAAGGATCGGCGGGATCTGGAGTTCGCGCTGGAAATCGGCATCAGCCTCATTGCGTTGTCCTTCGTGCAGCGCCCTGAGGATGTGGAAGAAGCCATGCGCCTGATCAACGGGCGGGCGCACCTGATCTCCAAGCTCGAGAAACCGACAGCCATCGACAAGCTTGAAGAAATTGTCGATTTGACCGACGGCGTTATGGTTGCCCGGGGCGACCTCGGTGTCGAACTCCCGCCGGAAATGGTTCCCGCGATCCAGAAGCGGATCATTCGCACCTGCCGGCAGGCCGGCAAGCCGGTGATCGTTGCGACGCAGATGCTGGAGTCGATGATCACCGCCCCGACGCCGACGCGAGCCGAGGCCTCGGACGTGGCCAATGCCGTCTACGAAGGCGCCGACGGCGTGATGCTTTCGGGCGAAACTGCCGTTGGGCAGTATCCCGTCGAGGCGGTGAGCATGATGGATCGGATCATCCGACACAGCGAAAACGATCCGGCTTACCCGGAATTGTTGAACGCAGGTCAAGCCAAACCGAGGCGAACGACAGCGGACACGATTACCGAATCGGCCAGCCGGGCGTCGGCCACGCTGCCGGCTGCCGCCATCGTCACGTTTACGATCTCAGGGGTGACCGCGCTCAGGGCATCACGCCGGCGCCCACTGGTTCCCATCCTCGCCTTCACACCGAGCCTCTGGATTGCTCGTAACCTGGCGGGCGCATGGGGTATTCATGCCGTCCTGGCGGAAATGATGGACGACCACCTCGACATGGATGCGCTGGCGGTGAAGGTGGCCACGGATGAGAACTTCGCGAAAGGCGGCGACCACCTTATCATTACCACAGGATTGCCCCTGCACGTCCTGAGCCCCACCAATGTCATGCGCCTCGTTCAAATTCAGCACGAGAAAACGTAAGCTTGATGCGGTGGTGCCCGCGGCCATAAGGGGACATCTCAAAGAACCGTGTTTTGGGACGGCGTCTGCGCGGTCAATGGCGTTGACGCCGGCGGATGCGTTCACACTCGACTCCGAGTCGGGCAATAATGCCGACGGAACGCCGCGTTTCGCCGATTCCGATGCCTCGACCGAGAAGATGACCGACCAGCAACACTCCTCCGGCGTTTTCTTCGGCGGCAGTGCCAACCGGTCCGGCTATCCAGACTCGGATAGCGGCAGCAGTTCGAGGCCGATGCCAAGCGCGGCGCAGATCGGTGCCGGCGACCACGGCTTCAACAACTACACCCGCTACAGCAGGTAGTCGCTAGCCGACTGTGGCCCACGTAGGGCTGGTCGCAAGCGAAGGGTGACCCGCCGAATGGATTGGTCGAGGCAGGATCGGTGCGTCGAACCGGAGCGCACACCCATTGCCGATGACGGTCGTTACTGCGGGGCGATGATGATTGAACCGCCCCGGGTTTGCCGGCGGCTCCAACTTCTGAGAGGATGGAGCCACCACGAGCTAACCGCTCTTCAATCATGTCCAACTCAATGACGGCTGGCTCAAAAATCCCAGCGCTGAGCGATCTGTCAACGGCGGAGCAATTCTGGGCCACTGTAGCGGAGTAAAAGCAGGCCATTTGGGCGAGAGCGGTGCAATCACGGCAAGGGGCCCGATCGGGCCCCTTGCCGTGCGTCGGCTTTGCCTCGGGGATCAGGGCTTGCTGGTTTCGCCGGTCTCGGGATCGACGGTCTCGGCGGTGGTCTGGTTTTGCTCCGCCCGATCGGCTGCGGTGGGGGACGACGACGTCCGGCGGATTGCTTCAACCGGTAGCTGTCGCCGTTCATGGTGAGGATATGGACGTGGTGGGTCAGGCGGTCGAGCAGCGCGCCGGTGAGCCGTTCCGATCCCAGCACCGAGGTCCAGTCCTCGAACGGCAGATTGGAGGTGACGAGGGTCGAGCCGCGCTCGTAGCGCTGGGAGAACACCTCGAACAGAAGTTCCGCCCCGGTCGGCGACAGCGGCAGGTAACCGAGTTCGTCGACGATGAGCAACATCACCGACTGGAGATCGCGTTGCAGCTTCAGCAAGCGGCGCTCGTCACGCGCCTCCATCAACTGGTGCACGAGGGCGGCTGCGGTGGTGAAGGCGACGGTGAACCCCTTCTGGCAGGCGGCAAGAGCGAGGGCGAGCCCGACATGGGTCTTGCCGGTGCCACTGTTGCCGAGCGCGATGACGTTCTCCCGGCGCAGGATGAACTCGCAGCGGGCCAGCTCGAGCACCAGCATCTTGTTGAGGCTGGGAATCGCGGTGAAGTCGAAGGTGTCGAGGCTTTTGACCGCCGGGAAGCGTGCTGCCTTGATCCGCCGCTCGACCATTCGGCGTTCTCGGTCGATCAGTTCGAGTTCCACCAGGCGCAGCAGATAGCGGGGATGATCGACGCCGTCGCGTGCGCATTCGCGGGCGATCTTGTCGTATTCCCGCAGAACGGTCGGCAGCTTCAACTGCTTGAGGTGATGCGCCAGCAGAACCTGCGGTGTGCCGCTTGTCGTTCCCGCCGGCATCGCATCAGCGCCCGCCTTGCCGGTCATGCCGTTGTCCCGGGAACGAGAACGGCGTAGTCAGCCGCCGCCGTCATCCTGACGTCCATTTTCGGCAGATGTGGATAGGCCGTCAGGTCGAGCCGGGCCGGCCGCCGCTCGACGCGCGCCAGAGCAATCTGCTTGACCGCATCAAAGCCGATGACGCCGAGCCGGATCGCTTCGCTGACCGCGCTCGCCACCATCTCCATCGGGATCGCCTCCATCAGCCGCAGCACCTGGATGAACTCCGCCTGCCGCGGTTGCCCATGCGCGCCTCGAGGAGATGGCGCAGGTGCTGGAACGCCTCCGGCAGATCCCAGTCTTTCAGCGCCGCCGCCTGGTCGAGGGCATTCGGCTTCGTCTCGATCAGCGCCAGATAGTGCAGCGGCTCGAATACGAAGGTGCCCGTGCCATAGCAGCGACGATGCCGGGCGATCGCCTCGCCGGCACAAAGGATCACCACCTCGTCGACGAAGCCCTTCACCACAACATCCCGGAAGCCGTATGCCGTCGGTACCGAGTAGTCGTTGCCGCGGTAGCGGACCAGGGCGGTCGATGAGACACGGGCCGCCCGCTTCTCGCTCGGCTCCAATGGCACCGCCGGCAAATCCCGGAAGGCTTCGAGGTCGGCGACGAGACGCTCGCCGATGGTTTCGCCGTGGCGACCGGCGCGTTCGCCTCGTCGCTGCCGGCAGCGATCTTCCAGCATGGCATTGAGATCGTCGAAGCTTGCCGCCTGGGGGATCGGCGTCAGGAAGTTCGATCGAGCATACTTCACCAGCCCCTCGACCTTGCCCTTGTCGTTGCCCTTGCCGGGACGGCCGAAGCGATCCTGGAACAGGTAATGGCTCTGCAGTTCCGTAAAGGCCCGGGTGCGCTCCCGCCTGCCGTCGCCGCAGATCTTCGCCACCGCGAGCGTCGTGTTGTCGTAAAGCACCGACAACGGCACGCCGCCGAAGAATGCGAATGCCGACACATGCCCGTCGAGGAAGGCTTCCGTCGTCTCCGCCGGATAGGCCTTCACGAAAGCAGTATCCGATTGCGGCAGGTCCATGCAGAAGAAGTGGATCTTCTGCCGGACGCCGCCGATCACGCCGATCGCCTCGCCAAAGTCGACCTGCGCATGACCGGACGGATGAGCCAACGGCACGAAGGTCTCCCGCAATCTCCCCGAGCANACCCGGACGTAGTCCCTCACCACCGTCAGACCGCCGGCATAACCGTGCTCGTCGCGCAGTCGCTCGAAGATCCGCTTGGCCGAATGCCGCTGCTTCGAAGGCGCCGTCCTGTCGGCCTCGAGGATGGCGTCGATCACCGGCAGCAGCACCCCGAGCTTCGGCTTCTTCACCGGCTTCGTTCGCGTGTAGCCGGGCGGCAACGAGAACCGGCACATCTTCGAAACCGTCTCACGGCTCAGCCCGAACACCCGGGCCGCCTCACGCCGGCTGTTGCCCTCGATGAAAACGAAATGCCGAACGGCGGCGTAGACTTCCACGGCAAACATCCCCGGCCGCCCCCACAAAAAGAGACAGCCTAACCACTGGCCGGATTTTACTCCGGCGCGGCAGCACCAATCACCGCCGCTACGTGGCCTAATTTGTCACCGCCCTACACACGCCCCCTCTGGCCGATGGAGGATCACGCCATGACGATCACATTTGACGCATCCGAAACCGACCGCCACTGCGAGAGCTGGAAAAGCGCCTTGCTCGCCGCGGCGGTTCGGGAGAACACCGAACTGGACCCGCGCCAGCACAAGCGCCTCCTGCGGGTATGGCTGCCGGGGCTGTTCAACGGCGCGGCCTGCGGTGTTGACGACGAACGCTGCGGTCCCGGAAGCGGAGCGTTCGAATGGACGCCCGCCGGTCCCGACCATTACCAGCTCGTCTGGCACGCCCCCTATGGCGTGTCGATGGCGCTGGCGAAGGTCTACTGCCAGGAAAACGGCGCTTACGCCGCCATCGTCGTCGCCGGTGTCAAGGACGACATCGGCAGCGCGATGCAGGCCGCGCAGTGGGCAATCGCCCGCCTGACCAGCGCCTGATCGCCGCATACCGATCGCAAGCCCGCAGATCCCCTTGCGGGCTTGCTCGCTGTCTATTCGGAAGGTCAGTCGATGTGCCGGAAAGGATCTTGCCGTTTATGGAGGACTCTCACGACCGCGATGCCGAAATCCGCGAGGGCGTAGAAAACGACATGACTTTCGAATGGGAAGCACAGCAAACCTTCTGCCACTTCGTCCCGTTTCCGGCCGAGCAGAGGCTGGTGCGCCAATTCTGTCAGCCGGCCGTGAAGCGCGTCGATGTAGATGCGGGCTTGCTCCTTGCCCCAGCGTTCGAGCGTGTAATCTGCGATCGCGTCGAGGTCGGACTGCGCCTCGCGTGAAAGCTGGAACCGCGGCACTACGCAAGCCGCTCACGTAAGGCCCGGAAGGCTTCATCGCCGTCAACCGTCCGGCCCGCCTCGATATCGTCGAGGCCCTTGCGGATCTCGGATCGCAGGCTGGCCAGCTTCAGCGCTTCCAGCTCTTTGTATTCTTCCGCCGAGAGCATGACGGCAACGGCACGTCCGTGTTTCTCGATCATCACCGGTTCACGCTGCGCCGTATCCAGCAGTTCGCCGAAGCGGTTCTTCGCTTCGAGGGCGGCCATGGTGCGCATTGATGAATCTCCGGTAACGGTCATAATAACTATAATAGCTGTTTTTGAGCGATTGGTCAAATCGCGACAGCCTGCACCGCTACGCCCTGGCCATCCTATGCCTCCATCCATTTGTCCGTCCATTTCCATCCATTTTGAGCGATGCCACGACGTCGCGCAAAATTCCCCGTCCGGCTTGCCTGACGGCAACCGGCCCGCTTTGAGGGGACCGACCAAAGGCGATGGCCGACGAACGCGGGCCGGGGTGCTGACGGCAACGTCCGCGACCCATCGTCACGCGCCGGTGTTTGTGGTAAGCGTCGGGCAGGGCGGAGAGGCCGGTGCTTCCTGTCCGTGCATCGGAGCCGCCCGTCATTCAGCGCCCTCCAGTGCCTTTTATGGCGCTTCGCCCCTCATCATAAGGCGCACTGCAAGATGTGTGTTGTACTACAACACCATCTTGCCAAGGGGTCCCGCTGCGCGCCCCCGTTGGATCCCCCCGGCCTGTGGCGCGTTCCGGGCATTGAACCCGATCCCGCGCCAGCGCAACGTCTGGCCGTTGCATCGCCATTCAGGGAAGCGTTCCTGCTCCCCTGAAAACCCCATGACAATTTCATTGAGACCGGGGCGAATTCGCTCTCCCCTGGACCCCATCGACCAGGGGGCGTTCCTGCCCCACTGGACCCCTGACCATGTCATGGAGACCAACCCTTCGCGGATTGGATGCGCGCCAGCGTTTCGCCGCTGGACCACGACCGGTGTTTCGCCACCGGCTTCGAGCAAGGGAGATGTCGGTTCTCCCTTTGCATTCCCATCGACCCGCCTTCGCCGAAGGCTTCGGCGGGGCAAGCCCGGCGTGCGCCGCTTGGACCTGCGGCAGAGGTTTCGCCCCCTGCACGGCGACCAGGGACCGTCCCTGGAGGCGGGAACAACGGCGGCTTGCTGTATACCAATAAATATTATATATTGGTATGGTATCGCTTGGAGATCAATCATGGCTAAGAATACGTCCATCTCGCTTGGGGAGCATTTTACCAGCTTTGTCGAGCACCAGGTTGCGCAAGGGCGCTTCGGTTCGACCAGCGAGGTTGTCCGCGCGGGGTTACGCCTGCTTGAGGAACATGAACTCAAGCTCGCAACGCTCAGGAACGCCCTTATCGAGGGCGAGCAGAGCGGTCTTTCGACGCCTCTTGATTTCGACCGCTTCCTCGACAGGAAGAGCAAAGAGGGCAGTCAATGAGTGCGGGGTAAATATTGTGTTGGATGTTAACGAAATACGAGATCCACAAATACAAATGTTTTGTTTATCGGGTGCAGATAATATTTATACATTTTATCATGATGAGACGAACAATATTCGTAAGCTTCACATTGACGATCGCGGCCTCAATGTCGCAGAGCTTAAAGTGTTTATTCTCGGTGGAATAGCCCATGAAGGGCGTCCTCGCCCAATTGACGTAAGTACTCTACGCCAAGCTATGCGTATCCAGGACTCAGCCGATGAACTCAAGCTCAAACACGTTGCCAAGGGTGAATTCATGGACATTATAGATTCGTCGAAGTTGGAGATATTTTTACAATGGATCGCGAATAGCGGTTTTTTGATCCACTACCATGAACTAGATCCATTATATTGGTCGGTTGTCGATATAATTGACTCTATCTTGTTCAAGATCGGCGTGCCGTCGCTTATTCCCCATCACGCGCTATTGAAAAGCGATCTGGCCGCGGTGATCAGGAGGGAGCTGCCATTCGCGATCGATCTGTTTCGGCGCTACGATTATCCCGGTCTTGCTTCGGAAAACCGCAAACCATTCCTGAATGAATTGATTGAACTCGTACAGAGAAACGCGGGCATTCTTGATAGAACGATGAATGCCATGATGTTGAAGGGCATCTTGCAAGAAGGCCGGAAGCTGGAGGAGCTTTCATTTATCGAAGGCTATCCTGCTCACAAGCTGATAGAAGAGTTCAGCGCATTCTACATAAACCGCATTGCCGTTTTTAAAAACTCTGAGCATATCATGGATTTGGAGGAGACAATCCGTGATGCGTTCCTGAAAAACCCACTGACCGATGCAGGGGAACCGGTTACAAATTATCGCTTCGCGGACTCGAAGACCGAAACCGGTATTCAGCTTTCAGACGTCATAGTAGGGGTTTTGGGCAAGATGCATACCTATCTATCCAATACATCCGCTGAAGATATTGAAAAAGATCGTTTAGCGTTAAGTAATACAGCTCTAAAAAATACCAAATTGCTATGTGATTTAATCACGGCGCCCGATTCTGCCAATCAGGCATTTTTGCACCATGTTGCCAGCCTGCACGACATAGACAAGTTGGATAGATTTCTACGGTTTCCCGACGGACGTTATGTCTGAGGATGCGGGAGATCTACGTGCGTGCCGTGATCGTGGTTGGAATGGTGATAATACCGCGTATCATCACAGGTACCGCTCCCAGTCTTGCCGTCCGTGAAGAACACGGATGATCAGGATTCCGTCATCCCGGATGATATAGGCGATCATGTGCGCCTGATAGGGATGGAGCCGCACCGGTGGGTCGAACTCCGCGCGTTCGCGGGCTAGCAGCCTGTCGGACTTAACGCGAGGCGGAGCTGTGGGTTATAGAATCCGGGCATGGATTCACGCCCCCGGCCCGGACCTCTTCGGCATGAGCAACTTCCGCCCGATCGACCGCGACAGCGGATTTCTGATGCCGCCGTCGGTGGACGAGTGGCTTCCGCAGCGGCACTTGGCGCGGTTCGTGGTGGAGGTGATCGCGGGGCTGGATCTGCGGCCGATGACCGGCAGCTACCGTGGCTCTGGGGAAGCGTCCTACCACCCCAGCCTTCTGCTGGGCATTCTGATCTACGGCTACGCCACCGGGGTGTTCTCCAGCCGCAAGCTGGAGCGGGCGACCTATGACAGCGTGGCGTTCCGCTTCATCGCGGCGAACGATCATCCGGACCATGACACCATCGCCGCGTTCCGCCGACGCTTTCTGCCGCAGATCGAGAAGCTGTTCGTCCAGGTGCTGGTGCTCGCGCGCGAGATGGGCGTGCTGAAGCTGGGAACGGTCGGGCTCGACGGGACCAAGGTCCACGCCAATGCCAGCCGGCACAGCGCGCTGTCCTATGACCATGCGGGCAAGCTGGAGGCCCAACTGCAGGCCGAAGTGGCCGATCTCATGGCCAAGGCAGAAGCGGCGGACCAGGTGGACATCGCTGACGGCATGTCGATCCCCGACGAACTGGCGCGACGTGAGGAACGGTTGTCCAGGCTCGCCGAGGCCCGGGCGAAGATCGAGGCCCGCGCGAAGGAACGCTTCGAACGGGAGCAGGCAGACCATCAGGCGAAACTCGCAGCACGGGACGCCAAGGCAGCGGCCACCGGCAAGAAGCCCACGGGCCGTGAGCCGAAGCCGCCGGTGGCGACGCCGCTGCCCACGGATCAGATCAATCTGACCGACGAGGAAAGCCGCATCATGGCGGTGGCGGGCGGCGGTTTTGAGCAGTGCTACAATGCGCAGGCGGCGGTGGCGGCGGGCAGTCTGCTGGTGGTGGTCGCCGACGTGGTGCAGGCGCCCAACGACAAGCAGCAGCTTACACCCATGCTGGACAAGATCGGCACTCTGCCGGACGTGCTCGGCAGGCCGGACATGCTGTTGGCGGACAATGGCTACTTCAGCGAGGCGAATGTGCAGGCCTGTGTGGCCGGCGGGATCGAACCGCTGATCGCACTTGGTCGCGAGGCGCATCATCTCAGCCTGCAAGAGCGCTTCGCTGCGGCGCCACCGGCGCCCGAAGACCCCACCCCGGTTCAGGCGATGGCGTATCGGCTGCGCACGCCGCAGGGCCGCGCGCTCTACGCCCTGCGCAAGCAGACGCCCGAGCCAGTGTTTGGCATCATCAAGTCCGTGCTGGGGTTCCGGCAGTTCCTGCTGCGCGGGCTCAATGCCGCCCGTGGCGAGTGGAGGCTTGTGACCATGGCATGGAACCTGAAGCGGATGTTCGCCCTCAGCCGCGCCGTCTAGCCTGCGCGGCCAGTTCCGCAGGCGCGCCAGCGCGACCGCACCGCCCAAAATGGCGCTGACAGAGGCGCCGACGCACCGATCCCTACGCAGGTCCGGCGACGCCCGAGACGCAAGTCCGACAGGCTGCTAGGTGCGGATTTTCTGCCAGCAGCTCGAAAACCGAGACCATGCCCTCGTGATAGCGTTCGGCCTGATCGACGCCAAACGCTGTTGCGCCATGCACATAGATGTCGATGATATCCTGATCGGCTCGCTTGGTTGTCCTGTAGCTCATGCACCACGCGCAGTTTTTGCCTGTTCACGGGCGGCTTTGAGCACCTCGTCGATTGTCCGGTCACTGACACCGCTTTCCAGCCCTTCCGTCAGGAGCGCCTGCAGTTCCGCCAGCTTGCCGGCACGTTCCTGGTCGCGCCGGATCAGATCGCGCACATAGTCGCTCGCGTTGCTGTAGCGGCCGGACCTTGCCTGCGCTTCCACCCAATCCTTCATCGGATCGGGGAGGGACACGTTCATTGTCGCCATGATGCACCTCCTATTCTTAGGATGGCAGAAATTGGCAAAGTTTGTCAATATTGCAAGCCCGCGCTTCCGCAGGCCCAGTTGCAAGGGCTATGGGCTTACATTCCGAAATCCATTCCGTCGTCGCGGTCCAGGCCCGGGGTTTTCCGGTCCTGTTGCGGTTGGGCGGCTTCGTGGAACTCCTCGCGCAGCTCCGGCGCTTCGGGTTCGGCCNAGCTTGAGGAAGTGCGCGACGTCCTCGTTCAGGCGGGCCATCTCCTCCGCGTGCATCTCGCGGACGCGGTGGATGTCNCTGCTGCAGCGCCTGACGCTCCTGCATCTGCCGCTCGATCATCGCCTGTTCCTGGGCCTGATCGCGCTGCCGGGACTCGCGNNAGCCTGCGCCTCGTTCTGCTGCCGGATCTTCGCGTGCTTGCCGGTGAGCCGGTCCCAGATGCCCCGCACGCCTTTTGAAAGTCGCGCCGCCCGTTCGTTGTTCTCGGCGATGCGCCTTGCTTCCTGTGCCGCCGCGAGCCGTTGACGTTCGTCCCGGTGGCGCTGGGTGAGGTCTGCGCGCTGGAAGGCCAGGCGCGCATATTCCCGCTTGCGGGCGGTCTCTGCTTCCTGGATGTAGCGCCGGATCTGCGCGGTCATCCGGCCTGCGATCACCGCCTTTGTCTGTTCGACGCTGGGCAGAGATTTCGGATCGCCGAGTTTTGCCACGACCTCTTTCGTGCGCACGCCGGTCCATTTCGTGACGGCGTAGACCTCGCCCCGGAAATCCAGCGCGACGAAGCCGCGCCGGTCGCCGCGGCACAGATAATAGCCGCGTTCCTCCAGCGCCTTGGCGAAGGCCTGGCGCGAGTCCGAGACCGCCCAGCATTCCTGGAACAATGTCTTGATCGCTTTCGGGTCCTGGCTCGCCCGCATCGCCTGTTGCCACTGCGCGCGGGTGAAGTTGCGCGGGTCCCGTTCCTGGCTGTCCACCAGCCCGCGCGGCATTCGCCATCCGTGCTCCAGATAGAGTTGCTTCGACACATCCCGAAGCTTCAGCTTGTAATGGGGCAGGTTGATCGCCGTCATCGTTTCCGCGTCGATCCGCGACCAGACGCAGTGCGCATGGCGGCGGCCTTCCTTTTCATGGAAGACGATGGCGCGGGGCTGGTTTTCGAGGCCGAGCTTGCGCTCGATGGCCTCGATCGCCTTCTCGAAATCCTTCGCCGGGACCGTCTCGTTCGGCGGCGGGTTGAGGCTCAGCGAAAACAGGAACTGCTTGCAGCGCGTTCCTTGCGCGACCGCATAGGCCTCGTGCAGCGCCCCGTGCAGATCATCCGCGACGAAGCCTCGGATGTCGTAAACCTCGACATGCTCGTTCTCTGTCTTGAGCAGGTGGCTTGCGAGCTGTTTCGCGCCGCCGCGCTGGCTGCCCTTGAGGATCATCGGATCACTCCCCGGGCAGCCCGAGGGCCGCGAGCAGGTCCCGCCGGATCTGCGCGATCTCCCGGCAGGCCTGTTTGATCGCGTCTTCCGTTTCCGGCGTGACGGGCAGGGAGCCGGTGTTCACCGCCCGGGCGAGCTGGTTGACGTTGCTCGACAGGCGTGAGGCCCCGAGCGCGCCGAGCACGCGCCCGAGCGCCTCGTGATCCTTCACCGGGAACTTGCCGCGCGTGCGCCGCGGCTTCGCCTTGCCATCCAGGACTTTGTCGCGGATGTAGCGGCCCAGCGGCATGCCGGCCGCTTCCTGTTCGAGCTGCGCCCGTTCCTCGAAGCTCAGGCGCAACGAGAACGGCACCGCAAAGATTTTGTCGTCGTCTGCCATCTCAAACTTTCTGACAGACCACGCAACCATTGGACGCTGATTTATAAACGAAATCAGCGTCTTAGGTACGCGGTTATGTCATGCGATTGAAATAGCAGGACAAGCAGGTTGCGAGCCCCCGCAACCAAAATCCCCACATAATATCAAGGCGTTAGCCACTTGGCTGACGCCTTTTTTGATGCCAAAAACCCCAAAAACAGCTGGCACAGTTGTGACACAGTCTTCCAGGTTTCCGCGAAACCTGATAAGCTGATGCACGTACCGCTTGTACCAGGGGGCGTGCGATGGCCAGCTATGAGATGTTCGACGGAAAGCTCCACCTCTATCGGCGCGACAACAGCCGCTACTGGCATTGCTCGACCTCAATCGGAAAAAACCGCCTCCGAACCAGCACCAAGAAGGACAACCTCACCGAGGCGAAGCTGTTCGCCGAAGACTGGTATCTGGAGATCCGCGGCAAGGCCCGCGCAGGCCTCCTCAAGTCGGAAAAGACCTTTGCCGACGCCGCCGAGCAGTTTCAGAAGGAATACGGCATCATCACCGAAGGCCAGCGGTCCNCCCGCTGGGTCGAAGGGCATAACATCAGGCTGCGCCTGCACCTGATCCCCTTCTTCGGCGAACTCGGCCTGTCCGAGGTCACGCCAGGCAAGGTGCAGGAATACCGCATCCACCGCATCGCCACATCAAGCACCGGCAAGGCGCCCGCCCGCAGCACGATCCACGATGAAATCGTGACGCTGCGGCAGGTGCTGAAAACCGCGATCCGCCATGGCTGGCTTGCCCACCTGCCGGACTTCTCCCCGCCTTACAAGACCAGCGGCAAGATTGTGCATCGGCCGTGGTTCAGCCCCGAGGAATACAAGAAGCTTTATCAGGCGACGCGCGACTACGCGAACAAGCCGTTCCACGAGCATTACAAGTGGAACGCCGAGCAGGTGCACGACTACGTGCTGTTCATGGCCAACACCGGCCTGCGGCCGGACGAGGCCAAGAACCTGCAGCATCGCGACGTCACCATCGTCGAGGATGACCGCACCGGCGAGCGCATCCTCGAAATCGAGGTGCGCGGCAAGCGCGGCATCGGCTACTGCAAGAGCACGTCGAGCGCCGTCACGCCTTACGAGCGCCTGCTGAAGCGTGCGAAGCCCGGCTTGCCGCAGGGACGCCGCGCGCGCAAGCGCCGCGGCGAGGATGTGAGCCAGGACCCGGAGTCGATCGCGCGGGAATATCCGCAGCCGACCGACCCGGTCTTTCCCGGCAATCACATCAAGCTGTTCAACGGCGTGCTGACACGCACCAAGCTCAAAACCGATCGCGACGGGAACCGTCGCACCGCCTACAGCCTGCGCCACACCTACATCTGCATGCGCCTGATGGAAGGCGCCGACATTTACCAGATCGCCAAAAACTGCCGCACCAGCGTCGAGATGATCGAGAAATTCTATGCGGCGCACATCAAGAACACGCTCGACGCGGCGGCGATCAATGTGCGCCGGCCTCGACCGAGAGTCGTCAAACCGAAGCGCAAGAGCATCAAGAGCGAGGACCAACCCGAACTTCTTTGACCGAGCCGGTAGCGGCTCGGCAGCGCGCCCCTCGGGGGCGCCCCATGAGGGGCTTGGCCCCTCATTCCTGGCCGAAGGGCCTTCTTTCTTCAAAGAAGTTCATGGCTGTGTTCGACGGTTGCGTTTCCGGTTTTACCGCGGATGACACGTCCTGATGGTGACGTGTCGTGCCACGAGCGGACTTCGCAGGTTCCCGCATAGGTATCCTCTTCCTCAAGGATAGCGGTCATCGAGGCTCATGCTGATTCTGGGATAAGTAATTCCGAATCCAGCGTTCGTGGCTCTCCTCAATGCTGAACACGAATTTGTCAGCTTGCTTTGCACTAGAAACATTTATCGCTTTCGCGAAGCGTTGTCCCGTTAGTCGTAGTAGCCTACGAAGATTCTCCTCATGGTTGGCCGCGATGAACGCTGTGTGCGGAGTCAGTGGAAGAACCCAAGTTGCTCCCGGACTATCGTAACCATAAATTCGGATGAGAGGACGATCAGACAACACGAGCGAACCATCACGTGGGGCAAGCCTCTTCACCGCCCAGTTTGCGTTGATCAGACGCCCTCCGACGTGCGGATTATCCACAAGCCTCTGAATAATCGTGAGAGCACGGTCTTCAAGGGACCAGCCAAGCTGGTTTTTCACGTAGTTAGACGGGATATCATCAATGCCACGCTCGGCCATCGCGGCGCGGATTTCTGAATCTGCGTCAAGATCGGTTTCAAAACTACCGGCAATGTCCGTTCGAAGTTTATTAATGTTACACGGACGACGCGCATCTAGGGAAAGCAGCAGACGCGCGAAATCGCATCGCTGATCTCCTGTGAGTCCTTCAGCACCACGTTCCACGAGAATATCTCGTATGGCGGCTCCCTTTGTATCGACTTCCCCAAAAAACAAACGCTCAATAGCATCCCTTCCAAGGTTGTGGGCTTTTAAACACAACCTCATCAATCCCCTCATTTAAGCTATGTTCGTCAGTTGGGCGGTGATTGGTTTGTTTTTTAGCATTTCGAGGAACCTTTCGATCAACGGCCGGAGGCGGGGTTCGGGCATGGCCGGGATGAGGTCGTAGAGCATGCAGCCCTGGCGGAACAGGGAATGGGTTCGGCGTTTGGCGGTGTTGACCTTGAGGTGGCGGTCCATGCCGAGCGCTTCGCCGGCCTCGCCGAGCAGGGTGAGGAACAGCACGGCGAAGGCGTTGAGCAGGAGCAGGCGGTCGCGGCGCTGCGGATCGCCGATGCGCACGGCGCCGAGCCCCATGCCGAAGCGCAGATCCTTGGTGTCGCGGAAGCTGGGCTCGATGGTCCAGCGTCTGGCGTAGAGGTTGACGATTTCGCGGGCCGATGCGTCTGCCTTGCTCGTCGCCAAACACCAGGGCTCCTTCATCGCCTTGGCGTGGACACAGACGACGGCGCCGACCGGTTGCGCGGCGGCAGTGACCGAGGCGCCGCGCAGATGGCGCGCCCGGCCGCCCTTGCCGACCCACTCGGCCGCCGCCCGGCTTTCTCCGTCGGCGGCGTCGACGCGGATGTCGCCGCGGAACCGGATGACATAGGCGAAGCCCAATTTCGTCAGATAATCGAACAGTTTGCGGTCGCCGAAGCCGCGGTCGGCGAGGATCGTCGCCGTCGTCCCCGCCGGCAACACCCCGGCAAGGCGGCCGAGACACGCATCCTCGATGGCGTTGCGCTGGCCCGCCAGTTCCGCCTTCAGCATCGTCAGCCACAACAGCGGCGTCGCCCGGCCGTGCCCGGTCACCAGATTGAGCGCCAGCGTCGCCTGCCCGTCGGCGTCGAAATCGGTCCAGTCCATGGCGACGACGATTTCCTTGCGGCCGCCAACCGCCTCCGGAACCCATTGCCCGAACATCTCCCAGACGGAGACGCCGGCGTTGCTCAGCAGCCTGTCGACCTGTTTGACCGCATGCTTGGTCAGCAATCCCCGCGCCTGCGCCAACGCATGGCCGATCATCGAAACCGCCAGCGACGCACCGGTCATCACCCCCAGCGTGCCGTTGGCCAGCGACGCGATCCGTTTGGCGTGAACATGCCCCGCGAAAACCCCATCAAGAAACCGACGAACGTCGGTCAAACGAAACTCAGGACGCGCTACCCCGTTCACTTCCCCACCCCAACCCTCGAAACCTTCCTCTCACCCTGCATAACCGACCGCCGCCGCCAAGCTCATCCGTAGCAACCCATTGATCCGTATCAAAACTCAAAATGAGGGGATTCTGAGAAACACAACAGATCGATTTGAAAACAAAATGCGTCTAACCCTTTACGCGCAGCACAACGTCGCCTTCGTCTGATCCCACCAGTATCCATGCAAGTTACGTTGCTGTTTAAGCACACAAATCAGCCATGGCTTGAGTATAAATTTCGGAACAAAGTGGTGTTGTCGGGATATATCGGAAGTAGGCATAGCATTTACATTATTTATAGGTTGGCAATCTCACTTCTATGCGTGCTCGTGGTCGTCAACATAGCATACTAAGGGGACACAGCGAAGAGCCGGTCTTAAGGTCAAAATTTGTGACCTATTTAGTTGTCGATTTTGCTTTGAGTGACACTTGCGAAGGTAAATCGCCCACGGCTGATTGGAGGCCGTGGGCCTGCAATTTGCGAAAGGCCAAACATGATCATGGGCGCGTCCGGCCTTCGCCGGACCGGGCTCTGAGGCGCGAGCGCCCCGAGCCGCCCAGCGGCGTCTCGGCCATGCGGTCATGATCCCTCGCGCGAAACGTCCTGCAATCCATCGAATGGACGACGAACAAGTCCCCGGGCACGCTCCCGTGCCTCGGGGACCCGACGATCCGGCTGCGCGCTGCAGCGCAGCCGTCGCCGATGATCCTCAGCCCCCTTCGGATCGGCAGGACGTTGCCGTAAGCTTGGGTACCGCGCGCGTCCGACGAACGCGCGTGGCGGCTGGCATCAGGCCGGCGGCGCACGGCCCCGCGTCAGCGCCCAGCTGAGCAGGCGCTGGGCGAGCGGCGCGAGGCGACCTGTCCAACCTCGCGGCATGCGCTGCGAGACCAGGATATAGAGCCGCAGGATCTCGCGCCGAAACAGGCGTAGCCGCACGATCACGGTCAGTATTCTCATCGTTTCCTCCATCATCTTCTGGCCGCACCCATCGCGGCCTTCATGCGACGGAGCTGCGCCGCCAGAGGCGTGCCGCATCGCTTGCGACCGCAACGTGAGAGGAGGAGTGCGCAGCACTTGCGACGACTCGCCGACGTGTGGCGCCTGATCGGCGCAGAAGGACGCCGTGGGTGTGCTTGACGATGGAGGAGATGTGCGGAAAGTGATTGGGCGTGTGCTGTCTCGGGAGTGCCATCGGCTCGCGGCGCTTTCGTATCGGATGCGCGAATGACGACGGAACGTTTCACAGCTCGTGCCAAGCCCACCCGTATTTGGAGGCTCTGGAAATTGACACTTCGATCTTAGTTAATCCGGAAGGGCACCATTGTTCTGCGAATTTTTCACTTAGTGAAGTGGCTATGATAAGGAGTCAATGATGTAAATTTTCTCACCCCTTCTTTCACTTCTCGTGCCGCCTGATCCCAAAATATACATTCCACATTATACCCTTCAGAAACTAAATCGGTTATAACTGGCATGAAGTCTTTGTCTCCGGCAACTAGTATTATGCTGTCATTGTCCTTATCTATTATTGTGAATGCATCTTTAGTAATTCTGTGTGCAATTGCCACATCAACTTTCTTCTCGCCGCCACTAACCCCTCGTTCATAAACTGTAGGGTTGAACCCCTTTCTGTTTAGCATATTCCAGAAGCTGTCCCCTGGCGGTGGAGATCCCCAGAGCCGAGCTACAGAGTCTTGTCCACAAACAAATTCATAGAGCTTTCCATAATCTAGTTGCCAGGTATGATCAATTATTCCCGTGCCCATCGCGTGAATAATGGATGTCGCCAACCCTTTTTCGACCGCGGATACACGGCACCCCTCTATATATAAATTTGAATTATCTATGTATACGTAACTAGTCATTGTGCGCTCCGTCAGCGAACGAATCTACAGGCAATAATTCTATGATTGGCCATTCCCTCGATCCAGTCAATCATTCCTGAAGGTTCTGAGGGGCGCTGCCCCTGGCGCGGGCAAGGGTGCCGCGGATGCGCGCGGGGCGCCGTGTCCCCGACCTTCCAGGTCGGGCCGGCGAATTGGGGCGGCTTGAGAATCGAGCAAGGGCCTGTGCAGGCCGGGCGATCCCCCTCGGCGCTCCGCGCCCTTGCCCTTGCCGCCCCCGGTCTCGCCGACGGGCAGAGGTGCAGCAGGCGCTGCACCTCAAGCCCAAGGAGAATGACCATGACCCGCCGCAAGCCAACCGCACCCGCCCGCTCGCCGTGGTGGATGACCCGCATTCACGAATTCGACGGGGTCGAGGTTCATCCCTGCCGGACCGAGACCGCCGCCGACGGATCGACCCTTCAGGAACAGTGCGAGCCCGAGGCGGCCGAGGTCTGGTCCGTGTTCGGCCACAGGGTTGCCGGCGGCGTTGATTGCTTCATGGACTTTCCGACCGAAGCCGAAGCGCGGAGCTTTGCCAGAAAGCTGCTGGCGACATATCCGCACCTGATGAAGTTTGGTCTGTTGGGCTAACCGCGGCTGTGCCTCTCATCAAAAGACACAGCGAAGCCAGGTGGTTAGCCAATCAACCCGTCCGCTACCCGAGCGCCGCTCATCGGAAGCCCCCACAAGTCATCAAAAGTATGATATAGTATGATGATGAACGATGGGAGGCGACCATGCCCGAGATTGAACGACTGACGATCACCCTGCCGGCGCAGATGGCCGAAGACGTCAAGGATGCCGTTCACGCCGGCGAATACGCCTCGACCAGCGAGGTCGTTCGCGACGCGTTGCGCCTCTGGAAGGCCAACCGCGCCCTGCAGCTTCAGGAGCTGGAGGCCCTCAAGGCCGACATCGACAAAGGACTCGCGGACGTCGCCGCCGGGCGCGTCGCGGACTTTGACCCGGCGCGGATCATCGAGCGTGGGAGAGAACTATTAACGCGCCGCTCGTCCTCCGTCTGACCGAGGCGGCGGAAGCCGACCTCGTCGAAATATGGGTAACGATCGCCTCCGAAGCCTCGGAGAGCATCGCCTCCAACTTTGTTCATGCGCTCCGCAGCTCGTTTGAGCCCCTTCAGAGTTTCCCGCTGAGCGGCCCGGAGCGCGAGCATCTCGCCCCCGGCCTGCGAGTCACCTTCCACCAGAAATACGCAATCTACTATCTCGTGCGTCCCGGCGAGTTGGTCATTGGTGCGCGTCATTCATGGTGCGCGCGACATCACGTCCATCGCCGAGCGCGGCGAACTCACATATCCCGAGTCCTGACCACAATCCCCCTGATCCGTTCGCGGCATCCTCCGGTTTTGCGAGCGGCGGTCGGCAGACCGAGTTACGGCACCGCCCAGCTCTTGGCCCACCTTGCCCCGAACCCCTTCTGGGCGTTCGGCCGTGGAAGCCTTCTGTTGCGTATCTCGCCGGGGTGGCCTTGGCCGGCGGTAATACCGAGCGCCGTCGCCCCCGCCGCTTTCGTTCTGGGGCGTGGTTCCAAGCCACCGACACACGACGTTCCTTTCGGGTGAGCCGCCTCAATCCACTCAGCCTCGACGGGCGCTGATCCTGAAGCGCATCTCCGCGCGCCAGGGCAAGGGCTTTGCCCTCGCCGCGGTGTCCCCGGCCTTCCTTCCGTTGGTCGTGCAGGCCGGGTGATCCCCCTCCGCGGCTCGCCCTTCTGCTGCGGAGACCTCTGCGCTTCGACGGATCGCTGTCGAGGCCGCATGGAGCGGCCTCACCAAACCGAAAGGAACAATGTCATGGCTATCATCGGAACCTTCACCAAGCAGGACAGCGGTTTTCAGGGGGCGATCGCGACCCTCGTCGTCAACGCCAAGGTCACCATCACCCCGGTCGAGAAGACCAGCGAGAAGGCCCCGGACTTCCGCATCTTCTCCGGCAAGGCGGAGATCGGCGCGGCGTGGTCGGCCAAGAGCAAGGAGGGCAACGCCTACCTCTCGGTCAAGCTCGACGATCCCAGCTTCGCAGCCCCGATCGTCGGACGCCTCGTCGAAACGGACAAGGGCCACGCCCTGGTCTGGACCCGCTGACCGAGCCGCGGCCCCGGCAATCCCGCCGGGGCCGCCTCCCGCCACCATCGACGGAGAAACATCCCATGACGACCTACACCGCTACCTTCCGCACCGACGCCCACTGGTCGCGTTGCGAATTCGACGCCGCCACCCCGGAGGAGGCCCTAGCCCTCGCGCGACGCTATGCCGACGAAGATCCCGGCCGGCTCGATTTCGAGCCTTACGATCTTGATCCAATCAACGAGATCGCGATCAAGAACGATGAAGGCAACGAACTCGCCGTCTGGCAGGACGACGATCTACGCCTTCGCCTCGCGGCGGGGCCGATGCTGGACGCGCTGAGACATGCGCTCGTCGCGCTGAACACGGCACCACGGTTCAGGGTGCCGGAGTTGGCGATGGACAGCTACGCCATCGCGGCACAGTGCGAGCGGGCGATCGCTCTTGCCTCCCCGGTCGAAGGAGGCAGCCCATGATCAGCCCCTTCCGCTGCATCGACACCGGCAGGGCGATGACCGTCGCGCGCAGCGCCTTCCAGCGCATCACCCGCGCTGACGAATGGTCGGACCCGCCGCGGCAGGACGAACCCGACGGCGCCGGCACGCGCGACGAATACCTGATCGGCATTCAGGCTGAGGCGACGTTCCTGATTCCGCTCGGCAACCACTTTTGTCATCCAGACGATCACCAGCCCCGACCTGTGGGGCATCGAGAGCGACAGCGATGACGCCTACCTCGACGAGGTGTTCGCCGATGAGTGCGAGAACCTTGCCGCCATGCTGCAAGCGCTGGGAGTCGCGGTGACCCCGTGACGCGGCAGACGGTTTCCCCGCCGAGCTGAGGCCGCCCGCGGACCTCGATCAGCGCGGACCCTACAGGGCACCCCGCAGCCTCTGGGGTAAAGCTTGTCCCCGCGAAGGCGGGGAGCTGTGTATGGCGGTGACAAATTAGGCCACGTAGCGGCGGCGATTGGTGCGGCCGCGCCGGAGTAAAATCTGGCCAGTGGTTAGGCTGTCTCTTTTTGTGGGGGGCGGCCGGGGATGTTTGCCGTGGAAGTCTACGCCGCCGTTCGGCATTTCGTTTTCATCGAGGGCAACAGCCGGCGTGAGGCGGCCCGGGTGTTCGGGCTGAGCCGTGAGACGGTTTCGAAGATGTGCCGGTTCTCGTTGCCGCCCGGCTACACGCGAACGAAGCCGGTGAAGAAGCCGAAGCTCGGGGTGCTGCTGCCGGTGATCGACGCCATCCTCGAGGCCGACAGGACGGCGCCTTCGAAGCAGCGGCATTCGGCCAAGCGGATCTTCGAGCGACTGCGCGACGAGCACGGTTATGCCGGCGGTCTGACGGTGGTGAGGGACTACGTCCGGGTTGCTCGGNGGAGATTGCGGGAGACCTTCGTGCCGCTGGCTCATCCGTCCGGTCATGCGCAGGTCGACTTTGGCGAGGCGATCGGCGTGATCGGCGGCGTCCGGCAGAAGATCCACTTCTTCTGCATGGACCTGCCGCAATCGGATACTCCTTTCGTGAAGGCCTATCCGGCGGAGACGACGGAAGCCTTCCTCGACGGGCATGTGTCGGCATTCGCCTTCTTCGGCGGCGTGCCGTTGTCGGTGCTTTACGACAACACGACGCTCGCGGTGGCGAAGATCTGCGGCGACGGCAGGCGGGAGCACCCGGGCCTTTACGGAACTGCAGNNAGCCATTACCTGTTCCAGGATCGCTTCGGCCGTCCCGGCAAGGGCAACGACAAGGGCAAGGTCGAGGGGCTGGTGAAGTATGCTCGATCGAACTTCCTGACGCCGATCCCCCAGGCGGCAAGCTTCGACGATCTCAATGCCATGCTGGAAGATCGCTGCCGGCAGCGACGAGGCGAACGCGCCGGTCGCCACGGCGAAACCATCGGCGAGCGTCTCGTCGCCGACCTCGAAGCCTTCCGGGATTTGCCGGCGGTGCCATTGGAGCCGAGCGAGAAGCGGGCGGCCCGTGTCTCATCGACCGCCCTGGTCCGCTACCGCGGCAACGACTACTCGGTACCGACGGCATACGGCTTCCGGGATGTTGTGGTGAAGGGCTTCGTCGACGAGGTGGTGATCCTTTGTGCCGGCGAGGCGATCGCCCGGCATCGTCGCTGCTATGGCACGGGCACCTTCGTATTCGAGCCGCTGCACTATCTCGGCGCTGATCGAGACGAAGCCGAATGCCCTCGACCAGGCGGCGGCGCTGAAAGACTGGGATCTGCCGGAGGCGTTCCAGCACCTGCGCCATCTCCTCGAGGCGCGCATGGGCAACCGCGGCAGGCGGGAGTTCATCCAGGTGCTGCGGCTGATGGAGGCGATCCCGATGGAGATGGTGGCGAGCGCGGTCAGCGAAGCGATCCGGCTCGGCGTCATCGGCTTTGATGCGGTCAAGCAGATTGCTCTGGCGCGCGTCGAGCGGCGGCCGGCCCGGCTCGACCTGACGGCCTATCCACATCTGCCGAAAATGGACGTCAGGATGACGGCGGCGGCTGACTACGCCGTTCTCGTTCCCGGGACAACGGCATGACCGGCAAGGCGGGCGCTGATGCGATGCCGGCGGGAACGACAAGCGGCACACCGCAGGTTCTGCTGGCGCATCACCTCAAGCAGTTGAAGCTGCCGACCGTTCTGCGGGAATACGACAAGATCGCCCGCGAATGCGCACGCGACGGCGTCGATCATCCCCGCTATCTGCTGCGCCTGGTGGAACTCGAACTGATCGACCGAGAACGCCGAATGGTCGAGCGGCGGATCAAGGCAGCACGCTTCCCGGCGGTCAAAAGCCTCGACACCTTCGACTTCACCGCGATTCCCAGCCTCAACAAGATGCTGGTGCTCGAGCTGGCCCGCTGCGAGTTCATCCTGCGCCGGGAGAACGTCATCGCGCTCGGCAACAGTGGCACCGGCAAGACCCATGTCGGGCTCGCCCTCGCTCTTGCCGCCTGCCAGAAGGGGTTCACCGTCGCCTTCACCACCGCGGCCGCCCTCGTGCACCAGTTGATGGAGGCGCGTGACGAGCGCCGCTTGCTGAAGCTGCAACGCGATCTCCAGTCGGTGATGTTGCTCATCGTCGACGAACTCGGTTACCTGCCGCTGTCGCCGACCGGGGCGGAACTTCTGTTCGAGGTGTTCTCCCAGCGCTACGAGCGCGGCTCGACCCTCGTCACCTCCAATCTGCCGTTCGAGGACTGGACCTCGGTGCTGGGATCGGAACGGCTCACCGGCGCGCTGCTCGACCGCCTGACCCACCACGTCCATATCCTCACCATGAACGGCGACAGCTACCGGTTGAAGCAATCCGCCGGACGTCGTCGTCCCCCCACCGCAGCCGATCGGGCGGAGCAAAACCAGACCACCGCCGAGACCGTCGATCCCGAGACCGGCAAAACCAGCAAGCCCTGATCCCCGAGGCAAAGCCGACGCACGGCAAGGGGCCCGATCGGGCCCCTTGCCGTGATTGCACCGCTCTCGCCCAAATGGCCTGCTTTTACTCCGCTACAGTGGCCCAGAATTGCTCCGCCGTTGACAGAACCGGAATGATCGATCTGACGCGTCTTCGCGCCGCCGATACCATCAGCTTTGTCCAGCATGTGCTGGCAGGCAGCCGTCCGTACCGCGACAAGACGGTCACGACCCATCTGCGGACCTTCTTCTAGTATCTGTTCGCGCGCGGGGCAACGGCAACCAACCTCGCGCTGAGCATCCCGAAGGCGGCCCAGCGCTGGGATGCGCGACTGCCCCGGCACCTGTCGCCCGATGGGGTCGAGGCGGTTCTTGCTTCGGTGCGCGGCAACCCCCGACACGGCGCACGCGACTATGCGATGCTGCTCCTCATGGCGCGGCTCGGCCTGCGCGCGCCCGAGGTCATCGCGATCCAGCTCGACGATATCGACTGGCGTGCGGGCGAGTTGCTGGTGCGCGGCAAGGGGCAGTTGCACGACCGCTTGCCGATATCCGCCGAGGTCGGCGAAGCCCTGAGCCGGTATCTTCGCGAGGAACGTGGGCCGACGAGTTGCCGAACGGTGTTCGTCACGCACCGCGCGCCGCATCGTGCGTTCAACAACGGCCAGATCATCAATGCCATCCTCAAGGACGCCTTGGCGGCGACCGGCCAGAAGCCAGTCACGCCCTACGTGGGATCGCACCTCCTGCGTCATAGCCTTGCGACCCGGCTGGTGAATGCGGGCGCGTCGCTTGACGAGGTGGGCGACGTGCTGCGCCACCGCTCGCGAACATCGACCATGGTGTATGCGCGGCTCGATATCGACGGGCTGCGATCCATTGCGCAGCCCTGGCCGGTGGCGGGAGGCGTGCAATGAGCATCGCGCCCCAGCTCGACGGCTATCTGAGCGTCAGACGCAGCCTTGGCTACGACCTTCGCACCGATGAGCGGGTGCTCCGCCGCTTCGCCCGGTTCGCCGATCAGGAAGGTGCTCCGCACATCGACACGGCGCTGTTCCTGCGCTGGGACGTGAGCCTGCCCGATGTGGGCACATCGACGCGATCGGCCCGGCTCGGCAAGGTGCGGCTGTTCGCACAGTGGCTGTGCAGCATCGACCCGGCCCATGAAGTGCCGCCGCGCGGACTGCTGCCTGACCGTTCCGGGCGGCCACGCCCGCATATCTACAGCGAGGCCGAGATCGCATCGATCATCGCAGCGGCCAAGGCGCTGCCCTCGGTCTACGGCTTGCGCGGGCTGACCTGCTCGACCCTGTTCGGGCTCATTGCAGCCACCGGCCTCAGGATCAGCGAAGCGCTTGCGCTCGACGATGACGACCTCGATGCCGGGGATGGCGTGCTGCGCGTGCGGCGCGGGAAGCTCGGCAGGGAGCGGCTGCTCCCGCTCGACTCGACCGTGGTGGTGCAGCTCGTCGCCTATGCCGCCGAGCGTGACCGATTGCTCGGGCGCACCGCCGATACGTTCTTCGTCTCCTGCAAAGGAACGAGGCTGACCGACTGCGGCGCACGCTACAACTTCGCGCATGTCTGCCAGCGGATCGGCTTGCGCGCGGATCAGCAATACTGCCGGCATGGCCGGGGACCGCGCATCCACGATCTTCGCCACACCTTTGCAGTGCGGACGATGATCAACTGGTACCGGACCGGCAAGGACCCGGCGCGCGAGATGATCCGGCTGACGACCTATCTGGGCCATACCGACCCCGACAATACGTTCTGGTATCTGGAGGCGGTACCCGAGCTGCTCGATCTGGCGATGGCGCGCGCAACCGCTGGCGGGGAGGCGGACCAATGAACACCGCCACCTTGCCGGCGCTGATCCAGCGCTTCTTCACCGACCGGCTGTGCATCCAGATGGAGGCCAGCCGCCATACGGTTGCAGGCTATCGCGACACGTTCCGGCTGCTCCTGCGGTTCGCGAGCGCTCGACATGGCAAGCCGCCGGTCAAGCTCACCGTCGAGGACATTGACGTCGATCTGGTCGCCGACTTCCTCGTTCATGGCGAGACCACGCGCGGCAACACTGCACGCAGCCGCAACACGCGGCTCGCCGCGATCCGCTCGTTCTTCCGCTACGTCGCGATGACCGATCCGACCTGGCTGCTCCACTGCCAGCGCATCCTGGCGATGCCCAACAAGCGCTATGTGAAGCGCGCGGTGACGTTCCTCGACGCCGAAGAGATCGCGGCGTTGCTGGCGGCCCCGGATCGTTCGACATGGGCAGGACGGCGTGATCATGCGCTGCTCCTGCTCGCGATCCAGACAGGCTTGCGGGCATCTGAGCTGGTCAACCTGCGGTGTGGTGACGTGGCGCTCGGCAGCGGCGCGCATATCCGCTGCATGGGCAAGGGCCGGAAGGAACGCTGCACGCCGCTCCGTCGTGACACGGCCAAGCTGCTTGCGGCATGGATCGGCGACCGTTCGGACGACAACAGGCCACTGTTCCCGTCGATCCGAGGCGAACGGCTGAGCCGCGATGCGCTCGAACATCTGGTCCGCAAGCACTGCCTCACGGCATCGCGCGCTTGCCCGAGAATCGCCGCGAAGCGGGTCACGCCACATACGCTTCGCCACAGCACCGCGATGGACCTGCTCCATCATGGCGTCGATCAAGCGGTGATCGCCCTCTGGCTCGGACACGAGTCGGTCGCGACCACCCAGATCTACATCCACGCCGACATGCGGATGAAGGAAAAGGCCCTCGCTCGCATCGCCGCTCCGGCAACACCGTCGAGCCGGTTCCGGCCCGACGACCAGTTCCTCGCGTTCCTCGAAGGGCTCTGATTATGCCGAACCGCCGCATGGTCAACGCCCGGAAAACAGGCCTCTGGCAGAGGCCATGCGGCATAATCCCAGTTACGGCATTATGGGTGTTATGCCGATATCGGCATACCACCCACTGGACGAGGCACGAAAAGCGCCTTGACCGGGACTTTGGCCGCAAGCGCTGGGGCGATGAAGGGTACGCAATGGAAGAAATGGTTGCCGAGCTTGGTGCGGCGTTCCTTTGCGCCGACCTTGAATTGCGGCCGCAAATCCGCGAGGACCACGCGCCCTATATCGCCGGATGGCTGAAGGTGCTGAAGGAAGACAAGCGGGCGATATTCACCGCCGCCGCGCACGCGCAAAAGGCCGCCGACTTTCTGCACGGCTTGCAGCCGAAGGAATCGACGGAACCGAAACCCGAGGAAAAGGAAGCGGCGTGAAGAGCCTGCCCCCGCGAAGGCGGAAGCGACCCCTTTCCCAACAAGAAGGAGAAACACCCCATGATATCCGAAGCCGAATACGACCGCCTTTACGCCGATCGCCCGAAGACCACCAAGGGCCGGGCAAACCGCGCCGCGCTGCTCATTCGCGGCGGAAGGTGCTCCGGAGAATTCAGCCGCGCCTATGACGATTGTTTCGAAATGGGCGACGGGGCGCAGGTTCTGGCCCTGCTGATGGAGCGGGTCCGGGAGCGGCCCGAACTACGCGAGATGATGAAAGCGCAGGGCGTGTGGTCCGAGGATTATGAGAACACGCCCCCGCCGCAGCCCCTTAGCCTGACCGAAGAGGACAAGATCCGCGCGTTCGTGAAGGCGACCGGCGGCATGTCCGGCGCGGCGGAACGCTGGAAGGAACGCGCCGCCAGGGGCATGAGCGACCGGGAGCTTGAAGCGGCGCTCGCCTTCGAGATGGGGCAGGGCGGCAGCAGCGGCCCGGACGGGCTTTCCATCAGCCAGAACGGCGCGGGCCTGCGGATCTGGGCAAGCTGGGAGATCCAGAACATCCATACCGCGAGGCCCTTGTTTGCANAGGCCACCATCGCCAAGGCCCGCGAGGTTTACGGCATCCCCGATCCCGCCGACCGGCAGCTTGCGTTGTTCTGAAAGGGGGTGGAATTCGCGGCCCCGGCCCGTCCCGTGCCGGGGCGAGTCTGTTTGTCGCGTCAGCCCCGGCGCTTTCCAGCGCCGCCCCTGATCCCCGCCCGGTTCTCTTGCCGTGCCATTGGTTTTGCGGATTTCTTGTAATATCATATAAGATATGACATCATATAGGATATGAGAGTTGTTCTGGATACGGACGTGATCGTTGCCGCCCTGCGCAGTCCGACGGGCGCATCGGCCGCCTTGCTCCGGGCGATCCGGCGCGGACGCGGCGTGATGCTGCTCAGCGTGCCGCTGCTGATCGAATACGAGGCCATATGCCAGCTCGCCGAGCACCGGCTGGCGGCAGGGCTCGATGAGAGCGAGGTTGCAGCCTTTCTCGACGGCCTCGTGTTTCTGGCGCAGCCCGTCGAGACGCATTACCGCTGGCGGCCCCAGCTTCGCGATCCGGGCGATGAAATGGTTTTGGAAACGGCGGTGAACGGCCGGGCGCATGCGCTCGTGACCTTTAACCGCCGCGACTATGGCGACAAGCCGGGGACCTTCGGCATCGAGGTTCTGAACCCCGGCCAGGCATTAAGGAGGATGCAGGAATGACGACGAGAAGCAGCACATACCCGCTCCGGCTTCCCCGCTCGCTGAAGGCGGCGATCGAGAAGCTGAGCAAGCGCGACGGCACGAGCGTCAATCAGTTCGTGGTCATGGCCGCCGCCGAAAAGGTCGCGGCGATGACGACGGCGGAATACTTCACCGAACGCAGGGAGCGGGCGGACATGGAGGCGTTCGACCGCATCCTCAATCGCAAGGGCGGGCAGCCGCCCCAGCCCGGCGACGAACTGTCCGAGGAAGGTGACCGATAGGAGGCACGAGGAAGCGCCTTTCTATCGTTCTATCGCCGCCGCTCTCACCCCGCCGTTTTGGCGCGGCGTTTGATGAAGCGCCAGCCCATGAACAGGCCGCCAGCGAGGATAACGGCGAGGATCGTCCAGGTAATCCGCTCGCCCGAGAAGAAGCCCCGGCCAGGCGCGGGCACCGTGGACGCGGACAAGGCCACCTGGCGCTGAATCTCGGCATTCGCGAGCCGCTTTTCTTCCTCGATCCGGGTCTTTTCCGCCGTCACGTCGGCAACGACCGTATCCGCCACCGAGCACGGCAGGACGACGTACCCGTCGGGCAGTCTGCCGTAAGCCTTGGTCAGGCCCGCTTCGTAGGCGCTGCGCACACTCTGGCAGCTTGTGAGGGTCATGAACGACGAGGCCGGGATTTTTCGGCAATCCCGAGGCAGCGGCGCAGATGCGTTGCCACGTCCGCCGGATCGTAATCCATGCACGGCTCCCACGCCGGGCGAACGCCGCCTCCGGTTGCCTGCGCCGGAGCCGCGGACGAGGTGATCTGCATGCGCGGCGCGAGCGAGGCAAGGTAATCGGCCGCGACCGTGCAGTCCGGGCGGGCATAGCCGGAGGGGAGTTTGCTCTCCGGATCGGTGTGTGTATGGCGGTGACAAATTAGGCCACGTAGCGGCGGTGATTGGTGCTGCCGCGCCGGAGTAAAATCTGGCCAGTGGTTAGGCGGTCTCTTTTTTGTGGGGGCGGCCGGGGATGTTTGCCGTGGAAGTCTACGCCGCCGTTCGGCATTTCGTTTTCATCGAGGGCAACAGCCGGCGTGAGGCGGCCCGGGTGTTCGGGCTGAGCCGTGAGACGGTTTCGAAGATGTGCCGGTTCTCGTTGCCGCCCGGCTACACGCGAACGAAGCCGGTGAAGAAGCCGAAGCTCGGGGTGCTGCTGCCGGTGATCGACGCCATCCTCGAGGCCGACAGGACGGCGCCTTCGAAGCACGGCATTCGGCCAAGCGGATCTTCGAGCGACTGCGCGACGAGCACGGTTATGCCGGCGGTCTGACGGTGGTGAGGGACTACGTCCGGGTTGCTCGGGGAGATTGCGGGAGACCTTCGTGCCGCTGGCTCATCCGTCCGGTCATGCGCAGGTCGACTTTGGCGAGGCGATCGGCGTGATCGGCGGCGTCCGGCAGAAGATCCACTTCTTCTGCATGGACCTGCCGCAATCGGATACTCCTTTCGTGAAGGCCTATCCGGCGGAGACGACGGAAGCCTTCCTCGACGGGCATGTGTCGGCATTCGCCTTCTTTGGCGGCGTGCCGTTGTCGGTGCTTTACGACAACACGACGCTCGCGGTGGCGAAGATCTGCGGCGACGGCAGGCGGGAGCGCACCCGGGCCTTTACGGAACTGCAGAGCCATTACCTGTTCCAGGATCGCTTCGGCCGTCCCGGCAAGGGCAACGACAAGGGCAAGGTCGAGGGGCTGGTGAAGTATGCTCGATCGAACTTCCTGACGCCGATCCCCCAGGCGGCAAGCTTCGACGATCTCAATGCCATGCTGGAAGAGCGCTGCCGGCAGCGACGAGGCGAACGCGCCGGTCGCCACGGCGAAACCATCGGCGAGCGTCTCGTCGCCGACCTCGAAGCCTTCCGGGATTTGCCGGCGGTGCCATTGGAGCCGAGCGAGAAGCGGGCGGCCCGTGTCTCATCGACCGCCCTGGTCCGCTACCGCGGCAACGACTACTCGGTACCGACGGCATACGGCTTCCGGGATGTTGTGGTGAAGGGCTTCGTCGACGAGGTGGTGATCCTTTGTGCCGGCGAGGCGATCGCCCGGCATCGTCGCTGCTATGGCACGGGCACCTTCGTATTCGAGCCGCTGCACTATCTGGCGCTGATCGAGACGAAGCCGAATGCCCTCGACCAGGCGGCGGCGCTGAAAGACTGGGATCTGCCGGAGGCGTTCCAGCACCTGCGCCATCTCCTCGAGGCGCGCATGGGCAACCGCGGCAGGCGGGAGTTCATCCAGGTGCTGCGGCTGATGGAGGCGATCCCGATGGAGATGGTGGCGAGCGCGGTCAGCGAAGCGATCCGGCTCGGCGTCATCGGCTTTGATGCGGTCAAGCAGATTGCTCTGGCGCGCGTCGAGCGGCGGCCGGCCCGGCTCGACCTGACGGCCTATCCACATCTGCCGAAAATGGACGTCAGGATGACGGCGGCGGCTGACTACGCCGTTCTCGTTCCCGGGACAACGGCATGACCGGCAAGGCGGGCGCTGATGCGATGCCGGCGGGAACGACAAGCGGCACACCGCAGGTTCTGCTGGCGCATCACCTCAAGCAGTTGAAGCTGCCGACCGTTCTGCGGGAATACGACAAGATCGCCCGCGAATGCGCACGCGACGGCGTCGATCATCCCCGCTATCTGCTGCGCCTGGTGGAACTCGCACTGATCGACCGAGAACGCCGAATGGTCGAGCGGCGGATCAAGGCAGCACGCTTCCCGGCGGTCAAAAGCCTCGACACCTTCGACTTCACCGCGATTCCCAGCCTCAACAAGATGCTGCTGCTCGAGCTGGCCCGCTGCGAGTTCATCCTGCGCCGGGAGAACGTCATCGCGCTCGGCAACAGTGGCACCGGCAAGACCCATGTCGGGCTCGCCCTCGCTCTTGCCGCCTGCCAGAAGGGGTTCACCGTCGCCTTCACCACCGCGGCCGCCCTCGTGCACCAGTTGATGGAGGCGCGTGACGAGCGCCGCTTGCTGAAGCTGCAACGCGATCTCCAGTCGGTGATGTTGCTCATCGTCGACGAACTCGGTTACCTGCCGCTGTCGCCGACCGGGGCGGAACTTCTGTTCGAGGTGTTCTCCCAGCGCTACGAGCGCGGCTCGACCCTCGTCACCTCCAATCTGCCGTTCGAGGACTGGACCTCGGTGCTGGGATCGGAACGGCTCACCGGCGCGCTGCTCGACCGCCTGACCCACCACGTCCATATCCTCACCATGAACGGCGACAGCTACCGGTTGAAGCAATCCGCCGGACGTCGTCGTCCCCCCCACCGCAGCCGATCGGGCGGAGCAAAACCAGACCACCGCCGAGACCGTCGATCCCGAGACCGGCAAAACCAGCAAGCCCTGATCCCCGAGGCAAAGCCGACGCACGGCAAGGGGCCCGATCGGGCCCCTTGCCGTGATTGCACCGCTCTCGCCCAAATGGCCTGCTTTGACTCCGCTACAGTGGCCCGTGTGTGGACGGCCCCCTGGGTGCAAGGGGTGAGGGGGAGAAAATCTGATCTGGTGCGATGGCAGTCGTGTGTCCGGCCTGTTTTGCGCGGCACGATGTCCGCTGGCCCAGATGGGTTCCGCGATCCACGCCCAAACGGATTAGCGGCCTTGATGGCCACCGGGCTACCCGGGTTCTGTGGATCGTCGGCTCGACCGATCAGCATCTCTCCGTCCTCAGCCCTGCACCTGCGGCATCAACGAGTGGTCAAGCGGTTGCCGGCTGGCGATACGCCTCTCCACTCGTCATCATCGCCCAGACGATGCGGGCCATCTTGTTGGCCAGCGCGACCGCCGCGAGCTTGCGCGGCCGCCTCGCCAGCAAAGCGATGAGCCACGCCGAGGCCTTTCCCGGCTTGGCCTGTCGGATCACCGCGGTTGCTCCCAGCACCAGCAACTGGCGCAGCCGCTCGTCGCCGGCGCGGCTGATCCCGCCCAGCCGCGTCTTGCCGCCGGTGGAATGCTCGCGCGGAGTCAGCCCCAGCCAGGAGGCGAAATACCGCCCCGACTTGAACTGGCTGAAATCGACCCGCAGCACCAGGCTCAACGCGCCGATCGGCCCGATCCCCGGCACCTCCGCCAGCATCTTGCTGGTTGGCGTCTGTTTGTGTTGCGCCACCAGCCGGGCGTCGACCTCAGCCAGCCGCGCATCCAGCCGACCGATCTCGGCGCCCAGCAACGCCAATGCGTCCTTCGCCGGCGTCGGCAGATCCGCGTCCTCGGCGACGTCGGCCAGCAGCTTTGCCACGCCTTGGCGGCCAAGGCGGCCGACGTGACCGAACTCGGCCGCGTGTCCGCGCAGCGCGTTGACCAGCTGCGTGCGTTGGCGCACCAGCAACTCGCGCACCGACAGCAGCATCGCGTTGGCCTGCTGGTCCGCCGACTTGACCGCGACCTCGCGCATCTCCGGCCGGGCCGCGGCTTCGCTGATCGCCTCGGCATCGTTGCGATCGTTCTTGCCGCGCTTGACGAAGGGTTTGACGTATTGCGGCGGGATCAACCGCACCGTGTGGCCGAGCCCGGCCAGCACGCGTCCCCAATGATGCGAGCCGCCGCAGGCCTCCAGCACCACCTCCATCGGCGGTCGGCGCGCGAAGAATGGCACCATGTCCTGGCGGCGCAGATTTCGTCGCAGCACCGCCCGCCCGTCGGCATCCGTGCCATGTAGGGTGAAGACGGACTTGGACGTGTCGATCGCAATGCGGGTAATCTCGGTCATGGACGGCTCCTGTTCACTTCGACAGCGAACCTTGGCACCAGATGCCGCGGGGCCGTCCACCCCAACGGATTATGCGTAGAGGTTGGCGGGTGTAGGGTAGTCCATTGGAATCGCCTAGGATTCGGTTGTCGAAGCCAATCCACGTCGTTTCCGCAGCGCCCACCCGCCATGGTTGATCCGACGCTGCCGCTGCTTGGCCTGTCACCGGTTGCCGGCAATCAAATCGTCGCCCGGTTCGACGGCGGCCGGCTGTCGTCCGACGGCGGCCTGTTGGTTTTGCGCGAGATCGAGCGCCGGCTGGAAGTCGCCGATCGCCTCGCCGCCTGCATCGACGATCCGCGCGATCCCGGCAGCACCGTGCATACGCTGGCCGACATCATCCGCTTCCGGATGCTGATGATTGCCGCCGGCTACGAGGACGGCAACGACGCCACCGGCTTGCGCGGCGATCCGCTGTTCAAGTTGGCGCTCGAACGGCTGCCGTCGGACCGGGACCTGTGTTTCGCAGTCAACCATCTCGCGGCTGGAGAACCTGCCGGATGCGCGGACGCTGCTGCGGCTGGGCCGGGCTCCGGTCGACGTCTGGCGCGGCCGCACCAATCGCCGCCGCTACGTGGCCTACTACTACAGTTGCATTTTATCCTCTAATATGGTTCCGTTGCCTGCGGCTGTGGGAGGGCGACGGATGGGTGTGGCGGAATGGGCGGGCACGCTTGTTGATTGGAAGGCGGAGCTCGAGGGGTTGAGGCGGGTGATCGCGCCGGCGCTGGGGCGGGCGGAGACGCGCCGTTCGGCCGGGATGTTCATCGACGGGCTGTTCTCGGCGGCATCGCGCAAGACCGGCTGGATGCTGGCCGAACAGGCGGGCCTCGAGGCACCCTATCGCCTCCAGTCACTGCTCGGACGCAGTTCATGGTCGGCAGACCAGCTTCGCGATCTGGTGCGCGGGTACGTGACGAACGCGCTGGGTGATCCGGGCGGCGTGCTCGTTGTCGATGAGACCGGTTTCCTGAAGAAGGGCCGGCACTCGGTGGGTGTCGGCCGTCAGTACTCGGGCACCGCCGGCCGGATCGAGAACTGCCAGGTCGGCGTTTTCGTCGCCTACGCCAGCCGCTGGGGCCACGCGCTCATCGACCGGCAGCTGTACCTGCCGAAAGACTGGGCGGACGATGCGACGCGCCGCCGGCCGGCCGCCGTGCCGGACGACGTCGAATTCAAGACCAAGCCGGCGATGGCGCGGGAGATGATCGAGCGGACGCTCGACGCCGGCCCGCCTTGCGCCTGGGTTCTCGCCGATGCGCTCTACGGCTCGGACAGTCAACTCCGGCACCTGCTCGAGGGCCGCGGCCAGCCTTATGTCCTTGCCGTACGCTCCAACCACACCCTTCGCTTCCTCGAGGACGGGACCCTCGTCCAGACCGACCCTGCCACCATGCTGGACACGCTGGCGGACGATGCGTGGTCGTCGCTGACCGCCGGCGAGGGGGCGAAGGGTCCAAGGCTCTACGACTGGGCAAGGCTGCCGCTCGGATGGTCGACGGATGACGGTTTCGAGCGCTGGCTGCTCATCCGCCGCAGCCGGCGTGATGCGCAAGCACTCGCCTATTACCTTGCCTATGCCCGGCAAGGCACGTCCCTGCCCGAGCTTGCCGCTGCCGCAGGCCTCCGCTGGACGATCGAGGAGTGCTTCCTGCGGGCGAAGGACGACCTCGGCCTCGATCACTGCGAGGCGCGCTCCTGGCACGGATGGCATCGCCACATGAGCCTGGTCCTCGCTGCCGCCGCCTTCCTCGCCAAATTGTCGGCCGACCAGCGCCGGATCGCCTTCGATAAACGGGACAAAACGAGTCCGGCCGCCGCGGCCGCATGACCGTCCCGCTCGCCACGCCGGAAATCCGCCACATGCTCGAAAGGATCCTGTTCCGGGCGAAAACCCATCCCGCCTTCGTCTGGGCCTGCTCACGATGGCGCCGCAGCCACCAAACGACAGCCGCCAGCAGTCACCGCAAGAAACGACTAGAAACGCAACTGTAGTACTGCTTCGGTCTCGATGCGCAGCACACCGGACGTGGGCGAGAGCAACCGCTGAACGGACGCACCTGATGCTGTGGACGGCTCTCCACCCGGCATCGGAGTGCCATAGAGTGGTTATTGCTGAGGTAACCACGCTGAAAAGGAGAGCCGCCCGTGGGACAGGTTACGACGATTGGTCTTGATATCGCCAAGTCCGTATTTCAGGTCCATGGCGTCGACGCCGATGGACAGGTCGTCCTCCGCCAGCGCCTGACCCGCGCCCGCGTCTTGCCATTTTTCCGCAAACAGCCGGCATGCCGCGTCGGCATCGAGGCGTGCGCCACGGCGCACCACTGGGCGCGTGAACTCCTCACCCTTGGCCATGAAGTCCGGCTGATGCCGCCGGCCTACGTCAAACCCTACGTCAAGCGGCAGAAGAACGACGCCGCCGACGCCGAAGCGATCTGCGAGGCGGTCGGGCGGCCAACCATGCGCTTCGTCACACCGAAGACGGTCGAGCAGCAGAGCGTGATGATGCTGCATCGCGTCCGGCTGATGCTGACCCGCCAGCGCACCCAGGTCGGCAACGCGATCCGGGCGCACCTGGCCGAACTGGGCATCGTGGCGCCGGTCGGCCGCAAGGGGCTGGCGAGCCTGCTCGCGATCATCGCCGACGAGACCGACGCACGGCTGCCGGCGGCCATGCGCTGTTGCCTCGCAATGCTGGCCGAACAGCTGCAGCTTCTGAGTGTGCAGATCCAAGAGAACGACCGTGCCATCCGTGAAACGATCCGCACCAGCGAGGTCGCCCGCCGGCTGATGGCAATCCCCGGCGTCGGTCCGCTGCTCGCCAGTGCCCTGGTCGCCAGCATTGCCGATCCGGCCACGTTCAAGTCCGGCCGCAACCTCGCCGCCTGGATCGGCCTCGTTCCGAAGCAGAACTCGAGCGGCGGCAAGGAGCGATTGGGGAGCATCAGCAAGCAGGGCAACCGCTATCTGCGGCAGTTGCTGGTTGTCGGCGCGCTGGCCGTCATCCGCCAAGCCCAGCGATACGGCAGCAAGCGGGCCTGGCTGATCGGGCTGATGGGCCGGCGGGCCACCCGGGTCGCGGCGGTGGCCCTTGCCAACAAAACGGCGCGGATGGCCTGGGCGATCATGACCTCGGGTGAATCCTACCGCGAGCCGAAGGCGGCCACGGCCTGATCTTGGAAGTAAAGACGCGATCCACCGAGCAGGACAAGGAGATTGGCAAGGGCAATCAGGCAGGTGATGCGGACAACGGTCGACACCGTCGGGGCGGGAAAACCCATTTATCCCAGCGCACGTCTTTCGAGTGCGGGCTCTTGGTTGGGACTCGTCCCCGCGAAGAAGGCATCAGGGCCTGCGGCCATGTACGCGCCGCATCACAAGGCCGAACACATGGTCGCACCGACCAACGCCGCAGATCTCGCACGAAAATCCTTGCCAACGGAGAGCCGTCCACACATGGATATTCCTGCCCTTATGGAAGTTTGCGGGGAGTTTGCCTGTGCTGCGCCAATACGTCTTTGGCCTCCCGTAGCCACCGCCGCCGGGGGTTTCGATCACCAGGGTGTCGCCGGGGCCGACCTCGATCTGCGCCGTCGCCGCAAGCTCCTCGTGACTGCCGTCGGCGCGCTCCACCGCGTTGCGACCGGGCTGGCCTGGTTCGCCGCCTTCGAGGCCGAAGGGGGCGATGCGGCGGTGGTTGGTGAGGATGGAGGCGGTCATCGGCCGGCGGAACTCGATACGGCGGATCACACCGTCGCCGCCGTGAAACTGGCCGTCGCCGCCCGAGCCACGGCGGATGGCGAATGCGCGCACCAGCACCGGAAACCGCCACTCGAGCACTTCCGCATCGGTGATCCGGGTGTTGGTCATATGGGTGTGGACGGCGGACGTGCCATCGAAACCCGGTCCGGCGCCGGAGCCGCCGCAGATGGTCTCGTAATACTGGTGGCGGGCGTCGCCGAAGGTGAAGTTGTTCATCGTCCCTTGCGCCGCCGCCATCACCCGCATGGCGCCGAACAGCGCGTCGGTGATCACCTGCGAGGTCTCCACATTGCCGGCGACCACAGCGGCGGGATGGCGCGGCGCCAGCATCGAGCCCGTGGGCAAGATGATCCGGAGCGGCTTCAGACAGCCGGCGTTGAGCGGGATGTCGTCGTCGACCAGGGTGCGGAAGACGTAGAGCACCGCCGCCTTGCACACCGCCGGCGGGGCGTTGAAGTTGCCGTCCTGCTGTGGCGAGGTGCCGGTGAAATCGATCGTCGCCGCGCGGGCGGCCTTATCGATGCGGACGGCGACGCGGATGACGAGGCCGTTGTCCATCTCGTAGGCGAAGTGGCCGTCACGCAGCACGTCGATCACCCGGCGCACCTGCTCCTCGGCGTTAGCCTGGACGTGGCGCATGTAGGCCTCGACCACTTCGAGACCTACGTCGGCAACGAGGCGGCGCAACTCGCCGACGCCGCAGGCGTTGGCGGCGATCTGGGCACGCAAGTCGGCCAGGTTCTGCTCGATGTTGCGCGACGGCCAGCGACCGGAGGCGAGCAGGGTGCGCATCGCCTCCTCACGGAAGCGACCGGCGTCCACCAACACCTCGTTGTCGATCAGTACGCCCTCTTCGTCGATGCGGCGGCTGTGTGGCGGCATGGAGCCGGGGGTGATGCCGCCCACGTCGGCATGATGGCCGCGGCAGCCGACGAAGAACAGCAGCTCGCGATCGGCGGCATCGAAGACCGGGGTGATCACGGTGATGTCGGGCAGGTGGGTGCCGCCGTTGTAGGGGGCATTGAGCACGTAGACGTCGCCCGGGCGCATGCGGCCGGCGCGCTCGCGGATCACCGTTTCGATGCTGTCGCCCATGGAGCCGAGGTGCACCGGCAGGTGCGGCGCATTGGCGACCAGTCCGCCATTGCGATCGAAGACGGCGCAGGAGAAATCGAGGCGTTCCTTGATGTTGACCGACTGGGCGGTGTTGGCGAGCACCGCCCCCATCTGTTCGGCGATCGCCATGAAGCGGCTGTTGAACACCTCCAGCAGCACCGGATCGGCGGCAGTGCCGATGGCGTGGCGCCGCGGCCGCGGCGTCGCCCGGGTCAGCAGCAGATGCCGCCGTGGTGTCATCGCCGCCCGCCAGCCGCATTCGACCACTGTCGTCGCGTTGGCCTCGACGACGATCGCCGGGCCGTCGATGGCGTCGCCGGTGGCGAGATCGTCGCGGCGGAAAACGGGCGTCTTGACCCAGCCGGTATCGAACCAGGCGCGGACGTGTTCGACCGGCAANCGCGGTGGGCGATCGGCTGCGGGTTCGGTGGCGCTTTCCTCGCTGCGTGCCATGCTGCCGATGGCTTCCACCACCATCGCCTCCACCACCAGCGGCCGCTCGGCCATGATGAAGCCGAACCGCTGGCGGTGCTGGTCGGTGAAGGCGGCGGTCATGGCGGCAATGTCCGCTTCGTCCACGGTCAGCGGCGTATCCGTCCCCTGGTATTTCAGCTGCAGACGTCGTTCGAGGTGGAAGGAGGCGGCATCAGTACCCTGGTGCTGCGCCTGGGCCATAGCCGCGGCGGCGAGGTCATCACCGATCACTGCCAGCTCTGGCAGCAGATCGGCGCTCAGCACGCGTTCGACCGCGTGTTCGCGGATCGCCCGTACCTGGGCCAGGCCCATGCCGTAGGCGGACAGCACGCCGGCCAGCGGATGGATCAGCACCGTCGTCATACCGAGCGCATCGGCGATCCGGCAGGCATGCTGGCCGCCGGCACCACCGAAGCAGTTGAGCACGTAGCGCCCCACGTCACGCCCGCGCTGGACGGAGATGTGTTTAATCGCGTGCGCCATGTTTTCGACGGCGACGGTAAGGAACCCGTCGGCCACCGCTTCGCTGCTGCGACTGCTGCCGGTGGCCGCGTTGATCGCCTTGGTTAGCGCAGCGAAGCGGCTTTGGACAATGCCCGGGTCGAGCGGTTGATCGGCGGCCGGCCCGAAAACGCGCGGGAAATGCTGCGGCTGGATGCGGCCGAGCAGCACGTTGGCGTCGGTGACGGTGAGCGGGCCGCCGCGGCGGTAGCAGGCGGGGCCGGGCACGGCGCCGGCGGAGGCAGGACCGACTCGGAAGCGCGCACCGTCGAAGGCGAGGATCGAGCCGCCGCCGGCGGCAACGGTGTGGATCGCCAGCATCGGCGCAGTGATCCGCACGCCGGCCACCTGCGTCTCCAGCGTCCGCTCGTAGCTGCCGTCGTAGTGGGAGACGTCGGTGGAGGTGCCGCCCATGTCGAAGCCGATGACGCGTTCGAAGCCGGCGATCCGCGCCGTCTCGATCATGCCGACGACACCGCCGGCGGGGCCGGAGAGGATTGCGTCCTTGCCCTGAAACAGCGCCGCACCGGTCAGTCCGCCATTCGACTGCATGAACATCAAGGGCGGCGCCGTGCCGTCGTCGCCCCTGAGGCGGGAGCTCACCTGGTCGACGTAGCGGCGCAGGATCGGCGACAGATACGCGTCGACGACGGTGGTATCGCCGCGACTGACCAGCTTCATCAGCGCGCTTACCCGATGGCTCACCGATATCTGGGTAAAGCCGATGGCTTCGGCGATCGCCGCCAGCCTGGCCTCGTGCGCCGGGTGCCGGTAGCCATGCAAAAGGACGATGGCGATGGCGCGAATGCCGTCGTCGAAGGCCGCCTGCAGCCGGGCGGTCGCCGTCGCCGCATCCAGCGGGGTGAGGATGCTGCCTTCGGCATCGAGCCGCTCGTCGATCTCCACCACCCGCTCGTAGACGAGGTCGGGCAGGACGATGTGGCGGGCGAACAGCTGCGGTCGGTTCTGGGTGCCGATGCGCAAGGCGTCGCCGAAGCCGCGGCTGATGGCGAGGACCACCCGGTCGCCGCGGCGCTCGAGCAGCGCGTTGGTCGCCACCGTGGTCCCCATCTTTACCGCACCGATGGCGGCGACGGGCAGCGGCTCCCCGGCTGCGACGCCCATCAGCCGCCGCACCGCCTCCACCGCCGCGTCCTCGTAGTGCTCCGGGTCGTGCGAGAGCAGCTTGGCGGTAACGATCGTCCCCGCGGGCGTCCTTGCCACCACGTCGGTAAAGGTCCCGCCTCGATCGATCCAGAAATGCCACTTCATTGCAGAAAACAAAGCCAAATCAATCTCATAACCCCAGGTGTGGGTGTAGGCACGGTGTAGGCACGCCTAACAATATCAACGGTTTAGAAAGCCGAAGTAGGCATTTTGTGGGCATGGCGACCTTATTTTCCCGCAGAGGTGTATGGCAGGTGCGTGCGCCTGTGAAGAAGCAAGGCAAGCCCGCTACATCTGGCGTTCCCTGCGTACGACCGATCGTGGCGTCGCGGCTACTGGAAGCGCAAATCCCGTGACGGCAAGCCGACTACGAAAGCTAATCCCGCTGATCGAACGTTGGTCGTGGTGCCTGACTCAGAATCGCCTATGTTGTTCAGCCTCTGTGCGAAACGTCGCGAGAGGAGTTTGACGCTGGCGATGGATTTCTCGAAATCCCTTGCAAGACGGCGGCAGCACTTTGAAGCCGTCCGCCGTGTCAGAACGCTTGACGATCTCGATGGCGAGCTGTGGCAGGACGTCGGCAACCCGATCGGCAAATTTCGTGCCTTGGTCGCCGCCATCAGCAAATAGCTTCTTCAGGCATGGCTGCAGGCCGAACAGCGTGACCAGCACCAGAACACCGCCATCACGGTCCTGCACATCCGCCGGATGCACCGGTAGAGCGTGTGATGGACCATCGCCAGCGCGCGGCCGTAGTCTCAGCGTTGCGGGCAGTCATGCTGCGTGCTCCGCGGCGGCAGGTCGCTTGGCATGGTTCGCCACTGGCAGCCAGTACACAGCACGTACAAGATGCCATTCAGGATCGCCCGGATATCGACGCTGGGCCGGCGCCTGCCGCGCTTAGCTAATGGGATCAGCGGCTTGATCAGCGCCCACTCGGCGTCGGTCGTCCACCTCGGGTCGCGTCTTCAGACCATATCCGAGTCGTCGCCACTCAACCCGTCAAGATCGTCTGCCTGCAGGTCATCGGTTGACAAGGAAGGGGCGTTGTCCGCCGTTGGCGTCGGCTCGAACGGCGCTTGGCTTCCGTAGTCGTTAATCACCGTTTCCTCGACCAGCGTCGGCGCGCCACCACCAAGGAAACTCCCCGGCATCAGGCCGTGACCCCAGCCACCACCGCCCATGCGGAAGAGGGAACTGATCCCTTCGAAGAGCAGCGCGCCACCAGCGACACCCGTCGCGGTCTGCAGCGCGCCGCGGAGAAACCCGCCCCCGATGAAGCGGCAGACTGCGGCTGCGGCGACGGTGCAGCGGCGGGGCTGGTGCTGGGTATCCCCGGGCTCCATGGCCCGCGCAGCGGCGTGTTGGCGAGGAAACTGCCGTCAGTGGTGCCTGATCCCGCTGTGTTTCGGGCACTGGCCAAGTCCTGCTGCAGTCTGCGGATTTGCTCCTGTGCCGCGGACAGCGCTCTGTCCTGCACCAGGAGAAGTTGCGTCATCAGGTAAGGGGCACCGGAATGCGCCTGCAGTCCTGCCTCGATCAGTTGCTGCGCCTCCTGATCACGGTCGCCATGATCAGTTTGGCGTAGCCGTTCGAACAGGCCCGTCACCAGTTGCCGTTCCTCGGGTGTCATACTGCGAAAGCTCCGCTTCTGAAGACAGAGAGGATAGGGTCTCGCCCATTCTCGCAGCGTTGACGGGAGATGAAACTCCTGTCATTCGCCGCACTTGTTGTCGAAGGGCTCGTCCTGCTCATCTTGAACCGGCGCGAAGAGGCCATTCAACTCACGACTTAATGGTTGCTAGCGCCCTGCGTCCGGTGGCTGCGCAGTCATCAGTCCGTGGCCTAGTCTTTCCCGGCTTTGCGGGGGCGGGTGAAGGCTTCGAGGTTGCCGCAGCCGGGTTTCAACTCGGTCCAGTGGTCGATGTCGCAGCCGATGGCGGCGAAGGTGCCGGTGGGGAACTTCGCCGCGAGTTCGTGCCGCAGCGGGTCGTCCTCGCCCTCGGTCAGCATCAATGCCAAGCGTTCGAGTCCGGGATTGTGGCCGACCACCATCACCGAGGCGAGGCTTTCGTTGAGGCGGCGCAACCGGCGCAGCAGCACCGGTGCTTCGGCCAGGTAAATGCCCTTCTCGTAGCGTACCGGCACCGCCTCGCCGAAGGCTTCGAGAATCACGTCGAGCGTCTCACGGGTCCGCTTCGACGGCGAGCACAGCACCTGTGCCGGCAGCCATCGCTCGCGCACCATGTAGTCGCGCATCTGCCGCGCCGCTGCCCGGCCGCGGCCGTTGAGTGGCCGGTCAATGTCGGGCAACGCCACGTCCTTCCAACTGGACTTGGCGTGGCGCAGCAGGAGGACGGTCTTCACCGCCGGCGTCCCGATCCGGTTCCGCTCACTTCGGTCCGCGGCGGGCGAAGGCCCGCGGCTTCACCTTGCGCATCCGCTTCGCCCGCTCAGAGCGCAGCCGCGCCGACTCCATCATGATCTCCTGCGCCGAGCGCACCTTGTGGCCGCCGCCGCGCGGTCGCCGCTGCACGTAGCTGCCGTCCGCGCACATGTCCCAGCCGCTGCGACGGTCGGCGAGTTGCGTCTCGATCAGCGCGTTCAGCTCCCGCCGCAGGTCGGGATGCTCGATCGGGGTCAGGATTTCGACCCGGCTCTCCAGGTTGCGGGTCATGAGGTCGGCCGAGCCGATGAAGTACTCCTCGTCGCCACCGTTGCGGAAGTAGTAGATGCGGGCATGCTCAAGGAAGCGGCCGACGATACTGACCACGGTGATTGTCTCGGAGATCCCGGGCAATCCCGGGCGCAGTCGGCAGGTATCGCGGACGATCAGTTCCACCTTCACCCCCGCCTGCGATGCCTTGTAGAGGGCGGCGACCACGTCCGGATCCTCAAGCGCATTGCACTTGAAGCGGATCAGCCCGGGTTTCTCGGCATTGTGGACGGCGATCTCGCGGTCGATCTTGGCGAGCAACGCCTTCTTCATCAGGTGCGGCGCGGTGAGCAATCGGCGATAGGCGTGCGCCGGCTTGCAGCCGGTGGTCAGGTAGTTGAACAGTTCGGTCAGGTCGAGGCCGATCTCGCGATCGCAGGTGAGAAGACCGAAATCGCAGTAAAGGCGGGCGGTGCCGCCGTGATAGTTGCCGGTGCCAACATGAACGTAGCGGCGCAGGCCGTTGTAGTCGCGACGAACGACGAGTACCGCCTTGGCATGGGTCTTGAGCCCGAGGACGCCGTAGGTGACGTGGATGCCCGCTTCCTCCAGCCGGCTTGCCCAGCGCAGGTTCGCCGCTTCGTCGAAACGCGCCTTCAGCTCCACCACCACCGCCACCTGCTTGCCGTTGCTGGCGGCATCGATCAGGTGATCGACGATCATTGTCGCTTCCGAGGTGCGATAGAGCGTCATCTTGATCGCCAGCACCTTCGGGTCCTCTGCCGCCTCGCGGACGAAGCGCACCACGGAGTTGGCGAAGGATTCGTAGGGGTGGTGCAGCAGGATCGGCCCATTCTCGCGGATGGTATGAAAGATCAGGTCGCGGTCCAGCAGCTTGACGTTCTCCGTCGGCTGGAACTTCGGGTCGTGCAGCGCTTGGTTGTCGAGCGCCACCAGTTCCCAGAGGTCGCGCATGCCGATCATCACGTCGGATTCGTAGACGTCGCGCTCCTCGTCCAGCCCTAGTTCCGCCGCCAGCATCCCCTTGTGGTTGGCGTTGATGCCTTCCGCCACTTCGAGCCGGACGATCGGCGCGAACTTGCGGTCGCGTAGTTCGGCCTCGATCAGCGATACCAGGTCATCGGCCCCTTCCTCGCCGCGCTCGGTGTTGGCGTTGCGGGTGACGCGGAACAGCTCGACGCTGGCGATCTCCATCCCCGGAAACAGCTCCGAGAGATTGTTTGCCATGACGTCTTCCAGCAGGACGAAGTGGTCGTCGCTGCCGACGCGGATGAAGCGGGGAACGCCGCTGCCGACCGGCACCTTGACCCGCGCCAGCGTCAGCTGCGGTTCATGGGGGAAACGCAAGGTGACCAGCAGGTTGAGAGAGAGATTAGAGATGAAGGGAAACGGATGTGCCGGGTCCATCGCCAGCGGCGTGACCAGGGGGAAGATGTTCTCGTGGTAGTAGTCGCGCACCACTTCCCGTTGTGCCGACGCCAGCTTCGAATAGGAGAGGATACGGATGTTCGCACGGCGCAGTTCACCGACCAGTTCGAGGTAAACCTCGCGTTGCTGGCGGCGGAACTCGGTCATCGCCGTCCGGCACTCCTCCAGTTGCTGCACCGGCGTGCGGCCATCGATGGAGAGTTTGGTCACGCCGGCGCCGATCTGCTGCTTGAGGCCGCCGATCCGCTTCATGAAAAACTCGTCCATGTTGCTGGCGCCGATGGCGAGGAACTTGACCCGTTCCAGCAGCGGCGTGCGCTTGTCGCGGGCTTCGTTCAGGACACGAAAGTTAAACTGCAGCCAAGTGAGCTCGCGATTGAGGTAGAGTTCGGGCGCCGCCAGATTGGCCGGCGAGGGCGCCTGCGTCGTCGTCAGTCCCGGGATAACGGCAGGTTGCGCAGCATCCTCGGGGTGCTCCGCATCTTCTTCGACCTCGTCCGCCATGGCACGTTCCGGAGCCGGAAACGACCCCGCCAGGGGCATTGCGTCCGTCTCCTCCGTGGCAAGAGCGGCGGTCTTCGTCTCGGTCATGCTGATCTCCCGACCTTATGCAGCTTTTGCGCTTTGGCGGCGGCAGCCACAGCGTGCTCGATGCCGGCGTTCAACCGCNTCGCACAGCGTGTCCAAAATCTTCAGGCGAGCGTAGCGCTTATCGTTGCCTTCAACCAGCGTCCACGGTGCGAGGGACGTGCTTGTCCGCTCCACCATGTCGTTTACCGCCAGTTCGTAGGCGTCCCAGCGGTCGCGGTTGCGCCAGTCCTCTTCCGTCAGCTTCCAGCGCTTGTAGGCGATGCCCTGGCGTTCCTTGAAGCGTTCGAGCTGCTCGTCGGCGCTGATGTGCACCCAAAACTTGCACAGCACGATGCCGTGACGCACGAGCTGGTCTTCGAAATCGCTGATCTCGGCGTAGGCCCGCCGCCATTCCGGTTCGGCGGCGAAGCCTTCGACCCGCTCCACCAGGACCCGGCCGTACCAGCTGCGATCGTAGATCGTGATCCGGCCCGCCCGCGACAGATGCCGCCAGAATCGCCAGAGATAATGATGCGCCCGTTCTTCATCGGTGGGTGCGGCGACCGGAATCACTTGGTAGTCGCGGGCATCGAGGGCTGCGGTAATGCGGCGGATGGCGCCGCCCTTGCCGGCCGCGTCCCAACCTTCGAAAACGCAGATGGTGGAAACGCCGAGTTCCTTCGCCTTGCGGCAGCTCTGGTTCAAGGTGCCCTGCAATTCCTCCAGACGCTTGGCGTAGGCCTTCTTTTCGATCGTCCGGCTCATATCGAGGCGGCTGAGGATGGTGACCCGTGGCAGTTCGATCACTTGCGCCAAGCGGTCGGTTTCGTGCGAGGGATCGCTGGTCGCGTCCTTGTCGAAGGTGTCGGCCGACTGCGATTTCCGCGCTTTCACCTCTGCGGTAACCTTGTTGCGCAGTTCCATGTCTTCCAAATGGCGGCGAATGCCATCGAGAATGGTCTGACCGACAGTGAGACTGCGGTAGCGCTTATCGTAGCCCTCGACGATGTGCCAGAGTGCCTGGGCGCTGGAGGTGCGCATGATCACCCGCTCGGCGGCACCGACGAAGCTTTCGTACATGTGCCAGTGATCCCAGTCGGTCTGGCTGACCCGCCAACGGGTAAGCTGGTTGTGCTCGAGCGCCGTCAGCCGTTCCTTTTGCTGCTTTTTACCGAGATGCATCCAGAATTTCAGGATCAGGGCACCGTCATCGGCGAGGCACTTTTCGAAGGCGACGATGCGATCCAGTGCCTCGTCGAACTCGGCTTCGCTGGTCCGCTCGAACACCCGGTCGATCAGCGGCTGCGAGTACCAGCAGCGGATGAACAGGCCGATCCGGCCCTTTGGCGGCAGATCGCGCCAGTAGCGCCAGTACTCCGGGCGTTCGATCATCTCGTCCGACGGCGTACCGTAGGCGCGGGTCACCAGCCAGCGTGGATCCATCCATTCGTTCAAGAGGTTGATCGTTTCGATCTTGCCTCCTTTGTCGACGCCACCGAAGACGACGATCACAGGGAAGGGGGCAGACTTCAGCTCCTGTTGCAATTCGAGCAGCCCGGCACGCAAGACGGTGACTGCCTCGTGGAAGGCTTCTTTCGCAACCGTTCGTCCCAACTCTGCCGTTCTGAACATGTTTCGCCATCCCTGTGCGTGGGCGATTATGGTAGACGTTTGCGATAGCGTCTGCCAACGGCTACCGTTGGGCGTGGCGAAGTGATGAACGAAGCGCGCTCGCGATGCCGAAGGCCATCGGTGCAAGTTCTACCGGTGCAGTCGGTCCTTGATGCGCGAACAAAATGGACGGCGGGCACCGGCGATGAGCAAACTCTCGGAACAGCAATCGACCGACGCCCTGAGCGTTGGGGCGGCAGCGGATATTTCTTCGACCCACGAACTGCACACTTCGCCCGGCCGCGTCGGCGTCGTCGACATCGGCTCGAACACGGTTCGCCTCGTGGTCTATGACGTCCCGACGCGATTGCCGATGCCCATCTTCAATGAAAAGGCGCAGTGCGCACTTGGCGCCGGAATCGGCCGGACCGGCCAGCTCAATGCCAAGGGCATGCAACTGGCGCTCGCCTCCATGCGCCGTTTCGTCCGCCTGGCGGAGGCAATGGGCGTCGAGCGGCTGGAACTGGTGGCGACGGCGGCGGTCCGCGACGCGAGCAACGGCCATGCCTTTACCCGAGAACTGGAACAATTGGTCGGCCTGCCGGTGCATGTGCTGAGCGGTGCCGAAGAGGCGCGGCTGGCGGCGGTCGGCCTGCTCAATGGCGTCCCTGGCGCCGATGGCGTTCTGGGCGACCTGGGCGGCGGTAGTCTCGATCTGGTCGGCCTCGATCTGGGCAATGTGACGTCTTTCGCCACGCTGCCGCTGGGACACCTGCGCCTGGCCGAGGCCGCGGGTGGCGACCGGGTGAAACTCCGCAAAATCCTGCAGCAGGAACTGGCTAGCGTTCCCTGGCTCGGCAGCATCGGCGGCCGTTCGATCTACGCCGTCGGCGGTTCCTGGCGGGCGTTGGCTCGTATCTTCATCGATCAGATCCATCATCCGCTGCATGTGGTCGACAATTTCGCCATCGGCTTCTTCGATGCGTTGCGCATCGCCGATCTGGTTTCGTCGCTGAGTTCCAGCACCCTCGATCGCCTGACCGGCATCGACGCGCCGCGTCTCGCCTCACTGCCCTACGCCGCGGCGACGCTGGCGGCGCTGCTGCAGGCGGCGAAGCCGAAGGAGGTGATCTTCTCCGCCTATGGCATGCGCGAGGGGCAGATGCTGGAAATGTTGCCGTCGGCGTTGCGCGCGCAGGATGCGCTGATCAGTGCCTGCGAAAGCCGTGTCGAGCGCTCCGGCCGCTTTGCCCTGCACGGGCAGGAGATCCTCGATTGGATGACGCCGCTCTTCCCGCATGAAACCGAGGCGGAACGCCGGTTGCGTTACGCCGCCAGTCTTCTCTGCGACATCGGCTGGAACGAACATCCGGACTATCGGGCGCAGCACGCCTTTTACCGCGTTCTCAGGGTGCCCTATCCGGGCCTGTTCCATTCGGATCGTGCCGAATTGGCCCTCTCGATCCTCATCCGCTACGGCGGCAATGAAGACGATCGGATACTCACTCAGGTGCGGACCCTCCTCGACGAGCGCCGACTGGCGCGTGCCCGCACCACGGGCCTGGCTCTGCGTCTTGCCTATACCCTGTCCGGCGGCGCCGCCAGTCTGCTGACGGCGACAAGGCTGAAGCTGGAAAAGGACGCGATCATCCTGCGGGTTCCGCCCGACGGCGGCTATTTGAGCGAGGCCGTGGAGCGCCGGTTCGGCCGCCTAGCCCGCGCCCTCGGCCTCAAGGCAACCCTGGCGCGGTGACGCGGTTCTAGTCCTCGGCGAAGTTGGCTGGTTCAGCGCTGTCCTCGGCCGCGTTCTCGCCGGCTTCCGGTGCGCCGCTCAGCGGCACCAGCGCCAGCTTGCGTCCCCTGACCGCCAAAGCCAGACGGCCGGTGCGCAATTGCAGCGCATCATTGCCGAACAGCTGGCGGCGCCAGCCATGCAGGGCCGGCACGTTGGCGCTGTCACCGTCGGCGGCGATGAGTTCGATCTCGTCCGAGGACGCCACCAGCCGCTGCGCCACGCCGGATTCGTCGCACTTCATCTTCAGCAACACCTTGAGCAGGTCGGCAACCGGGGCGAGGCCACGCGGCAGGTCACGTCGCTCGTCAACGGGCGGGCACTCGCTGTCCGGGACTGCCATCCCGCGCGCCACCGCTGTCAGAATGTCCGTCCCCTGCTGACTTTCCGCCATCTTGCGGTTCAGATTGCGGGTCCGTGCCAAATCGTCCACCTTCTGCGGCATATGGTGGGCGATTTCGAGCAGCGCCTCGTCGCGCAGCAGCCAGGTGCGGGGGATGTCGCGCGCCTGCGCCTCGCGCTCCCGCCACGCGGCCACCTCCCGCAGTACCGCCAGTACGTGGCCGTTGGTACTGCGGCTGCGCAACCGGCGGAAGGCGAACAACGGATCGACGGCGTAGGCGGCCGGACTGGTCAGCGCCGCCATCTCCTCGCCGAGCCAGTCGGCGCGGCCGGTTGCCTGCAGCTTCTGCAGCAGTTTGCGGTAGATCGGCCGCAAATGAATGACGTCGCTCAAGGCATAGTCGATCTGGCGCGTGCTCAGTGGCCGCAGCGCCCAGTCGGTGAAACGCGATCCCTTGTCGAGTTTCACCCGGGCCAGTCTGGCGGCCAGCGTCTCGTAGGCCACTTGGTCTCCGAAGCCGCAGACCATTGCGGCGACCTGGGTATCGAATACCGGCGCCGGCAGTTGCCCCATGAGATGGTAGAAGATCTCCAGGTCCTGGCGTGCGGCGTGAAAGACCTTCACCGTTTCCGGCGCCGACAGGAGGGTAAACAGGGGACTGAGGTCGATGCCTTTGGCGAGCGGATCGACGGCGGCCGAGGCATCCGGACCGGCCACCTGCACCAAACAGAGCTTCGGCCAGTAGGTGCGCTCGCGCATGAACTCGGTGTCGACGGCGATGAACTCGCACCCGGCCAGCTCCCCGCAAAAGCGTATCAGCTCTGGGGTGTCACTGATCAGGGTCATAAGAGCGGCTTAACCTGCAAATGGGGGTTAATGCAAACGTCCCGGAACAAGGCGGCGCGCCGAAGCGACCGCTGGGGACGAGGTGAAGCTTCTTCATACCCTATCTTGACAACCGCTGGCCATCCGTGTGCTTTTCCCCCACCAACGCCGCTTCACCGCCCGCACTCGCAGTAAACAAACCGAGAACCGGGATGGTAGGATGGATCCGGCGGCGTCGCTGCGCGGCTGCCAGCGGGTCGACCCAGGCGGTCCACCCACGATGTTGCGGTACACCACCGCGTTAAACGAGACGATCGATTCGCCGAAGGAACCCTCCCATGCATCCCTACCGCACCCATACCTGTGGCCAACTGCGCGCCGAGGATGAAGGTCAGACCGTTCGTCTGTCGGGCTGGGTGCATCGCAAGCGGGATCACGGCAATCTGCTTTTCATTGACCTCCGCGACCATTACGGCATCACCCAGTGCGTGATCGAGGCCGAAACGCCGCTGTTCGACGCCACCACCGCGGTGCGTCCGGAAAGTGTCGTCACCATCACCGGCCGGGTGGTGCGGCGGTCGCCGGAGACGATCAACACGAATCTGGCGACCGGGACGATCGAGATCAGAATCGCCGACTTCCATCTGGAGTCACCGGCGGAGACGCTGCCGATGCCGGTTGCGGTCGATCAGGAACTGGGCGAAGAGGTGCGTCTTCGCTATCGCTTCCTCGACCTGCGCCGCGAGAAGCCGCACCAGAACATCGTTTTTCGCAGCCAAGTGATCTCGTCGATCCGTCAGCGGATGGTTGATGCCGGGTTCGTTGAGTTCCAGACACCGATTCTGACCGCCAGCTCGCCCGAAGGCGCGCGCGACTACCTGGTGCCGAGCCGTAATCACCCGGGCAAGTTCTACGCCCTGCCGCAGGCGCCGCAGCAGTTCAAGCAGCTGTTGATGGCATCGGGCTTCGACCGCTACTTCCAGATCGCGCCCTGCTTCCGCGACGAGGATGCGCGCGCCGATCGTTCTCCGGGCGAATTCTACCAGCTCGATTTCGAGATGGCCTTCGTTACCCAGGATGACGTCTTCAACACCATCGAGCCGGTGCTGGCCGGGGTATTTGACGAGTTTGGCGGCGATCGCGCCGTTACGCCGCCGCCGTTCCCGCGCATTGCCTTTGACGACAGCATGCTCAAGTACGGGACCGACAAGCCCGACCTGCGCAACCCGCTGGTCATCGCCGATGTCAGCGATGCGTTCCGCGACTCCAGCTTCGGGCTCTTCGCTCGCGGTGTCGCCCAGGGCAAGGTGGTGCGCGCAATACCGGCGACGGGTGCGGCGGCGAAGCCGCGGGCTTTCTTCGACAAGCTCAACGAATGGGCACGCGAGCAGGGCGCCGGCGGTCTTGGCTACATCGTCTTCGCCGAGGGCGAAGTAAAGGGGCCGATCGGCAAGAACCTCGAAGCCGAACGGGTGGCGGCGATTAAGGAGCGCCTCGGTGTCAAGGATGGCGATGCGGTGTTTTTCGTCTGCCTGGCGCAGGCACAGGCGGAGAAATTCGCCGGCGTCGTCCGCGAACGGCTCTGCGACGAGCTAGGCCTGCGCGAGGAGGGCGCCTTCCGCTTCTGCTGGATCGTCGATTTCCCGATGTTCGAGCGCAACGAGGACACGGGCCAGATCGAGTTCAGTCACAATCCTTTCTCCATGCCGCAAGGCGGATTGGAGGCGCTCACCAGCTGCGATCCGCTGGAGATCAAGGCGTTCCAGTACGACATCATCTGCAACGGCGTCGAACTGTCGAGCGGGGCGATTCGCAATCACCGGCCGGACGTCATGGTCAAGGCGTTCGAGATTGCCGGCTACGGCGCCGACGAGGTGGAGCGGCGCTTCGGTGGTTTGTTCCATGCCTTCCAGTTCGGCGCCCCGCCGCACGGAGGCTCGGCGCCAGGCATCGACCGGATCGTCATGTTGCTCGCCGACGAGCGTAACATCCGCGAGGTGATTGCCTTTCCGATGAATCAGCAGGCGCAGGACCTGCTGATGGGCGCGCCGGCGGAAGTGGAGCCGAAACGGTTGAAGGAGTTGCACATCCGCCTCGACCTGCCGGCGGCGAAGAAGCCCTCGGTGAGTACCAGTACCATTGCCAGCAGTGGTGCCGCTTCGGGGCAGCCGCCGCAGGACGCCTGATTCTGCCGCTTAATCCTGTTGCCCCTGGACGGTTTCGAGGCCGAGGACTTGGCGGACGAAGGGAACGGTAAGCCGCCGACCGGCGGTGAGGCTGGCCCGGTCCAATTGATCGACCAGCGGCGGCAGGGTGGCAAAGGATCGCTCGATGCGGGGCAACAGATAGGTTACCACGTCGTCGTCGATCGCCAGCTGATGATCGCGGAACAGCTTGATCAGCAGTGCCCCGAGCAGGGCATCGTCGGGGGCGAGAATGGCAGCGGTCGGCGCCGCTTGCAGGCGCGATCGCAGGTCGGCCAGTTGTAGCGGCCATGCCTTGGGAGGCTGCCGCGCCGTCAGCAGCAGCCGGCCCTCGGCGGCAGCCAAGCAATTGTAGAGATGCAGCAGCGCCCGCTGCATCGGCAGGCCGTCCAGACGATCGGCGTCCTCGATGACGCAAAGCGTATCGCGCGCGGCCATGGCGTGGGGATCGATGGCGGCGAGCGCGCCCGGCGAGAGTTGCACCGCGGCAGTTCGGGCGCGAAACCAGCTTACCATGTGCGTCTTGCCGCAGCCGGCGGGTCCATAAGCGATCAGCGCCGGTGCTGGCCACTGCGGCCAGCGTTCCAGCCAGCGCACCGCGTCCTGGTTGGCGTCGCTGATCAGGAAGTCGTCGGGATGCCAGCGATCCGACCGCAGTCGCGGCCAATCGAAGATCATCTGCCGATCAGCCNNATGGCTGCCGCCGCCGCTCGCCTCCTTGCCGTTCGCAGCCTCGTCGACGGGTGTGGTTACCACGGTCACCGCTGCTGCATTGACCACGGTGACGGCGACGGCGGGATCCTCCGGCGCGTCCCCCGTATCCACATAAAGCGGACTCTCCCGATACTCCTGGATCAGGAAGCGGACGATGACGCCGATCGCCGCGGCCGCCGGCACCGCAAGCAGCGCGCCGGTGATGCCGAGCACGGTGCCGCCGGCGATCACCGCGAACAACAACCAAACCGGATGCAGCCCCACCCGGTCACCGACGATCTTCGGGGAGATGAAGTTGCCTTCGAGGAGGTTGCCCGAGAGGAAGACGCCGGCGGCGAGGGCCGCCTCGGTCCAGCCGTCGAACTGGGTGAGGGCGATGGCGAGACTGGCGCCAAGACCGACGATGTTGCCGACAAAGGGGATGATCGACAGCATGCCGGCGCCAAGCCCCACCGCCAAGCCATAGTTCAGGCCAATCACGGTCAAGCCGATGGCATACCAGGCGCCCAGCAGCATGCAGACCAGCGCCTGACCGCGAACGAAGCCCGACAGGCGATCGTCGATCTCGCGGATGACGGTGCGGATGGCATCGCCACCCCGTTGCGGCAAGAGCGCATCGATCTGAGCGACGATCAGATCCCAATCGCGCAGCAGATAGAACGCCACCACCGGCATGATGAGAACCAGGCTGACGACGCTGAACAGGGCGGCACCGCCGCTTACCACCTGTCCGGCCAAGCTCGCCAACCAGTTGGCCAGTTGCCCGGCGTATCCGGACAGCGCGTCATTGACCTCTTTCGCCTGCGACGCCGTGAGGTTGCCGCGCAGCCGTCGCAGCAAGCCTTGTCCCTCGGACGTCAGCGTGCGTACCAGATCGGGAACGTTGGCGACGAAGCGCGTAAGCTGGTCGATGATCGTCGGCATGAGGACGACGAGCACGGCAACGAAGGCAATGATGAAGGTGCCGACAATGAGCAACGACGCAAGCCAGCGGGGAACACCCCATCGCTCCATGCGATCCGCCACGGGATCGAGCAGGTAGGCCACGGCCATGCCGGCGATGAAGGGGAGGAGGGCACCGCGAAGCAGGTAGACGAGTACGGCGACGATGGCAAAGACGCTTAGCCAGAGGACAACGCGTCGTTCGGTGCTCATGGTTTCTCGCTTTCGGTTGGCTCAATCGGCGTTGTGTCGCGCCGCAGAACGCGGCGACCTCCGTTATCGGCAAGCGTCAGGTCGGCGTCCTCCAGCCGCTGCGTCAGATCCTCAACGCTGCCGGAAAAGGACAGATTCACCAGCATTTCCCGCCGCGACATCAGTACCGTGTCGATCCCGCGCACGCCATCCACCTGGCGTATCTGCTTCTGCAACTGGAGCCAGTCGCTAAGGCTGCTCACGACGACTGCCAACTGCAGCCGCGCCCGTTGCGTCGAAGGACTGGCTTCCGCTTGCCGCCATGCGGTGCTTGCCTCGGCTTGCGTTGCCACGGCGACGCGACGGAAGAAGGCCTGCGGCGTTTCGCCATCGCTGGGGAGATAGGTCTGCCCGCCCGTCGCCTGACGGTAGCTGCTCTGGCGGTGGAAGCGAACATTGATGCCCTGCGTTCCGCCCTCCGGCGCGTCGCCGACGCTGGCGACGGCGACGAGGGCGCTGTCGCCGCCGGTTCGCCGCACCAGGGCATTAAGCCGCTCCTGATCGCTGGCGATCGCCGCCGTGTCACCGGAGGCAAGGACGTAGCGGCCATCGGAACGTTCGGCGAGGGCTTGCCAGGCGTCGCGCCAGGGATCGGCGCCGCCACCCGGCGCCTGCCCGGGCCCGGCTTCGAGAATCGGGATAACCACGATTGGCCGCGGGGGAGGCGGCACGTCGGTGGTTGAGCCTGCAGCTTGCGATGTGGCAGCGGGTGGTGTTGCCCCGGCGGCGGCGAGGAGGCGGCTGACACGGCTCGCCTTGAACCTGTAATCGAGGGTGGCGATGTAGCGGACGCCCGACGTCTTCTCGTCGCGGATCGAGAAGTCGTTGACCATGTCCTCGATCTGTTGCTGCGACATCTTGGCAAAGCGGCCGCGCTTGTCCTCGGCGACATAGCGCTCCACCAACTGCATGAGCGCCTGACGTGCACCATCGGCGAGCGCCAGGCCGCGGGCGGCAGCGGCATTCTCCGCCGTTACGTCGACGTGCACACCGGTTACCTCGTACGGGTTGTCGGCCGCGGCCTGGGCTCTGGCCGGAGCGGTCCAGGCGGCGGCGACCAACAGCAGCAGTGCTGCGAGCCAAAGACGTATCATTGTCATAACGGGGATTGCCTCGCACATCGGGGGCGCTATTGTGAGCATCCTTCGTCTGAACTCTATCATGCCGGCGCGAGGCGACGCATTAGCCCACTCACCTATAAAGAGGCGGGCGTCGATATCGACGCCGGAGCGGCGCTGGTCGAGGCGATCAAGCCGCTTGCCCGCGCCACCAACCGTTCGGGCGTCGCATCCGGCCTCGGCGGCTTCGGTGCGCTGTTCGATCTGCGCGCCGCCGGTTTTCAAGATCCGGTGCTGGTGGCCACCACCGATGGTGCTGGTACCAAGGTCAAGCTGGCGGCTGCCTGCGGCAGCTATGCCACGATCGGGATCGACCTGGTGGCCATGTGCGTCAACGACCTCGTCGTTCAAGGCGCTGAACCCTTGTTCTTCCTCGACTACTACGCTACCGGGCGGCTGTCGGTGGCGACCGGCCGGGCGGTCATCGCCGGCATTGCGGATGGTTGCCGCGAAGCCGGCTGCGGCCTGATCGGCGGCGAGACGGCGGAGATGCCGNGGGTCTATCGCGACGACGATTTCGACCTCGCGGGGTTTGCAGTGGGCGCCGTCGAGCGCGGCGCTGCCATCGACGGCCGTGGGACGGCGGTCGGGGATGTGGTCCTGGGCCTGGCTTCTTCCGGGATCCATGCCAACGGCTTCAGCCTGGTGCGACGAATCGTCGAGCGGTCGGGCTGTGCCTTGGCGGAGCCAGCGCCTTTCGCCAGCGAGCGTTCGCTGGGTGAGGCGCTGTTGATCCCTACCCGCATCTATGTTCGCAGTTGTCTCGCTGCGGTGCGGGCGGGTGGCGTGCGCGGGCTGGCGCACATCACCGGTGGCGGCCTGCTCGACAATATTCCCCGCGTCCTTCCCGAAGGGCTCGCCTGCCTGCTCGATGCTGCCGCTTGGCCGCTGCCGCCGGTGTTCCGCTGGATGCAGCGGCAGGCATCGGTGCCTTGGCTGGAGATGGCGCGGACGTTCAATTGCGGCATTGGCATGATCGTGATCGCTGCCGCCGATCGCGCCGAGGCGGTCCGCCAGGCGCTACTGGATGCGGGCGAAGCGGTTTCGGTGGTAGGCGAGATCGTGCCGGCGACCAATGCCGCGGCGCGGGTGCAGATCAAGGGACTCGGTGACGCATGGNGGCGATTGAGGCTGGGGGTGCTCATCTCCGGACGGGGAAGCAATCTGCAGGCGCTGATCGATGCCGTGGCGGCGGCCGACTTTCCAGCGGAGATCGCCGTCGTCATCAGCAACGAGTCCGACGCCTACGGTCTGCAGCGGGCGAGGGCAGCCGGGATCGCAACCCACACCGTCGATCACCGCGACTTCGCTAGCCGGGCGGCCTTCGAGGACGCGCTGACCGCGGCCCTTGCGGCAAGGGGCGTGGAACTGGTCTGTCTTGCCGGCTTCATGCGACTGCTGACCGACGGCTTCGTGCAGCGGTGGTGGGATCGCCTGATCAACATCCATCCGTCGCTGCTGCCGGCGTTTCGCGGCCTGCACACCCACCGCCAGGTGCTTGCTGCCGGTGTTCGCTTTGCCGGCTGCACGGTGCATTTCGTCCGCCCGGCGATGGATGACGGTCCGATCATTGTCCAGGCGGCGGTGCCGGTGCAGGCTGATGACGACGAGGATCGGCTGGCCGCACGCGTGCTGGCGGCTGAACACCAAATCTATCCGCTGGCCGTGCGCCTTTTCGCCGATGGCCGGCTACGGGTGGAGGGCGCGCGCGTCATCGTCCGTGGCGGCGATGTTCCGGGCGGCGATGTCCTGGCAAGCTGCCTGATCAATCCGCCGGTAAGCGTCGCCCAACGGCAGAACGCTGGTCTCTGAATGCGCGGATGGATGCGCGGACAGCGGCCGGCGGCCGCTCCGAACGAGGATCGTCGGATTATGCTTCCGTGCCGCCGTACCCGGCCACGCCAGTGGCGTGGATCAACCGGCGATTTCGATGCCGCTGAAGAAAAAGCTGATTTCGATCGCGGCATTTTCCGGCGAATCGGAGCCGTGCACCGAATTTTCCTGCACGTTCAGGCCGAAGGCCTTGCGCACTGTCCCCTCGGCAGCGTTCGCCGGGTTGGTTGCGCCCATGATTTCGCGGTTACGGGTTACTGCGCTTTCGCCTTCCAGCACCTGTACGACCACCGGGGCCGAGCACATGTATTCGCACAGTTCGTCGTAGAAGGAGCGCTCGGCATGCACCGCGTAAAATTGCTGCGCCATGGCTTTGGTCAGGTGAAGGCGCTTCTGGGCGACGATGCGCAGCCCGCCCTCTTCAAACAGCGCGTTGACCTTGCCCGTGATGTTGCGTGCGGTGGCGTCGGGCTTGATGATCGACAGAGTCCGTTCGACGGCCATGTGGCGTCTCTCCCTTTTGCGTCTGCCTTGCCCGGTTTCGAAATTTCGGCAGCCATCGCCGGTCGATTGCGGATCCGGTGCTGCTCTCCGCGGCGGGGGCAAGGTGCGGCGGCTTATAGCCTCGCCAAGGGTTGGAGGAGGCAAGGTGGACGCGGCCGGGAAAAAGAGGGGGCGGAAAATCCGGCCCCAGTGTGTGCTCTTGAGGGAAGGGAGAACTCCGGATGAAAACTCCATCCGGGGGTGATCATGCGCGAAATGCCGCCGGCGCTCTGTGACTACGATCACAAATCATATTGTTATTCGCGCATTAATGGAGTGACTTTGTTTGGATGCTGCAGAAAAGTGCTTGTGATTAATGATTGGGCATACCCAGCATTTCAGTGATGATGCCGGCCAGTGCCATCCTATTGCCGCTGGATTGGTCCGGGTCGTCTCCCTCGTTCCCAGCATTACCGAACTGCTGTTTGATCTGCAGCTGGGCGAACAGTTGGTGGCGCGAACCGACTTTTGCCGCCATCCCGCGGCGGAAATGGCGGCGCTCGCCAGCGTGGGCGGCACCAAGACCGTCGACCTCGCCGCCTTGGCGGCACTCAGGCCAAGCCACGTGATCGTCAACATCGATGAGACGCCGCGGCCGGTATTCGAACAACTCACTGCGGCAGGTTACACCGTCGTCGTCACCCATCCGGTTCGTGTCGACGACAACCTGCGCCTGTATCAACTCCTCGGCGGGATCTTCGATCGCACCGCGGCGGCGGCGGCACTGGCAGAGCGGCTGGTGCACGCCCTGGCCGAGACAACGGCGGCGGCGGCGAAGCTGCCCCACCGGCGTGTGCTTTATTTGATCTGGCGCAAGCCATGGATGAGCATCGGCCCCACCACCTATATTGCCGACGCGCTGGCACGAGTGAACTGGCGCACCGAACCGGCGGACACCGACCAGCGTTATCCGACCATCGAGCTGAATGAGCCGCTACTGGCCAGCGTCGAACTGGTCCTGTTTGCAAGCGAGCCATTTCCATTTGGCGACAAGCATATGGATGCGTTCCGCGCCGCGTTTCCGGCGCACGCGGCGAAGGCGGTGGCGATTGACGGTGAAATGACCTCCTGGTATGGCAGCCGGGCGATCGCCGGAACGCAATACCTGCTGCGACTGGCACAGAGTCTCGCCGCGCCGGGCGATGGCTAACCGGCGCCGCCGCTGATCCGCACCGGCACATGGCCAGCGGCAGCTGTCACAGGGCGCTGTCGCCGCGCCGCAAGCATCGCGCCCAGCAGATAGCCGGTGGTACAGATCAGCAGACCCCAGACGTTGACGCCCAGATCGATGGCGTATTTACCAACGCCGAGCGCCATGTCGGCGGGGAAGATGTGCACCTTGAGGAACACCTCCAGCGTCCGCAGCACCCCGAAGGCAAGCCCCGGCCAGAACGCCAGATGGAAGCTGAGCCGGCCGGCCGGCTTGATCCAGGACAAGAGGAAGATTGGCGCCAGCCCCATGACCATGGTGCCGCTGATCGTCGTCGCGGCAATGACTGCCGGCCCCACCTTGTCGCCGAGATAGACCGTCAACAGCGGCAGGTTGCCGATGACGGCGACGGCAAGGACAGCGATGCGGCCAGCAGTAAGGTGGCGCCTCGCCGGTTCACGCGGATCGTTGCGCCAGTCGCGCGCCACCAGCTTGGCGACGCTGGTGAAGGTGGAATCGATGGTCGAGCAGCCCGACAGCAGCATAATGCCGGTAAAGACGAGCATCATCATCAGGCCGAACGCCGCCGGCACGCTGACCGAAGGACTGCCCGGCAATCCGGATGCCCGCGCGTAGAGGCCGATCAGGCTGAAAAGAAAGATGAACCCNCCNGAGATCAGCGCCGCCAGGAGGAAACTCTTGAGCATCTGCCGTGGTGGAGTGAGGAACGCCCGGTCGGTCAGCACCGGGTCATGGAAGGGATACGACAGCACCTGGACCAGGGCGAGCAGGCAAAAGGTCAGTCCCGCCTGATGCACATCGATCGGCATCTGCGGCAGCCCTTTCGCCGACAGCCCCGGAAACAGCACTGCCAGAACGATCCCCAGCAGGACGAAGGCGAGGATCGTCTGAATACGATCGGTGAGCAGGCTGGCGCGCATGCCGCCAGTCCAGGCATAGCTGAGGGTGAATGCGGTCACGGCGACGGTGGCGATCCAGTAGGCGGGGCTGCCCTCGGTACCGAAGTAAAGCGCCATCACCTTGGTATTCGACCAGACTTCGTTGAACAACCGAAAAGCGATCGTCAACAGAAATAGCCGCGAACAGAGCATGCCATATTTTTCGATCAGGAAGTGTGCCAGTGATCGATAGCGCCCGCGCGTTCGCAGGAGGTAGATGGCGATGCCAGCGACAACGAAGCTGATGTAATAGAGAGTGTAGCCCACGCCACCAGCGAGGCCGAAGGTGTAGGCGAGATCGGAGGCATTGGCGATTGACTTGGCAAAGATCCAGGTGATCGCAGCACTGATCGCCACCAGCCAGATTCCCGGGTGGGCGCCGTCTGCGGCGCGGCCATCGAAGAACTGCGGTGACGTCACCCGCCGTGGCGTTGCCATCCAGGTGATGCCGCAGGTTACGGCGAGCACCGCCCAAGGTGCGATAGCCTCGATCTCCATGGCACTCCCCTTTCCGCTGCCGGTTGACCATACGCTTGCGGGCGTCGGAAAATTGTCGTCCCGGGTGGTGGAACACGACTGATCAGGGTGTAGCGATAATCCGGCGATGGCGCCAAATCACGAACCGGTTGGCCGAAGACGGAAGATTGGTCCGGCGTTGCCTTGCGGGCGCGAATCGACGCGCGATATAGTGCAGGCGATTGCAAGCAGCGGGGATGGACGGATGACGACTGCCGGCACCGGCTTCAAACCACGAAATCCCGAATTTGCCGCGTTCCTCGCCCGCTACGCTGCGGCGCAGGGCTATCTGGCGATGCTCGGAGTGCAGTTTGCCGGCTGCGCGCCGGGACAGGCGGAGTATCGGTTGCGCTATCGGCCGGACCTTGGCCAACAGAACGGCTTCTTTCATGGCGGCGTTGTCGGCGGCCTCGCCGAAGCGGTGATGGGGGCGGCCGCAGCGACCCTGGTCGCCGTTGGCGTGAACGTGGTCGGCGCCGAATACAAGGTCAACTTTCTGGCACCGGCGCAAGGCGCGGTTTTGATTGCCCGCGGCAGTGTCCTCAAACCGGGACGGACACTGATCGTCTGTCGTGCCGACGTGTTCGTCGCCGACGAGAAGGGCGAGGAGCGGCTGGTTTCGATCGCCCAGGGCTCGATGGCGCCGGTGGGTGAACGCGGCTAGACAGCGTCACTGGTAGCCCCCGCCCAGCATCGCTCCACCCCGAACGTCGCGCCGTCGACGATCGAAGACCAGGAGATGACGCAACGGCGCAGCGGCAAAAGCAGCAGCGCGGCGGCCGTTGGCCACATACGGACGATGTTGGCGCGGACGTTGTTGAGCTGGTGGCTTTGGGGGTGTCCGGCGTTATCTGGCTGGCCCATTGCGCCAGCTCGTACAGCAGCGTGCGCTTGCCCTGGTCCTGGAGCATGCTCTGAATCCAGGTGACTGCTGCCAGACGCTCGCCGCTGTCGTAATCCTCCGGCTCGGACAAAAAATGATCATCGACAGATCGAGTCACTTCGGTGTCAGCAGTCGGCGGGTCGGGTTGTCGATGCGGTTTGCGAGCGCCCGTACTTACGGTCGTATGGGACGGCGGCCGGCCGTGATCACGGCTGCGAGATCGTAATCCTGCGTGGTGTGACGTAATTTGCGCCGGATCGGAGCGCAGACTATATCTCGTGTTGTCTGCGGCGGAGGCGGCAGCGCGCGCGCCCATTCCCCCGGTTGTGGCAAGGCATGACGTTCAGCGGGAGCACGCCCGTCCTTTACCAATCCACACGCGATCCCATCGTCTCCCTAATTGATAACCGCACGGGATCCGCCAGGCGAAGGGTGTAAGCCGGCATGGACGCTCATACCACGCCTGAAACCGAGGTCGTCGCGCCTGATCAGCCACGCCCGCACCGCCGTCGCGGTTGGCTCTGGGTCGTACTGGCGCTGCTGCTTGCCGTCGGCGTCGGCCTCCTGCTCGTGCGCCGCGCTGACGAGGCACGCAAGGCCGACGAGTGCGCGCACGGAGAGGCCGGTGCCGGTTGCCGACGCCGTCGTGGCGGTAGCCGATGTGCCGGTCACCATCGATGCGCTGGGGACGGTGACACCGCTTGCCACCGTCACGGTGCAGACCCGCATCGACGGTGCACTGACTCGCATCGGTTTCCGTGAAGGTCAGGACGTGCGCAAGGGTGACTTCCTCGCCGAAGTGGACCCGCGCCCTTACCGGATTGCCCTCGAACAGGCCGAGGCACAGTTGGCCAAGGATCAGGCGTTGCTGCGTAACGCCGAAGTGGATCTTAACCGCTATCGCAACCTGGTTGCCGAAGATTCGATCGCCCGCCAACAGCTTGATACCCAGGAGTCGCTCGTTCGCCAGTATAGCGCGCAGGTGAAGCTGGACCAGGCACTGGTTGACGAAGCGCGGCTTAACCTCGATTACTGCCGCATCCTTTCGCCAGTGGATGGACGCGTCGGCCTGCGGCTGAAGGACGAGGGCAACTACATCCGCGCCAGCGACACCAGCGGTATCGTTGTCATCACCCAGTTACAGCCGATCACCGTCATCTTCACCATCCCCGAGGACAAGCTGCAGCTGGTGCTCTCCCGTTTGCAACGCTCACCCTCGCTGCCTGTCACCGCGTACGATCGCAGCGGTGTCACCCGGATCGCTGATGGTACGCTGGCAACGATCGACAACCAGATCGATGCAACCACCGGCACCATCAAGCTCAAGGCAAGCTTCGCCAACGCGGATGAGAGGCTCTATCCGAACCAGTTCGTCAACGTTCGTCTGCTGGTCGATACGCTGACCGGGGTTACCGTGGTCCCATCGGCGGCGGTGCAGCGGGGCGCATCGGGCGCCTACGTCTATGTTATCAATGCTGACCACACCGTTGCGGTAAGGCCGGTCACCATCGGCACGGCGGGCGGCGATCGTACCCAGATCCGCAGTGGCCTGACGGTCGGCGAACGGATCGTAAGCGATGGCGTCGACCGGCTGCGCGAAGGGAGCAAGGTGACGGTACCGTCAGCGGCGGCCGAGCAGGCGCCGGCGGTTCCGCCAGTGTCATCCAACTCATCCGATCCCGGGCAACGGCAGCCGGCTTCCGCCGGTCGAGTCCCGTGAGCGAGACGGCGANGCGAGGCAGCGGCGGACGACGGTACAGCAGGCGCGTCCGTGAACCCGTCGCGGATCTTCATCCTCCGGCCGGTCGCTACGTCGTTGATCATGCTGGCGATCGTCCTGGTCGGTCTCGTCGGTTACCGCTTTCTGCCGCTCTCGGCGCTGCCTGAGGTGGACTATCCGACGATCGAGGTCAGCACCTTCTATCCGGGGGCAAGCCCCGATGTGATGACGTCGTCGATCACCGCCCCGCTGGAGCGCCAGTTCGGGCAGATGCCTGGCCTCGAGCAGATGACGTCCACCAGCGGTGCCGGCGCCTCGGTCATCACGCTGCAGTTCAGTCTTGATCTCGCCCTCGACGTTGCCGAACAACAGNTGCAGGCGGCTATTAACGCTGCGAGCAACCTGTTGCCGTCGGATCTTCCCGCACCCCCGGTCTACGCCAAAGTCAACCCGGCCGACACCCCGGTGCTGACACTGGCCGCGAGTTCGAAAACGCTGCCGCTTACCGAGGTCTACGATCTGATCGACACCCGGCTGGCGCAAAAGCTGTCACAACTGCCAGGGGTAGGCCTTGTCCGCATCAGTGGCGGCCAACGCCCGGCGGTGCGCATCCGCTTTGATCCGCAGAAGCTCGCCGCCTATGGACTCAATATCGACGACCTGCGGACGACGATCGCCAACGCCAACGTCAACATTCCCAAGGGCAGCTTCGACGGGCCGGCGCGCGCGTTCACCATCAACGCCAACGACCAGTTGCTCGACCCCGACCAATTCCTGGATTTGGTGATTGCGTATCGCAACAACGCTCCGGTCCGCCTCGCCGATGTGGCGTCGGTGGTGGAAGGGGCCGAGAACGTCAAGCTGGCCGCTTGGATGAACGAGGTCCCGGCGGTGATCATCAGCATTCAGCGCCAGCCGGGCGCCAACGTCATCCGCGTCGCCGACACGGTAAAGGAGTTGCTGCCGCAGTTGCGCAGCAGTCTGCCGCCATCGGTCGACATTGCCGTGCTGAGCGACCGCACCACCACCATCCGCGCCTCGGTCAACGATGTGCAGATCGAACTGGCGCTGGCGGTGGGCCTCGTTGTCTTCATTATCTTCGTCTTCCTGCGCAACATCCGCGCGACGATCATTCCCAGCCTGTCGGTGCCGCTCTCGATCGTCGGTACCTTTGCCGTGATGTATCTGGCTGGCTACAGCCTCAACAACCTGTCCCTGATGGCGCTGACGGTGGCGGTCGGTTTCGTTGTCGACGACGCCATCGTCGTCATTGAAAACATCATTCGGTACCTGGAACAGGGCGAGACGCCGCTTGCCGCGGCACTGAAGGGCTCCCAGCAGATCGGTTTCACCATCATCTCGCTGACTGTTTCGCTGATCGCGGTGTTGATCCCGCTCTTGTTCATGGAAGATGTGGTCGGCCGGCTGTTTCGTGAATTCGCCGTGACGCTCGCCGTTACCATCCTCATTTCCGCGGTCGTCTCGCTGACCTTGGTGCCGATGCTTTGTGCCCGCCTGCTTCGCTCCACTGGCGAAAAGGTTCATGACCAGGCGACCGTTGGCTGGTTCGGCGTATTGATCCGCGGCTATGCCCGCGCGCTCGATTGGGTGCTCGATCGGCAGCCACTGACACTGATGGTGGCCATCGCCACACTGGTCCTCACCGTTGCACTTTATGTTGTTGTTCCANAAGGCTTCTTCCCGGTGCAGGACACCGGTCTGATCACCGCCGTCTCGGAAGCGCCCGAGAGCGTTTCCTTCGCCGCGATGGCGGAACGGCAGCAGTCGGCGGCTGCGGTGATCCTGCACGATCCAGATGTGGTTAGCCTGTCGTCGTCGATCGGCGTTGATGGAACCAACCAGACCGCGAATACGGGCCGCTTCTTGATCAACCTCAAGCCGTTTGCCGAACGCACCGCCCGGGCCAGCGAGATCGCTCGTCGGCTGCAGGCAGCGACAGCAAAGCTCTCCGGGATTACCCTGCACATGCAGCCGGTGCAGGATCTGACGATCACCTCCGACGTGGGCAAGACGCAGTATCAACTGGTGCTGGAGGACGCCAACCCGGACACGCTCGCCGAATGGACGCCGAAGCTGACCGCCCGTCTCGCCCAACTGCCCGAGTTGGAGAACGTCTCCGACAACGCGGCACAAGGGGGACTCGCCGTCTTCATCAACATCGACCGCAGCACCGCGGCTCGCTTCGGCATCAGCCCGGCTACGGTCGATAACGCCCTCTACGACGCCTTCGGCCAGCGGATCGTTTCCACCATCTACACCCAGTCCAACCAGTATCGGGTGATCCTCGAAGCCGAACCCGAATTCCAGGCGTCCCTCGCCTCGCTGCACAACTTCTACCTGCCGTCATCGACCAAGAGCAGCGGCCAGGTGCCGCTGTCGGCGATCGCGACGATCAGCGAACGGACCGTTCCGCTGCACATCAGCCACTTCGGTCAGTTTCCGGCGCTGACCATCTCCTTCGATGTGGCGCCGGGCTCGTCGCTGGGGGCGGCAGTGAGGGCGATCGACGGCGCGATCCTCGCCAGCGACCTGCCAGGCAGCATCGTCACCCGGTTTCAGGGCGCGGCGCTGGCGTTTCAATCCTCGCTGACCAATCAGGTGCTGCTGATCCTCGCGGCGGTGGTCACCATGTACATTGTTCTTGGTGTCCTTTATGAGAGCTTCGTCCACCCGGTGACGATCCTCTCGACGCTGCCCTCAGCCGGTATCGGCGCTTTGCTGGCGCTGCTGCTGACCGGCAATGAACTCGGCATCATCGCCATAATCGGCATCATCCTCCTCATCGGCATCGTCAAGAAAAACGCGATCATGATGGTGGATTTCGCGCTGGAGGCCGAGCGGGAGCGGGGGGCTGCGCCGCGCGACGCCATCCGCGAAGCATGCCTGCTGCGGTTGCGGCCGATCCTGATGACGACGATGACGGCGCTGCTGGCGGCCTTGCCGCTGATGCTGGGAACGGGGAGTGGTTCGGAACTGCGCCACCCGCTCGGGATCACCATCTTTGGTGGTCTCCTGGTCAGCCAGGTGCTCACCCTGTTTACGACACCGGTCATCTATCTTGTCTTCGATCGGCTGGCGACGCGGCTGCGCCGCCGCCCACGGATCGCCGAGGCGGGAGGCCGAGCGTGAACCCGTCGTCGCTGTGCATTCGACGGCCGGTGGCGACAACGCTGGTGACTCTGGGCATGTTGCTGGCGGGGATAGCGGCTTTCTTCCTGCTGCCGGTGGCACCGTTGCCGCAGGTGGATTTTCCCACCATCTTCGTGCAAGCGAATTTGCCCGGCGCCAGCCCGGAAACGGTGGCAACGAGCGTGGCGACGCCGCTGGAACGTCGCCTCGGCCAGATCGCCGACGTCACCGAAATGTCCTCCACCAGTACGCTTGGCGCAGGGCGAATAATTCTCCAGTTTGGTCTCGACCGCGACATTGACGGCGCCGCCCGCGACATCCAGGCGGCGATCAACGCGGCGCGCGCCGATCTGCCGGCAAGCCTACGCAACAACCCGACCTATCGCAAAGCCAACCCGGCGGATGCGCCGATCCTTGTTTACGCGCTGACCTCGGAGAACCGCACCGTCGGCCAGATTTACGACGCGGCCGCTTCGGTGATGGTGCAGAAGCTGTCCCAGGTGGAGGGGGTGGGACAGGTAACCCTGGGTGGCGGCTCGCTGCCAGCGGTCCGGGTCGAGGTCAATCCGAATGCGCTGTTTGCCTATAAGATCAGTCTCGAGAATGTCCGGGCGGCGCTAGCGTCGGCCAATGCCAACATGCCGAAGGGCGTGATCGAGGCGGGCGACCGCCGCTATCAGCTCTACACCAACGACCAAGCGACCACCGCCGAAGACTATCGCCCGCTGGTGATCGCTTACCGGAACGGCGCTCCGGTGCACCTTGATGACGTGGCCAACGTGGTCGAGTCCGTCGAGGACACCCGCAATCAGGGAATTGCCAACGGCCGACCGGCGGTGATCGTCCTCATCTACCGCCAGCCCGGCGCCAACATCATTGAAACGGTGGCGCGGGTGAAGGCGGTGATGCCGCAAGTGCAACAGGAAATGCCGCGTGACATCGACGTGCGGGTCACCAGCGATCGCACCAGCGGCATCCGCGCCTCGCTCAACGCCGTTGAGGCTACCCTCGTCATTGCCGTCGTCCTCGTCATTCTCGTCGTGCTGCTGTTCCTGCGTGATCCGCGCGCGGCGTTGATTCCCGCGGTGGCGGTGCCTGGTTCGCTGATCGGCACCTTTGGTGTCATGTATTTGCTCGGCTACAGCCTGAACACCTTTTCGCTGATGGCTTTGACGATCTCCACCGGCTTCGTCGTCGACGATGCCGTCGTCGTGCTCGAGAACATCACCCGTCACCGCGAGGCGGGCATGTCGCGGCGGCAGGCGGCGCTCGTCGGCGCACGCGAGGTGGGCTTCACCGTCGTTTCCATGAGCCTGTCGCTGGTGGCCGTGTTCCTGCCGATCCTGATGATGGGCGGCATCGTCGGCCGGCTCTTCCGTGAATTTGCGGTGACCATCTCGGTCGCCGTCCTGGTGTCGCTGGTGCTGTCGCTGACTGTGGTGCCGATGATGTGCTCGCGGCTGTTGCGGGGGCCGAACGAAGCAAAGGAATGGCGACTGGCACGCGTCTGTGGACGTACCGTCGATGCAATGACTGCGGCGTATGCGCGCTCCCTCGGTTGGGCGCTTGCCCATCCGCGCCTGGTGCTGCTCTCGCTCGTGGCGGTGATCGGGCTCAACGTCTATCTGTTTACGGTTATCCCCAAAGGGTTCTTTCCGCAGCAGGACACGGGACGGATCTTCGGGACCATTCGCGCCGATCAGAACGTCTCGTTTCAGGCAATGCAGGAGAAGCTGGCGAGCTATGTAAAGATCATCGGCGCCGACCCGGCGGTGGCCAGTGTTGTCGGTTTTACCGGCGGCAGTCAGACCAACACCGGCATCGTCTTTTCCACTCTCAAGCCTTTCAGCGAACGCACCGCCAGCTCCGACGAGGTGATCAGCCGCCTGCGTAAGGACTTGGCGCGGGTTGCGGGTTCGTCCTTGTTTCTGCAACCGCTGCAGGATGTGCGCGCCGGCGGCCGGCCGGCGGCGGGTCAGTTCCAATACACCTTGATCGGCGATACGCTGGAGGAGGTGCGGACCTGGACGCCGAAACTGGTGGAGGCGCTGCGCACCTCATCGCAGTTGACGGATGTGGACTCCGACCAGCAGGACAGCGGGCTCGAAACCTATCTGGAGGTTGACCGGGCGACCGCGGCGCGGCTGGGGCTGACGCTGGGTCAGATCGACAACACCCTCTACGACGCCTTCGGGCAACGGCAGGTTTCTACCATCTACACGCCGCTCAACCAGTATCACGTGGTGATGGAAGTGGCGCCGGAATACCGCCAGTCACCGGCGGCCCTGGAGGGGATTTACATCAGCAATGCCGGCGGTGCCGTACGCGGTACCCAGGCCACCAATGCCGTGTCGGGGACAGTTACGGTGACGGAGACGACAACCGGGGAGGAGGACAGCGCCTCCACAGCAGCGACGAGCACCGTCAGCAGCGACGCGGCGCGCAATCAGCGGGCGAACCAGCTGGGCAACGCCGGCCGCAGTGGGGTCTCGACCGCAGCCGCGGTCAGCACCAACGCTTCTACCATGGTGCCCCTCTCCGCCGTCAGTCACTTCTCCACCCGCAATGCCNCCCTGGCAGTCAACCACCAGGGCCATTTCGTGGCGACGACGCTGTCGTTCAACCTGCCGCCCGGCGGCGCGCTCGGGGATGCGGTGGACGCGATCAAGGAGAAGATGCTCGAGATCGGCATGCCGGCGACGATTCAGGGTAGCTTCCAGGGGACGGCGAAAATCTTCCAGGAGTCGCTAGCCAATCAGCCATTGCTGATCCTGGCGGCCTTGCTGTCTGTCTATATTGTCCTTGGCATCCTCTATGAGAGCTACATCCATCCCTTCACGATCCTCTCGACGCTGCCGTCGGCCGGGGCAGGGGCGCTGCTCGCGCTGCTTATCTGCGGCACCGAGTTCAGCCTGATCGCCCTCGTCGGCGTCATCCTCCTGATCGGCATCGTCAAAAAGAACGCGATCATGATGGTGGACTTCGCCGTCGACGCTGAACGGCAACGTGGTCTCACGCCGGCGGCGGCCATCCGCGAGGCCTGCCTGCTGCGCTTCCGGCCGATCATGATGACGACGATGGCGGCGTTGTTGGGCGCCATTCCGCTGGCAGTCGAAGCGGGCGAGGGGGCGGAGTTCCGCCAGCCGCTCGGCATCGCCATCGTCGGCGGCTTGCTCGTCAGTCAGGCGCTGACTCTCTACACCACACCGGTGGTTTACCTTTGTCTGGATCGGCTGCGGCGCCGAAACCGCCTGGCTCGCCNNGCACCAGGACAGGCGCGGCACCCTCCTTTGGCGAAGGCTAAGGGGGTGGCGATGATGCGGTGGCGAATTGGCCTGGGGCCAGGTTTGATCGCCTTCGTTCTCGGCGGCTGCATGCTCGGTCCCGACTACGAACGACCGGCGGCTCCTCTCTCGGCGGAATTCAAGGAACAGGCGGGCTGGAAGCTGGCCGAGCCCAGCGACAGCGTGGATCGCGGCAGCTGGTGGGCAGTGTTCGATGATCCGCTCCTCGACGCCTTGATGCGTCAGGTCGTGGTTTCCAACCAGTCGCTGAAGGCGTCGGAGGCAGCGGTCCGCCAGGCGCGGGCCATTGTCGATGCAGCGCGATCGGGGCTGTTTCCCACCATCAGCCTTGATGGATCGGTTCGCCGCAGCGGTGGCGGCAGCTCCAGTTCTAGCTCCGGCGGCAGCAGCACCGGCACCATTAACAGTTCCGGGAGTTCCGGGAGTACCGGCAGCACCACCACCTTTTCCTCCAGTGGCTCCGGCGGCGATCAGACCACCTATCGCGCGTCGCTTGGCGCCGCGTGGGATCTGGATGTCTGGGGCAAGATCCGGCGCACGGTGGAAAGCGACGTGGCGAGTGCGCAGGCAAGTGCCGCCGACCTCGCTGCGGCGACCCTCTCGGCGCAGGCTGATCTCGCCAGCGACTATTTCCAGCTGCGGGTGCTGGATGAACAGAAGCAGTTGCTCGACACATCCGTTGCAGCCTACGAGCGATCACTGCAGATTGCCCAGAGTCAGTACAACTGGGGGATCGCGACCCGCGGCGATGTTGCCCAGGCGCAGACGCAACTGGAGACCACACGCTCGGATGCCATCGCCGTCGGCGTGCAGCGTGCCCAGTTCGAGCACGCCATTGCCGTACTGGTGGGTGAGCCGCCCGCCTCCTTCGCACTGGCGCCGACCCCACTCGGCGCACCGCCACCGCCATTGCCGGCGGGGCTACCCTCGGCGCTGCTGGAACGACGCCCGGATGTGGCGGCGGCGGAACGGCGCATGGCCTCAGCCAACGCGCTGATCGGCGTCGCCGAGGCAGCCTACTTCCCCGACATCACCATTTCCGCGTCCTGGGGGTTTGCCGCCACCGGCATCGGTTCGCTGTTTACCGCCGCCAACGAGGCGTGGTCGGTGGGCATCGCCCTTGCCCAGACGGTGCTGGACGCCGGCGCGCGCCGTGCCCAGGTGGAGCAATCGCGCGCTGCCTACGATCAGACGGTCGCCACCTATCGGCAGACCGTACTCACCAGCCTGCAGGAGGTGGAGGACCAACTGGCGGCCCTGCGCATTCTGCAGCAGCAGGCGGTGGTGCAGCAGCGAGCGGTTGCTGCCGCGCAAGACTCTGAGCGCTTGCAGCTCAGCCAGTACAAGGCAGGAACGGTGGCTTATACCAACGTGGTGACCGCGCAGCAGGCTTCTCTGACGAACCAGCAGACGGCGTTGACGATTCAGCAGAATCGCTTCGTCGCCACCGTGGAACTGATCCGCGCTCTTGGCGGCGGCTGGAGCAGCGCTGAATTGCCGCAGGAGATCGGTTCTCCCATCCCCCGACCCTTTTAGCGGCTGTTGTCCGGCGGCGCGGGCGGCGCATAGATCTTCAGGAACATGGCGACGGCGGCGTCGGTCTGCCGCCGGACATCGCCTGGCGGCGGCCGCCATTCGGGGTCGAGCAGACAGCGAAGCTGCATATCGCCACGGAAGAGGGCAAGCAGCTGCTGCGTCGCCAATGCCGGGTCCTCCATAACCAGCTGGCCGCGGGCGTTCACCCGCGCAAGATAGGCCTCGATACGCGTCCGCATCGTGGCCGGCCCGGCTTGGAACAGGCTGCGACCGAGCGCCGGCAGGCGTGCCGCCTCGGCGACGATGACCCGGTGGATCGCCAGGACCTCTGCCGACATGAGAAACGCCAGATAGCGGTGACCGAGGCGCCGCAGCGTTACGGCCACGGGGGTGTCAATGTCCTCCGATCCCGGTAACGCTCGCTCCAACCGTCGGCATTCATGCTGGACGATGGCGACGAACAGGTTCTCCTTGCTGTGGAAGTGCGCGTAGACGGTGGCCTTCGAAACCCCGGCCAGACGTGCCACCGCATCCATCGAGGTGGCGCCGAAACCGTTGGCGGTGAACATCTGGCGCGCCGCATCGAGAATTTGCGTCGTCTTGACGCTGCCGCGTGCCGCTCGGGGTTGAGCGTCGCTGTCGTCCGCTTCGGTTATGCGATCGGTCATGGCTACGTCCAGTACGTCAGTGCCGGCGCGCCAGAAAGTGAACCGGTGAGTCTAATCTAATGTTGACCAGATGGAAGCGGCAGTCCAATTCTATAAAAGTAAACTGGAGAGTTCAGTTTGTCGGACGGTCTGCGGCTCAGGTGCGGTGGAGCCTATTCGGGTTATTTTCGTCAATCTAGAGCGCGACAAGCGAGGCGTGGTTAACTAATATGGGGCAATTGCGCCCGGAGACGGGGGCCTCCAAGGGACGTTTTTGCGGAGACGCGGCCGATGGACGACGCCAGGCTAGGCAGACGCGAGCGACTGGACGCGACCATATTGCCCGCCAGTGATCGGCAGGGGCCTGCTGTCCCGAAACTGGCCAGGGCGGATATGCCGCACGTCCCGCCCGAAGGTGCTGTCACGCGCAAGGAAGCGGCGAAGACACCACCGAAGCGCCGCCGCCTGGTGGTGGTGGTGTTACTGGCGCTGGCTCTCGTCGGCATCGGCGGCACTTGGTGGTGGTTGACGCGAAATCTTCAATCGACGGACGATGCGTTTGTCGATGGCAACATCGTGCCCCTCAGTGCCCGCATCAGCGGCACCGTCGAGACCGTATTGATCACCGACAACCAGCAGGTGGCCGAAGGCGATCTGCTGATCCAACTCGATCCCCGTGATCAGCAGGCCGCCCTGGACAATGCGACGGCGACGCTGGCGTCGGCGGTTGCGCAACGCACCCCAGGCCGAGGCCAGTCTGCAGCTGCTGCAGCGGACGACCGAGGCAACACTGCAGGAAACGGCAAGCGCGCTGGCCGCCGCGCGCTCGGCGTTGGCAGAAGCGAAGGCGGAGGTGACGGTCAGCGAAGCGGAGATGCTGCGCGCGAAGAATGATTCGGCGCGCTATGAACAGCTGGTTGCCGAAGGATATGCGTCGCGGCAGCGCTACGAGCAGGCGATTGCCGCTGCCCGTGCCGGGGAAGCCCGCTGGCTCGCCACGCAGCAGGCCGTGCANCATGGCTGAGGCTCGGATCGCTGAGTCACAAGGTCGGCATGCGCAGGCGGAAACCGCACCACAGCAGATTGCCGTCCAGCACGCCCTCGTCGGCGCCGCCGAGGCCAAAGTGGAGCAGGCACGAGCGGCGCTGGAGCAGGCGCGTCTCGACCTGTCGTACACCAGGGTCTATGNCGCCGCACGCAGGTCACGTCACCCGCAAGGCAGTCCAGCCAGGCGACGTCATCCAGAATAACCAGGTTCTGGCGTGGGTGGTCTTCGGTACGCCCTGGGTGACGGCGAACTTCAAGGAAACGCAACTGGCGGCAATGCGTCCGGGCCAGCCGGTCAGCATCCGCATCGATGCCTATCCGGGAGTAGAGTTCTCAGGACGAGTGGACAGCCTGCAGCGGGGGACTGGGGCGCGGTTCAGCCTGCTGCCGCCGGAGAATGCCACCGGCAATTTTGTTAAGGTGGTGCAGCGGGTGCCGGTGAAAATCCTCTTCGCCCCCGAGCCTGATCCGGCCTATGTCCTTGGTCCCGGCATGTCGGTGGTTCCCACCGTCCGCGTCGGCGATGACGCAACACCTCAATCGACGGTCGCGGCCACCGGCCAATGACCGCGGGGTCGACTGCGGGCGGCGATGGCGCCATTCCCGACGGGTTGCGACGCTGGATCATCGCCCCCTTGGTGGCGATCGCCGCGTTCATGGAAATCCTCGACATCGCCATCGCCAACGTCTCGCTCCNNACCCACATTGCCGGCAGCTTGGGGGCAAGCCCGAACCAGGCGACCTGGGTTCTGACCTCCTATCTGGTGACCAACGCCATCGTGCTGCCGATCAGCGGCTGGATGTCGACAACCTTCGGGCGCAAGCGGTTCTACCTTGGCTGCATTGCCGGGTTCGGTGTCACGTCGCTGTTGTGCGGCCTCGCGCCCAATCTGGAATGCCTGATCCTGTTTCGGACCTTGCAGGGCCTTACCGGCGGCGGTTTGCAGCCAGGTTCCCAAGCGATCCTCTCTGATACCTTTCCACCACGGCAGCGCAGCATGGCGTTCGCCATCTACGGTATGGCGGTGGTGTTTGCACCGGCGATCGGCCCGACCCTGGGAGGCTGGATCACCGACAACTACAGCTGGCACTGGATCTTTCTGATCAACGTGCCGGTCAGTGTCGTCTTGTTCTTTCTCATCAACTGGATGATCAGTGATCCCGCGTACCAGGTTGCCGAGCGCGAACGCCGCCGGCGTGCCGGGATTCGCATCGACGGTATCGGTTTCGTCCTTCTTGCGCTCGGCCTCGGCCTGTTGCAGGTGGTCCTCGACAAGGGGCAGGAGGAGGACTGGCTTTCCTCACCGCTGATCGTTGCCGGGGCCGTCGTCTCCTCCGTAGCGCTCGTTACCTTTGTCGTCTGGGAATGGCAGCATCGCGATCCCATCGTGGATCTGTCACTTTTTCGCAGCAGAAATTTTGCCATCTCCAACGTGTTGATGTTTCTACTTGGCTTCGTGCTCCTCGGCAGTACGCAACTGCTTCCGGCATTCACCCAGACGATGCTGGGGTACACCGCCCTGCAGGCGGGACAGGTGCTGTCGCCGGGTGGTCTGGTGATCGTCGTGCTGATGCCGCTGGTTGGCCGGCTGGCGGGGATGATCGACGTGCGTTGGATGATTGCCTTCGGCCTCGCGGTCTGTGCTGTTGGTCTCTACCGGATGTCCATGTTCACCCTTTCGGTGGACTTCTGGACGGTAGCGAACGACCGGATGATCCAGACTGCGGGGCTTGCATTCCTCTTCGTGCCGATCACCAGCGGCGCTTACGTTGGGCTGGCGCGGGAGAACAACAACACCGCCGCGGCGCTGATCAATCTTTCGCGCAATCTTGGCGGCAGCGTCGGCATCGCCCTGTTGACGACACGGCTTGAGCGCGCCACGCAGGAACACCGCAATACGCTGGTAGAGCACGTGAGCCAAGCGNGGGAAATGTACCGGGCCAAGGTGGCGATGCTGCAGGCAGAGCTTCTCGCGCACGGCGGCTCGGCGGCAGAGGCGCTGCATAAGGCGCAGGCGATGATTGCCGAGCAAGTGCAGCAGCAGGCGGGGTTACTGGCCTTCGGCGACAATTTCCGCGCGCTGGCGCTGCTGTTCTGCTGTCTCATCCCTTTGCTGCTGCTGATGCGCCGGGCGCCTCGCCCGGAGGTTCACCTCGACCACTAAGGCGATCACGCAGCGGCGGCTGCCAGCAAGGTTGATCTGGTTGAGGTTTGCCCCGTTCAGGTTGGCCGGGTTCAGAACACCTGGCCGGTGAATTCCATGTGCACCCGCTTGCGGATGGCATCGATGGCCTTCAACGCCTCGATCAGGTCGGCGCGCTGGCGTTTGCTGAAGGCTTCCGGATCGACGAAGTAGGTCACCGGCTGGCCGAGGTTGTAATCGTGGATCTGCTGGCGTAGCAGCGTATCGGTGATGACGGTGAACGCCCGGCTGAGATCATCGCGCTCGCGCACGGAAAGCACGCTGTCTTCGTAGAGGGTACGAATACGGGCGAGAGTAGGCGACACTTCCACGCCTTCACGCAGCGCAATCAGTCGAATGGCTCCCACCAGGGGAATCAACCCGGCGTACTTCAGGTTCAGCTGGCCACGGTAGTCGGGATTCTCCTTCTCGGTGATGAAGCGGCCGAAGAAACCCAGGGCGACGTTATGCTCGGTCTTGTCCTGAAACATCTGGCGGAGGAATGCGTGATTATTGCGCACGAGGCGGGTGACTTCGTGGCGCAGTGTTCGCGCCAGTTCCGCATCGCCAACGACCGGCTGGAAATCGAAGAAAATGTCCGCGAGCCGGATGGCGACGAAGTTGCTCTTCTTGCCCCACAGCCGGATCTGCTCGATCCATTGCGATAGCGACTTCCGCCACAACGGGTTGACCGCCATGCAGTAGCCGTTGCAGTAGGGGATGCCGACTTCGTTCAGATCACGGCATAGGCGTTCGGCGGCTTCGAGAAAATAAGCATCGATCCGGCCATGCTCCGCGTCGGCATAATTGCCGAGAATAAAGCCATTGTCCTGATCGGGAAAAAGATAGTTCTCACCGCGGCCGCCCGAGCCCATGACGATGGCGACGGAGCTTACCGGTGGTTCGCCCCAGCCTTCGGCGGTCATGTCTTTCAGCACCGCTGCCGCAATGCGCCGATAGACATCGTTGTTGATATGGCTGATGAGTTGTTGCACCTCCGGCGCCGGAAGGTTCTCGGCAAACAGTTGCTCCGCCAGTTCTACCTGCGCCGCCTTGACCTCTTTCATCCCTTCAATCGTCGTGTCATGGGTCAGGCGATCGATTTGCCGCATCAGCCGGCCGGCGGCGACGGCAAGGGCGTCGTGCAAGTCGATCATGCCCACCAGTTCACCTTGACGATTGACCACCAGCATGTGGCGGAGATCGTGCCGGCGCATCTGAGCGATGGCATGGTAGAGGTAATCATGCCGTCCGATGGTCATGACCGGTGTCGTCATCACGACATCCACCGGCGTGCTGGCGTCCACCTGGAAGGTGATTCGTCGGGCAATATCCTGCAGGGTGATCACGCCGATCGGTCGAGCATTGGCGTCGACGACGACGGCGCATGAGGCGTTCTCCGCCGTGAGTTGGCCGACCATGTCGGCGCAACGGGTTCCAGCCCGGATCGCCAGCACTTCCTTGCGAGGGCGCATGAAATCCCGCACCAGCATGCTGAAGACTGCCGTCCGCGACGTCGTCTGCTCGCCCTGAGGTGGAACGCTCACCGCTTGCGATACTCCCTACCTGATCCGGCGCGACGATCGCCGGCCAATCCCGGTGTGGACTCCCCCGCGTGCTCCTGCAAGAGCGTGTCTCCGGCCGGAACCGAGCTCAGGCGTCGATCGCGACGGCTTGGCAACGCCGACGGCAGTATGCCGCGCACGCGATCTTTGCGTGTCCTCTGTGCCGCGTGAGAAGCAATCGCATCAAAGGGATACGATGTTGTGGCGCCTCTGGGAACATGCTATTGCTCCTCAACGTGTTTCTAGGCAATGCGGGAGGATATCCCCCGGTCAGGGGCGGAATCCAGCCTAAGCAAGTCGCAACGATGGGGTGCCACAGAGGCCTCCGCGGCGACGCAGGATGCCTGCCCTAGCAATGGCGACGCCGCATTATGGATCGCGAGTGAGGCTTGGCGGCGGAGGCGTGGGACAGGGTGGAACGAAGGAACGAGACGCTGCAGACAGCGGGACGCTCCTTCGGAACGATCGCCTAGCCGTCCTTCACCTGCGCCAGGCTAACAGGGCGGACTTTCTTTGGCGCGGTCGCAGGGCAAAGTACCAGCGGATGATTCATTTGCGTGGCGGTGGACGAAGCGGGGAGTGTGAAAGTGGAATCTAAGGTCGTCTGGCTCCTGGTCTTCGTAGTCCTCTACTGGGCCTACTGCCTGTTTTGGNGGGTCCGTGGCGCCCGGATGGCGCGCACCGCGAGCGACTACTTTATCGCTGGGCGGAAGCTGTCGCTTTGGGTCTTTGTGCTGGCGGCGACGGCCACATCCTACTCCGGCTGGACGTTCATGGGGCATCCGGGGTTGGTCTATCGCGACGGCTTTCCCTATGCCTATGCCTCGTTCTACGCCATCGTCATCCCGCTGACCGGCATCATTTTCCTGAAACGGCAATGGATGTTGGGCAAGCGTTTCGGCTACGTCACGCCGGGCGAGATGATGTCCGACTATTTCCAGGGAGACCTGATCCGGATCCTCACTGTCGTCGTCGCGCTTGTCTTTTCGGTGCCATACCTCGGCGTACAACTGGCGGCGTCCGGCTACCTGTTCAACGTCCTGACCGATGGGCAACTGGACACCGCCTTCGGTGCGATCATCCTGTCGATTGTGGTGATGCTGTACGTTGCCTCGGGAGGACTGCGCGCCGTCGCCTACGTTGATACGGTGCAGTGCGTCTTGCTCTGGCTCGGCATCGTCGTCGTCGGGATCATTGCTATCAGCTTCATCGGCGGCTGGGATGCACTGATGGCCGCCATGGCGCGGCTGGGTGCGTCCTCCGTCGGTGTCAACGGTACCACGCACGGTGNNTCGCCGGATCCGGGGGACTACAACGCCTACTTCGCAGTGCCCGGGGTCATTCAGTTTACCGCCGGCCTCGGACGAGACGCGGCCATTGGCGGGCCGTGGACGGCGAGCATGATCCTTACCTACCTGTTCGCGCTGATGGGCATCCAGGCGGCGCCCGCCTTCACCATGTGGGCATTCTCCAATACCAATCCGGCGCCCTTTGCGCCGCAGGCCGTGTGGGCGTCGGCGCTATGGATTGGTGGAACACTGGTGTTTTTCACCACCTTTCAGGGCATGGCGGCGCAGTTCCTCGGCGCCAATCCGCTGGTCAACGAGGCGGGGCTGGCCGTTGACCCGACGATACTGCCGAGCGTGATCGCCAGCGATCCCGACACGCTCGTGCCTTACTATTTCAATCTTCTTGCCGATACGGCGCCGTGGCTGGTGGGGCTGCTGGCGGTCTGCGCACTGGCGGCGATGCAGTCGACGGGAGCCGCCTACATGTCAACGGGCGGTGGCATCCTGACCCGCGATCTCTACAAGCGCTACCTCAACCCCGGTGCTACCCATACAACACAGAAACTGTTCGGGCGGCTCGGCGTGGCGCTGATCGTCGTTCTGGCGCTGATCGTTGCCATCTATTCGAACGAGGCATTGGTCCTCCTGGGCGGCTTGGCGGTCGCCTTCGGGCTGCAGATGTGGGTGCCGCTGGCGGCAATCTGCTATTTCCCCGGCATCACCNGCGCCGGCGCCACCTGGGGGTTGGCGGCGGGTCTGCTCGGCGTATTCCTCACCGATGGCGTCGGTCAATCGGTATTCGGCAATCTGCTGCCGTGGGGGCGCTGGCCGTGGACCATCTACTCGGCGGGTTGGGGCATCTTCAGCAATGTCGTCGTCTGTCTGGTGGTGTCCGCCTTCACCCAGAATGAGCGCGAACGTATCCACCGGATGAAATTCCACACCTTCCTTCGCGAACATGCCACGCTGCCGGCCAGCAAGCGCTGGCTGGTGCCGATCGCCTGGGTGGCGGTGATCGGCTGGTTCTTTTTCGCCATTGGCCCCGGCTGCGTCATTGGCAATGACATCTTCGGTGCTCCCGACCATGGGCCAGCCGGCTGGATGTTCGGTATCCCGTCGATCTGGGCATGGCAGATCATTTTCTGGCTGCTGGGCATCGCGCTGCTCTGGTTCCTCGCTTATGGGCTGGAGATGGCGACAGTACCGAAGAAAGAAGTACGGGCACTGGTTGAAGACATCGGCGATTCGTCAGTGCCGAAGCCCGGCATTTGACAGCCGACGCAACTTCCATAACACTAAAAACCCGGATAACGGGAAAGAGGCTGTCGCTGCCAAATCACTGCGCGAGCGGTGGGGCAGTGCGACCCGTAGCAAGCGAGCGGTTGGTTTGCACCCGTTGACAGCCCGAGACAACGGGGGCGATGGGTGTGCTGTTGCCGCGGACGGGGAGGGAAAAAGCAAGGTGTACCCGCGTTTGGGGAGGCTAACCGATCATTTTGGCCCTTATGGTGGTGAACCGATGCGACTTCAACGGCCAGTCGTGTTGACGTCTTAGTTGAGGTGTGCGTATAGATAACAACATAAGGGCTAACTGGGATCGGCTAATTTCTGGGAGGAAAAAAATGCACGAGCATGAACATCGACTTCACGCAATTGCCGCTCACCGATGGCGTATCGCCTTCATTCTGAGCGCAATTATGTTAGCCGCGTACTATGGCTTCATCCTGTTGGTGGCGTTTGACAAAGAGTTGCTGGCGACATTGCTAAGCAACGGACTCTCGCTTGGCATTCTCCTTGGCGCACTTGTCATCGTATTCGCGTGGGTGTTGACCATATTTTACACGCTCTGGGCGAACAACGTCTATGACAGCGAAATCGCTGAACTCAGCCATCTCGCGAGGTAGCCATGGGCAGCGGAACAAATTATATCTCGATCATCTTCTTCTTTGTATTCGTCTCCCTAACGTTGGGTGTCACCTACTGGGCGGCGAAGAAGACGAAGACCACCGAGCACTTTTATGCCGCGGGTCGCTCGATTACCGGCTTTCAGAACGGACTGGCCCTCGCCGGTGACTACATGAGTGCGGCGAGCTTCCTTGGCATCGCCGGTCTCGTTGCCCTCAATGGCTTTGACGGCCTCATCTATTCTACCGGCTGGCTGGTCGGCTGGCCGATCATCCTGTTCCTGATCGCCGAGCCGCTACGCAACCTGGGTAAGTACACCTTCACCGACGTGGTCGCGTACCGGCTGCAGCAGAAGCCGGTCCGTCTCGCTTCGGCGATCGGCACGATGGCGGTGGTCCTCACCTACCTGATCGCGCAGATGGTGGGATCCGGCACGCTGATCAAACTGTTGTTCGGCCTCGACTACACGCTTTCGGTGATCATCGTCGGCTGCGTGATGATGACCTACGTGTTGTTCGGCGGCATGATCGCCACCACTTGGGTGCAGATCATCAAGGCCTGCCTGCTGCTGGGCGGCGCCACCTTCATGGCCCTCCTGGTGCTTTCCAAGTTCGGCTTCAACCCGACCAACCTGTTCGCCCAGGCGGCAGCGGTGAGCACCGACCCGAACGCGCCGAATACGTGCAACGGGATGTTCTGTTACGGTGCGAAGGTCCTCGCCCCGGGCACCAAGGTGGTGACCGGCGCCTGGGATGCCGTCTCCCTCGGCATGGCGCTGATGTTCGGAACGGCAGGCCTGCCGCATATCCTGATGCGCTTCTACACCGTGCCGAACGCCAAGGCGGCGCGGGTGTCGGTGATGTGGGCGACCATCTGGATTGGCGGCTTCTACCTCATCACCTTCATTCTCGGCTTCGGCGCCATGGTGTTGGTGGGGCAGAAAGGCATCCTCGACGTCGGCGGCGGCGGCAACATGGCCGCGCCCCTGCTCGCCAAGGTGATCGCCGGCGACATGTTCTTCGGCTTCATCTGCGCGGTTGCGTTCGCGACGATCCTCGCGGTGGTCGCCGGCCTGACCTTGGCCGGTGCCGGCGCCCTGTCGCACGATCTCTGGGTCAACGTCATCCGCGGCGGCCATGCGCCGCAGCACGAGCAGATGGTGGCGGCGCGCGTCTCGTCGGTCATTCTCGGCGTCTGCGCGGTGCTGCTCGGCATCGTCTTCGAGGGACAGAACGTCGCCTACATGGTGGGCCTCACGTTCTCGATTGCGGCGTCGGCCAACTTCCCGGCGCTGGTCATGTCGGTGTTCTGGCGCAAGTTCACTACCTGGGGCGCGGTCTGCAGTATCCTGTTCGGCACCTTCGCGACCTTGATCCTGATCTACTGCGGCCCGACGATCCAGTTTGACCTGTTGTTTCCGAAGGTGGGCACCGACATCACCCAGGCGATGGTGGATGCCTACAGGGCTGTTCCTGGTATGGAATCCATTACCCTGGGCAGTAAGATCACGGCCGAATTGACCAGCGCCTATCAGGCCTACATCAAGTCGCAGTGGTGGTTTTTCCCGCTGAAGAATCCGTGCCTCTTTACGATGACCGGCGCTTTTCTTGTCGGTATCATTGTTTCGTTGCTGGCGCCGGAGCGCTCGGCCTTCGAGGGCTTTAGCGAGGTGGAGCGGCGTGCGGTGCTGGGCGAACCGAGAGGGGCTGCAGCCGAGTAACCAAAACCGGACACACATGTTCGTATCGCCTCGCTGCTGGCGGCGGGTCGAAAGGGCCGGAGGGCAACCTCCGGCCCTTGCCGTTTGGGTGAAAATCGGTCAATCGTTGCGTCCAGATGGCGGCCGCATGCGGCAAATACATCGACGTGGCAACGATAGGCCATGAGTCCTTTGTTGCCTTTGATCTCGCGGTGTGATAGGATAATAAGCCTGCGCCGTAGTTTTGTGGGCGGACGCGGGCTGCATCAGGGGAGGATGTGGCAAGGCGTGGTCTCAGCGAATGCGCCCGTCAGCAACTTAGCCGACATTCATCATTTTCTCGCGCACACCGCTCCCTTCGATGCGCTGGACGCCGATGTGCTTTCTCGTGTCGCTGAGTCACTGACCCTGGCGCACTTTGGCCCCGGTGAGTTCATCCTGCGTAATCTGCAGGCGCCGGAATGGCTTTACCTCGTCGCCGCCGGCGTTGTCGACGAGGTGGATGGCGTTGGGCCGGTGGCGCAACATTCGGCGGGGAGCACCTTCGACGTCCGGGCGCTGATCCAGGGGCGCAGCGAGAACCGCTTTATCGCCCGCACTCACATAAGCTGCTATCTGCTGCCGTGGCAAATGTTCATGGCACTCGCGCGCAGTCATCCTGAGTTCCGGGAACATTTCTACGCCGAACTCTCCCGTCACTTCGATGCCATCGTCGCCGTCCAACAGCAGCGCGAGGCGGCTTCATTTCTGATGGGACGCTTGGCCGACGGGCAACTGCATGCCCCGGTATTCGTTGCCGCCGATGCGCCGATGAGCGAAGCAGCGCGCTTGATGCATGAGAACGATACCAGTGCCGTGCTCGTTCGTCGCGGCGACGCAGTAGGTATTTTTACCGAGCGGGATTTGCGTGAGCAGCACATGCTGATCGGCCGTCCCCTGTCAACGATGGTGGGTGAACTGGCCAGTTACACCCTGCGTTGCATCGATCAAGAGGACCTGCTGTTCAACGCGCTGATGGCCATGACCAAGTACACCATTCGTCACTTGGTGGTCACTCGCGGCGAGGAAATCGTTGGCGTTTTTGAGCAGGCTGACCTGCTGAGTCACCTCGCCAACTCATCTTATATCATCGCTGGCAAAGTCGAGGCGGCAGTTACCGTCGAGGAACTGCAGGAAGCCGGTAACGCCGTCCCGCAACTGGTGCGATCCCTGCATACTCGGGGAGTAAAGCCGCGCTACATTGCGCGCATTGTCACCGATCTCAATCGTAAGGTCTTCCGTCGTCTTTTCGAGCAACTGATGCCCGTGGAATGGCAGGACAAAGTTTGCCTGACCGTCATGGGGAGCGAAGGCCGCGGCGAGCAGTTACTTCGCACCGATCAGGACAATGGCCTGATCCTCGCCAACGATGTGCCGGCGGAGGGGATCGCCGAGTTTGCTGGCCGATTTACCGCGGTGTTGAGTGAGCTTGGCTTCCCTCCCTGCCCGGGTAACGTCATGATCACCAATCCCGAGTGGGCGCGCTCGGTTTCGCACTTCCGCACGGATCTGGGACGCTGGGTGGTCGTCGTTGATGGAGACTCGCTGCTGAAGCTGGCGATCCTCCTTGATGCCTCCGCTATCGCCGGCGACCAGACGCTGCTGGGCGAACTGAAGATGCACATGTACCGCTTGGCGAGTCATGAGGAAGCATTCATCGGTCATTTCGCCAAAGCGGTGCTGAGTTTTCCTACCCCGCTTAATTGGCTCGGTCGGTTGATTGGTGAACGCGACGGTCCCCATAAGGGCGCGATCGACATCAAAAAAGGGGGCATCTTCCCGATTGTGCACGGCGTTCGCAGTTTAGCGCTTGAGTACAGCCTGAACGAGACCGGGACGATCGCGCGTATCGAAGCCTTGAGCGGCCGAGGTCCCTTCAGTGAGGAGTTTACCGCTGATCTGATCGAAGCCTTTGATTTCTTGTCGATGCTTCGGCTGCGCGAGCAATTTTCTTGCCTTGACCGCGGTGAGTCCTATGACAATTACATCGAACTGGAGCGACTGAGCAAATTCGAGCGGCAAACGTTGCGCGACTCCTTTAAGGTGGTTCGCGAATTGAAGACCTATATCGTCGAACATTTTCGTCTGCAGATGCTGATCTGAGAACTATCTTTCGCGGTGAGGCAGCGAAGGTGGGGCAGGTGCTATTGATTGCTTGCTGATTCCTCGCAGTGCACTACATTTCAAAAAAAACCATACGATCCGGGAGGCTATTCATTGAGTCGCAGCGCTTGGCTGTTGTTTCTTTGTGCGGCCACCGTCCAGCTTGGCATTCTGGCGGGTGTCGGTTTCATGATCTGGTCGGCAATGCCTGTGGCGCAGCGGGAAACCCTGCCGCTGCTGCTTGGGACGCAGACATGGACGCTGCTAACACTGGGCGCGCTAGCTCTTCTCGCCGCGCTTGCGCTTGGCATCCGCTTCTTCTTCGCCACCTACGTGGCGCCGCTGCAGGGAATTGCGGAACAGGTCAAGATTATCGCCACCAGCAATCCGAAACACCGTCTCTCCAGTTCCGGATCTGCCGGCGCATCCCTGGTCGGCAGCTTCAACCTGCTCGCCGAGCGCTACCAGGGGCTGGGCGAGGAGGTGGAGGCGCGTGTTCGCGAGGCCAATGCGGTGATCGAGGAGGAGAAGAATACGCTTGCGGCGTTGATGGCGAAATTGACCCAGGGAGTTCTTGTCTGCAATCCGGACGGCCGGATCCTCCTCTACAATCAGCGCGCCCTCATTCTGCTCGAGGGGCAGGCACGGGCAACCGGCGGGGGCGACTGGATCGGTCTCGGCCGTTCCGTATTCGGCGTCATCGAGGCAAGTCTGATCCGCCACGCGCTCGACAATGTCCAGCATCAACTGCGGGAAAAGAAGAAGGAGCAGGGGCTACTGGTCCCCTTTATCGTTCCACGGCCGGGCGGACAGATGTTAAGTACGCATCTGGTGCCAATTACCGATGCGGAAGGCGGCCTGCGCGGCTACATTCTCACCCTTGAGGACGTGACTCGGCGCATAGGCAGCGAAAGTCGACGCGGTACGTTGCTGCAGACGCTCACCGAAGGCCAGCGGTCGCCGATCGCCGGTATCCGGGCGGCGATCGAAACCATCTTCAGTTTTCCCGACCTCGACGACGCGGGGCGGACGCAGTTTCTCGAAGTCATTCGCGACGAGGCGCTGAGGATGAGCCAGCATCTCGATCAGATCGAGCAGGACTACGCCGACGAACTGAAGTTTCGCTGGCCACTTGAGGACACCCTCGGCAGTGACTTTCTCGCGACGCTGGAGCGCCACATCCTCGACGCCCGCAACCTGCACCTGGAGGTCATTGCCCCGGTGGAGCCGGTGTGGCTGCGCATTGACAGCTACGCCCTCAGTCAGTGCCTGACTTTTCTCGTCGATCAATTGCTGCAAATGTGCCGGGCGGTGGATCTGCGGTTGACCTTGGAGCAGCGGCGGTCCCTCGCGGCGCTGCAGTTGGAGTGGAACGGAGCACCCCTGCACATGGAGGCACTTCGAACCTGGTCGCTCCGCAATGTCGCCACCGATCCGGGTGGGGCGCCGGTTGGGCTGTTCGAAGCCATCGAGCGCCATGGTGGTGCGCTGTGGACGGATCGGCNNTCGACACGGGGCGGTCGTGCCTGCGGCTTGTTCTGCCGGTGAGCGACACCGGCGGCCCCATCGACGCAGCGGCGAATGACGGTCCGGGGGGCATNNGATTTCGATTTCCATCTTTTTGAACAACCGTCGCGGAGCGAGGGCGCACCGGTGCGGTCGCTGGCGAAGCTGGCCTACACCGTCATCGATACCGAGACCACCGGTCTCAACCCAACCGATGGTGATGAAATCATTGCCATTGCTGCCGTCCGCATCGTCAACGGCCGTATCCTGCACCGCGAAATCTTCGACAGTTTCGTCCGTCCGAACCGGCCGATTTCTGCCTCCTCGCTGGAGATCCATGGGATTACGCCCGACATGCTCCGCGGCAAACCGACAATCGATCAGGTGCTGCCCCGCTTCCAGCGCTTCGTCGAAGACACGGTGATCGTTGGCCACAATGTCGCCTTCGACATGCGGTTCCTGGAGATCCAGGGTAAGCCGCTTGGCATCGCATTCGCTCATCCGACGCTTGACACGCTGATCCTCGAATGTCTCCTTAATCCAAGCCTGGAGGATAAGAGTCTGGAGGGCATCGCCAGCCGGTTGGGAATCAATGTGACCGGTCGCCACACCGCTTTAGGCGACGCCCTGACGACCGCGGAAGTGTTCCTCGCGTTGCTGCCGCAACTGGTGGAGCGCGGCATTTGCACCGTCGATGATGCGGGCGCGCTGTGTGCCAAGAGTCGCTACGCCGAAATTCGCTACTAAAGGCCGATGAACGGAAGCGCCTGGAATCGGCTGGGAGCTGCGCAGTTGCGCTCGGGGACGATGCTCGTCCTGGCGCTGCTCGTCGTCTTCGGCTTTGCGTTCATCATCCGGCCGATGTTGCGGGATGGGCCGCCCGGTGATTATGAGACCCGACAGGGGGACATCGCGTTGAGTGGGGGTGACTTTGCTGCCGCAATGCGGCACTTCGAGACGGCACTGGCGAAAACACCTGGCCATCGCGGCGCATTGATGGGGCGGGCGATCGTCTTGATGCAAACGGGCCACGAGGCGGACGCCGAGGCCGCCTTTGACCAGTTGATCGAGCAACTGGCGACGACAACGGCGGCAGATGATCGCACCGGCCAGGGCGCGCTGGCTGCCGCCTATGCCAATCGCGGTATCCTGCGCGACCGCAGTGGTCGCTCTGCCGAGGCGCTGGCTGACTACCGCCAGTCGCTGCGAATTGATCCGCAGGTGGTGGCAGGGCCGGGGATGATTGACCGGGTGTTGCATGGCGATCCGCAACCGTCCACGGTGGCAAAGCGTGCGGTTTATCTGGAAGGGCAATTGCGGCTGCCGAAGGCGGAGCGACGTTTGCAGCTGCCGGAGCTAGATCAGCGCCAGCGGATGTATAAGCCTTAGGATGCCCGAGCCTTAAGGGGATCGGTCTGGTTCGGGCATTTTGCTGAAGGACGGAAGAGATGCGGCTATGGAGGCCAGGAGCAGGGGGCGTGATCGTCGTGATTGCAGCGTCGCTGGGGTTGGCCGGCTGCGGCGCGTCGGTTGCCGGCAAGAACATGAGTGGTATCTGGTTCAATGAACCGTTTATCGGCGGCTGGAGCGAGCAGGAGGTGGCGGACAAACACTGTGCGCAATATGGCCTGCACGCCGTCTATGCCGGTGAATTGCTCAGAGGCAATGCGTATTCATCCCCGGTGCGTGCCTATGACTGCCAGTAGGCGGGCCGGTCAAGGTGGAGAGCGGCGGCTTCGAAGACATTGACAGCCGGATTGATTGACCGTCCCTATCCCATAGTTGCTATTCATCACTGCGTGATGTTGCCTGCGTAGGCACGGCCGAAACCATGGCTTGCCACCATGATTGCGAGGGGTTCTTATCTCATGGGTACAAGAAGGCGGGTGCATGTGTGCGTGGATAGTTCGAGTGCTGTATGCTAAAGCACAGATAGTTCGAATCGTCCAAAGTATAACTTCAACCTAAGAAGCAAGCGACCGTTTGAAAACGGCTTGGTCACGCTGGCTTTGTTGCGCAATGCCGAGGATCATCACGTGAAACCAGAATTAAGCGCGGCAGAAAGTAGAGGCGCCGATAGGCGGCGACGTATCTGCTACGATATTACTGACCTTTTGGTATTTGCTCAGAGAAATAACGAGGTGACTGGTATACAGCGCGTTTCCATAAATACGCTGCAACGTATCGTAAAGAAGTATGGCGCTCACAGCGTCGATCTTGTCGCGTTTGTAAAGAAAAAGAAGAATTTGNTCCGGACAGATGCGGCGATTTTTGTTGATTTTATTCGTTATGAGCAAATGGAGTTTTGCCATCATTTTGGTATTGCTAATCCTCGCGCCAGTTCTGGCGACCGAACGCTGACCGCGTATCTCAATGATAAGTATCGAGGCACTATTGCCTTCGGCTGGCATTGGATGCGGCTGCATCTGCGGAATTTCTTCTCCCATGGTCGCGATTTCCAGCGTCGCGGTATTATCAAGAAGAACGAAGCCGTCTCCAGCCAGAGGCCGCCAGCACAATGGCAGCCGGCGGAGTTTACGCGCGAAGATCGCCTGTTCATTCCTGGCGCGAGTTGGGAGTTTCCCCGTTACAATGAGGTGGTCTGCCGCCTGAAGCAGGAGATTGGCTTTAGCGTTTACCAATATGTCCACGATCTGATCCCCCTGGTGGTCCCGGAATATCTTGGCCCGGGCTTGCCTGGTCGCTTCGAGGAATGGTTTCGTGGCGTTCTCGATATCGCTGACGTGATTCTTGTCAATTCGGAAGCAACGGGCAACGATATTCGCCGCTTCGGTGACTTAACCGATACTCGCGTGCCGGACGTGCGGACGGTGCCATTGGCACACGAGTTCGAACTTCCGCCACCGTTGCCGGATGCACGCCGGCATATCCGCATGTTCAATGATCGTAACTGGCGACTTGCCGACCACGCCACCTTCCGCGTCCTTAACGAGGCACACGAACCCTACGCTCTCGTGGTCGGCACGATCGAATCGCGCAAGAACATCTATCGCCTGCTGATGGTTTGGCACCATCTATGGCTGCAGCACGGGCCAGCTATCCCGCTGCTCGTATTGGCCGGCAAACTCGGGGTCTTCATCGACGGCATTGACGGCTTTCTGCAGGCGACCGGTCATGTGGGTGGGCGAGTTCGGGTGATCGAGCGGCCCACCGATGGCGAGGTCGCCTTTCTTTACGCCAACTGCCTGTTCTCGGTCTGTATCAGTTACTACGAGGGCTGGGGGCTGCCGATCGGCGAAAGCCTGTGGTTCGGTCGGCCGGTGCTGGCGTCAACCAGCAGTTCGTTGCCGGAGGTCGGTGGGAATCTTGTCGTCTATGCGGACCCCACCGACAGCGTCGATATTGAAGCCAAGCTTAGCCGCCTGATCTTCGATGCCCCCTATCGGGAGGCTCTCGCGTCGACCATTAGTACCGCAAACCTACGCACCTGGGATGACGTCACCGCGAACATCTGGGACGAACTCGCGCGCTAACCCTGCAGTTGCGCGCGAGCGTAGTGCCGCATCCCTCAGCGGGACCAGATGCTATGGTCCACCCCGTCGCCTAACTCTGGAAAGTCCTTGGCATGAAAAACTGGTTCAACGCCGGCTCGCCGCTGTGCGAAGTAATTCCGAGTTAGTTTCACCACCGTCGGCGAGAGGATAACGATAGCGATCAGGTTGATGGTCGCCATCATCCCCATTGACGCGTCGGCGGTGTCGAACACCGTTTTGACACTCTGGACGGCCCCNCACACCACCATGCCCAATGCAACAACGCGTAGCGCGGTGATTCCGCTCAAATGCCGGTGCCCGAGGTAAATGACCGCATTCTCGGCATACGAGTAATTGCCGATGATCGATGTGAACGCGAAGAAGAAGATGGCAATCGCGACAAAGTATTTGCCGACGATGCCGAAATGCGTGTTGAGCGCTGCCTGGGTGAGTTGGGTACCGGTCAAACCGGAACCGGGTTCAAGTACACCTGAAAGCAGAATGACCACAGCCGTCGCCGAACAGACGAGAATGGTGTCGATAAACACCCCCAGCGACTGAACGAAGCCCTGCGATGAGGGATGGTGCGGGTCTGGTGTCGCGCAGGCGGCGATGTTGGGGGCGGAGCCCATGCCGGCTTCGTTGGAAAACAGGCCACGCTTGACGCCGTTCAACATTGCCGCGGCGACGCCACCNGCCACGCCGCCGGCGGCCTCATGCAAGCCGAAAGCGTTGAGGAAGATGGAGGCAATGACACCGGGGACCAGGGTGAGGTGAGTGACGAGAACATAGGCGGCCATGAGCAGATAGGCGCCAGCCATGAACGGCACGACAAACTCGGCGACTGTGGCTATCTTGCGAAGTCCACCAAAGATGATGATGCCGGCAAGGGTGGCAATAACCAGACCGGAAATCAGCTTCGGTATTCCGAACGCCCCGTCCAGCGCTTCGGCGATGGAATTTGCCTGCACCGCATTGAAGACAAGGCCGAAGGATAGAATAAGGCAGACGGCAAAAACCGCGCCGAGCCATGGCAGCTTAAGGCCTTTGGAGATATAGAACGCCGGACCGCCGCGGTACTGGCCATTATCGTCGGTAACTTAGTAGAGCTGGGCGAGAGTGCTTTCTGCATAGGCGGTAGCCATCCCGACGAGGGCGACCATCCACATCCAGAAGATGGCGCCGGTGCCGCCCAGATACAGCGCCACGGCAACACCGGCGATATTGCCGGTGCCAACACGAGACGCGAGGCTGACGGTCAACGCCTGGAAGGGCGAAATGCCCGCCCGATCCGCACTGCGCGAACCGCGAATGACGCGAAACAGTTCACCGAAGTGAATGATCTGTTGCAGTCGCAGGCGGATGGTGAAGTAAACGCCGACAGCAAGCAGCCCGTAAATAAGAACATAGCCCCACAAGACATCATTNACGTGGCCGATGACCGCGTCCATGGTTCTTCCCTCTTTGTGGCCTATACATGCGGCTGGCAAAGACGCGCCTTCCGAGCAGTCAAGGCGCGGTGAATAAATCGCTGGTAGCTAAACCCTCCAATCCTAACACCCCAAAACGTAGAGAGCGAGGGATCATGTTCCTCGGAATAGGGTGACGGCGACATAGTATCAGCCTGCCAATACAGCCTTCCGAACAGGAATCATCCATGTCCAGCCGCCGCAACCGCAAGATGGGGGTGGGTGCGAGGAAACTATTCCGCAGATGCGTTGCAAAAATCGCTGCTGGTAAATAACGCAGCCCGTCATGGCTGCATGGCTTAAAATTGCACATTACTCTCTCATCAAACAAAGTAAGTGGTGCCAAAATATGCAATTGACAGCTATTAATTAACGTAAAATAATGAAATGTACCAGTTAGATAGTCTTCTGTTAGCATAGCATTATAGTAACGTTATCTGCTATGGTAAATAATATAGCCCCGAATGGGGTCTATCGATGCATGTTGCGCGTCGGAATCACGGCCTTGCTCGCCTTGAATGCCTGCTCCGCCGGGCAGTATGGATTGCTACGGGCGGATGTACAGCAAGTGGAAGGGGCTCGGCTGGTCGCGGTCGATACCCTGGGCGCTGACATGCGTACCGTTAAGGCAGATGCCGGTGTGACCCTCGGCTGGGGGCGGCGCCTCTACATTTATCCCGATGGGACACCGGGCCTGCCGCAGCCCGGGGCGTACCTCTTCGCCATATCGCTACCGGCCGAACCGCCGCTCGCCTGGGATGTCTGCTCCCTCGGCCTCGACCTGCGGACCTCCTCGCTCGAGCTGGGGGCGGTGTTTGGCTGGCGAGCGTCAACGGTGCTCGTCCACGCCCCCGCCGACAGCAGCCTCAGTTTTCGACTTTTCTTCGACAGCACCAATCCCGGCGCAACGCGCCTGGACATGCGCCGCGGCGACAACACCGCTGGCAACGAGCGTCCGTAACCGAGTGAAGAGGTTAGTCATGCGAAGATTAGGGGGAGCCTTGCTGGCGGCCGTGCCGGCCTTCTGGCTTGGCGGATGTGCCGAGCAGCTCTACGTCGGCAGTGACACCGTTCTCGGCATCGCCGTCGGCTACAACACGGCGCGCGAAGCCGCTCGCGTCGACATCGGCTATGACCGCCATTTCGTGACCTGGATCCCGCAGTCGGTTCCGGTAACGGATGCCGCGGGGAGCGGGCGGGAAGCAATGTCGGTCATCGGCTGCACCGAGGTGAAGATCGGCAATCTCAATCTGCAGAAGTTTCAGGAATCGCTCGCCATCGGCAAGGCGGCCGAAGACTTCGCCAAAAAACTAGAGAACAATCCCCTCTACTTCCCCTGCTACAAGCACGAGGATGGGGCATCATGATCAACCGCTCCCTCATGCCGCAGATCGTTCTGGCGTTGATGACGCTGGCAGGCGCCGGTTGCAGCCCGGCACTTGTTTATGGCGAACGCAACTCGCTCCACGTGGCATCCGTACAGGTGAACGATAATACCTCCGAGCCACTGCGGCTGAACGTGGGATTCCGCCGAACCATCGCGACCAAGGCGCCGCCACTACAAGCCTCTGCCGCCGAGCCGGCCGCCAAAGGCGATGCCGTCAGCGCCTTTTCTAGCTTCAATCTTCACAGCGACGACGGCAACGCCGCGACGATCATCGATCCCTTTGTGATCAACACCAAGTTCGCCTCGGGAAAAGCAGCGCGCGCGCTTACATCAAATCCGCAAGCGGTGGCGCAAATCCTGAATATCGATCTTGGTCTAGAGAATCCTGCGCTGCTCAACAAAAAAATAACGGCTGTCGAGTGCGTAAAAAAAAACTACCCGCAGATAGAATTGCATACGTCTCCGGTTATCTCAAATTACCGCCCGAGAAAGCATCAGCGGAAGATATCAAGGCTAAGATCGACCGGATGTCGCCGGAGCAGATGATCGCCTTTGCCGAGAGTCTCAAACAGAATTGCCCTGGATTATAGCCATGCCTACACCCTATACCGAGGTTCGATTTACCAATAAGGCGTACAGCTGCAGTCAGCTGCAGACATTTCTTCGCAATCGGGAAGCGCTGTCCTTTCGAATTGTCGCAATCAGCGCAACGGACGACGACGCCGAGTTTGCCCCAGTTCATCCGCGAACGCTGGTCACCATCGTTCAGGCGGACGCCGCCCCGGACGCGCCGGTGGACGTGATTGAATATCACACGCCGGCACCGCCGAAGGTGCCGGATGGCAAAACGCTCGTCTGCGTCGGTCACTGCTTCCTCGGCGGTAAGGAGGCCAATGTCCTCGTCTATCGTTGAGGTGGAGGCGGCGGGAGCGACGTTGCCGCTTCCGCCGCCATAAGCTGCGAATCCACAGCTTTTTTGCGTCTGCGAAAACGGCACCCCTTGACCGATTCTGCCAAGCTCGGCATTGTGCGCCTGCAATGAAAATGTCATCTGCAGGCAAGGCGGGGCGAATTAATCGGGGCGTGCTTGACAGCCGCCGCGAACGACTGGCCGCCGCGCTCCGTGACAATCTTCGCAAACGCAAGGCACAGGCGCGCGTACGGGTGCACAACGCCGTCGACGAGGTCAGCGAGGCCATCGACGACGTTCTTGGCCCGGTGGATGGGGACAAGGTTCCCACCTGAGCGAGCTTGCGGCCGAGGCCATCGCTGACGTAGAAGCACAGCGATGATGCGGGATTTCACGGACAAACGGGGCGGCGCAGAGGGGTGCGCCCGGCCCGCTTTTGTTTTTGCAGTTCCCCGGCCCACCTAACCGATGGTGAACACGACAGCATGGATCGCATCCTGATCCGCGGTGGCCGCGCGCTTCGCGGCCGAATTCCCATCAGCGGCGCCAAGAATGCCGCCTTGCCACTCCTCGCCGCGAGCCTGCTCAGCGAAGGCCCGCTGGTGCTCGAAAACGTCCCTGACGTGGTCGACATTGCCAGCATGGCCGGACTGCTTGGCGAACTGGGCGTAGACGTTTCGATCGCCAATGGTGAGGAAGTCGGCCAGACGATCACTCTTGCCGCCCGCGACGTGAAGGATATTACCGCGCCTTACGATCTGGTGCGGAAAATGCGTGCTTCGGTCGTGGTTCTGGGGCCGCTTGTCGCCCGCTGCGGCCATGCCCGCGTCTCGCTGCCAGGCGGGTGCGCCATCGGTACTCGACCGATCGACTTCCATCTCAAGGCGCTGGCGCAGCTGGGCGCCGAGATCGAACTTGCCGGTGGCTATGTGGAGGCGCGTGCCCCCGCAGGTGGTCTGGTTGGCGCCGATATTACCTTTCCTGCCGTCACCGTTACCGGAACGGAGAACGCGATGATGGCGGCGGCGCTGGCGCGCGGCGAAACGGTGCTGCACAACGCCGCGCGTGAGCCGGAGGTGGCCGACTTGGCCAACTGTCTGGTCAAGATGGGTGCCGAGATCGAAGGCATCGGCACCGATACCATCCGCATCCAGGGGCGGGACCGGCTGTCCGGCACCACCCACCGGGTGCTGCCGGACCGAATCGAAACCGGGACCTATGCCGTCGCCGCGGCGATCACCGGCGGCGATCTGGAGCTGACCGGGACCAGCATCGAGCTGATCAAGTCCGTGGCCGACGTGCTGGTCGCATCCGGGGTCGAACTGACACCAACGGCGAACGGGATCCGCGTTGCGCGCGAGAACGGCCGGCTCGCCGGCGTCGACATCATGACCGAGCCGTTCCCCGGTTTCCCCACCGACATGCAGGCACAGGTGATGGCACTGATGACCGTTGCCGGCGGTGCTGCGATGATCACCGAAACGGTGTTCGAGAACCGCTTCATGCACGTTCCCGAATTGTGCCGCATGGGCGCCAATATCAATGTTCACGGTGCCTCGGCGATCATCCGCGGCGTGGCGGGGCTCTCCGGCGCTCCGGTGATGGCGACGGACCTTCGCGCGTCCGTCTCCCTCGTGCTTGCCGGCCTCGCCGCCGAGGGCGAAACGGAGATCAATCGCGTTTATCATCTGGATCGCGGCTATGAGCGGCTGGAAGCGAAGCTGGCCGCTTGCGGTGCGGAAGTGGAGCGGGTCAACGTGCGATGACGCGGCGTCGGCTGGCCGCGCCTGCAGGTGCGATCGCGCTTTACTCTGGTGCCCGATGGCCTTAAGCGATCCCGGTGCAAAGGGCGAAAGGCGGTCCGGTGGCAACTGAAAAGCTGATCCTGGCGGTGCCAAAGGGGCGCATTCTCAAAGAGGCCATGCCGTTGATTCGCGCCGTCGGCATCGAGCCGGAGCCGGCCTTTGCCGACGAGGACTCCCGACAGTTGCGCTTTGCCACCAATCGGCCGGAAATTGACATGATCCGCGTCCGCTCCTTCGACGTGGCGACCTTCGTCGCCTTCGGCGCGGCGCAGTTGGGTATTGCCGGCAACGACGTGCTGATGGAATTCGACTACGGCGAGATCTATGCACCGCTCGATCTCGGTATCGGTCCCTGCCGCATATCCGTCTGTGAACCGAAGGGGTTGTCGGAGGCCGATGATCCGCGGAGTTGGAGCCACATCCGCATTGCCACCAAGTATCCGAATATCACCACCCGGCACTTTGCCGCGCGCGGGGTGCATGCCGAGTGTGTGCATTTGAACGGCGCGATGGAACTGGCGCCGGCGCTGGGACTGTGTCAGCGCATCGTCGATCTGGTCTCTTCGGGAGCGACGTTACGTGCCAACGGCTTGGCTGAGGTGGAGCGGATTGCCGACGTGACGTCGCGCCTTGCGGTCAATCGCACGGCGTTGAAAACTCGTCCCGACGAGATCGGGCGCTGGATCGATCGCTTTCGCGNNAGGTCGTCGATGCCGTTGCGGCTTGATGCCCGATCGGAGGATTTTGCCGACGCGTTTGCCGCCCTGTTGGCGACCAAGCGCGAGAGTGCGGCCGATGTGGATGCAACCGTCGCCCAGATCATCGACGACGTGCGCGAGCGCGGCGATGCCGCAGTCCTCGATTACACCCGCCGTTTCGACGGTGAGGCACCGGATGACCCAGCGGGGCTTCGGGTTGGTGCCGACGAGATCGTCACGGCCGAAGGGCTGTGCGATACGGATATCCTGACCGCGCTTGCCTTTGCTGCCGAACGCATCGCCCTGTTCCACCAACGGCAAAAGCCGGACGATCTCGATTACGTTGACGCCAATGGCGTCCGCCTCGGCTACCGCTGGACGCCGATCGGTGCCGTCGGACTCTACGTGCCGGGCGGGACCGCCGCCTATCCGTCGTCGGTGTTGATGAACGCCATTCCGGCCAAGGTGGCCGGGGTTGAACGGTTGGCGATGGTCGTCCCGGCACCACGGGGAGNNATCAACCCCTTGGTCCTGGCGGCGGCGAACCTGGCTGGCGTTGATGAGATTTACCGCATCGGCGGTGCCCAGGCGGTGGCGGCGCTGGCCTATGGAACGTCGACCATCCCGGCGGTGGACAAGATCGTCGGTCCCGGTAATGCCTACGTGGCGGCGGCAAAACGCCGGGTGTTCGGTCAGGTCGGCATCGACATGATCGCCGGACCGTCGGAGGTGCTCATCGTTGCCGATGCGGCCAACGATCCGTCGTGGATTGCCGCCGATCTGCTCGCCCAGGCAGAACACGATGCGGCGGCGCAATCGATCCTGATTACCGACCATCTGGATTTTGCCGACGCCGTAGCAGCCTCGGTTGAGGTGCAGCTGATGATGCTGCCGCGCCAGGATATCGCCCGGCAAAGCTGGAACCGCCATGGCGCGATCATCATCGTCGATGCGTTCAGCGCTGCGGTTCCGCTGATCGATCGTGTTGCTCCGGAACACCTGCAGTTGGCGATCGACGACACCGACGCCATGCTGCGTGGCGTCCGCAATGCCGGGTCGATCTTCCTTGGCCGGTACACCCCCGAAGCGTTGGGCGACTATGTTGCCGGCCCGAACCATGTTCTGCCCACCGGACGCAGTGCGCGCTTCTCCTCCGGCCTCGGGGTCAGCGATTTCATGAAGCGTTCGACCTTTCTCGGCTGCGATGCCGAGGCGCTTGGCGTCCTCGGACCGATCGCTGCCGCCTTCGCCGACGCCGAGGGATTGGGCGCGCACGCCCGCTCGATCACCATCCGCCTCAATCGCTGACGCGGCGTTTATAACTGCGCCGTATTGAACGTGTCGCAGGCACGCAGATCGCCACTTTGCAACCCCTTGCGGAACCATGCGGCGCGCTGCGCCGATGATCCGTGGGTGAAGCCATCGGGCACCACGTAGCCTTGGGTCTGCTTCTGGATGCGGTCGTCGCCGACGGCACCGGCGGCACGAATACCTTCCTCGATGTCACCGGCTTCGAGGATCTGGCGCAGCTGCTGCGCCTGATTGGCCCAGACGCCGGCAAAGCAATCGGCCTGCAACTCCACCCGCACCGACAGCGCGTTGGCCTCGGACCGGCCCACCTGCTGTTTCAGCTGTTCCACCTTGGGCAGGATGCCGAGCAGGTTCTGCACATGGTGACCCACTTCGTGGGCGATAACATACGCCTGGGCGAAGTCTCCCGGGGCACCGAAGCGGCGGTCCAACTCGTCGAAGAAGCTGGTATCGAGATAAAGCTTATGGTCGAGCGGACAGTAGAAGGGCCCGGAGGCACTTTGCGCCATGCCGCAGGCGGAGCGAACCAAGCCGCTGAACATCACCAGTTGCGGCTCTTCGTAGGTGGCGCCCATCTTCTGGAACATGTTGTTCCAGACATCCTCCGTATTCCCCAGCACGGCGGCGACGAACTGCTTCATTTCATCGTTGTGCGGTGCGGGGGCGGAGGAGGGGCCGCCATCGCTGTAGCCGGATGGCGCTTGGCCACCGGATGGCCCTTGACCACTCGGGGCCATCTGCAGCAGCGTCGTCGGGTCGACGCCGAAGACGATGGCAAGAATAACAAGGATGATCAGCCCGAAGCCGCCNGACGCCACCGGCCTTGATGCCCATTCCCATCCGCCCGGGAGAGCCGCCGCCGAAAAGCCGCCCGCGCCACGCTGATCGTCAATATTGTCGCTTTGTCGTTCGCCGCGCCATCGCATCCCATATCGCCTTCCCTGTCGTATGTCCCCGCGGCCTCGCTCACCCGCGCGCACGCCTCACGATGGCGGATTATACGCGGCTCGATGCTAACGAGCTATGGTAGCGAAAGGTTTCCAGTGCCGCCGGTGGTCAAAGGGCGACCCGGGCCGCGGACGTGTTGGAGGATTTGCGTGGTGGAACGGAAGGAGTTTCAAGCTTGGCTGTCGGCGGTCGGCTACCCGCCGCCGGGATCCGCTTTTGCAACGCAGGACGGCCGCGCCAGGCGCTGGGCGACCGGACACCCATGGCGGTGTGCCGCGACGGCGTCATCGGCGCGCTGGCCGGTAACGCCGTGGGCATGACGCTTCGCTTAGACGACGCTGCCGCGTTGCCCACAGCGACAACAACCACAACCACCGCAGACCACTTGCGTGGGCGTGAGCAAGGATGTCGGAGCCGGCCAGCCTGCCTATCAACAACGACTTTCAACTGCTCCTCACCCCGGGGTCCACTTCAATTGAGGTTGATCGCAGTTTTGGCCGCTGTTGAAGGCGAGAGCGGTTGTGGGCGGTGCGGCCTTTAATCGCCGCTACTAACCCAAAACGGTCATATGATCGGCATGGATGGTCTTTGCAGCCTGCTCATCTGTAACCGCTGATTTGCATAGCACGTGACACGGATTTGTGGTCCAACCGTTGCCGCAGATGCCAACACGGGGAGGAAACCATGTCGTTTTGCCGGTACGTTGGGATGGTGAGCGTCTGTGTCGCGCTGAACATTGGATCGGGTTCGGACGCACGCGCGCAGACGCAGAGCGATCTGGACTATCAACTCGCCTATCAGCGAGGGATCGAGGCGGTGATATGGTCCATGCCGGCGATCAGCATCCGGGAATTTCAACAGTCTGCGTTCAAGGATTACGGGATCACCTGGAACGACATCGTGTTGTTCAGCAAGCCGGCGACGCCCCGGCAGGAGCTGCTGACGGCGAACAATCAGGTGCCGTACATGTTGACATTTCTCAACCTGCGGCAGGGCCCGGTGGTTGTAGAAATACCGCCAGCCGGCGCCAAGGCGTTGTTGTTCGGAAGCTTTGTGGACAACTGGCAGGCGCCGATTGTCGACGTCGGCCCGGAAGGTGAAGACCAGGGACGTGGGGGCAAATACCTCTTTGTGCCGCCCGGCTATACCGACCCGATCCCCGACGGCTATCTCGTCGTGAGGATGCAAGGCTATGCGGTCGCCGGTGGATTGCGTCCAGTGCCTGCAGACGGTGGCACTGCCGAAGAGGCTCATGCCTACGCGCAGCAGATGAAAGTCTATCCGCTCAAGGATGCAGCGGCGCCGAAACCAAATCGATTTGTCGACGGATACGCAAAGCCCTACCACTCCTTGCCCGTTTATGACGCGAGCTGGTTCGGTGAACTGGCGGCGATGGTGAACGATGAGCCCGTCCGCGAACGCGACAAGGTGATGATGGGGATGCTGACCTCGATCGGCATCGAGCGCGGCAAGACGTTCGAGCCTGATGCCAAACTGCAGAAGGCACTCGACGCGGCTCTTGTCGACGCGCGCCGGATGATGGAGCAGTACTTCCAAACGCCTGGTCGCGCACTCACCCCGTGGTGGCCGGACAGCCAATGGACGGCCTTCTCGCCAGCGGTGATGCACATCGCCAACGGCTTCACGTTCGAAACCGATGACGCACTCTGGCTTGATGCCCGCGCCGGCGGACTCTTTTATTGGGCGACATTCGCACCGAAGAAGCTGGGTGGCGGCAGTTTCTACCTGATGGGCCTTCGTGACTCGGGCGGCCAGTTGTTCGAAGGCAGTTCGACCTACAGGCTGCGCGTCCCTGCAAATGTGCCTGCCAAGCAATTTTGGTCGGCCATCGTCTACAGCGCGGAGACCAAGGCATTCGCCTGCGTCGGACCGTGTGACACTGCAGACAATTTTGTGGTCGGTGTCTCCTCTCTCGACAAACAGGCGATGAAGCTGAACAGCGATGGTTCGGTCGACGTGTATTTCGGCCCGAAGGCACCCTCCGGCTTCGAGAAGAACTGGGTGTCCACGGCGGGCAAACCTTTCTTCCTGATCTTCCGCCTTTATGGACCGGAGAAGCCGCTGTTCGACAAGTCCTGGAGGCTGCCGGACGTCGAAAAGGTCCAGTAATTCTCTGTTGAAGGCCTTGGTGTGCTGACAGCGCAACGAAACCCCCGGCAATACCCCGGGGGGCGCGTCTTGTGGCGGATGATATGTGCCCGCTATCGGCTAATTCGCGTCGGGTTAACGATTTCCTCGCCCTCGACGCTCTTGAATGTATAGCGACCACGCTCAGGCGGGCTGGCCGCCGCCGGGATCCGCTTTTACAATGCAGCGCGCATAGGGCGGATCGTGATCCGCCGCATGTCGCACTCCGCCACGGCGGAGCATGTACCAAGTATGCACACACCGGCGGCGAAGAAACGAAGCCCGAACAATCGCGATCCAGCCAGCCGCAGACCGATGGCAGCCTGCCCCTGCCGCGTCGCCCACATGCCCACCGCGACAACAACAGCAGCAGACCCCTCGAGTGGTGTGATCAAGGAGGTCGGAGCCGGCCAGCCTTCCAATCAGAAGCGATGCTCCAGTGGTCCCACCAAAGGGGTCCACTTCATCAGCGCGCATAGGGCGGATCGTGATCCGCCGCATGTCGCACTCCGCCACGGCGGAGCATGTACCAAGTATGCACACACCGGCGGCGAAGAAACGAAGCCCGAACAATCGCGATCCAGCCAGCCGCAGACCGATGGCAGCCTGCCCCTGCCGCGTCGCCCACATGCCCACCGCGACAACAGCAGCAGCAGACCCCTCGAGTGGCGTGATCAAGGAGGGTCGGGCCGGCCAGCCTTCCAATCAGCAACGATGCTCCAGTGGTCCCACCAAAGGGCTCCACTTCATCAGTTGATCCGTTCGCTGGTATAAGTTGACACTTGATAGAAAATCCATAATAAAACATGATTATGCGCTTTTTTCTTAGTAATCCGCGCCGAAAATGCATTGCTGCGTCAGCGGCGGCCGTGGCAATTGCTGTCCTCGTCAATTGCCCAGGTCATGCCCTGGCAGGAGACACTACGGGGTCAGACAGTAGCGAAGCGCAGGGCACTCTGGCGGAGGCGGCGCAGAACCCCATCGCCGCCATGATCAGCCTGCCGTTACAGAACAACACCTTCTTCCGCACCGGTCCCGACAACGACACAGTCAATGTGCTCAACATCCAGCCGGTCATTCCCTTCAGCCTTGGCGAGGACTGGAACGTCATCACCCGGACGATCGTCCCACTTATCTACATGCCGACGCTGACCAACTCGCTGCCCGAAACCCCGAACGCCGCTGGCCGAGGCGACGATTTCGGTCTCGGCGATATCAACATGTCGGCCTTCTTATCGCCTGCCTCGAAAGGCATCTTCACCTGGGGCATCGGCCCGTCACTCGCCATGCGGACCGCGACCAGCGGCCGTCTCGGCACGCAGAAGTGGAGCGCCGGGCCGACGGTGGTGGCGCTGGTGACGGCGAAACCCTGGGTTGCCGGCACCCTCGTGCGCCAGCTTTGGTCGTTCGCCGGCGACAACAACCGCGAGGACGTCAACCAAACCCTCGTGCAACCGTTCATCAACTATAACCTGCCAGACGGCTGGTACTTGGTGACGGCGCCGATCATCACCGTCAACTGGCAGGCCAGCCGAGGCAACGCGGCGTTCGTCCCCGTCGGTGGCGGCGTGGGCCGAGTCTTCGCCGTTGGCGGCCAAGCCATCAACACCCAGGTCCAGGGGTTCTACAACGCGGTCCGGCCGGATTACGCCCCGCAGTCGTCATTGCGCCTGCAGCTGACCTTCCTGTTCCCGAAATAGCATCGGCGTGGCCTCTGGCGACTGACTAGCCACCGGCCTTCGAAGGCGAGTCGGTGCCGCCGATGTCGGTTTCGTTTCCGCCCAGTTGCCCATCATCCGGTTGATCTGCGCTTGAACGACGTCGATCGATGCCCGCAAGCAGCGACGAGGCGATCGGTTCGACCGAACGGTAATCGCGCCGATCCTGGGCTATCTTCATCTCGCGCACGCGGTGTTCCAGCGCCGCCTGACGATTGAACAATTCGATGCTGGCGGTGACGGTGCCGGTGAAGACCGGCATCGCCAGACGCGCCGCGGGCATCGTCCTGCAACTGCTCCGTTTTGCCGAACACGGCACGCAGGTCGGGCGGAATTGTCCTGCGGAAGCGATGGACGCCGGATTGCGGATGCGTCTGGAGGTTGCTCATCGCCGCCACTTGTATCACCCTCTGGTATCACCGAAGGGTGAAGAAAGCGTTGCGAATTCAAAGGATTGTGCCGCTTCAAGCGTTTAGCCAGCGGCTGGCGTCCCCTAGGGGATTCGAACCCCTGTTGCCGCCGTGAGAGGGCGGTGTCCTAGGCCTCTAGACGAAGGGGACGTTCTCGCTTCGGCGCGTGGCATATGTATAGGAAACGCAGGGGCCGGATCAAGTGCGCTTCCGCATCAACGAAGCCTATTGCGTCGGATCGCCGCCGCTCGTGGCGACGGCTTACCTCGCATCAGCGTTTTCGCGGTATGGCGCGGCGGCACGGCATCAAGCCTACGGCACCCGCATTCGTTGGCAGAACGCGGCAAGGTTGCCGCCCTGGAAGAGCAGGCCGCGCAAACCAGCCGCGGCGGCGGCTTGCATGTCCGATGAACGATCGCCGATCAGGATACTGTGGGCCAAATCCGTGGGCCACTGAGCGATCGCCCGTCGGATCATCCCCGGCTGTGGCTTGCGGCAATCGCACACGCGGGCGTAGGCGGCAACTGTCCCCTCGGGATGGTGCGGGCAATAGTAGAACGCATCGATGTGGGCACCTTCGTGTGCGAGCGCTTCCCGGAGTGCCGCGTTGAAGGCGTCCACCGCCGCTTCATCGTAGTAGCCACGGGCAACCCCCGACTGGTTGGTGACGACGAAAACCCGCCAACCGGCGTCATTGAACAGACGGATCGCTGCTGCCGCGCCATCTTGCAGCTGCAGATCATCGCAGCGATGGGTGTAGCCGGTATCGACGTTGAGCACACCATCGCGGTCGAAGAAGGCTGCAGGGCGGCGGATGCTTACGGCCCGTTGTTGTGCTCCGGAGGTATCCACACTCACCACGCTCTTGCCTCCTCTCCGCTTAGCTCCAATTGGCGTATAAGACGGACGACCGACGTAATCCAGGCTGGCGCAGAGCTGGCGGGGACGCCTCGGGAAAAGGGACGCATTCGTGTCGGCGCATTCTCGTGCGCACCGATACGACAATGTGCGCGATCTATCGCAGAGGGCAAAAAAGTGAACCGTATCGCCGATTTCCAACGCGACGAATTGCTCGATCATATAGCCGAGACCGCGGCTCGGCGGCTGGGCGAGGACGCCGCACGTTCCCTGGTACCATTCTTCGCCACCTTTTATGCTCACGTCCCGCTGGATGAGCTAAGGGGTAGCGCGTCCGACACCCTTGTTGCCGCCGCTCTTGCTCATTGGCGTCTGGCGCAGCAGCGTCCCTCCGGCTTGGCGCGGATCAGGGTCTACAACCCGAGCCTTGAGGTTGACGGATGGACGAGCGAGCATACCGTCGTCGAGGTGGTCACCGATGACATGCCGTTTCTCCTCGCGTCGGTGACCGCCGAACTTCGCCGGCAAGGCCTGGACGTCCTGCTGGTGATCCACCCGGTGGTGCGCGTTCGCCGAACCGAAGCGGGCGATCTTCTCGAGTTGGCAGGCGAGAATGACGCCCAGGCAATTGCCGAATCATTCATCCATGTGGAAGTGGGCCGCCAGGCCACGACAAGGCTGGCAGCGATTGCCGATGGCGTCGCGACGGTCCTCGCCGACGTCAAGGATGCGGTTACCGATCTGCAGCCGGCCCGCCAGCGCCTGCAGGCGATCATCGATACGCTGCCGACGTCCTTGCCGGGGCAGTCGGCTGACGATGTCGCGGAGGTGCATGCCTTCCTGACCTGGCTGTACAAGACGCATTTCACCTTCCTCGGCTACACCGTCTACGTCGTCGAGCGGCAGGGCGACGTCGATATGGTCGTGGTTGAGCCTGGCTCCGGCTTGGGCGTTTTACGCGATCCGGCCACGGTCGTGTTCGACGATATTCGACCAGGACAGCCGGTGCCGCCCGCGGCACGTGTTTTCCTCGAGCGGCCGGAACTGCTCGCTGTCAGCAAAGCCAGCCGTCACTCGACCGTGCACCGGCCGACGCACATGGACACCATCGTCATCAAGCGCTTGGACGGCGGCAAGGTCACCGGTGTGCACCTGATCGTCGGCCTGTTTGGCTCGGCGGCCTATACGGTCAGCGCGCGGGAGGTTCCGCTCCTGCGGCGCAAGATCGAGCACGTCCTGGACTTGGCCGGCTTCGCCCCGCGTAGCCACGATGCCAGAGCGCTGATCAATATTCTCGAGACGTTTCCGCGCGACGAGTTGTTTCAAGTGACCGAAGACTACCTGTTGCGGGTGGCACTTGGGGTGCTGCACTTGCAGCAGCGGCCACGGGTGGCGCTGTTCGTTCGCCGCGATGACTTCGATCGCTTCGTCTCATGCCTTGTCTACGTACCGCGCGATCGTTTCACCACCGAATTGCGGCTGACCATCCAGGCGATCCTTGAACGCGCATTTGCCGGGACGGTCACGGCGCACTTCAACCAAGTCACCGATGCGCCGCTCGCCCGGTTGCAGGTTTACCTGCGCACCAGCCCGGATGATGTGCCCGAACACGACATCGGCGATGTGGAAGCGGAGATCGTTGCCGCCTGTCGCTCCTGGGCCGATCAGTTGCTGCAGGCGCTGACCGTCGGTCGCGGTGAGGAGGAGGGGCGACGGTTGCTCGGGCGCTACGCCGATGCATTTCCGCCCAGCTATCGCGAGCGATTCACCGCTGGCCATGCGGTTGCTGACATCAGCGAAATCGAAGGCGTCCTGGCCGGCGGCCGGCTGCGGATCACCCTCTACCGGCCGTTGACGGCCGACGATCACCAGATGCGCTTCAAGCTGTTCCATCCGGAAGAGCCGATCCCCTTGTCCCAAGTGCTCCCGGTGCTGGAAAACCTGGGCCTGAAGGTGATCGACGAGGTGCCGCACCGGGTGATGCTCCACGCTGACGGATCGCCAAATGTGATCATCCACGATTTCGGCGTAGAAAGCGAAAGCGGCCGCACGATCAACCTGGAAGTGTTCCGCAGCCGCTTCATCGAGGCGTTTGCTGCGGTCTGGTATGGCTTGGCGGAAAGCGACCGGCTGAATGCACTGATCCTCGATGCGGATCTCTCGTGGCGCGACGCCGTGGTCCTGCGTACCTATGCCAGATACCTGCGCCAAGCCGGCATGCCCTTCTCGCAGCGTTATATCGAGCACGCCGTCGTCAGTAATGCCGGACTCGCCGGTCTGATTGTCGAGCTGTTTCGGACCCTGTTCGATCCTGCACGGTCTGATCGCGACTCCCAGGCCGAGGCAAAGCGAACACGCATCGGCCTCCTCCTCGACCAGGTTGTGAGCGCCGACGACGACCGCATCCTCCGCCGGTTTCTCAATCTCGTCGAGGCGACACTGCGGACCAATTATTTCCAACCCGCCGAAGGCGGCGACGTGAAGCCCTATCTGGCCATCAAGCTCGACAGCGCCAAGGTCGAAGACTTGCCGTTGCCACGACCGATGGTCGAAATTTTCGTCTATTCGCCGCGGATGGAGGGGATACACCTGCGCGGTGGTCGCGTGGCGCGAGGTGGCATCCGCTGGTCGGATCGCCGCGAGGATTTCCGCAGCGAGGTCCTCGGACTGATGAAGGCGCAGATGGTAAAGAACGCGGTCATCGTGCCGGTGGGGGCCAAAGGTGGTTTCGTCGTCAAGCAGGCGCCCGACCCCGCCGACCGTGAGGCCACGCTGGCCGCGGGCATCGCCGCCTATCGCACGCTCATCGCCGGTCTGCTCGATCTAACCGACAATCTGGTGGAGCAGGGTATCCGTGCGCCGGAAAACGTGGTGCGGCGTGACAGCGACGATCCCTATCTGGTGGTCGCTGCCGACAAGGGCACCGCGACCTTCTCCGACATCGCCAACGGCATTTCCGCCGAGTACGGCTTTTGGCTCGGCGATGCGTTTGCCTCGGGAGGCAGCCAGGGTTACGACCACAAGAAGATGGGGATCACCGCGCGTGGTGCCTGGGAGGGGGTCAAGCGCCACTTCCGTGAACTGGGCAGGGATGTCCAAACCGAGCCCTTCACGGTGGTGGGCGTGGGTGACATGTCGGGTGACGTCTTCGGCAATGGGATGCTGCTGTCGCCGATGATCCGCCTTGTCGCCGCCTTCGATCACCGGCACGTGTTTGTCGATCCCGAACCTGACCCGGCGACCAGCTTTACCGAGCGGGCGCGACTGTTTGCGTTGCCCAGGTCCTCGTGGGCCGACTACGATGCTAGCCTGCTGTCGCCTGGTGGACGGGTGTTTGATCGCAAGGCGAAAACAATCACCCTGACCCCGGAAATTCGCGCCCGGTTCGGGCTTACTCGCGACCGGTTGACCCCGGCGGAGTTGGTCAACTGGCTCTTGCGGGCAGAGGTCGACCTGTTGTGGTTCGGTGGTATCGGTACCTTTATCAAGGCTGCCGACGAGTCGCATGCGCAAGTGGGCGACCGAGCCAATGACGCCGTGCGCGTCGATGCCGACAAGTTGCGCTGCAAGGTGGTGGGCGAGGGGGCCAACCTCGGTATCACTCAGCGCGCCCGGATCGCCTTTGCCGCCCGCGGTGGACGGATCAACACCGACTTCATCGACAACTCCGCCGGCGTCGATTGCTCCGATCATGAAGTCAACATCAAGATTCTGACCGACGCCGTCGTCGCCGACGGTGACCTGACGATCAAGCAGCGGAACGCCCTGCTATCCGAAATGACCGATGACGTCGGTGCGCACGTACTCCGGGATAACTATCTGCAAACACAGGCCATCTCGCTCATCGAGGCGGAGGGGGCGGCGGCGTTGGAAAATCAGATACGGTTGATCCGTTTTCTTGAACGCCATGCGCGGCTCAATCGCGCCGTCGAGTTCCTCCCTAACGATGATGTGCTGGCCGAGCGGGCGGTGGCGCGGCAAGGATTGACGCGACCGGAAATCGCCATTCTCTTTTCCTATTGCAAGATCTGGCTGAATGACGAGCTGTTGCGCAGCAACCTGCCGGACGATCCGCACTTGGCGGAAGACCTGACTCGGTACTTCCCGCCTGCGCTGGAGGCCCGCTTTGCTTCGCGTATTGGTCGTCATCGGTTGCGGAGTGAGTTGATCGCAACGACGATTACCAACAGCTTGATCAATCGCGTTGGCGGCACCTTCCTCATCGATATGGCCGAAAAGACCGGGGCAACGCCGGCTGATCTTGCTAGGGCCTATATCATCGTCCGCGACGTCTTTGCCTTACGCGGACTCTGGGAGGAAATCGAGGCGCTCGACGGCCGGGTGTCGGCTGCAGTCCAGATGGCGATGCATCGCGACCTGCAACGGCTGATCGAGCGGGCGACGCTGTGGATCCTCCGCAACGGCGGCGTGCCACTCGATATTTCAGTCAATATCGCTGCATTCAACACGGCGATCCCGGCGCTTGCGGTGGCCCTCGATCAGGCGTTGCCGGAGAGCCTGCGCCAGGGAATCGAGGTGCAGGCAAGCGAGCGCGTTGCCCAGGGCGTGCCGCCGCAACTGGCGCGGCGCTTGGCAGTGCTATCCGTGATGTCGGCGGCAGGCGATGTGGTCCGTCTCGCGGCGGCGCGCGGTGAATCCCTGGAGGCAGTGGTCGTGCTCTATTTCGCCGTTGGCGAAACCTTCGGCTTCGGCTGGCTCCGGGAAGAGGCGGAGCGGATCGTTGCCAGCGGTTATTGGCAGCGCCTGGCAATCGCTGCTGCGGTCGAAGAACTGACCCAGCATCAGCGTGCACTGGTGGAGCGGATCATGGTGCAGACCGGCCGCACCGATACGGTAGCGATCGACCAGTGGTGCGATCTGCATCGCAACGCGACGGACCGCGCGCGCGTCCTGATCGGTGAGATGCAGACGGCAAGCGGGGTTGATTTGTCGATGATCTCCGTCGCCATCCGCCAGTTGCGGACGCTGACGCAATCCTGAGCCGCAAGGGATCGGCGGCACGCGTGCGCAGCGGCCTGATTGGTGCAGTGAAAAACGATAAGGGAAGCGAATGGCCCAATCCGAGCCAAGAGGTGATGCTGGGGTGGCTGGCAGTGGCGCGGAGCGTCGGGCACTTTGGTCCTGGTGCCTCTATGATTGGGCCAATTCCGGCTTTCCCACGGTCATCGTTACCTACGTCTTCTCCGCTTACTTTGCCAAGAAGGTGGCGGCGAACGAGGTCGCGGGGACCGAATTGTGGGCTTATGCGCTCAGTCTCNTCTCGGGGTTGGCGATCGCGCTGGCGAGCCCGTTACTGGGCGCGATCGCCGATCAGACCGGGCGGCGCAAACCCTGGATCGGTGTGTTTACCGTCCTTTGCGTTGTTGGATCGGCAGCCTTGTGGTGGGTGGTCCCGGGGCTGCGACGGGAGCTATTTGCCCTGGCGACGGTCGCCATTGCCAACTTCGCCTTTGAGATGGGGATCGTCTACTACAATGCCATGTTGCCGAGCCTGGCACCGCCGCACCTTCTCGGCCGCCTGTCTGGCTGGGGGTGGGGCGTTGGTTACCTTGGCGGGCTCGCCTGCCTGGGGCTGGCCTTGGTATTGGTGATGCCAACGCCGCCGCCTTTCGGGCTCGATCCGGCGGTATACGAACCGGTGCGGGCGACCGCCGTGCTGGTCGCCGGCTGGTTCGCCGTGTTTTCGTTGCCGTTCTTCCTCTGGGTCCCGGATGCCAGGGCGACTGGCGTTGCGCCGTTCGCCGCCATTCGCAAGGGGCTGACGGCGTTGTGGTCGACGGTGAGACAGGTGCGTCGCTATCGCCAGGTGGCAGTCTATCTTTTCGCGCACATGATCTACACCGACGGGCTTAACACGCTGTTTTCGCTGGGCGGGCTCTATCTCGCCGTCACTTTCAATATGGGCTTCGACGAAATTCTGATCTTTGCCATCTGCATGAATGTCGCTGCCGCGGCGGGAGCCTTCGTCTTTGGCTGGGTGGACGATTGGATAGGCCCGAAGCGGACCATCTTGATCGCGCTTGCATCGATGTTCGTGATCGGCCTGGGGTTGGTGTTGGCAGAATCCCGAACGATGCTGTGGTCGCTGGCGATCCCGCTTGGTCTTTTCTTCGGTCCGGCGCAGGCGGCCAGCCGCTCGTTGATGGCCCGCCTCGCGCCGAAACACCTGGTAGCGGAATTTTTCGGCCTGTTTGCGCTGTCTGGCAAGGCAACGGCGTTCATTGGTCCGGCCCTCTATGGTGCAGTGACCGGTGCCACGGGAAGTCCACGCTGGGGGATGAGTACCATCCTCGCATTTATTGCCGCAGGTGGTCTCATCCTCCTCGTGGTCAAGGAACCCCGTCAGGCCAGTGCAGCAAATTTGCCCTGAGCAGGTTCAGCGGGGCAATTCGAGCGCCGGCAATCGGCAGGGTGGCGTCGTCTGCCAACTGTCGATCGAGCAGTCGGCCAAAATCACCAGCTTCAATGCGCCGCTGCTGCATCCTTGCGGACGCGTCGTGACCCGGTAATAGGCGACCTGATCACCACCGGCGAGCATTTCATTATGCACGGTCGTGTCCTGCAGTTGCTCCAGGGTCAAGCCCGCCGGTGCCAGGAACGCCTGAACCGTGCGGCGGCAGGTAAATTGCGACAGCGGTGATAGTGGTGGCTCTTTCGCTTCTCGTGTCTGCGACGCCGGTGACGCGCAGCCGGCGAGGATGGAGAGCACGACGAGCGGCGGGAGCAGGGCGCGCCGGAAACAAGCAGCGATTGTCATGGCCTGAATTCGAAACCTGTATAGACCAGCATCGGGTCGATGGATGGCGTAGCATCACGGCTGTTGCGTTGTCTGCGGCAACATTGCCGCATTAATGCTGCACCATACGGCCACCGGCAACCTCGATCAGCGCATCAGGCCCGGTTCGCGACTGGGGCAAACCGACCGCTTTCTGCGATTTCAGTGTTACCACAGCGATGGCAATCCAGGTGCAGTGAAATGCGACACCACAGGCCAGCGCCACCGGGCCCGGAATAGGCCCGATGGCGGCACGCTCCCACAATTGATCCAGCGTCGTCAGTGGGGTGGGGTGAACAAATACCTTGGCAACGTAGCAGACGAGTAGCGCGCCAAAGATCCAGCCATACGTACGGCGAATCCGTCGTCCCAGGGCCTCCATGAGCGAGATATGAAATCGCAGGTCGTCATAATCGCTTGCTAGGAGCTCGTTCCAGCGGTTGCGGGTGTCGATGCTACGGCCGCGCAACATTGGGCCATATNNAAAATTTATCTCCATCACCCGAACACGCACGCGAAACAGATCATAGTAGAGATATCGTCGCGACTCAAAGTAGAGGAAAATAACAGTGACAAGTGTAACCAGCAGTATGGGTATCGGTGAGGCTTCCTCATGGCTGAATGAAACGGATAATGCAATGCCAGTAATAACTATAGCCCAGTTGGTTGTTGTATCTAGCCTGTTCCGCCATATCTTGCTTTGATACATTTCTCCACGATAAAGATGTGCTAGTGCGCCTATTTCTGCTGTGCTATAGTTTATCGCCGTTTCTACTTCCTGCGGCAACTCAGCCATCTGTCTTCTCCCTGTCGATTGTTTTTTTGGTTGTCGATGTACGGATTCTCCGAGCATTGGCGGACTGGTCGGTTCTCTAATTTATGTGGCGTTAGGCGTGGTCATGTCGATCCTTGCCTGCGCTGGTGTTCGGTATCCGACGCCCGAATGGCGGCGTTACCGGTTGTAGAAGACATCGATGTATTCGAAGTGCGTGGCATTCACCTCGCGCCCGGGGGCTCCGACCCTTCTCTCGCACCCATCTCCACCCTCGCGTTTGACCGCGCCGCGCATCGGTGCTACGCAGTTCGAATACGCGAAATTGTGCATATGCGAACGCTGAGGGGAGGATAACGAAGGTGAAACTGCCGAGCCAATTCTACAAGCCGCTCGCCGCTGGTGCGCCGATGCCGCTGCGTGAACTGCCGGTGCGGCCGGAACGGATGATCCATTTCTTTCCGCCGCACATTGAAAAGCTCCGCGCCCGCGCGTCGGAGATGGCGAAGCAGGTGGACGTGTTCCTCGGCAACCTTGAGGACGCCATTCCCGCCGACGCCAAGGAGGCGGCGCGCGCCGGCTTCATCGAGGTGGCGAAGGCGACCGACTTCGGTGATACGGCGCTGTGGACGCGGGTGAATGCGCTGAACAGCCCGTGGTTCCTCGAGGACATGGTGGAGATCGTCCGCGAGGTGGGCAACAAGATCGACGTGATCATGATCCCGAAGGTGGAAGGTGCCTGGGACATCCATTTTGTCGATCAGTACCTGGCGCTGCTGGAAGCGAAATATGGCGTCACCAAGCCGATCCTGCTGCACGCCATCCTTGAGACGGCGCAAGGGGTGAAGAACGTCGAGGAGATCGCCTCGGCCAGCCCGCGCATGCACGGGATGAGCTTGGGGCCGGCAGACCTCGCCGCCTCGCGCGGGATGAAGACCACCNGCGTCGGCGGCGGCCATCCCTTCTACGGCGTACTCGCCGATCCGGTGGAGGGCATCGAGACCCGCGCCTTTTCGCAGCAGGACCTCTGGCACTACACCGTCGCCAAGATGGTGGATGCCTGCCTGTCCAACGGGCTGCGTGCCTTCTACGGCCCCTTCGGCGATATCCGCGATGAAGCTGCCTGCGAGGCGCAGTTCCGCAACGCCTTCCTGATGGGTTGCACCGGGGCTTGGTCGCTGGCGCCGAACCAGATTGCCATCGCCAAGCGGGTGTTCAGCCCCGAAGTGAGCGAAGTGCTGTTCGCCAAGAAGATCCTGGCGGCGATGCCCGACGGTTCCGGCGTCGCCATGATCGACGGCAAAATGCAGGACGACGCCACCTGGAAGCAGGCGAAGGTGATTGTCGATCTCGCCCGCCTGGTGGCGCAGAAGGATCCGGAGATGGCCGCCGCCTACGAATTCTAGGCAGCACGGGCGTCAGCATAAGAAACGATTGGGCGTGAGGGTGGGAATAATGACGATTAAGACCAACCCCGGCAATTTCTTCGAAGACTTCCGCATGGGTCAGGAACTGATTCATGCGACGCCACGCACGGTGACGGCAGGTGATGTGGCTCTCTACACCGGCCTATTCGGTGTTCGTTTTGCCATCAACTCATCGGCGGAGTTCGCTCGTGGCATGGGTCTGCCGGAGGCGCCGCTCGATGACTTCCTGGCTTTTCACTTCGTTTTCGGCAAGACGGTGCCCGACATTTCGCTGAACGCGGTCGCCAACCTGGGCTACGCCCAGGGCCGCTTCGGCGTGCCGATCTATCCGGGCGATACCGTTTCGACCACATCGACGGTGATCGGCCTGCGGCAGAACAAGGATGGCAAGTCGGGTGTCGTCTACGTGCGCTCTATCGGGGTTAACCAGACGGGAGCGATGGTGCTCGACTATTGCCGCTGGGTGATGGTGCGCAAGCAGAACGAGGCGGCAGCCGCCCCCGAGCCGGTGACGCCGACCCTGCCGGGTGTGGTGGCGGCAGGTGACCTGCAGGTGCCCGATACTCTTCACGTTGCCGGCTACAACACGGCCCTCGCCGGCAGCCCGTACCTGTGGGACGACTACGTGGTTGGCGAGAAGATCGACCATGTGGACGCGATGACGATCGAAGAGGCGGAGCACATGATCGCCACCCGCCTCTATCAGAACACGGCGAAGGTTCACTTCGACGCGATGATGCAGAAGGCGAGCCGCTTCGGCCGACGCCTGATCTACGGCGGCCACATCATCAGCCTTGCCCGATCGCTGTCCTTCAACGGGCTGGCCAACGCCTTCAAGGTGGTGGCGATCAACGGCGGTCGGCACGTGTCGCCGACCTTCGCCGGGCACACGATCTATGCCTGGTCAGAGGTGCTGGGCAAGATGGAGATCCCGGGCCGCAGCGACGTTGGCGCGCTTCGCCTGCGGACGGTGGCGACCAAGGACAAGGCTTGTGCCGATTTCCCCTTCAAGGATGCCGAGGGCAATTACGATCCGTCTGTTGCCCTCGACTTCGATTACACCGTGCTGATGCCGCGCCGCTAACGCGGCCTGACGATCCCTTGTTGCGAGTGCGCCTTCGTCGCCGGTCGCGGTGAAGGCGCAGCCGCGGCGTCGCTCTTCAGCAATGTTGCTGCAGGCGGCATCGCGATCATCAGATGAAGCTCAACGCCACCAGAATGACGAGCCAAGTCAGCAGCCAGCCACTTGCCATTCGCACGGCACGGTCATGGATCTGCTTCTGCGGGGCGGCGAATTCAGGCTGCATCACGCATCTCCTTCGGTTCTGTTGCCGCCAAAGCGAGGCGACCGGTGAGTAAGCTACGTTCACCCGCATAGCAGATGTGTGTGACACTCTTTGCGTTGCAACATGGCTGTGGACGCCGTTGCTGCGATCGGAGCAATGCTTCGACTCAGATGTGGCATTGCTGCCATAGTTCCCTCCACAGAGCGGCCATAGTCGCTGCCAATCCTCTTGCTGACACAGCGCGCTGACCGATCTCGGCGGCGCCTGCAGGCAATGAGGAGCCAGATGACGATACAGAAGGCTGGGTTGCTGGTAACCGTGGTGGCGTGGACAGCGCTGGTCCTGGGTGGTTGCCAACAGGGACTCAGCAGCCCGCAATTCGGACCGAAGACCGGCGCGGGCGCGGCATTGGGGGCGGCGGGGGAGGGTTNNGATTGCCGCGGCGGCAGGTGGCAAGNNGCAACCGCAATCGCCGGGGGCGTGCTGCTGGGTGGGCTTGCCGGCGGCGCCATCGGCAGTGTCCTCGACGACCAGGACCGGCGCACCGCCTCCTTCACCACCGAGCGGGCGCTCGAAACGGCACCGACGGGGCAGACGAGCACCTGGAACAATCCGGACAGCGGCAATTCCGGGACGGTGACACCGGTCAGGACCTATCAGGATGCCGCCTCGGGTGGATATTGCCGCGAGTTCGAGCAGACGGTGACGGTGGGCGGCGAGCGTCAGCGTGGCTTCGGCACCGCATGCCGTCAGCCGGACGGAACCTGGCGGGTGGTTGGCTAAGCTTCGGCCAACGGCCAGCACGAATTGACGTCACATACATTAAGTGAGTCTCGTTCAGCGGTGTGGTTGCGCCTGTGGCCAGCGCGTCAGCGTTTGCCGCAGGCGTAACGCCCTTCCTGTCCGTGCTCATACCCCGGTAGGGCCAAGGCCGCCGGCCCGGCTGGCCGCAATCGTTACCCGCGGGGGTGCGTTCGCGCGCGACCGACGCTTGTATCAAAAGTTCGATCCGCGGGCGGCCAGTTGCACCATTGCGAAGCTTCCTTCGTCTTCCACGTCCGTCGCGACCTGTCTGCAGTCCGCTCCCTTTACAGTAAGCGAAGCTCCGGCCGCACCTGCTTTTCGCTTGCCAGAGTGCTCGGTCTTGACCTCGGCCGCAGCGGAATGGGTCACGCGGCGGCGCGGTGGAGGGCGTCCTGCTCGGCCTTCCATGCCCAGGGGGTGAGCTCGGCGAGGCGGCGGTTCGGCCAGCCGGAGACGAGGCGGGCGAGCACGTCGGCGAGCCAGGCTTCCGGGTTGACCGCGTGCCACTTGCAGGTCTCGATCAATGACGCCAGCACCGCCCAGTTTTCCGCTCCCAGGTCATGGCCGGCGAAGAGTGCGTTCTTGCGATTGAGAGCAATCGGCCTCATTGAGCGCTCGATGACGTTCGAGTCGATCTCGATCCGGCCGTCGTCGAGGAAGAGGGTCAGCCCCTCCCACTGGTTCAGCGGGTAGCCGATCGCCTCGCCCAGCGGCGACTTCTTCGACAGCTGCGCCCGGCATTGCTCGAGCCATGGCCGCATCGCGTCCAGCAGCGGCTTCGTCCGCGCCTGCCGGACGGCTCGCCGTTCGCAGGCGGGCCTGCCGCGAATCTCCGCCTCGATCTCGTACAGCGCGGCGATCCGCCGCAGCGCCTCATGGGCGATCGGCGCCGGCCGCTTCTGTGCGACCTCGTAGAATCGCCGGCGGCAGTGTGCCCAGCAGTGGGCGAGGAGGACGCCGCCGTCGGCGGAGCCGGCAGCCGCTTCGTCGCCCGCAGCCCCGGCCACCGCCTTGTAGGCGGCATAGGCGTCGGTCTGCAGGATGCCGCGGAAGTCCTTCAGCAGCGTGGCCGCGTGCGCGTGGCCGCGGCCGGGTGCGTAGGTGAACACCACCGCCGGCGGATCGGCGCCGCCCCACGGCCGGTCGTCGCGGGCGATCGCCCAGAACCAGCTGGTCTTCGTCCGGCCGCGGCCGGGATCGAGCACCGGTGCCGGCGTCTCGTCGACGAACAGCTTCGCCGAGCCGAGCAGATCGTCGCGCAGCAGCCGCCACAGCGGCTTCAACTCGGCCGCCGCGGTGCCGACCCAGGAGGCCAGCGTCGAGCGGTCGAGGGCGATACCCTGCCGGGCGAGCATCTGTGCCTGGCGGTAGAGCGGCGCATGGTCGGCATATTTCGCCACCAGCACGTGCGCCACCAGCCGTTCGGTGGGCAGGCCGCCCTCGATCAGCCGCGGCGGCGCCGGCGCCTGCACCACAGCACTCCCGCAGGCGCGGCAGCCGTACTTCGGCCGGCGGGTGACGATCACCTGCCAGCGCATCGGGATCACGTCGAGGCGTTCGGAGCGGTCCTCGCCGATGATGTGCATCGCACCGGAGCAGCACGGGCAGATGGTCGTCGGCGGCTCGATCACCACCTCGATCCGCGGCAGATGTCCGGGCAGGGTGCCGCGGTTCTGCCGCCGCTCGCGGGCGCGGGCCTCGCGTCGCGGCGGATCGGCCTTCTCCGCCTCGGCGTCGGCTTCCGCCACCGCCTGCTCGAGGTCTTCAAGCGCCAGGTTCAGCTGGTCGGGGTCGAGCGCCTCCGACCGCCTTCCGAACTGCATCCGCTGCAGCTGGCGGATGAAGTGCTGCAGCCGCTCGTTCCGGTCCTCCAGCCCGCGGCGCAGGGCCCGCTCGGCGGCGAGCTCGGCCCGCATCGCCAGCAGCGCGGCGCGCAGCGCGGAAGGATCGTCGGGGATCGCGTCGAGGTCGGTCATGAGCGGCGATTCTAAGCACGATGCCAGACGCTTACCAGAGTTCTTGTGGCTTCCCCGGCAGGCCGGCACAGCCTATTGTGCCTTCTTCGGTCGACCGAGACGCGGCGCGTGCATCCGCGACCAGTCGAGGCCATCCAACAGCGCCGCCAGCTGCGCCGCCGACAGCCGCATCACGCCCCCGGTCACCGGCGGCCAGCGAAAGACGCCTGCCTCCAGCCGTTTCCACACCATCACCAAGCCGCTGCCGTCCCAGACGAGCAGTTTCAGCCTGTCCGATCGTTTGCAACGGAAGACGTAAATTGTCCCGGAGAAGGGGTCGTGCCCCAGCGCCGTCTGCACGATCGAAGCGAGTCGGTCGGCGCCGCAGCGGAAGTCGACCGGCCGCGTCGCCACCAGCACCCGGACGCCTGAAGGCGGGACGATCATCCGAGCGCCTTCAGCGTCCGGAGCACGTCCGCCAGGAGCACCGGATCGGCGCCCGGCGACACCCGCACCCGAGCACCGGCAAGCTCGATCTCGATCGCCGGACTGCCGGCTGGACAACGCCCCTCGCTCACCACTACCGGCACGAAGTCGAGCGGTACCGCGTCCGCCGTCGCCGCGTCCGCCGCCTGGCGCAACTCCTTCCGCCAGGCATACAGCTGGTTGCGGTGCAGCCCGTGCCGGCGGGCGACCGCGCTCGCCACGGCGTCGGGGGCGAAACTTTCGGCGACGATCCGCGCCTTCTCCTCCCAGCTCCACCGCCGCCGCCGCTCACCCCACGGCAGTACCTCGCCCTGACGGGCGCTTTGCCAATTAATTGGCACCTTACTTGGCAAACGATCCACGCGGCGCCTCCGTCCTGGGAGCCGCCATCATCCGCGAGCAATCACCGGCCGCAACGTGGGGTCAGAGCTCCGCTTACCCTTTACAAAAAGGTGCCCGTTTCCCGCGAACTGTACGTTGACGTCGTCTCCTGCGCTTGAGGCGGCGGCGAGTTGACGTGCCGCGCCGCCGGCCGATGCCGGTGATGGGAATGGGGCGAGGAAAGAGGGTGGTCGCGTGCGGTTGCCTGCCTGACCCCTGGCCGTCAACGCACGCCAAGCAATAAATGCCCCAAAAGGGCCATAAAAAACACTATTAAATGTACGGCTTTTCAGTAAACATGTAAGTATATTCCGGATGGCGAAGAATATGTATCAATTTACGTACACTTAATGAACACATTTTGTGAAGCAGCGGCAGATACGTGTGTGTACGTCGTAATTTCGAGAGTGTAGAGGCTACTGTATACACATTTTAACCCCAGACAACATGCATCGTTGCTAATGGAATTTACATAAAATTGTGTTGGCATGAAAAATTCACTCCAAAATGTGTTGGGATTATGTAATATACATTTTGCAAATGGCGCAAACAAACAGGGTATGCGCTATTCATAAAGCCGCTAAGGACCCTATAATCTCTTTTATGGTGGGTGCGATGATTAGTGCCAACAATGAAACGTGCTGGAAACGCGTTTGTGGCCTAAATACATTCCGCGCGGGTGCTAGTCTACTGATCTTATCGATCGCTCTGCTTATTAGTTTCGCAGTCGATGCGGAGGCAGATACACCAATCCAGCAGGTTCTTCCTTTCAATCGGCCACCGATCAGTGATCTTCGCGTCTCATCACGAAAGGCATTTGCTTATTGGCATGTGTGGCCGGTTTCGGTCGATAACCTCGACCCCACAGTTGACTGGTACCAACGTAACGAACTCGCGCCGCTCGGCAATAACGGGGCGTACTATGCTGTCGGTGGGCGCATGCGGCAGCGACCGCTGCCGCGGCCGATCCGCAGTGAACCCGCCGGCACGTGGCAAGTGCGCGACATGGAGGATGAACTCAGGCGCGCCATCGAGATTGGTCTCGACGGGATGATGGTCAGTATCTGCACCCTTACCGAGGGCAGTTGCTGGGGTGAAGTAGAGGATATGCTTGAAGCCGCAAACAATATCGACCCGGACTTCAAGATCATCCCGACGCTCGATGTGACATCCTTGAAAAGCGGCGGCTATACGCCGGCGCAGATTGCCGCTGCTATCGCCTCACTCGCCACGGCGCCGGCGTTGATGCGCATGCCCGATGGTCGGCTCGTCCTCTTTGCGACCCTGCCAGAAGGGCAGACTCCCGCCTGGTGGCAATCGCTACGGCAGGAACTCCAGAACCGCGGTGTCGATATCTATCTGACGCTGATCGTGCTCGCGCGTATGAACAGAGCGTTGCCACTTACGCCCCTGTCGCCGAGGCGATTGGCAGTTGGGGAATAGCGACGCCCAGTGCTAGCGAGCAACAAACGGCGTCCCGGGTCAGCAGTCTTGCGCAGCTTGGCAAGAAGTATGTGGCGCCGGTACGGATGCAGGATCATCGCCCGCGAAATTCTGCCTATTACGAGGCAGCTAACAGCGGCACGCTGCGAGCGTCATTCAAGAATGCGATTGATGGCAACGCCGAATGGCTCTTCCTCTGCACCTGGAATGATGGCGAAGAAGGAACCGAGTTTCGCCCGTCAACAGGCATTCAGTGGGCAGTCTATGACCTCTCTGCCTACTACCTGACCTGGTACAAGACGGGGCAGGCACCAACGATAAGCCGGGATGTGCTGTATTATTTCCACCGCATCGAGTGGACGACAAGCCAGCCTGATCCAACCAAACAGCCGGTTCCGTTCGAATTGCGCTCTGCCTCGCAGTCGCCGGCGCAGGACCAGATCGAATTGCTCGCGTTCCTGCGTTCTCCCGGAACGCTGCAGATCGTTACCAGCGCCAACACGTCGCGGAGCAACGCGCCGGCTGGCGTGACATCGTTCAGCGTCGACCTCGCCAGTGGCTATCCCAAGTTCGCGTTGATCCGTAGCGGCAGCACCCGCGTCAAGCTGACGAGTGCCTTTAAAGTCCGGGATCAGATTGACTGGCAGGATTTACTCTATCGCGGCGGCAGTTCGACCCGCCCGGTCGTCGACATGGTGGCAAACCCGCCGGTTGTCGTTCCTTAGCCGATAGCCGATGGCACCCTGCGCATCCGGCGCGAGGTGCGCAGCCGCCGATAAGGCCCCAAGCATACACCGCCTGACGCCCCGCCCGAAGGGCGGACCGCACAGCCCATAGCAGTGAGGGAGTAGTCCTATGGCCGGCAACGTTCTCGTGGCTCTGAGCGACGGTAGCGACACACTCATTGGCACGTCTAATGACAATATCCTGGATGGGGGTGACGGCAACGACAGCCTCAGTGGCCTTGCCGGTGACGACAGCCTGCTTGGCGGTGCTGGGGCGGACACGCTGGACGGCGGCGACGGCAACGACAGCCTGGATGGCGGTGCTGGCGTGGACCGGATGGTTGGTGGCGCCGGCGACGACACCTACGTGATCGACGACGCCGGTGACCTGACGATTGAGGTGGCAAATGCCGGCACCGATACGGTGCTGACGGCGCGCAGTTGGACGCTCGCCACCTATCTGGAGAACCTCACCCTGACCGGCAGTGCGGCGGTCGATGGCACCGGCAACACCAGTGCCAACGTGATCACCGGCAACGCCGCGGCCAACGTGCTCGACGCCAGTTCGGGCGACGACACGGTGTTTGGCCTTGGCGGCAACGATACGCTTCTCGGTGGCAAAGGCAACGACAGCCTCGACGGTGGTAGCGGCGTCGATACCGCCTCCTACGCCAATATCAACCTCGCGGTGCGCGTCTCGCTCGCCCTTGCCGGGTCACAGAACACGCAAGGGGCGGGCTCCGACGTCCTGCTCAACATTGAAAACCTCATCGGCTCCGCCTATGCCGACACCCTGATCGGCGACGCCAACGGCAACCGGCTTGAGGCTGGCGGCGGCAACGACAGTCTCGACGGCGGTCTCGGCAACGACACCATCGACGGCGGTGATGGCATTGATGCCGTCACCTTCGCCAGCGCGGCGAACGGCGTTGCCGTCTCACTGGCGGTAAGCGGCGGCCAGAACGTCGGCACCGGCATCGACACGCTGCTCAATATCGAGAACCTGATCGGCTCAGCGTTTAACGACACGTTGAGCGGTGATGCGGGCGACAACAGCCTCGTCGGCGGCAGCGGCAATGATGTGCTCGATGGCGGCGGCGGCAACGACAGTCTTGATGGCGGCAGCGGCATCGATACCGCAAGCTTCGCCAGTGCAACGGCGGGGGTTGCCGTCTCGTTGCTGCTGAGCGGGGCGCAGAACACGCTGGGGGCCGGCACCGACACGCTGACCAACTTCCGCAACCTCGTCGGCTCGAGCTTCGCCGATACGCTGACGGGTGACGCCAATGCCAATGTGATCGATAGCGGCAGCGGTGCCGACAGCATCGATGGCGGGGCCGGCAACGATACGCTGATCGCTGGCACGGGTAGCGACACCCTTGATGGCGGCAGCGGCAACGATATCGTCTCCTACGCCACGGCGGGGGCGGCAGTGCGCGTCTCGCTGCTGCTGAGTGGGGCGCAGAACACGCTGGGGGCCGGCACCGATGTGCTGAGCAACGTGGAGAATCTGCTGGGCTCCGCCTATGCCGACACCCTGACCGGCAGTAACGGCGCCAACTTGTTGCAGGGCGGCGACGGCGACGACGTCATCAACGGCGCCGGCGGCAACGACACCCTCGACGGCGGCAGCGGCAACGATACAGCGAGCTACGCCACTGCCGGCAGCGCGGTCGTCGTTTCGCTCGCACTGAGCACCTCGCAAAATACGCAAGGTGCCGGCGTCGACACCCTGGTGAGCATCGAGAACCTGTCCGGCTCGGATTTCGCCGACCGACTGACCGGTGATGGCAATGCCAATGTCCTCGGCGGTGGCGACGGTAACGATACGCTCGACGGTGGTGGCGGTGACGACACGCTTGACGGCGGTGACGGCACAGATACCGCGAACTACGCCTTGGCTGCCGCGGCGGTGAAGGTCTCGTTGGCCACGACGGGCGATCAGGTGACCGGTGGCGCGGGGACCGAACAACTGCTCAACATCGAGAATCTTGTCGGCTCGCAGTACGCTGACACACTTATCGGCGACGCAACAAATAATGTCCTTGATGGCGGCACCGGCAACGATCGCCTGGCCGGCGGCGCCGGCGACGACACGCTGATCGGTGGCGCTGGCGACGACACGCTCGTTGGCGATGCCGGCAACGATCTGGTCAGCTATGCCACCGCGACAGCAGGCGTCACAGTCTCTCTGGCGATTACGACAGGACAGAACACCGGTGCTGCAGGCATCGACCTGTTGTCGGGGATCAAATCGTTGACCGGCTCCAGCTTCGGCGACACCTTCGCGGGGAGTTCCGGCGACAACGTGTTGGATGGGAGCGGGGGCAACGATTCTCTCGACGGGAAATACGGCCAGGATACGCTGCTCGGCGGCAACGGCAACGACACGATCGATGGTGGCGGTGGCGACGACAGTCTCGATGGCGGTGGCGGAGCCGCTGACGTAGCAAGCTACGTCAGCGGCTCCGCTGGCGTGCAAGTCTCCCTGGCCCTAACCGGTGGTCAGAACACCGGCGCCGCCGGCATCGATACGCTGGTCAACTTCCAGAATCTTTCGGGATCGAACTACGGCGACACGCTCAGTGGTGACACGCAGGCCAACATCATCACCGGCCTTGCCGGTGACGACAGCCTGCTTGGCGGCGCTGGGGCGGACACGCTGGACGGCGGCGACGGTAACGACAGCCTGGATGGCGGCGCTGGCGCGGACCGGATGGTTGGTGGCGCCGGCGACGACACCTACGTGATCGACGACGCCGGTGACTTGACGATCGAGGTTGCCAATGCCGGCACCGATACGGTGCTGACGGCGCGCAGCTGGACGCTCGCCACCTACCTGGAGAACCTCACCCTGACCGGCAGTGCGGCGGTCGACGGCACCGGCAACACCAGTGCCAACGTGATCACCGGCAACGCCGCGGCCAACGTGCTCGACGCCAGTTCGGGCGACGACACGGTGTTTGGCCTTGGCGGCAACGATACGCTGCTCGGTGGCAAAGGCAACGACAGCCTCGACGGTGGGAGCGGCGTCGATACCGCCTCCTACGCCAATATCAACCTCGCGGTGCGCGTCTCGCTCGCCCTTGCCGGGTCTCAGAACACGCAAGGGGCGGGCATCGACACCCTGCTCAACATCGAGAACCTTATCGGCTCCGCCTATGCCGACACCCTGATCGGCGACGACAACGGCAACCGGCTTGAGGCTGGCGGCGGCAACGACAGTCTCGACGGCGGTCTCGGCAACGACACCATCGACGGCGGTGATGGCATTGATGCCGTCACCTTCGCCAGCGCGGCGAACGGCGTTGCCGTCTCACTGGCGGTGAGCGGCGGCCAGAACGTCGGCACCGGCATCGACACGCTGCTCAACATCGAGAACCTGATCGGCTCAGCGTTTAACGACACGCTGAGCGGTGATGCGGGCGACAACAGCCTCGTCGGTGGCAGCGGCAATGATGTTCTCGATGGCGGCGGCGGCAACGACAGCCTTGATGGCGGCAGCGGTATCAATACCGCAAGCTTCGCCAGTGCAACGGCGGGGGTTGCCGTCTCGCTGCTGCTGAGCGGGGCGCAGAACACGCTGGGGGCCGGCACCGACACGCTGACCAACTTCCGCAACCTCGTCGGCTCGAGCTTCGCCGATACGCTGACGGGCGACGCCAACGCCAATGTGATCGATGGCGGCAGTGGCGCCAACAGCATCGATGGCGGCGCCGGCAACGATACGTTGATCGCCGGCACGGGTAGCGACACCCTTGATGGCGGCAGCGGCAACGATATCGTCTCCTACGCCACGGCGGGGGCGGCCGTGCGCGTCTCGCTGCTGCTGAGTGGGGCGCAGAACACGCTGGGGGCCGGCACCGATGTGCTGAGCAACGTGGAGAATCTGCTGGGCTCCGCCTTTGCCGACACCCTGACCGGCAGTAACGGCGCCAACCTGTTGCAGGGCGGCGACGGCGACGACGTCATCAACGGCGCCGGCGGCAACGACACCCTCGACGGCGGCAGCGGCAACGATCGGCTCAGCTTTGCCGGTGTGGCCGCCGGCGTAACCGTGTCGCTGGCGCAGACCGATCTGCAGGATACCCACGGTGCCGGCATCATGCAGATCGCCGGCTTCGAACACCTGATCGGCTCGGATTTCGCCGATAACCTCACAGGCGACGGTGGGGCGAATTCGCTGTTCGGTGGCACCGGCGATGACGTTCTCGATGGCGGCGGCGGCAATGACACCCTCGATGGCGGCAGCGGCAGTGATACCGCAAGCTTCGCCAGTGCAACGGCAGCGGTCAACGTTTCGCTCGCCCTCGCTGACGCGCAGAATACCGGCGGCGGCGGTATCGATCTGCTCCTCGGTATGGAAAACCTGCTGGGTTCGGCGTTCAACGATTGGCTCATCGGCGATGACGGCGCCAACATTCTCGATGGCGGCGCCGGCAATGACACCCTCGATGGCGGTGCCGGCAGCGATGCCGTCAGCTATCTCTCAGCGAGCAGTGGCGTTACCGTCTCGCTTGCCATCACCGGGGCGCAGAACACCGTGGGTGCGGGCACCGATACGTTTCTTAACGTCGAGAACCTGATCGGTTCTACCTTCAATGACTACCTGACGGGCAGCAGCGCGGATAATCTGATCCAGGGCGACAGCGGCAAGGACAGTCTCTTTGGTGCAACCGGTGACGACACCCTTGATGGCGGTAGCGGCAACGACCTGCTGCAAGGCGGTGACGGTAACGACAGCCTCTATGGCAACGTCGGTAATGACAACCTCTATGGCCAAGTAGGCAACGATACGTTGGACGGTGGCGCCGGCCTTGATTTTCTCGACGGCGGGATTGGTGCGGACTCCCTCTTCGGCGGCGATGGCAGCGACACCTTATACGGCAATGACAGCGCCGATTCCCTCGCCGGAGGCAACGATGACGACGAACTGAACGGCGACAACGGCAACGACTCGCTCGACGGTGGGAGCGGCGACGACGCCTTGTTCGGTGGGAGTGGCAACGATACGCTGCAGGGTGGCGCCGGCGACGATGTTGTTAGCGGTGATACCGGCAACGACAGCCTCGCCGGTGGCAGTGGCATGGACTATCTCGACGGCTGGACCGGCAACGATACGCTCGCCGGCAACGATGGCGACGATATCCTCTATGGCTTCGACGGCAATGACTCACTGGATGGTGGCGCCGGAAACGATCAGCTGGATGGCGTAAAGCGGCAACGATACGCTGTTCGGTGGTACCGGTGACGACAGTTTATCCGGCAGTGATGGCAGCGACCGCTTTGTCTTCAGCGGCAACAATGGCCAAGATACGATCTTTGACTTCGAACACGGCGTTGATACGATCGAAATCCATGGCTATGGCGTCGCGATCAACTCCTTCGCCGACTTGAACATTACCCAGCACGGCAGTGATGTATGGATCGATCTCGGTGCCGACGTGGCGGGTGCGGGCGTGATCGTCCTTGCGGGCGTCAGCTTGGCTGGACTTGACGCCTCGGACTTCCTGTTCACTTAGTAGCCAAAGCGGCAGGTGGGGTGGCGCGGCGGTCGACGGCAGTGATACGTCCGGATCGACCGCTTTCCCCACGACATTGCGGCGGCTGACCGAGCGTGCTAGGTGGGCCGTCCGCATGCACCGGCTGCCGCCGGTCTTGGCGGTTTCCAAGCGGCATGCTACACGAGTAGAACATCGTCGGCGCTCATCCTGCTGCCAGGGTCGCCACTGAGATTAATGGCGCGCCGATCCAGCGTAACCCGCATTTTCTCCGAGATCATGCTCGCTGACATTCGTAAGTACGCCGACTCAATCGTCGTCAAGATCCTGTTCGCCCTGCTGATGCTCAGCTTTGTTATCTGGGGCGTCGCCGACGTGTTCCGTCCGCACTCGTCCGGCGGCTGGGTTGCGAAGGTGGGTGAACGGGAGATTGGCCGAACGGAATTCGATAATGAAATGCGTGCGACCGTGCGCCAGCTGCAGCAGTCCTTTGGCGAAAGCCTGGACGCGGCAGCGATCCGCTCGCTTGGCATCTCCCGCTCGGTGCTGAACCAGTTGGTCAGCCGGGCGCTGGTGCAGGCAGAAGCAGACGCGCTCGGTATTCGCACCGGCGACGATGTTCTGCGCCAGACGTTGCTGGCCGACCGGCGTTTTCGCACTGCTACCGGGGAGTTCGACAACGCTGCGTTGCAGGCCTTCATCCAACGGNCTGGGCGAACCCAGGCAGGGTTCTTCAACGACCTGCGTACCGAAGTATCGGCCCGTGCCCTGGTCACTTCCGTCGAAGCCGGTGTGGTGTTGCCGCAGGCACTTGTGCATACGCTGGAGTCCTACTTCGCCGAACAACGCGACCTGGACTACGTGGTGGTGAAGTTCGAGGCGATGAAGGTTGACGCAGCGGCTGATGATGCTGCACTGCAGGCGTTTTATGAGGCGCACGGCGAGGATTATCGGCGACCGGAGTTTCGCAAGGCGACGGCGATCATCATCGCTGCAGCCGATCTGGCTAAAGAGGTCAAGATCGACCCGGCAGACCTCAAGACGGCCTACGACGAGCGGATCAACGAGTTCGTGCGGCCCGAACGGCGCACCTTCCGCCAGATGCTGTTCGCCGACGAGGCAAAGGCGCGTTGGGCGGCAGAACGACTGAAGGCGGGTCACAATTGGGATGAGGTCGCCAAATCGCCCGAGGCAGGGTCACCCGCACTGGCGACGCTGGGGCCGATCAGTGGCAGCGGCCTGCCGGAGGAACTGCGCGCCGCCGTTNTTCGGGCGCGCCGCGGGGTCGCTGGCGACCCGGTCAAAAGTTCCCTCGGCTGGCATCTGATCGAGGTTGTCACGATTGAGCCGGGGACCACCGCCCCCTTGGCTGAGGTCTCCGAGCAGCTTTCGCGGCAACTGGCCGAGGAAAAGGCCAACGACCAGATGATCGATCTGGGCAACCGGCTGGAAGAGGCAGTCGGCCGCGGTAAGTCGCTGGAGGCGGCAGCGGAAGAACTGGGATTGAAGCCGCGCACCCTGGATGCGATCGACTCGCTCGGCAACGATGCCGACGGCAAGATGCTGNGGGGGCTGCCGCCGAAGCTGGTGCAGACGGTCTTCAGCTCCCCGAAGGGGATCCCGAGTTCGCTCGTCGAGGCAGACCGGGAAACCTTGTTCCTGATCCGGGTTGATGACGTGCAGCCATCGGTGCTGCGGCCCTTCGCCGATGTGCGCGATGCCGTTCAGGCGGCTTGGCTGCGCGATCAAAGGATGCAAAAGGCGCGCGAGATGGCGCAACAGCTTGTCGATCGCAGCGGCAGTGGCAGTCTTGCCGATGCCGCCGCCAGTTTTGGCCTGAAGCCGGCAAAAGCCGGGCCCTTCAGCCGTCTGGGCACTCCACCTGCCGATACGTTGCCGGTGCCGGTGATCCGGCAGGCGATGGAGGCACCGGCCGGTCACGTGTTGTCGATTCCCAGCGACGAGGCCATTTACGTCGTCGTTTCACGGCGGAACGCGGCCACGAGCGGAGATGCCTCAGCGGCAGTTCTCGATGAAGAGCGCAGCAAGGGCCTCGATCAACTGCGTGATGACGTGGTGGCACAATACCTCGAAGCGCTGCGCGCTCGACATCCGGTTCGGATCAATCAAGCGGTTCTCGACGAGATCAATAATCAGGCGCCCTGACCATGCGCTTTTTTCCTGACCGGCCCGACTTTGATGCGGCGCTCACGGCTGGACGTCCGCAGGTGGTGTGGGCGGAACTGGTTGCCGATCTTGAAACACCTGTTTCGGCGATGCTGAAGATCGCTGGCGATGGTGTGAACTGCTTCCTGCTGGAGTCGGTGGAGGGCGGTGCTGTCCGCGGCCGGTACTCCTTTATCGGCATTGACCCGGACGTGGTCTGGCGCTGCTTCGGCAACCGTGCCGAGATCAATTGGTCACCGTCAATCGATGCGGACGCCTATAATCCTTGTCCGATCGGCGAACGTGCGGGCGCTATCCAGTCGCTGCGGGCACTTTTCCGCGCCTCGCGCATCGATTTGCCGCAGCAACTGCCGCCGATGGCGGCGGGGTTGTTCGGTTACCTGGGATATGAAGTTGTCCGCCTGATCGAAAACCTGCCGACGACGAAGCCTGACGTGCTCGCGGTCCCTGACGCGATGTTTCTCCGGCCGACGGTGATCGCCGTCTTCGACAACGTGGAAGACAAGATCATCATCGTTACGCCCGTTTGGGCAGAGCAGGCGACATCGGCAGATGCGGCCTTTGCAAAGGCGACCGGTCGCCTCAACGCTGTTGCCGCTCGCCTCGAAGGACAGGTGCCGGGCCGGCGGACGATTGACTTGCCGGCGACGCCGACGCTTTCGCCGCAATCCAACTTTGCCAGGGACGACTATTATCGGGCTGTCGCCGCCGCCAAGGAACTCATCTTCGCCGGCGACATCTTCCAGGTGGTGCCTTCGCAGCGTTTCCGCATGCCGGTGCCAGGCGACGCGTTTGCCTTCTATCGCGCGCTGCGACGTCTGAACCCCTCTCCCTTTCTGTTCTTCCTGCGCTTCGCTGGCTTCTGCGTTGTCGGTTCGAGTCCGGAAATCATGGTTCGGGTGCGTGCCGGCAAGGTGACTATCCGGCCGATTGCCGGTACCCGGCCGCGCGGCCTTACCCCCGAAGAGGATCGTCGGTTGGCGGAAGACCTGATCGCCGATCCGAAGGAACTGGCAGAGCATCTGATGCTGCTCGACCTTGGCCGTAACGACGTGGGCCGCGTCGCTCAGCTCGGGACCGTGCGGGTGACTGAGAAGATGATCATCGAGCGCTATTCGCACGTCATGCATATCGTCTCCAATGTGGAAGGCGACCTGGACCCGCGCTACGATGCCCTCGATGCGCTGTTTGCCGGCTTTCCCGCCGGAACCGTCTCCGGAGCACCGAAGGTGCGGGCGATGGAGGTCATCGACGACCTCGAACCGGAGCGTCGCGGCATCTACGGCGGCTGTATCGGCTATCTGGGCGCCAACGGTGAACTGGACACCTGCATTGCCCTGCGCACGGCGGTGATCAAGGACGGCGTGCTTTATGCTCAGGCCGGAGGTGGTGTCGTCGCCGATAGCGATCCGGCGTTCGAGTACCAGGAGTGTGTCAACAAGGCACGCGCCTTGGTCCGGGCGGCAGAGCTCGCCGCTGGCTTCGCCACCGACAGCGATCAGCCGGCTACAACGGTAGCGCCGCGGCCATAGCCGCCCCAGCACCGGCGTCGCCCAACCCCTGAAGCGTGACGTCCGTCTCGTCGGCTGCCCACTGCGCCTGGCGACTACCGGCAACAACCGGAGGGCCGTGAAATTAAATGGAACAGGTGAAAAACGGCCCGAAAAAGTCGTCACCTGATTACGCAGGACACTTCGCTTAGGCGATGGCGTGGAAGGTGCCGCGCAGGCTGGCTTGAGGTTGCCAAGCAGGCGTTGAGCCAGCGAAAGGTGGGATTGCCGGCGGCGCTCAGCGCGGCGAACTCGGCATCCGCTCCCGCCCGACTGACGAAGACATCGATCTCCCGCTCGTGTGCTGGCGCCCCCGCTTCGCCCATTTCGCCACCTTACCTTGCACACGCCAAGCTTAGATTGGGAGAGGCGCCGCAGGCAAGGGCAGCGATCCCAAATCCGCGCAGATGCCGATACTAGGGCGATGACCGAAAGAATTTGTTCTCTTTGCATCATCCGTCTTTTGACATGGGCGGACGGCAAGGCTAAAAGCGTCTTCCTATGTGCGCGCAAAAGTAGCGAAAAAGAAAAAAAGCACGGAACGGGCCAACCTTGGAACGCCGGCGATACCAGGCGTTCCCGACATTCAGATAGTCGATCGTTGGAGGAGGCAGAGAGATGGCGTTGTTCGACGCGCTGATTGCCGAACTCGGCAAGCGGTTCAACCTGGAGGGCCGGGCAGCACCGCTGATCCGTGAAACCCTGCGGATCATTACAGAGTCGCCGGGCGGCCTCGGCGGCTTTCTCGATCGCTTCAAGGCGGCGGGTCTCGGGGGCCTGGTCACTTCGTGGCTCGGCACAGGAGAGAACCTGCCGCTGCAGCCGGGCCAATTGGACCGTGTGCTCGGTACGGGCTTTCTCGAACAGATCGGCCGCCGCATCGGCCTGAGTGCGTCGGCGTTGGCGGCGCCGGTGGCTTTTCTCATTCCCCGCCTTGTGGATTTGCTGACGCCGAAGGGCGAGGTACCGGCAGCGTTGCCGGCCGAAGCGCGCGCCATGCTCACCGCCGAGCCGGCGACGGCGGTGGCGGCAAAAGGTAGTTCCAATAAGCTGTGGTGGATCGTCGGGCTGCTCGCGCTGCTCGGGATCGCCGGTTACTTCAGTTGGTACACGCCAACCGGCAAGGTGACCACGGCCGGGACATCGACCGTGACGCCGTCGCCAGTGGCGCAGCTTCCGGCAAAGCTGTCGATCACCAACGCCAACAACCAAATCCGCTACGGCGGAACGGTGAACAGTGAAGCGACGCGGGATTCGATCGTGGCGACGCTGAAGGAGGTGTTCGGCGAGGGTAACATCTCCGGCCTCATCTCCGTCGATCCGAATTTCGCCCCGGCGGTGTGGTTCGACAAGCTGAAGGCGGCACTGCACGAATTGAAGATCCCGGGCGTCGAAGCGGTGTTCGACGGCAAGGGAGTCTTCCTCGGTGGGCTGCCGGACGGGCAGATCACGGGATTGCAGGGCCGCCTGCGGGCAATTTNNTTCGGTGAGGATTTTATCTTCGGCTCCCTGGGGGACCGGGCAATGGCGGCGATCGCCAGCGCGCGTGACGCAACATTGGCGGCGCTGGGACAATTGAAGGCTGGCTTCACCGGTGCCGACCTGGTGAAAGCGCTCAATCTGGCAATTATCAACTTCGAGACCGACAGCGCGACGGTGGCTACCGATGGTCGGGCTCTGCTTGAGAAGATCGCTGCGTCGATCAAGGCGGCGCCGCCGACGACGGTGATCGAGATCGATGGCCACACCGACTCCACTGGCGATCCGGCGGCGAATCAGCTGTTGTCCGAACAGCGTGCCCAGTCGGTACGGGCGATCCTGATCGAGAATGGCGTGCCGGAGGCGATGATTGTCACCCACGGCTTTGGTGACACGCATCCAGTGGCCAGCAACGATACGCCGGACGGGCGATTCAAGAACCGGCGGATCGAGTTCGTCGTTGTTCAGTAGGGGATAGGGCTGTTCTTGCCCCGCGCAGCCGGTTTTGCCAGGCACTGGCGGACCGGCTGCGCGGTTCCCCTGTTTCGCTGGCGCCCCGCTAGCGCCGGATGGCGATCTGGGCGCATCGCCGTTTATCTCCTTGATGGCAGACTGCCGGCTTGCTTCTATGTCGGCAAAATTGGGGGCGGAGAAAGCGACTCATCCGCCTCGTCAATCACGTTTTGATTAAGTCAGTCGCCATGCAGGGACTAACGCCCGATGATTGCACTCCCGGAATACGTCGACGGCCTTCCCAATCTGGCGGGTCACGAAGAGGACATCGCCGCGGCAATCGCCGCAGCGGCGGATCGTGAGGTCTTTCGCCCGGAAAGTCGGATCGATTTTGCGTCGATCAAATCGGCGGCGACCATTGCGCTGCATATGCATCAGCCGCTGATTCCGGCCGGTGGCGGCGATCTTCGCACCGCACGGATCATCAGCAATCTCAAGTACATGATGGACAACCAGGGCATCGGCGACAACTACAACGCCGGTCCTTTCGTCTGGTGCTACAAGCGAATCGGCGAGTTCGTCCCGCAACTGGTGCACGAAGGCAAGGAGCCCCGGGTGATGCTCGAATACTCGGGCACCCTGCTGCACGGACTGCGCGATATGGGCGAACACCACGTCATCGATGCGCTGAAGGGGGTCACCATGAACCCCGACTACCGTCGTTGCGTTGAATGGCTCGGCTGCCCCTGGGGGCATGCGGTGGCACCATCGACGCCGATCCAGGACTTCCGCCTGCACGTCCGCGCCTTCCAGCACCATTTCGCCGCCATCTTCGGCATGGAAGCGATGGAGCGGATCCGCGGGTTCTCGCCGTCAGAGATGGCGATGCCGAACCATCCGGACGTTGCCTACGCCTACATCAAGACGCTGGTGGACTGCGGCTTCACCTGGATGCTGGTGCAGGAGCACACGGTGGAGCAGCCGGAGAACGGCCATGGGCCGGAGCAGAAGCACCTGCCGCACCGCCTCGTCGTCCACAGCTCGACCGGCGAGACGGCGGAAATCATCGCTCTGATCAAGACGCAGGGCTCCGACACCAAGTTGGTGGCGCAGATGCAGCCCTACTACGAGGCGAAGAGCCTTGATCGCTGGCAGTTGGCGGGCAAGAGCGTGCCGCCGCTGGTGAGCCAGATCGCCGACGGCGAGAACGGTGGGGTGATGATGAACGAGTTCCCGGGCAAGTTCATGGACTGCGTGCGCGAGGCTTCGCACTCGCAAACGCCGCTGATGAACGGTACCGAATACCTCGAACACCTGTTCGCCGCCGGGATTACCCCGGCCGATCTGCCGGTGGTGCAGCCGATCTTCCAGAAGCGGATCTGGGACAAGATGCAGCCGGGCGACGGGCCGCAGAAGCTCGCCACGGTGATCGAGACGTGCAAGAAGGAGGATGGCCGCTTCAACATGGATGGCGGCAGCTGGACCAACAACATCTCCTGGGTGCAGGGCTACGAGAACGTACTCGCGCCGATGGACAAGGCCAGTTCCGACTTCTACGAGCGGGTGCTGAAGCGGCCTAACCTGAAGACTGACGAGACGCGCTACCGCAACGCGTTGTACCACCTGCTTTCGGCCGAAACGAGCTGCTACCGCTACTGGGGCCAGGGCATCTGGACCGACTACGGCGCCGAGATGGCGCGCCGTGCCGACGCCATCTGCACCAACGACTATTCAAGCTGACGCGCCGTCAGAACGCACCGTTGAGCGACACTGCCATCGGCGCGGCACCGCTGCAGCCGCGGTTCATTCCGCCGATCCTGCCGTAGGTTACCGCGCCGCTACTGGCGCTGATCACCGCCTCGGAGATGGCCGCCATCACCCGCCGCTGGGCGAAGATCACCAGGGTGAGGCGGCGCTCGTTCTCCTCTGCCATCGCTGCCTTGCCGATCATCTGTGCTTTGCCCATGCGGATTGCCCTGTCTCTCAGATCGCCTTGTCTCTCGGATCGCTGCCTCGGGCATGACAGTGCCAGTTCCGTGCCAGCCGCGACCGGAGCTAACTTGCTGAATTGTAAAGGTTAAAAATCGAAGAGGGCGGGAGTGGTGGGCAAGACTCGCCACCACCACCGGCAGGATTTGCCGGTCAGGTGCGATCAACACCGTCGCTGCAGTGCCACGATTGGAGGGGCTGCTTACCAAAACGCAACCCTTCTTTCCGCATAGTCAGCGGGCGCGCATCGGAAGTGTGTCGGCGGCCATGGAACTCAACGTGAGACGCGGGCATGCAATCCGACGCCGTAGCAGCGGCTCGACGGGGATTGGTGAATGGAAATGTTGGCAGAGCTGAATGTCTTGATCCTGTTGGTGTGGTTGACGGCGGAAATGATCCCGGTGCTGGCCAACGGTCTAGCGAATTGGGAGATCGAACTGCGTAAACGCGACCGCAACGAATGAGCGGCCCACCAGCCGCGATGTCAGCTGAACCGTTTCCTCGCTTCGAGCGAGGCATTCGTCAGTACGCGACGGCACAGATGAATGCGCTCGCTGATCGTGTTCGCAAGCGGTGGTGCTGGGCTCAGACGCTCATGTAGCCGCCGTCCACCAGGAGGTCGGCGGCGGTGACGTAGCTCGACTCGCTGCCGGCAAGATAGAGGACGGCTGCGGCAATCTCCTCGGCCGTGCCGACGCGGCCCAGCGGCGCCGCTTGTTTGACGAAGCCCTCGAAGCCGCTGAACGCCTCGGGCGTCATCCCCATCTTCGCCTGAAAAGCGGTCGGGATCAGTCCCGGACTGACGGTGTTGACTCTGATCCCCTGCGGTCCCAGTTCCATAGCTAGACTGCGGCAGAGCGAGCGGACGGCGGCTTTGGTTGCGGCGTAAACGCTCGCCGTAGCCAGTCCCTTGCTGTGCACGGCGGAGCAGTTGAGGATGATGCTGCCGCCGGCTCCCATTAGCGGGAGCAGCTTCTGAACGGTGAAGAACAGTCCCTTAACATTGATATCAAATTGAAAATCGAAATCGGCCTCATCGACGCAATCAATCGTCGTNGGGAAGGTGCCGACGCCGGCGTTGGCAAACAGCACGTCGACGCTGCCGAACGTTTCCTTGGTGGAGGTCGCCAGCAAATCGAGGTCGTGCAGCGACCGCACATCGGCACGGAAGCCGACGACACCGTTGGCGAGTTCCTGCACCGCCGCCTCGACGCGCGCATCGCTTTGTCCGGTGATGAGCACGTTGGCGCCCTCGGCCAGGAAGCGTTGGGCGGTAGCGAAGCCGATACCGGTTGTGCCGCCGGTGATCACCACGGTCTTGTCGGCGAACTGTCCGGCCGTTGACGCATGCACCATCAGAGCTCTCCTTGCATCCCTGTTGATCCGTAGCCGACGCTAAGCCCTAGTCGCGCGATCGACGCGGCTCCTTAGCGATGCGGCGCCTGCCGACGATTGTTGTCCTGTAGAGATGGTGGGGAGCCGATCAGAGATCGAGCACTGTGCTGCAGATGTCTGCAGTGCCTGTGCGTGGGCGCCTCTTGCCTCGATGCATCTCCAGGCCAAACCGCAGGCTCAGACGGATGGCGCAACCACACCCTTTGCCAGTTGCTGCAGTACGCCGGCGGCGCCGTTACTGCTCGGCCGCCACAGGTCGCGCGTCTGGGCTTCGAGCAACCGCTCGCTCATCTCCATCAGCGCCGCGGGATTGTTGGCGGCGAGGAAATCGCGCACCGCATCGTCATCGATGTAGGCACGATAGACCGCATCGAAGTGGTGATCCTTGACGCAATGGGCAGTGGCGGCAAAGGCGAACAGGTAATCCACCGTTGCGGCCATCTCGAAGGCGCCCTTGTAGCCATGGCGCATGACGCCGTTGATCCACTTCGGGTTGACCACCCGGGCGCGGACGATGCGGGCAACCTCTTCTTCAAGGGTGCGGATCACCGGTTGCTCGGGTCGCGCATGGTCGGCGTGGAAGACCACCGGCTGTGTGCCGGAAAGGACTCGCACTGCCGCCGTCATTCCGCCTTCGAACTGGTAGTAGTCGTCGGAGTCGAGCAGGTCGTGTTCGCGATTGTCCTGGTTCTGCACCACCAGTTCGATGTCCTTGAGCCGGCTTTCGAAGGTGGCATGCGCCGCTTGCCCGGCGAGCCGGCCGCCGTAGGCATAGCCGCCCCAGGCGACATAGGCGCGGGCGAGATCGGCGTCGGTTTGCCAGCCGCGCTCGTCGATCAGCGCCTGCAAACCGGCCCCGTAGGCGCCCGGCTTGGAGCCGAACACCCGCGCGCCGGCCAGCCGTTCGGCTTCGGCCTCGTCTATGCCGTCTCCGGCCAGCCGCCGTCGTTCCGCGCCCACCCGGGCGGCGAGGGGGTTGTCGGCCGGCGGCTCGTCAAGATCGGCGACGGCGCGCACCGCCGCATCGAACAGATCGATCAGGTTGGGGAAAGCGTCGCGAAAGAAGCCAGAAATGCGCAAGGTGACATCGACGCGCGGCCGGCCGAGGACGCCCGCTGGCAGCACCTCGAAGCCGGTGACCCGCCGCGACGCTTCGTCCCAGGTGGGCGGCAGNCCGATAAGCGCCAAGGCCTGGGCAATGTCGTCGCCGCCGGTGCGCATATTGCTGGTTCCCCAGGCGGTGACGGCAAGGTGTTGCGGCCAGTCGCCATGGTCCTGGGCATAGCGCTCGAGCAACAGTGCCGCCGACTTCCAGCCAAGTGTCCACGCCGCTGGCGTCGGAACGGTGCGGGTGTCAACAGAGTAGAAGTTACGCCCGGTGGGCAGGACGTCCGGCCGGCCGCGGGTCGGGGCACCGGATGGCCCCGGCGCGACAAACCGGCCATCGAGGCCGGTCAGCAGCGCCGCTCGTTCGCACTCACCACAGGCGGTGACGGCGGGGCGAAGCCGATCCTCGATCGACCTAAGCACGGCTGCGGTCGCCGTCCATGCCGGTGCCGGCAGCTGTTCGCCGCCGACCAGAGCCGCAGCCAGACCCTCCAGCCGCTCGACGGTATCGCCGGTGGTGCGCCAGGGTGGTCCTTCCGCCAGCACCGGCGGCCGTGGTCCCTTCCAAGGCATCGCCGGATCGGCGGTGAGCGGGTCGACGTCGAGGGCAAGATCCTTTGCCAGCGTCCGCAGCAGTGAGGCCTCGCCGGCGGCACTTCCCCGTGGCGTCCGCACCAGTGCCAGCAGCAGGTCGCGCAACTGCACTCCGGTCGGTGCATGGCCGAATACGTGCAGACCATCGCGGATCTGCAGTTCCTTCAGTTCGCACAGATAGCGATCGAGCTTGGTGAGTGCGTCCTCGCGACCGTCATCGACGGCGATGCCACAATCGACGTCGAAGCCGCCGACCCGGCAGAGCGACAGGATCTCATCTCCCAGCATCTTGAGGCGGCGGGGATCGACGCCGGCGGCTTCGTAGTATTCGTCCACCAGCCGCTCAAGGTCGGCCAGCGGGCCGTAGCTTTCGGCGCGAGTCAGAGGTGGCGTCAGGTGATCGATGATGACCGCCTGCGCCCGGCGCTTCGCCTGGGTGCCTTCGCCTGGATCATTGACAATGAAGGGGTAGAGGTGGGGCAGGGGACCGAGCGCGGCTTCGGGGAAACAGTCGGCCGATAGGGCCAACGCCTTACCGGGCAGCCATTCGAGGTTGCCGTGCTTGCCAACGTGGACGATTGCCTGCGCCCTGAATGTCTGCCGCAGCCAGAGATAGAAGGCGAGATAAGCGTGCGGCGGCGGCAGGTCGGGACTGTGGTAGCTCGACGTCGGATCGATGTGGTAACCGCGCGCTGGCTGCAGACCGATAGCGACGTTGCCGCAGCAGAAGGCGGCAACGAGGATGCGGCCGCAGTCGAGGCGACCGGGGCGAAAGTTGGGGTCTTTTTCGGCGGAGCCCCATTGGGCTTCGATGCGTTGCCGCAGCGCAGCCGGCAGGGTGGAATAGAACAGCGAGTAATCGGCAAAGGAGACCCACTCCCGCTCGATGCGCGTCGGCAGCGCCTTGAGGTCATTGGTGGGCCCTTCAGCCAAACGGGCGATCAGGGCGTTGCCATCGCCGGGAGTGTCCTCTACCCGATAGCCGGCAGCGGCGAGGGTCTCGAGAATGGTGACCACGCTCGCCGGGGTATCGAGGCCGACACCGTTGCCGAGGCGGCCATCGCGGTTGGGGTAGTTGGCCAGCACCAGGGCGACCCGCCGTTCGGCGGCCGGTGTCTGGCGTAGCCGCACCCAGTGGGCGGCAAGGTCGGCAACGAAGGCGATACGGTCCGGCTCCGGGCGATAGACGGTCACCGGACAGCAGGTGAGCGGATCGCGGACAGCGGCGTCTTTAAAGGAGACGGCGCGAGAGACGATGCGGCCGTCCACCTCCGGTAGCGCCACGTTCATGGCGATGTCGCGGGCGGTGAGCCCATGCGTACCGTCGCGCCAGCTGGCGGCATCGCTACCGGCGAAGATGACCTGCAGCACCGGGCAATCGGTTCCGGCGAGTGGTCCGGCGACCATCGCCTCGCCCGGCACCGACAGCGCAAAGCCGGTGGTATTGAGAATGACCGCCGGTGGGGCGTCGGCAAAGGCGGTCGCCACCGTGGCGGCGGCCACCGGGTCCTTCAGGCTGGCGACGAAGACCGGCAATGCGTTCAAGCCGACGCGATCGAGAGCGTTGATCAGAGCATCGATTGCCGCAAGGTTGCCCGCCTGCACCAGTGCCCGATAGAACAGCAGCGCCGCCACCGGTCGNTTCGGCCCCCAGGCGACGCGGAGCTGTGCCAAACCGGGCGTCGCCATCCCCGGCCAGTAAAGTCCCGCCCGCAGCAGCCGCCGCGGTTCCTGCCAAGTTGCCGTGCCGCCGATCAGCGTTGCCGCATAACGGAGAAAATCGCCGGCGTTGCCGACGCCGCCGTGCACCAGATATTGCCACAGCCGGTGCCAGGCGGCGGCGTCCACCGACGACAGTCGGGCGAGTTCGGCATCGGGCTGGTCGTCCCCCGGCAGCAAGGCTATGGCGATGCCGCGCTCGCTGCCGAGCCGCACAACCTCGTCGACGCCGTAGGCCCAGTAACCGCGGCCGCCCAGCAGGCGGATGACGATCAGCTTGGCCGCAGCGAGCGTCTTTTCGATGTGCAGATCCACCGACATGGGATGGTTGAGCTGCAGCAGGCTGGCGAGGCGGACCGACGGGAAGCTGTCACCCAGGTTGCCGCGCGCGGCGGCAAGGCAGGCAAGCTCACTGTCGGCCGCAGAGAGGACGACGATGTCGCCCGGTGGCTGGTCCAGATCAACGGCAACGCCGTCGGGAACGGCACCGGGGATGGCGGCGAGGAGGTGCATGGAGGTGCCGGGGGATCAGTCGGGTCAGGTCAGGCGGTCAACACGGCGGTGACGGCTTCGCAATCGAGGCCCTTCTTGCCGATCACCACCAGTTCGCTGCGCCGCTCTTCGCCTGTGGTCCAGGCGCGATCGTAGTAGCGGTCGATCCGGCCACCGACCGCCTGCACCACGTGCCGTCGTGCCTTGTCGGTGACATGGAGGAAGCCCTTGACCCGCAGCACATCGTGGGCAGGAGCGACGATGCGGATGCGTTGCTCCACCTCGGCAGGATCGCCGACCGCGCCAAAGGTGGCAACAAAACTGGCAAACTCGTCGTGATCGTGGTCGTCTTCGCCGTCCTCGTCGTGATGACAGTGACGGTGCTCGATCGACGCCTCGGCGGCGGCGGCGAGGCCGAGGGCAACGCGCGGGTCGAGTGCCCCCTGGCGGGTGGCAATCACCTTGGTGCCGTTGCCGACGCGGCTGGCGAGATCATCCTGCAAGCTGGCCAGAGTCGGAGAATCCACCAGATCCGACTTGTTGAGCACCACGAGGTCGGCACACGCCAGTTGGTCCTCGAATAGTTCGACCAGAGGGGAAGGATGAGCCAGCGCCGGATCGGCGGCGCGTTGCGCCTGCAGCCGCTCGGGATCGTCGGCGAAGCGGCCATCGGCCAGCGCCGGCGCATCGATCAGCGCGATCACCCCATCGACGGTCAGCCGGGTGCGGATCTCCGGCCAGTTGAAGGCCTGGACCAGCGGCTTCGGCAGCGCCAGACCGGATGTCTCGATGATGATGTGGTCGGGTAGCGGCTCGCGGGCGAGCAGCTTTTCCATCGTCGGTACGAACTCGTCGGCGACGGTGCAGCAGATGCAGCCGTTGGCAAGTTCGACGATATTGTCGTCGCTGCAGCCGTCGATACCGCAGCCCAGCAGCATCTCGCGATCAACGCCACGATCGCCGAACTCGTTGATCAGGATGGCGATGCGGGCCCCCTTGGCCCGGCTCATCAGGTGGCGGATCAGCGTCGTCTTGCCGGCACCAAGAAAGCCGGTGATGACGGTGGCGGGGATCTTCATGCGCGGAGCTCCTTGAGCACGAGGGGCAGCCCGGCAGCGACGAACACCACCCGGTCGGCGGCGCGGGCAACGGCCTGGTTGAGGCGACCGGCAGCATCGCGGAAGGCGCGGCCGAGCGGTGTTGCCGGGACGATGCCGAGGCCCACTTCATTGGCGACGAAGACGACGGGAGCGGCGAGGCGGGGCAGGGTGGCGATCAATTGCTCCGTCTCCGCTTCGACGGCGCGATCTTCGCCCATCAGGTTGCTGAGCCAGAGCGTCAGACAGTCCACCAGCACCGGCCGGCCGGATGCGGTGGCGCGGACGAGGGTCGATGCCAGATCGAGCGGTTCCTCGATCGTTGTCCAAGCGCTGCCGCGGCGGGACTGGTGCAGACGAACGCGCTCGCGCATTTCGTCGTCGTCAGCTGTGGCCGTGGCGAGATAGATGGCTTCGACCGCATGACCGATCAGCGCCTCGGCATAGGCGCTCTTGCCCGAACGGGCACCGCCGAGGACGAGGGTGACCGCCGGTAGCTGCGAAATACTTGCATCCAACACGAAACGCGTCTCCTCCACCCGAGGACGTTGGCCGTACAGCGTGCGGGCGAGGTCTCCTGGCTCGGGATCATCGACCGCGGCCACCTTCCCGGCGCCTCAGCGCCAGTGGTAGTCCCGGCGCCTCAGCGCCAAGGGATCATCGACCGCGGTCTCACCACTCACAGTTGCGGGGGCAGCGCCGGATTGGCGCGAGGTCGCGCGCACCAGCTTCCCTGTTCCAACACGATAGCTAGTCGTTAGCACGAACCGGCAGGGGGAATCCAGCGGCAGGGTGCGTTGACCATCTCCACCCGCCATTGACCGCCCTTGCGCTGAAGGAGCGCTTCCGGCAGCAGGGTCAGGCGGGTGATCGAGAGGTTGTCGATGACGATGGCCATCGCCGCTTCCGGCGTGAGCCCAAGCGCGTGCGCGACCGCGGCGCGGATGCTGCCACCGTGGGCGATGGCAACGATCGTCCGCGCTGGCTGCGCGTGCGAGCGCTGGTCGATCGCCGCCGCTACCCGCTGCATCACCTGAGCGAAGCTCTCACCGCCAGGTGCGGCATTTCGTGTCGGGTCGGTCCAGAAAGCGGCGTAGCCGGCAGGGTCGCGCGCTTGCATCGCTGACCAGTCGAGTCCCTGCCAGGCGCCGAAGTTTGTTCAACCAGGCCGGCATCGATTTCGGGAACGGGTGGCGGCATTGACGCAACAGCGGCGATGGCGGCATACGTCTGCTGAGTGCGCTTCAGCGGTGTGGTCAGCCAGCACGCATCCGCGGGCAAGGCATGGGCGAGCGCCTGCAGTGAGCCGGTATCGGCGGTATCGCAGTCAACGTCCATCTGACCGTAGATGACACCGGGACGACCCGGCACCGGCGCGTGGCGAACCCACCACCAAGTGGTGGTTGCCGCGGTCACCGAGGCGCTACCCGTTGCCGCCGACGGTCGCCGCCGCGGTGGCGAGGACGGCGATTTCGACGATCACCTGGGCGGCGCCGAGGACGTCTCCCGTCTGGCCGCCGATCATGCGACGAGCGACGATGCCGACGATGACTGCCGCCAGGATCGCCGCGGCAATGGCACTCATTGCCGCCCAGAAGCCGAGAGTGGCGAGCGCGGTGACGATGGCGATCAGAGTGGCAACGGCGATGTGTGCCGGCTCCGGTCTGCCGGCAGCGGCGGCAAGGCCGTCGGCTCGGGCGGGCGGCAGCCAGCGCATCAGGCCCGGCAGGACGGCGCGCGACAGGGTGGCGCCGGCGATGACCACGAGCGCGGCGGTATCGGGGGAATATACGCCGGTAAGAATCGAGGCGCGAAGACCGACGCCGAAGACCAACGCCAACGCACCGAAACTGCCGAGATGACTGTCGTGCATGATCTCCAGCCGACGCTCCAGCGTACGGCCGCCGCCGATGCCGTCGAAGAAGTCGGCTAGGCCATCCTCATGCAGCCCTCCGGTGAGGATGATCGAGGTGGTCAGGGCGAGGAGGGCGCACGCAAGTGGATGCAGACCAATGTGGAAGGACGCCAGCAGCGCCAGCGCTGCCGCCGTGCCGACGCCGATACCCACCAGCGGAAACAAGGCGCTGGCCGACGCGAGAAATCCCTGTCCGACGGCGGATGCGGCCGATAAGGATGTGACAGTCTCATCGTCGCGTTGTCTTCGTCATCCAGGGACGGTTGCACCTGCGCCAGCGAGGTGAGTGGCAAAACCGTCAGGAAGCCGAGGGCGACGCAGAGATCCCGCCAAAGGCGCTCGATCACTGACGGCGGGCTGACGAGCTCCGCAGGCTTCATGTACATGGTCACTCACGTCTTCCCAGGCGATAGGCGACTTTCGTCATTGTTGGCGGTTATAGGAGAAACCTTGGCGAAAGCAAACGCGCAACGCACAAAGAGGAACAAAGGATGACATCCCTGACGCCCATGCCTTCACTTCAGGCGTTTCATAGCCTTCTCGCAAGCCTTCCCGGTCCGGACACTGCGGCAATAACCGCAGTGCAGGCGCGCGAAGCGGCATTGCTCAAGCCGCCGGGCGCCCTTGGCCGGCTTGAGGAACTCAGTGCCTGGCTGGCAGCATGGCAGGGTCGCTCGCCGCCGGCCGCCGATCGCATCGGCGCCCTGGTGTTCGCCGGCAGCCACGGCGTCGCCGCTCAAGGGGTGTCGGCCTATCCACCCGCGGTCACCCACGAGATGATCGCCAGCTTCCGACAGGGCTGGGCGGCGATCAATCAGCTGTGCCGGGCGCAGGGCGTCGATCTTGACGTCATTCCGCTGCAGCCGGAGCAGCCCACCGCTGATTTCACTGTGGCGCCGGCGATGCGCGAGGATGAACTGCTCGCAGCGCTCAACGTCGGCTTCCTTGCGGCCGATCGTGATCTGGACCTGCTCTGCCTTGGCGAGATGGGAATCGGCAATTCCACCGCTGCCGCGGCGCTTGCCCACGGCCTGTTCCACGGTCTGCCGCAGGCATGGGCCGGTCCGGGCACCGGCGTTGATGCCGAAAGACTAGCGATGAAGGCTGCGGTTGTCGGCCGGGCGGTGGCGCTGCACCGACCGGCGGCAACGGATGCGCTCGATCTGTTGCGCCGTCTAGGCGGGCGTGAGTTGGCGGCGATTGCCGGCGCCGTGGTGGGTGCGCGCCTACGCCGAGTGCCGGTCATCCTCGATGGCTACGCGGCGACAGCGGCGGCGGCGGTTCTGGCCGTCCAGGCACCGGGTGCCCTCGATCATTGCCAGGTGGGGCATCGGTCGGCAGAACCCGGGCATACGCTGCTGCTGCAGTGTCTGCAGATGGCGCCACTGCTTGATTTCGGCATGCGGCTGGGCGAGGCAAGTGGTGCTGTCCTTGCGGTTGCTGTGGTCAAGGCGGCGGTGTGCTGTCATCTGGGCATGGCAACCTTTGCCGAGGCGGGGGTCAGCGGGCCGGCAGAGGGAGCGTAACGCAGACATCATCGTGTTGCCGGCGCAGATCTTGCGCGCCCGGCATGAGCGCTCTAATTGGGGTGATTATGCGCCACCTCACCGCTCTTCTTTGCCTTATCATCGCCGTCGGTCCGATCGCAGCGTGTACGTCCAATCCGGCGACCGGCGGCTCGAGCTTTACCGCGTTCATGTCGCCCGAGGAGGAAAAGCGGGTCGGCACCGAGCAGCATCNNCCAAAGCTAGTGCAGCAATTTGGCGGCACGTACACCTATAAGGACTTGAACGCCTACGTTGATCGGGTCGGCCAGTCCCTGGCCCGGCAGACGGAAGCGCCGAACGCCAGCTATACATTCACGGTCCTCGATGACGAGACGATCAACGCCTTCGCCCTACCGGGTGGCTATGTCCATGTGACGCGCGGCCTGCTGGCGCTGGCCAGCAACGAGGCGGAGATGGCGGGCGTCCTCGCGCACGAACTTGGGCATGTGGTCGCCCGACACCCTGCGCAGCAGTACAGTCAGTCGGTGGCGACCAACCTCGGCGTCTCTGCGCTCAGCGTCCTCGGCCTGTTTTTCGGTGTACCGCCGGTGGCGGCCAATCTCGCAGGCTACGGAGCGCAGGCCTACCTGCAGGATTACTCGCGCGACCAGGAGTTGGAGGCGGACCGGCTTGCGCTGCGCTATATGACGCGCGCCGGCTACGACCCGCAGGCGCTGGTCAGTTTCTTTCGCAAGCTCGATGGCGATGCGCGGTTGCAGGCGGCGATGGTGGGTGACCCGGGAGCCGCCGACCGCTTCGACATCATGGCCTCGCATCCGCGGACGGCGGATCGGCTGCAACAGGCGAAGACGCTGGCTGCCAGCGCGCCGCCAACCGCCAACCGCACCGACCAGGCGACTTACCTCGGCGAAATCGACGGCATGATCTACGGTGATACGCCGGCGCAGGGCATTCGCAACGGCCGCAATTTCGTCCACCCGCTGCTTCGGATCGGCTTTCAGGTGCCGCCCGGCTTCATCTTGCGCAATTCGGAAGATCAGGTGCAGGCGATCGGGCCGCATCAGGCAGTCATCGCCTTCGACGGGGCGTCACCGACCGCAACCGCTCGCGCCGGCTCGATGGAAGAGTATCTGAAGCAGGTCTGGNGGGCGAAGATCAGCTTGCGGTCGGTGGAGAGCTTCCGCATCCGGGACATGGAGGCAGCATCCGGTGTTGCCCAGGTTTCGGGGAAGCAGCAGGGACGCATGGATGTGCGCCTGGTGGCGATCCGCACCGCTCCCGATCACATTTATCGTTTCCTGTTCATGACACCGCCGGCGGTGACCGAGCAGTATGACATGGCGTTCAAACAGACCGCGTATAGCTTTCACACCCTGACGGCGGAGCAAGCGGCGGCAATAAAGCCGCTACAGATCAAGGTGGTGACGGTGGCGGATGGCGATACGGTGCAGTCGCTGGCGGACGCGATGCCCTTCGAAGGCTACGACGCGGATATGTTCCGCCTGCTCAACGGCCTCGACGCCAACGCAACGCTTACCAGCGGCGTGCCGGTGAAGACGGTTACTCAGTAGGCCCTCACGTCGCGCGGCGTCAGGGTTTGCCCAGCAGGTCACAGCTTCAGGCCTCGATGGTATCGACGAGACGGCCATTCTCGTCGAAGGAGGCGGCGACCAGCGATCCGCCGAACCCGGCACCGCCGTCGAGTGACACCATGTGGGCGCCGATGCGCAGGCCGCGATGCTGCGGATCGAAGCCGCGGACGATGTGGGCGAAATCCTCGTAGGGCGCGTCCATGGCCTCGAAACCGCGGCTGCCCCACCAGAAGGCGTCGCCCTGCTGGGTCAGCGGCCGGCTTGGATCAATCCCGGTGCTTACCAGTAGCAGGGTCCGGTCAGCGGTATATGCGGCGCGACGGAGAACGCTGAACAGCCGGTCATGGCCATCGAGCGCGCGCATTCCCGCCCGCAACGAGTTCGTCCATTGCGAGACGACAACTGCACCGCGGCGGACGACGCGATACCCGGTCTGGATGTCGCCGCCATAGGCTTCGATGGTGGGGCCGACGCCGTGCGCCAGCATCCATTGGAAGACGTCGGCCGGGCTCGGCGCGAACTGCAGTTGCAGCAGTTTGTGCCACATCTCTTCCTGACTGCCGCGCAGAAAGACGATCTTGCCGCTTTCGTCGTCAAGTTGGCGGGCGAGGAGCGCACGGCGAAACAGCAGCATTTCGTGCACTGTCGCCGCCACCCGGGCACCACGACCGAAGAAGTTGCCGAGGTAGACAAGGTTGTCGTACGGGGTGATCCGTGTTGCCAGCCGGTCATGCAGGATGACCAGTCGGTCCACCTCACCGTGGATAGCGCCAATCGCCCAGGTGAACCGCCCGGCCGGCAGGATTGCAAATACGTCGGATGCCGACGTCCTGCCGGCCGCGGGTCGCGACCGGGACGGCCCAAGCTGCTCGTTCACGCCGTCGCCGCTCTCCACAAGGCGGTTACGCGGCGTTCAGCAGTTCCGCCAGCTTTTCGGTTGCGGTCAGCTTGTCGATGCATTCCAGGGCTGCCAGTTCACATGCCAAGCGATCGAAAGCGGCTTCGTAGATTTGCCGCTCGCTGAAGGATTGATCCGGTTGCCCGACGTTGGGATGCAGGTCGCGCACCACTTCGGCAATGGACACCGGGTCGCCGGAGTTGATCTTGGCCTCGTACTCCTGGGCGCGGCGGCTCCACGTNCTCGTCTTCTTGACGCGGGCACGACCACGCAGTTTGCTAAGCGCATTGTCCATGACCTTGCGCGTGCTCAGTCGTCGCAGGCCGGCCTGGGTTGCCTTGTTGATCGGCACCCGTAACGTCATGCGATCACGATCAAACGAAATGACGAAGAGTTCTAGCTCCAGCCCGGCAATTTCACGGACTTCGAGCCCAATTACTTTGCCAACTCCATGGGTTGGGTAAACAACATAGTCTCCGGTTCCGAACACTAGGTCTTCCCGCATTTCTTGTTCTCACTCCACTCAAGCGTCAATGAGGGACTCTGTCGCGTGTTAAGTCCACGACTGGGTATAACTTTGACTGCCGGTGATTGTTTAAATGGGACGGACGAGCACCCTATACGGATCAGCTCCCCCGACCTGCTCGCACAACGCACACGCCGCTAGTGAGGGGTCACTGTGTCTCCTACGCCGCGTCAAGGTTCTTTTATAACACGACGAGGCGTTATCACACAAATCCCATTATCGCTCGGCGGTGCCGGCGCACCGGCACCGCGGCCACGTTTCAGCTCCCGGTGCCGGGATTGCTGCTGAGATACTGCTCCTTGCCGGGCTTGCCGTTCCAGTCTTCGGCATCGGCCGGCTGAACGCCCTTGCGGGTGATATTGGGCCAGAGCTTGGCGTAGTCGGCATTGAGGGTCAGCCACTTTTCATGGCCCGCCTCGGTATCGGGAACGATCGCTTCCGCAGGACACTCAGGCTCGCACACGCCGCAGTCGATGCATTCATCCGGATGAATGACAAGCATATTCTCGCCCTCGTAGAAGCAATCCACGGGGCAGACTTCGACGCAGTCCATGAACTTGCAGCGGATGCAGTTCTCGGTGACGACGTAGGTCATTTGTTCTTGCTCCTCAGAGATAGTCGGCTACCGCCAGGTGTCGTTATCATTCGGGCGGCAGGACAGCGAGTCCCAGTCGTTCCGCGACCCGCTTACGTGCGGCACCGCTCTCCACGTCGGAAACGTAAAGTAGTCCCGATACGCGGCGCACGAGACTCGATTCATAATCGCAGACCACGCCGTCGGCGTAGGCCACTTCCCATAACATCTCGATGAGGCTGATTCTCTCCTCAAGGGATACCGCATCCTTGATATCACGCGTCAGTGAGTAGAGATCCACTGCCTCCTTGGCTCGCCGCGTCGCATCCTCCATGAGCGCGACCGCTGCCGGCTCAGTGAGATGAAATCGCTGCTGCAGCAGCGTCAGGACCGTCGCGCTTTCCTCAGCATCAAGTACGCCGTCAAGCTGCGCTGCGTAAAGCATCAGTACCGCGGCCGACAAGGTCACAGGGTCAACACCGTGCAACTCAGCGGCCTCGGGCGCAGGGCCGAGGAAGGCGAGTAATCTTTCCAGCATGCTGTTCGCTAGCATACTCGCGCTCGGTTCTCAACCGTAACCTGTGTGAGGGATTGTTGCTGGTCGGTATGACGCCTTGCCATCGCCGGTGTGCGGTGATCGCAGGCCGCCTTTACCGTCCTTCACGCAGGCGGTCGATCGCCCGCCGGTCGGCTTTCGTCGGTCGGCCATGGCCTGGCGGCCGCGCCACGGTTGCCGCCATGCAGGAAATGTCGGATTCGGCATCGGCCGTTACCGGTGTCAGGTCCTGGTAGAGTTGCTGCGCTTCCGCGGCCGGTCCGCGGCGATTGGCAAGGGCGAGGATACGGACGACGCGGATCTGCCGCTCCTGGGCAAAGGTCAGCACGTCGCCCGGACGAACCAGGTGGTGGGCTTTTTGGACGCGGGTTCCATTGACACGCACATGGCCATCCTCACAGACAGCAGTGGATCGGGTGCGTGTCTTGAAAAAGCGCGCAAACCAAAGCCATTTGTCGAGCCGCGTCGTTTCGTCGCTCATGCTCAGGATTTCAGCACCCGCAGGGAGGCGAAGGGGGAGTGGGGATCGTGCCTGGGTTGCCTTGGCCGCCGTCCTGGCGACGCGTCCGGGTTCCTGCGGCGGCGGCAGGCGCGACGGAAGTGGATCCCGGCCTCGGTCTGTTCGGCCTGGTAACCGAGAGCGGCGAGAATCGCCGGCAGTTCGCTGCGGGCGCAGCCGACCAGGGTGGGAAAATCGCCGGGTGGTACGAAGGGCCCCTCGCGCGCCAGTCCTGCCGCACGCGCTGCCAGCCGCTCCAGCATGTCGATGCGGATCGCCCGTGGCCCGACAACGCTGTAACCACAGGCCGTGTAGTAAGCGGGTGAGACGCCCAGCATCACCGGCAGCGACACAGTGCCGGCGGCGGGNGGAAGGCAGGGCGGCTGCTCCGCGTGGACTGACCATAGCAGCGAGCGCAGTCGCATCGGCCCTGGCTTCAGCAGATCGGCAAACCAGATGGTCTCCCGGCCAAGGCGCAGACCGAGGCTGCGCAGGGTCTTACGGTCCCGCTCCTCAAGTGCGGCGATCTGCGGCTCGACCCGATGCCGCGGCAGGGCGCCGAGCGCCTCACCCAGTTGAAAGACCAGGCCGCGGGCGGCGCCGGAGAGGACGGCGTCACCGGCAAGATGCAGCGACGGTAGCATGTGGCGCAGGTGGGCGTCCAGCCACTGCTGCAGGCGACGACGCATGCGGGTGCGGCCGTCGCTTGGCAACAGGTCGCTCGCCAACGGTTCGATCCTTGGCGTGAGGACGTGGTCGCTCCTGCGCAGCGCGGCGACCACGGCGCCCCGCCAGAGCAGTTGGGCGTCGTCGGTCAGACGGAAGGCCTCATCGGCGTCGGCTTCAAAGCTGGCCAGCCGTCCGCTCATATCGCTGCGCAATGCCCGCTCGGCAGCCGCGTTGACGGCGCGCCTTGCCTCCTCGACGGCGGTGCCGACGCCGCCGGGCATCAACTCACCAATGAAGCGAAATCCCTTCAGCATGCCGATCCGATGGCCTTCCACCGTGACTTCGCCGCTGGCGCCGATGGTGGTGAGCAGATCACCGCTTTCGCGCATCCGCACCACCAGCGAGGCGGTGCGTCGGTCGATGAAGCGCTGGATCAGCCGTTCGTGCAGCGCATCCGAAAGCTTGTCTTCGATGGCACGCGTTCGCTCCTGCCAGGCTGGCGCGTCGTCGAGCCAGTCGGCGCGATGGGAGACATAGGTCCAGGTGCGGATACCGGCGATCCGCTGCATCAGTGCCTCGATGTCGCCATCGATGCGGTTAATCCGGTCCACCTGCTTTGCCACCCAGTCCTCGGGCAGGCGGCGACGCTGACCACCGCTGCCGGCCAGATAGCGGAAGACCCGGCCCTGCAGGCGTGCGTGTCCGTCGCTGTGCACTTTGCCGAAGTCGGGGATCTGACAGACCTCCCACAGCAGGCGCACGGACTCCGGCGAAGCGGCGAGAGCGGCGATGTCGTTCTCGGCGGCAAGATGGCCAAGTGCCAGTTCGTCATCGGCTTCGCGCGCCCGGATCAGGCCGGGCCGCTTCGGCGGCCGGGCGAGGCTGGCGCGCAGCGCCGCGACAGAGGTGAAGGCGAGGTCGGTGGCACGCCAATAAAGGTTGTGCAGCGGATCAAAGGCGTGATTTTCGATCCGTTCCACCAGATCCGGATCGAGAGCGCCCACCTCAGCGGTGGTGCCGAAGGAGCCATCCTTGGTGAAGCGCCCGGCACGGCCGGCGATCTGGGCCAGTTCCGCCGGGGCCAGCATCCGCGCGTGGCGACCATCGAACTTGCGCGTCGCCGCGAACGCCACGTGATCCACGTGCATGTTCAGTCCCATGCCGATGGCATCGGTAGCGACGAGGTAATCGACTTCGCCCGCTTGATAGAGAGCCACCTGCGCGTTGCGGGTACGGGGGCTGAGCGCACCGAGGACGATTGCCGTGCCGCCACGCTGGCGGCGCACCAGCTCGGCGAGGGCGTAGACGTCGGCAACCGAGAAGGCGACAACCGCGCTGCGCGGCGGCAGCCGAGAGAGTTTGCAGGCGCCGCTGTAGGTTAGCCGCGAGAAGCGCGGCCGGGAATCAAACTCTGCCTGCGGCACCAGACGGCGCAGCAGTGGGCGGATGGTATCGGCGCCGAGGAACATGGTTTCCCGCTCGCCGCGGGCATGCAGCAGCCGGTCGGTGAAGATGTGGCCGCGGTCGGGATCGGCACACATCTGGATTTCGTCAAGGCCGAGAAAATCTACCCTGCGGGTGAGTGGCATTGATTCGACGGTGCAGAGGAAGTAGCGCGCGTCGGCGGGTAGGATCCGCTCCTCGCCGGTGATCAGCGCCACCAGTTTCGGCCCCTTCACCTTGACCGCGCGTTCATAGTTTTCGCGGGCGAGGAGGCGCAACGGGAAACCCATCATGCCGGACGCGTAGCCCAGCATGCGTTCCATTGCCAGATGCGTCTTGCCCGTGTTGGTCGGCCCCAGAACCGCCAGGATGCGTGACCGGCAGGGCGCTGCCGCAGCGTCCGTTCGCATGGGCGAGATAGTGGCGGCTGGGACGGGAAAAGCAAGGCTGCTCACCGTGGCGACGGCGGTGCTGTGGCGGATTGCCTGCAGATCGTCGCCCTCAGGTGCTAGCGCGGGACCATGGGTACGAAGGCCACCGGGAGCTTCTCTTCTGTGACGAGAGTGCCGTCGGCGCGCTTGTAACAGCGACACAGCATCTGTGTCTGGCCGGCGGGACCCACCGGGATCACCAGCCGTCCGCCGATGCTCAACTGTTGAACCAGGGCTGGTGGAATGGCCTTTGGTGCGGCGGTAACAATGATCGCCTCGAAGGGTGCCGCTTCCGGCCATCCCTGAAAGCCGTCACCGTCGTGCACCTGCACGTTGGTATAGTCCAATGCGGCGAGCCGTGCCCGTGCTGCGCTTGCCAGCGCCGGAACAACCTCGATCGAGTGAACAATGTGGCTGAGCTGCGCCAGCACCGCCGTCTGGTAGCCACAGCCGGTGCCAATTTCGAGCACCCGGTCGGTGGGACGCAGATCGAGCAGGTCTGTCATCAGCGCAACGATGAAGGGCTGGGAAATGGTCTGGCCGAAGCCGATGGCGAGCGGACGATTGTCGTAGGCGAAGAGAAGGTCGCGTTCGGCGACGAAGGTGTGGCGGGGACAGCGCACNATCGCCGCGATCACCGCGGGTGAGAGCTGTGGCCGGTTGGTCCAGTTGGCAGTTTCCGCGGCATCCATGGCGATCTGCCGCAAGAGTGCATCCCGCGCAGCGCTGAAGGTGTCGGTTTGCGGCATTGGCGGGCTACCTTGCCTTATGCGCTGCCACGGTGTGGCAGCGCGTCGGACCGAGTCAAACAGCCATCAGCCACATACCACAGGCCGGTAATTGCGGCACGCTCGCCACTGATGCTGTTTGCAAAGCTGATACGAATCCCTATACTACATTAACGAAGGGTAATGTTGAGATAATGGCTTCGGCTCTTATTAAGCAAGTTTGGTCTCCTGCAATGAACGGGAGATTGTGACAAAGGGATGATTACAATGGTCGCGGCTATTACCAAACGAATGGTCGGTCGTCTCCGTGGCTGGATGGGGATGCAACTGGTTTCGGATGTCCCGGACGATATCGCGGCTTGCGAATTCGAGTGCAAGCGTCCCGAGTGTTCGGACGAAAGGTTTGTCGGCTGCGAACGTCGCCGCCGTACCGAGGCGTTGATGGCAAAGACAGACAAGGCAGATAATGTGGTCGTCGCCACCTGCTCGGCTACCTCCTCGACTGCCAGCGCCGCCAATGCTCCAGTCGCGAACGCTACTGCTTCCAACGCCTCTGCCCAATGCCAGAATATTGACGCTTGAGGCAAGGCTCAGGTCTCATTGGATCAGAGCCAGAATGATGACGACGGCTACGATGCAGATGGCCGAAAAGCGAGGCATTGGCGCATCGGGTGCAGCAATATCGCTCTGCACAGCCAGACGCTGAGTTTGGCGAAGAGACGAATGACCGAGATAATATAGATGATGCTGACATAGCGATCCGCAAGTATCGTTATGAGAGTTTCATCGTCACCATCCCAGAAACGATAAGAATTGCGGCAATCGCCCGCTGAATTGTAAGCGTTTCACCAAGAAACCAGACACCGGCCATGAATGCGCCAACGGCTCCAATCCCGGTCCATATCATATAGGCGGTACCAAGTGGCAGACTGCGCATCGCAAGTGCAAGCAGGCCAAATGACCCAATGATCGCGCCTATCATGATTAGCGTAGGCGTACAGCGCGTGAAGCCTTGCGAGGCTTTCATCGCAACCGCCCAGATAACTTCAAGGAAACCGGCAATAATCAGAAAGACCCAAGGCATGGTACCCTCCGTGCTCGGGTCGTCCCGACTATAATGCTCACCCGCCAGGGAGGTCGTCCTCCTCAGTATCAGATAGGGATCGGCCGGCCACGATCAAGTCTCCTCCTGCTTTCCAAGCCATAGATGAATCGCGACAATACAGTGTAGAGTTTGTCTGGTTTTCGAATCTCCGAACCCGAAGCGCGCGTGACGCCTTGCTAGATTAATCGGTTCTAACCATAGCGTTGACACTCGTGTCTGACACTCGTCTCTGACACTGGCACGCGTGAGCATTTGCGCCGCAAGCGCCGCGCCGGCGGAAGCGGGTGAATTTATGCGTCGCTTGCAGAGCCCGCCGTCTTTAGACATTCGCCGGCGTGGTGCCATCGTTGACCGGCGCCAGAGACAGGGCGTCGCCGCAGATAATGCGTCGCAGCGGCAAGGCGGCGCATTCCGGCCTTGCATCTCTGGGCGATAGTCACACATATCACCGCCAAATCTGCCAGAAATCCAACCAGCGGAGTCGCAGGAACGGTGCCCATGTCCAAGGAAACGTTTACATTTCAAACAGAAGTCGGGCGTTTGCTGGATCTCGTCGCCCATTCCCTTTATTCGCATAAAGAAATTTTTCTGCGCGAGCTGATCTCCAACGCATCAGATGCCTGCGATCGTTTGCGTTATGCGGCAATTACTGATCCACATCTCATCGAAGACGATCACGAGTTCCGTATTCGTCTTGTGGTCGATAAGGACAATCGTNCGCTGAGCATTGCCGACAATGGCATCGGTATGAACCGGCAGGATCTGATCGACACGCTCGGTACCATCGCCCGATCCGGCACGCAGGCGTTCCTGTCGCAGCTCACCGGCGATGCGAAGAAGGATGTAACGCTGATCGGTCAGTTCGGTGTTGGCTTCTATTCGGCGTTCATGGTCGCCGATCATGTGGAGGTGATCACCCGTCGGGCCGGGGAAAGCGAAAGCTGGCGCTGGGAATCTGATGGCACCGGGAGTTTCGCCATCGAGCCGGCCGAGCGCGACAACCGCGGCACCACGGTCATCCTGCACCTCAATGAGGCCAGCAGCGAATTCCTCGATGGGTCGCGTTTGCGCAGCGTGGTCAAGACCTACTCTGACCACATCGGCTTTCCTATTCTGCTCGACGACGTAGACAAGTCGGAGACCTTGAATGCCGCATCCAGTCTGTGGACACGGCCGCGCAAGGACATCACGCCGGAGCAGTATAAGGAATTCTATCACCACGTGGCGCACGCCTTCGATGATCCGTGGCTGACGCTGCACAACACCGTCGAGGGTGTTGTCTCCTACACCAGTCTCCTTTTCGTGCCGACCAATGCCCCCTTTGATCTGTTCGACGCCGAGCGTAAGGGCGGCGTCCGCCTCTACGTCAACCGGGTCTTTATCACCGAAGACTGTGCCGGCCTGCTGCCGCCGTATTTGCGCTTCGTCCGCGGGGTGATCGATACCCAGGACCTGCCGCTCAACATCAGCCGCGAGTCGTTTCAGCACGATCCGCGCGTCGCCAAGATCCGTTCGGGGCTGGTCAAGCGGGTGCTGGATGAACTGGCGAAAAAGGCGGAAGACGTACCGGGCGAGTTCGCAACCTTCTGGGACGCCTTTGGCGCCGTGCTCAAGGAGGGGATTTACGAGGACTACGAGAATCGCGACCGTCTGCTTAACCTTGCCCGCTTTCACTCCACCGCGTCATCCGAACTGACTTCGCTGCCGGCCTATGTGGAGCGGATGAAGCCGGGGCAGGACGCGATCTTCACTCTCGCCGGCAACGAAGCGTCGGCCATCGCCGCCAGCCCGCAGCTGGAGGGATTCAAGGCGAAGGGTGTGGAGGTGCTGCTGCTCACCGACCCTATCGACGAGTTCTGGATTCCGGCGGTGCGCACCTTCAAGGACAAGCCCTTGCGGTCGGCCGCCGGCGCCGACGTCGATCTGAGCAAGATAGCAGCTGCCGAGGGCGAGGCTTCGCCGCCGCCACCCGCCGGCGAAGGTACCGATCGTCTGGTGGTCATTCTCAAGGACGTGCTCAAGGGTGCGGTCAAGGACGTGCGCATCTCGCAGCGGCTGACGGACAGTGCCGTTTGTCTGGTCTCAGGTGAGGGCGACATGGACATGTACCTGGAGCGGCTGCTGCGGCAGCATCGGCGTCTCGAAGGCGCCGGTCCGACGCTGCGCATTCTTGAAATCAACCCCGGCCACCCGTTGATCCGGCAGATGGCGGGCATGACCACAGCCGTGGACGCGGAGAGCCAGTTGCGCGACCATGCGCACTTGCTGCTTGATCAGGCGCTCATCCTTGAGGGCGAACGGCTACCCGACCCGCTGGCGTTTACCATGCGGCTGGCAACGTTGATGACCCGCGCCATCCCGGCCGAACGCGCCGCGCAGGACTAATCGTTCTGGTAGGGGCAAGTTGACGCCCAGGTGGCACAAGCGTCCACCGAGGCGGCTGGACGGAGTCGATCGGCGGTGCCATAGTGCCGCCGCCGTGTCGGCTTCGGGGCGCAAGTTCTGGGCCTTTGCGGTGGCGGGCAAACTGGCGAGTGCAGGCGGACGTCCAAGACATGATCGATGTAGGAACCTGGCTTTACACCAAACTGTTCGGCGAGCATGTGGGCGACGACGCCTTCGGCAACCGCTACTATCGCAACCGGCGCGCGCCGCGCTACGGACGCGAGCGGCGGTGGGTGATATTCAATGGCCGGGTGGAGGCGAGCAAGGTGCCGCCGGAATGGCACGCTTGGCTGCACCACATGACGGCAACGCCGCTGGTCGAGCAGGCTAAGCAAGCGCGTCCCTGGCAGAAGCAGCACATGCCCAACCTGTCTGGCACGCCCTACGCATACTGGCCGCAGGGATACGACCTGCGCGGTGGCCAGCGGGCACCCTCCACCGGCGACTACGAGCCGTGGACACCGAGCTGAGCCTGGCGATAACAGCGTACCGCAGGTCGTCGGCGCCAGCAAAAGGGAGTGGCGGTTGAGACGCGAGGAGATCTCGCGAATTCGCGGTGGGTGCGACTTCGCTGCTGCTGCTGGCTGCAATTCTGATTATCTCTTATAAGGCGCATCGGGAAAGCGCCCGCATTCCCGGATCCGGCTATGAGCTTTCGGCCGTCTTCAACCGGGCTGGTGGCGTCGCGCCCGGGATGCCGGTGCAGATCGCCGGTATTCCGGTGGGGGCGGTGGAGGTGATCGAACTGACGCCGGATTACCGCGCCCGGGTGAAAATGCGGATCGATGACCACATCCAGCTGCCGCGCGACACTGCCGCCGCGATCCACACCGACGGGCTCTTCGGCGGCAAATTCATGTTGCTGGAGCCGNGGGGTGATGCCGCCGTTCTGCAGGACGGCGGCACGATCGCTTTCACCCAGGATGCGGTGGTGATCAATGAACTGCTTGATCTGATTATTGCCGAAGGCCGGGCCAACCGTGCCGCCACAGCCAAGGGAGGCTAGTGATTGAATCGTAATCTGGTGGAGACCGTGCTGGGGGCAATGGTTCTCGGCGTCGCCCTGCTCTTCGGCTACTTTGTCTATACCGCTGCCGAAATTCGCACCGCGCCCGGTTACGACGTTGGCGCCATCTTCACTGCCGTCGGCGGATTGGCCACCGGCAGCGACGTGCGGATCAATGGCATCAAGGTGGGTACCGTCAGCGACCGCCATCTCGATCCCAACACCTTTGAAGCCATCGTCAACATGACGGTCAACAACGACGTCAAACTGCCGCAGGATACGGTCGCGGCGATTGCCAGCGAAGGACCGCTTGGCGGCAAGTATCTGGCGCTGACCCCGGGACGGNCGAAGGAGTTTATCGCTCCTGGCGGCCTGATCCGCGATACGCGCAATTACCGCTCCCTTGAAGACCAGGTTGGCGAGATCATTTTCCTCGCCACCAACAAGCCTGAACAGCCCCGTTGACGGCGGCATTGGCCAGATTGGTAAGGAGCGCACCACCGCCCTGCGGTGGCCTGCGTCGGTTGGCAATCGCTGTGGCCGCAATCGTGGTCGCCGCCATTGGTTGCCCTGGCGTGGCGCGGGCGGATCCATATCAGACGGTTGTGCTGCGTGCCCTCGATAAGGTGACGGCGCGCAGCGTGACTCTCGAGGTGCCGATCGATACGCCCGTTACGTTCCGAACGCTCGAAATCACCGCACACGTCTGCGATAAGCGCCCGCCGGAAGAGAGCCCGGAGGCCGCGTCCTATCTTGATATCGTCGAGAAGCGGGAAGGGCGGCCGCCGGTTATCGTATTTCGCGGCTGGATGTTCGCCTCCAGCCCCGGGCTGTCGGCGATGCAGCATCCGGTTTATGACATCTGGGTGCTCGACTGCGTCAACAAGGTCGAAAGTGCCCCATCCCAGCCGGCGGAATCGGACGGGACGACGAACGACGCCTTGACTGGCAACGCGTCCTCCAACAAGTAGAGATACTGCCCTGCCGGGATCTCGATGGCGCCGAAGCGGCGCAGGTGTTCGGTGACGAACTGCACATCGAGGAGAACGAAGCCGCCCAAATGCAACAGCGCGACCAGATGAACGAGGGCGACCTTGCTCGCATCGGTGGTAAACGAGAACATGCTCTCGCCGAAAAAGGCGCCGCCAAGGGCGAGGCCGTAGAGCCCGCCCACCAGTTGACCGCCCTGCCAGGTTTCGATGCTGTGAGCCATGCCCATTTGATGCAATTCGCCGAAAACGTGGGCGATATTGTCATTGATCCAGGTTTCGGGATGGCCGGGCCGTGGTTCGGCGCAGGCGTCGATCACCGAGGCGAAGGCAGTGTTGACGCGGACTTCGAAAGCATCACTGCGCACCGTTCGTCGCAGCCGCCTGGGGATATGGAAATCGGTGAGCGGCAGAATGCCTCGCATCGCCGGCGCCACCCAGTGCACCGTCGGGTCGTTGCGATGACTAGCCATCGGGAAAATGCCGATGCTGTATGCCCGAAGCACCACCTCGGGCGTGAGTTGTCCGCCGCGATCGAACCGCCGTTTAATCGTCNNACCTCGAACGTACCGCTCCAGCCAGTGAATGTCGTAGTCGCCATTGACGAAACGCTCGGCTTCGAGCAGACGACGGTGCAGCGGNATCGTCGTGTTGATCCCGTCGACGACGCATTCATCAAGTGCGCGGCGTAACCGGCGGATGCAGGTGTCGCGATCGGGAGCGTGGGCGATGATCTTGGCGACCATGCTGTCGTAATAGGGTGGCACGACGTAGCCGGAGAACAGTGCCGAATCGGTCCGGATGCCGAGACCGCCCGGCGCATGATACTCGTTGACGCGGCCGGGGCTGGGAGCGAAGGTTTCCGGGTGTTCGGCGGCAATGCGACACTCGATGGCGTGACCGCTGAAACGAACCTCCTCCTGGGTGAAATCGAGCGGCGCGCCGGCGGCAACCCGCATCATCTCCCGCACCAGATCCAGGCCGCAGATCATCTCGGTGACCGGATGCTCCACCTGCAGCCGGGTATTCATTTCGATGAAATAGAACTGCCCATCCTCGAAGAGAAATTCCATTGTGCCGACGCTGCGATAGCCCAGGACCCGGGCAGCGTTGGCGGCGCGGCCGCCGATCTCAGCCCGCTGGGCGGCGCTGATCGCCGGCGAGGGGGCTTCCTCGATCACCTTTTGGTGCCGGCGCTGCAACGAGCAGTCGCGCTCGCCCAGATGCACGACATTGCCGTGGGCGTCGGCGAGGATCTGGACTTCGATATGACGGGGACGGGTGAGATATTTTTCGAGGTAGAGGTCTCCGTTGCCGAAGGCCGCCATCGATTCCGCACGTGCCAGTTCCATTGCCGCCGCCAGATCCTGTGGCTCGTGAACCACCTTCATGCCCCGGCCGCCACCGCCGGCGGTGGCCTTGAATAGCACCGGGTAACCGAGACGCTCGGCAATCGCCCTGGCGTCGTCCTCGTCGGCGGCCGCTCCGTCCGACCCTGGGACAACCGGAATCCCGGCGGCGATGCAGGCACGCTTGGCGGCAACCTTATCGCCCATTTCCCGGATGTGATGCGGCGATGGACCGATGAAGGTGATCCCGTGCTCCTCGACCATGGTCGCGAAGTCGGCATTTTCGGAGAGGAAGCCGTATCCTGGATGAATCGCTTCCGCGTTGCTGATCGTCGCTGCGGTCAGAATCGCTACCGGATTGAGGTAGCTGAGCGCCGCCGGTGGCGGACCGATGCAGATCGATTCGTCGGCAAGGCGTACGTGCATCGCGTCCGCATCTGCGGTCGAATGGACGGCGACGGAGCGAATCCCCATCTCGCGACAAGCGCGGAGGATGCGCAGCGCGATCTCTCCCCGATTGGCGATGAGGACCTTATTGAACACGTCTGATTACCTGCACATCAGGGCGGCTACTCGATTACCAGCAGCGGTTCGCCATATTCCACCGGCGAACCGTTGGTGACAAAGACGCTGACGACCCGTCCGGCGCGCGGTGCGGTGATCGGATTAAAGACCTTCATCGCCTCGATCAGCAGCAGAGTCGTGCCTTCTGCCACCGTATCGCCGACGTTGACGAAGGCGGGCAAGCTCGGTTCGGGTGAGGTGTAGACGACACCGACCATCGGCGAGGTGATCAGGCCCGGATGGGGTGCCGGCGCGGCGTCCTCGCGCGGCGTCGCCGTTGCCGTATCGCCGACGTGGGGGTAGGAGGCCGGCGCCATCGGCGCGAAGGCGGTGCGCGCAACGCGGATGCGCAACTCGCCCTCGACGAGTTCGATCTCGGTGAGATTGGTCTCATCGAGCAGGAGGGCCAATTCGCGCACCAGGGCGGCGCTGGCACTTTTCGGCTTACGTGGCGGGGTCATCGGCGGTTCCTCAGCGGCCACGGCTGGAATGGCCTGTGCCATGCGCGCTTACCGCAGCCTCGATGGCGAGTTCATAGCCCTTTGCTCCCAGACCGCAGATCATGCCGGTTGCGGCCTGCGAAATGTAGGAGTGGTGGCGGAAAGACTCGCGGCGGAAAATGTTGGACAGATGCACTTCGATAACCGGAATAGTGAGGGCCAACAGCGCATCCATGATCGCGATGGACGTGTGGGTATAGGCACCTGCGTTGATGATCAAGGCATCGGCGTCGCGACGGGCCTGGTGAATCCAATCGATCAGGTCGCCCTCGGCGTTGCTTTGGCGAAAGTCGGTGGAAGCGCCCAGTGCCTCGGCACGCTGCCGGCAGGCGTGCTCAATGTCTGCCAGCGTCGTATGGCCATAAACCGCGGGCTCGCGTTCGCCAAGAAGATTGAGATTGGGGCCGTTGAGGATGAAAATGCGCATGCAGGGGCAGGTGGACAAACTCCAGCGTCTCTGAGGCTTATAGCACGCGGCCGCGCTTGTGTAACCCGAAGCGACGACTACCTTAGCGGGGAAGGCAACGTCGCGCCGGGGCGCTCGCAACATCACAAACAAAGTTGGGACGACGGCTTTTCCATGCACGTGATCATCAACGGCGAAACAAAGACGCTCGACGCATCGGTTACGGTCACCGAGTTGTTGAACACCTGTGGTCTGGACCCACGCAAAGTGGCGGTCGAGCGGAATCTGGAAATCGTGCCCCGGTCCGGCTACGACCACATCCTGGTGGACGACGGTGACCGCATCGAGATTGTTCATTTCATCGGCGGCGGCAGCCCCGACAGCACGGTGGCTGCAAGTGATCCGCTGACCATTGCCGGGCGCAGCTACAAGTCCCGCCTGCTCGTCGGCACCGGTAAATACAAGGACTTCGAGCAGACGGCGCAGGCGATCGAAGCCTCGGGGGCGGAAATCGTCACCGTCGCGGTGCGCCGGGTCAATATCAGCGATCCGCAGCAGCCGATGCTGATGGATTATGTAGATCCCAAGGTCTACACCTATCTGCCCAACACCGCCGGTTGCTATACGGCGCAGGACGCGGTGCGGACGCTGCGGCTGGCGCGCGAAGCGGGCGGCTGGGATCTGGTCAAGCTGGAAGTGCTTGGCGATCAGAAGACGTTGTTTCCCAATATGATCGAGACCCTCGCCGCCGCCGAGCAACTTATCGGCGAAGGGTTTAAGGTGATGGTCTACTGTTCCGACGATCCGATCCTCTGCAAGCGGCTCGAGGAGATGGGCTGCGTTGCCATCATGCCGCTTGCGGCTCCCATCGGCTCAGGCCTCGGCGTCCAGAACCCGGTGCATATCCGCCTTATCATTGAGCAGGCCAAGGTTCCGGTGCTGGTCGATGCGNGGGTTGGCACCGCCTCTGACGCGGCGGTTGCCATGGAATTGGGCTGCGATGGCGTCTTGATGAACACCGCTATCGCCGAGGCCAAAGACCCGATTCGGATGGCGCGTGCCATGCGTCTGGCGGTGGAGGCGGGGCGTCTGGCCTACCTTGCTGGGCGGATGGCGAAAAAGCGCTACGCCGATCCGTCGTCACCGTTGGCCGGGCTAATTTAGGCATCATTTGTCGGCATCGTTCGTCGGCATCACGGCGCTGCCCGCAGGCGAGCGGCAGGTGGTGCAGGCGGAATTGGTGATTAATCTCGTGGCGTTGTCGGCGCGTCGTCGGTGCTGTCGCCGCAGTTTGCCCAAATGGCGGGCGATTTCTTGCAATAAGCTGGTAACTGTGCGTTAACTCCACTTCGTCAGCCAATGGTTCACGGGCTGGGGAGGTGACTCCCGGGGTCGGACGTAGGCGGATAGCCACTGATGCGCGAACGGGCAGCAGTGGCTATCGGTGGCATCTGAATTGCTAACGTTTCGGCCGCGGGATTGAGTAACCATCAACAACAGGTGCAAAACCCATGGATGCGGGCGCCCATGAAGGCCGGTGAAGCCTTTGACGAAATGCACGGATTGGAAAACGGGATTCGTAATGCCTACCGTGCCTATCAGGAATGGCTGACCGGTACCTCGTCCGCGAAGCTGACCGAAAAACATCAGCAGGCTGATCTCATCTTCCGCCGGCTCGGTATCACCTTTTCGGTGTACGGCAGCGAGGAAGGGGTCGAGCGGCTGATCCCGTTCGATATCGTCCCCCGCATTCTTGATGCGGAAGAGTGGAACACCGTCGGCACCGGCGTCTGCCAGCGCGTGCGGGCGATCAATGCGTTTCTCGACGACGTCTACCACGAGCAGCACATTCTTAAGGCAGGACGCATCCCGCCGAATTTGGTCCTCAACAATCCTGGTTTCCGCCCGGAGGTGTTGGGGCTCGATCTGCCGCGGCGCACCTATGTGCACATCGCCGGCGTCGACGTGGTGCGGGTTTCCGCCAACGATTTTTATGTCCTCGAAGACAATGCGCGCGTGCCGTCCGGTGTCTCCTACATGCTGGAGAACCGCGAGACGATGATGCGGTTGTTCCCCGATCTGTTCGCCATGCATCCGGTTGCTCCGGTCAACCACTATCCCGAGATGTTGCTGCGGACGTTGCGGGCGGCGGCACCCNCGGGCGTCATCGATCCCACCGTCGTCGTCCTTACCCCGGGACATTTCAACAGCGCCTATTTCGAGCATGCTTTTCTGGCGATGCAGATGGGCGTCGAACTGGTGGAAGGCCTCGACCTGTTCGTCGAAGACGATACGGTCTTCATGCGCACCACCAGCGGGCCGCGGCGAGTCGATGTCATCTACCGCCGCGTCGACGACGAATATCTCGACCCGCTCGCCTTCGATCCCAACTCGCTGCTTGGCGTTCCGGGCCTGTTGTCGGTGGTTCGCAGCGGTCGGGTCGCGCTCGCCAACGCGATCGGCACCGGTGTGGCCGATGATAAGGCGATCTACTGCTTCGTTCCCGACATGATCGAGTTCTATCTCGGTGAGAAGCCGATCCTGAAGAATGTGCCGACCTATCGCTGCTCGCTCGACGATGATCGCGCCTATGTCATCGATCATATGGAAGAACTGGTCGTCAAGGAGGTCGGTGGATCGGGTGGCTACGGCATGCTGATCGGACCGAACAGCACCGCGGAGGAGCGTTACGCCTTCCGCCACAAGATCCTCTCCAACCCGGACAATTTCATCGCCCAGCCAACGCTGAGCCTGTCCACCTGTCCGACGCTTGTGGATGGCAGCCTTGAACCGCGCCACGTGGATTTGCGACCCTACGTCCTCACCGGTGAAACAACCACCGTGGTTCCGGGTGGCCTGACCCGCGTTGCGCTGCGCAAGGGGTCGCTCGTCGTGAATTCCTCCCAAGGGGGAGGAACGAAGGATACCTGGGTGTTGGAGGCCTGACCGATGCTGGGTCGCACCGCGAACAACGTCTACTGGATGGCCCGCTACGTCGAGCGGGCGGAGAATCTGGCGCGCCTCCTCGCCAGTACCTACCACATGTCGCTGATGCCGGCGGCCAGTGGCAACAACGTGCAGCAGTGGGAGGCGCCCCTGCAACTGGCCGGTGACCGCGAGGATTTTATCGCTCGTTACCAGGACGTCACGCCCGCCAACGTTCTCACCTACATGGCGCTGGACGTGGATAACGCTGCCAGCATCCGCTCCTGCATTCGCTTGGCGCGTGAGAATGCGCGGGCGACGCGGCCGGAACTGACGACGGAAGTCTGGGAAGGCATCAACGAAACCTTCATCGAACTCGAAGGCATGTCGCTCGGTGAACTGACGGACCGGGGCTATCGCGAGTTCTTCGACTGGGTGAAGGAGCGCTCGCATCTGTTCCGAGGGGCGATCTACGGCACCATGCGCCGGGGCGACGCCTTTACCTTTTCCCGTCTCGGCACCTTCATCGAGCGCGCCGACAACACCGCCCGCTTCCTTGCGATCAAGTGGGAGATGCTGTCGCCATCCGGCCGACCGCTTGGCGCCGAGGATTACTATCGCTGGNGGGCGTTGCTGCGTGCGTTCAGCGCCTTCAAGGCGTATCGGGAGGTGTATTCCGGCATCATCGATCCGCGCCGGGTCGCCGAACTCCTCGTCCTGCGCGGCGACATGCCGCGCTCGCTGCTGGCGTGCACCCACGAGGTGATGGAAATCCTCCGTCTGCTGCGCGGTCAGGCGACCTGCACCCGGCTGGCGATCCAGATCCACGAGCGGCTGCAGCGCAATCGCATCGACGGCATTCTCCGCTCCGGTCTTCCGCGTTTTCTTAACGGCTTTATCGCTCGCAACAATGAGTTGNCACGGGATGATTGGCCAGGAATTCATGTTGGTCCTATGAGACTCTCCATCGAGCACGAAACGCATTACCGGTTCGACGCACCAGCGCATCACAGCATTCAGTACCTGCGGCTGACGCCGCGTGGCGAATCCTGTCAGCTGGTGCATTCCTGGCAGGTCTCGACCCCGGCANAAATCAAGCGCTGGGTCGATGGCTACGGCAACATCGCCCACGTCTCGGTGCAGAACGGCCTGCACGACGAGGTGCCGGTGACCGTGCGCGGCGAAGTGGAGACTTTCGATACCTTTGGTGTCGTCGGCTCCGAAGACGGCCTGCCGCCGCTGATGTTCCTGCATTGCACCCGCTTCACCAAGGTGGAGGGGGCANTCGAGTCTCTGGCGTTACCCTTCGCCGAGCGGGTGCGCGAAGAGGGGGTGATCGCCGGCCTGCACGGGCTGATGTGGGCGATTCACAACGCCGTCGAGTACAAACCCGGACTGACGACGGTGGAAAGCACCGCTGCCGAGGCGCTGGAACAAGGCTCCGGTGTTTGTCAGGACCATGCCCATCTGTTCATCTCCTGCTGCCGGGTGCTGAACATTCCGGCACGCTACGTCAGCGGCTATCTCTACAATGAGGAGGACAGCCGCCGTGGCAGCCTCGCCAGCCATGCCTGGGCGGAGGCGTATGTGGAGGAACTTGGCTGGGTCTCCTTCGATCCCACCAACGGTCAGTCGGCTACCGACGCCTATGTGCGCCTCGCGGTTGCCTTCGACTATGCCGGCGCGGCGCCGATTCGTGGCGTCCGCAAGGGTGGCGGCACCGAGGAAATGAGCGTTCGAGTGGAGGTCACCTCCGACTGAGGTGGCCCCCGTCGGGCGGGCAGTTCGATAAGCTTGGGTCGACCTGAGAGAAGGACGATCCCGATAACGGGAAGGCCGAAGCGGCAGCGAACGCCCACGACGGCGAGGTCGAGAGGCTGCAGAAGTGGCCGTATCTGCTGCGCGACCTCGACATCCCCCGGCCGATGCGTGTCGAGACATAGCGGATTGGCGTAAAGGGGGCGCACTTCGGGCGTGCGCCCGGACCTGCTATGAGACAAGTCGCGTTGAGGCAGTCGTTTTTGCCGGGGGAATGCTGGCCTGCGGTCGGCGCGGAAAAGTCCGCGCACAAAAAGGAGCGCCGGCGGGGGCCGGCGCTCCTCTTTGATAAGAGCAGCGTGACTATTCGAACTCGAGGATGACTTGGCCGACGGCGAGGGTATCGCCCGCCTTGGCGTGGATCTTCGACACCTTGCCCGACTGAGCGGCGCGCAGGATGTTTTCCATTTTCATCGCCTGGACGATCGCCAGTTCGTCACCGGTATCGACCTTTTCGCCCGGCTCCACCGCCACCGACTGCAGCAGGCCCGGCATCGGCGATTGCAGGAACTTCGACATGTCGGGCGGCAGCCGCTTCGGCATCATCGCTGCCAGTTCGGCAACCCGCGTGGTGTAGACAACCACGTCCACTTCCGCGCCCAGGTGGTAGAGGCGGTAGCCAATGCCAAGTCGCTCCACCTTGAACGATTGCGGCACCGCATTGACGGTGCAGCGGAGCACCGGTTCGCCGATCTCCCAGTCGCTGCGGATCGACAGGGTGCGACCGTCGCGGATGATATCGAAGCCTTCCTCCGAGCCACGACCGGAGTGCGCTTCGACCCCGACCGGGAAGTAACTGTCTTCGATGACCGCCACCCACTCCTGGTTGATCTTCCGCCCATAACCCGGCATCTGACCAGAGACGTTCTTCGCCCGGTACATGTAGCGAAGGTGCATCAGCATGGCGACGGCGATGATGTGGTCCAGTTCTTCCTTGTCGAGTGCTGCCGGCGCGAAACCGTCCGGGTATTCCTCGGCAATGAAGTTGGTGGTCAGGCGCCCCTGCAGGAAGCGGGGATTGGCCATCAGCGCGGTGAGGAAGGCGATGTTGTGGTGCACGCCCTTGATGTAGAACTCGTCGAGCGCGCGGCGCATCAAAGCCACCGACGAATCGCGATCCCGGCCCCAGGTGGTGACCTTGGCGATCATCGGGTCGTAGAACATGCTGATCTCGCCGCCCTCGTAGACGCCGGTGTCGACCCGCACTTCGTCGCTTTCCTTCGGCTCACGATAGCGGATGAGCCGGCCGGTGGAGGGCATGAACTTGCGGTTTGGATCTTCGGCGTAGATGCGGGATTCCATCGCCCAGCCGTGCGGGACGAGTTCCTCCTGCCGGAGCGTCAGCTCTTCGCCGGCGGCGATCCGGATCATCCACTCCACCAGATCGACGTTGTGGGTGAACTCGGTCACCGAGTGTTCCACCTGGAGGCGGGTATTCACTTCCAGGAAGAAGAAGTTGCGCCGCTGATCGACGATGAATTCGCAGGTGCCGGCGGAATCGTAACCGCAACGCCGGGCGAGGTCGACGGCGCGCCGCCCCATTTCCTGCCGCGTCGCCGAATCGAGGAAGGGTGAGGGAGCTTCCTCGATCACCTTCTGGTGGCGACGCTGAATCGAGCATTCACGTTCATTGAGATGGACGACGTTGCCGTGCTTGTCGCCGAGGATCTGAATCTCGATGTGGCGTGGTTGTTCGATGAACTTTTCGATGAACACCCGGTCGTCGCCANNGGCCGAGCGCGCCTCGCTGGTGGCGAGACGGAAGGCGTCCTTCAGTTCCGCTTCGTCGCGGGCGATGCGGATACCTTTGCCGCCGCCGCCTGCTGCCGCCTTCAGCATCACCGGGAAGCCGATCTCTTGCGCGATCAGCACCGCCGCATCCGAGTCGGGGATGCTGTCCCAGTGGCCGGGGACGGTCGGCACGCCGGCTTCCTTCGCCGCCCGGTTGGCGAGAATCTTGTCACCCATAAGGGTGATGACATCGGGATTCGGGCCGATGAAGGTGATGCCATGTTCGGCCAGCTTCCGGGCGAAGCCGGAGCGTTCGGAGAGGAAGCCATAACCCGGATGCACGGCATCGNNCGCGCCTGTCTTCAGGCAGGCCTCCACCACCTTGTCGACGACGAGGTAGCTTTCGGAGGCCAGCGATCCACCGAGATGGACCGACTCGTCACACATCCGGACATGGCGTCCGTATTTGTCCGCATCCGAGTACACGGCGACGGTGGCGATGCCCATCTTGCGTGCCGTTCGGGCGACGCGACAGGCGATCTCGCCTCGGTTGGCAATGAGGATCTTCTTAAACATTTTTCCCGTCGCTCCCGCTCACAGAGGTGGATTTGGGTGTTTTCTTTTCGGCAACTCGACCTGCTTGTTACGCAGCATCGTGAGTGCCTTGCAGATGCGGCGGCGAGTCGAATGAGGGTTGATGACGTCATCGATGAAGCCGCGACGTCCGGCGGCAAACGGATTGGCGAACTTGGCGCGGTAGGATGCCTCACGCTCGCCGATCTTCTGCTTATCACCCAATTCACTGCGGAAGATGATTTCGACCGCACCCTTTGGCCCCATCACCGCAATTTCAGCCGTCGGCCAGGCGAAGTTGATATCGGCGCGCATGTGCTTGGAGCCCATGACGTCGTAGGCGCCGCCGTAAGCCTTGCGGGTGATCAGGGTGACCTTCGGCACGGACGCTTCCGTGTAGGCGAACAGCAATTTGGCACCGTGACGGATGATGCCGTTGTGCTCCTGGTTGACGCCCGGCAGGAAACCCGGAACGTCGACGAAGGTGACGATCGGAATATTGAAGCAGTCGCAGAAGCGGATGAAACGAGCGCCCTTGATCGAGGCGTCAATATCGAGGCAGCCGGCCAGCACCATCGGCTGGTTGGCGACGATACCGACGGTCTGGCCGTTGATGCGGCCGAATCCCGTGAGCAGGTTGCCGGCGAAATCCGGCTTCAGCTCGAAGAACATCCCCTCGTCGACGACCTTGTAGATCAGTTCCTTCATGTCGTAGGGGAGGTTGGAGTTCTCCGGCACCAGCGTGTCGAGCGATGGTTCGATCCGATCGATTGGATCGAAATTCGGTCGAATCGGCGGCGCCTCGCGATTCGACGACGGCAGGAAGTTGATCAGCCGTCGCACATAGAGCATCGCCTCCACATCGTTCTCGAACGCCAGATCGGCGACGCCGGACTTGGCGGTGTGGATGCTGGCACCACCGAGACCCTCGTGGTCGATCTCTTCGTGCGTCACCGTCTTCACCACTTCCGGCCCGGTGACGAACATGTGCGCTTCTTCCTTCACCATGAAGATGAAGTCGGTGAGCGCCGGTGAATAGACGGCGCCGCCGGCGCAGGGGCCCATGATCACCGAAATCTGCGGGATCACGCCCGAGGCGTCGACGTTGCGCGCGAACACGTCGGCATAGCCGGCGAGCGATGCCACGCCCTCCTGAATGCGGGCACCGCCGGAATCATTGAGGCCGACGACCGGCGCCCCAATCTTTACGGCCGCATCCATGATCTTCGAGATCTTCTCGGCGTGCGCCTCGGAGAGGCTGCCACCGAAAACCGTAAAGTCCTGACTGAACACGAAGACGGGGCGCCCGTTGACCGTGCCATAGCCGGTCACCACACCGTCGCCCGGGACCTGCGTCTCCTCCATGCCGAAGTCGATGCAGCGATGTTCGACGAACATGTCCCACTCCTCGAAGGAGTCGGGGTCGAACAACACTTCGATCCGTTCTCTAGCCGTCAGTTTGCCGCGTTTGTGCTGCGCATCAATACGCCTCTGGCCGCCGCCGAGACGCGCTTGCGAGCGCTTTTGTTCAAGTGTCTCAACGATATCTCGCATACCCGGTTCTCCCGCCTTCGCAAACGCAGCATTCTACAGCCGGTTGAGAAAAGTGCAATGAACTCGATAGGGTTGGACTGATATCCGGCCATGCAGGATCAACATGCCTGTGCAGAACTTCTTGGGTGGCGGCGCCGAAACGACTATAGGTGAGCCTCGACGTGGTTTGCTGGCGTGGCGACATGCTGGCAGGGCGGCGCAAGGAGCGCATTCGATGCGGCGAGTCCCGGCCGGCGACCTTCGAGGAGCGGTGACGCGCCGGCAGGCCTTTGCCTGCGCCTTGGTGACGCTGCTGCTGGCACTTTCGCTCGGCCACGATGTCTACGCGGCGGTGCTGCGGCGTGAGCCGCTGGCCATCGTCACCGCCAATGGCCGATTCCTCTTCATGGTCGAAGTGGCGACAACGCCGGAAGAACAGCATCACGGCCTGATGGGTCGCACGACAGTCCCGCCGGAGACGGGGATGCTGTTCGACTTCGGCCAGCCGCGGCCGGTGTCCATGTGGATGCATGACACCCCCGTTTCCCTCGACATGCTGTTTATCCGGAGCGACGGCACGGTCGCTGCCGTTGCCGCGCGGACGGTCCCGAATTCCGATGCGATCATTCCCGCCCCGGAGCCGGTGCTGGCGGTGCTGGAATTGGCGGCCGGGACGGCGGAGCGACTGGGGATCGGCGCCGGTGCCAAGGTGGAGCACCCGATGTTTGCGCGCGGGCGGCGGTGACGCTGTTTGCTAGCAGCCTGTCGGACTTAACGCGAGGCGGAGCTGTGGGTTATAGAATCCGGGCATGGATTCACGCCCCCGGCCCGGACCTCTTCGGCATGAGCAACTTCCGCCCGATCGACCGCGACAGCGGATTTCTGATGCCGCCGTCTGGACGAGTGGCTTCCGCAGCGGCACTTGGCGCGGTTCGTGGTGGAGGTGATCGCGGGGCTGGATCTGCGGCCGATGACCGGCAGCTACCGTGGCTCTGGGGAAGCGTCCTACCACCCCAGCCTTCTGCTGGGCATTCTGATCTACGGCTACGCCACCGGGGTGTTCTCCAGCCGCAAGCTGGAGCGGGCGACCTATGACAGCGTGGCGTTCCGCTTCATCGCGGCGAACGATCATCCGGACCATGACACCATCGCCGCGTTCCGCCGACGCTTTCTGCCGCAGATCGAGAAGCTGTTCGTCCAGGTGCTGGTGCTCGCGCGCGAGATGGGCGTGCTGAAGCTGGGAACGGTCGGGCTCGACGGGACCAAGGTCCACGCCAATGCCAGCCGGCACAGCGCGCTGTCCTATGACCATGCGGGCAAGCTGGAGGCCCAACTGCAGGCCGAAGTGGCCGATCTCATGGCCAAGGCAGAAGCGGCGGACCAGGTGGACATCGCTGACGGCATGTCGATCCCCGACGAACTGGCGCGACGTGAGGAACGGTTGTCCAGGCTCGCCGAGGCCCGGGCGAAGATCGAGGCCCGCGCGAAGGAACGCTTCGAACGGGAGCAGGCAGACCATCAGGCGAAACTCGCAGCACGGGACGCCAAGGCAGCGGCCACCGGCAAGAAGCCCACGGGCCGTGAGCCGAAGCCGCCGGTGGCGACGCCGCTGCCCACGGATCAGATCAATCTGACCGACGAGGAAAGCCGCATCATGGCGGTGGCGGGCGGCGGTTTTGAGCAGTGCTACAATGCGCAGGCGGCGGTGGCGGCGGGCAGTCTGCTGGTGGTGGTCGCCGACGTGGTGCAGGCGCCCAACGACAAGCAGCAGCTTACACCCATGCTGGACAAGATCGGCACTCTGCCGGACGTGCTCGGCAGGCCGGACATGCTGTTGGCGGACAATGGCTACTTCAGCGAGGCGAATGTGCAGGCCTGTGTGGCCGGCGGGATCGAACCGCTGATCGCACTTGGTCGCGAGGCGCATCATCTCAGCCTGCAAGAGCGCTTCGCTGCGGCGCCACCGGCGCCCGAAGACCCCACCCCGGTTCAGGCGATGGCGTATCGGCTGCGCACGCCGCAGGGCCGCGCGCTCTACGCCCTGCGCAAGCAGACGCCCGAGCCAGTGTTTGGCATCATCAAGTCCGTGCTGGGGTTCCGGCAGTTCCTGCTGCGCGGGCTCAATGCCGCCCGTGGCGAGTGGAGGCTTGTAACCATGGCATGGAACCTGAAGCGGATGTTCGCCCTCAGCCGCGCCGTCTAGCCTGCGCGGCCAGTTCCGCAGGCGCGCCAGCGCGACCGCACCGCCCAAAATGGCGCTGACAGAGGCGCCGACGCACCGATCCCTACGCAGGTCCGGCGACGCCCGAGACGCAAGTCCGACAGGCTGCTAGGTCCGGTAAACGCAAGTGTCGAGAACGGGAGAGGTTTGGAACCAAGCAGCACACGGTGCACCACCAGGGCCAGGGCTACTCCCTGACGCATGAGCTAATCGGCGGCCCAGTTATTGCGGAGGACACGAAGACTTAAGAAAAACGGGGCGAGATTCGAGGTCCGTTATGGAAGCCGCAAGTCTGTTTGCGATGCCTGTCCTTTGCACGGGCGCTGTGTCACTGACCGACGACCGACACGCGACATCGTTCGGTGGGTGCACGAGGACAGCATCGAACGGCATCGGCAACGGATGCAGCGCGCCGCCGCTCAGGCTTGGCCGAGCATCCTTTCAACACGCTCAAGTGCCGTGCGGGCTACCACCACGTCCTCGTCCGCGGCTTCGAAAAGCTGCGCGGCGAATGAAGCCTGATGGCCCTGTCAAGACGCGGGGCGCCTTGCTGCTACTGAATACACAACCTATCTTCAGGGTCGGGTCAGGGGGTACGAGGGCGTTTTTATGAAGAAATCTAAGGCGGTTCGGCTGGTGCTGCTTGGTGGCGCTGGGATCGCGTTTGCCGGCTGCGATCAATCGCCGCCGGCGGATGCGAAGTTCTTTGCCAACGTGGGCGAATGTGCGCAGGTCCGTGATCAGCAGACCTGCGAGAGGGCGTTTGCTGACAGTAAGGCGCAGTTCGCCGCCGAGGCGCCAAGGTTCTCCCGCAAGGAGGAGTGTGAGGCGGAGTTTGGCAGCGGCAATTGCGAGACGGCCAGTGGCGGCAGCGGTATCGGCAGCTTCTTCATGCCGATGATGATGGGCTACATGCTGGGGAGTGCTTTCCGCCAGCCGGTCTATCGCGGGCCCGGCAACAGCGCACTGATCAACCGCGGCGGCAGTATCTATAAGGTGGGCAGTTTTGCCGGCAGCGGCGCGATGGGACGGTTCGAGCCCGGGCGGGTCACGCCGGTGCAGCGCGGTGGGTTCGGGGCGACGGCAAACACCTACCGCAGCACCTCGAGCGGCGGCTGAGCCGGTGCAGCGGCTGTCGCTCACGCCGCGCCCCGACTGGCAGGCGCACGTGGAGCAGGAATTGGGATTTGCCTTTCACACCATCGACGGCAAACCCTACTGGGACGAGACCGCCTGCTATGCGCTGACGGCGGTCGAGGTGGACGAGTTGGAAGCCGCCATCGACGAGCTGGAGCAGCTGGCGCTTGAACTGGTCAACCGGGTGGTGTTGGCCGGGGAGGCGGCGTACGAGCGCCTGCGGATTCCCGCCATCGCCTGGCCGGCGATCGAGCGCAGCTGGACGGAGGGAGAGAAGAACCTCTATGGCCGTTTCGATCTGCGTTATGATGGCCAGGGGCCGCCGAAGCTGCTCGAGTACAACGCCGATACGCCCACCGCGCTGTTCGAGGCGTCGGTGGTGCAGTGGGACTGGTTGCAGTCGCGCTGGCCGCAGCGCGATCAGTTCAATTCGCTGCACGAGAGATTGATCGAAGCCTGGCGACAGTTCGGACTTGGTGACACCCCGATCTACTTCGCGGCGGTGAAGGGCCATGGCGAGGACGCCGGTACGGTCGATTATCTGCGCGATACGGCGATCCAGAGCGGGCTCGCCACCGAGCGGATCGCCATCGAGGACATTGGCTGGAACGGTCAGCAGTTCGTTGATCTGGATGAGGCGCCGATCGAAGCGCTGTTCAAGCTCTACCCATGGGAATGGCTGGTGGGTGAGCCCTTCGGTGCGCACCTGCTGACCGGAGCGTGTCGGGTGATCGAGCCGGCCTGGAAGATGGTGCTGTCCAACAAGGCAGCGCTGGCGCTGCTGTGGGAGATGGCGCCCGGCCATCCCAACCTGCTTCCCACCGCCTTTACTGCCGACGCCATTGCCGGCGGGGACGTCATTCGCAAGCCGATCTTCGGCCGTGAGGGTGCCAACATTCAGCGTCTGGTCGATGGACGGGTGATCGACGAGGTGGGCGGTGACTACGGCGACGAGGGATGGGTGTTCCAGGCCTGCGCGCCGCTGCCGTCCTTCGATGGCAACTACCCCGTCATCGGCGGTTGGGTGGTGGCAAGCCAGGCGGCCGGCATCGGCATCCGCGAGGATGACACCCTCATTACCCGCGACAGCAGCCGCTTCGTGCCGCACTTTTTCAGCTGATCGTGGCTGGTTGTTTTGGCCCGAAACACATCCCACCTACCTCGCAGCAAAGCTTGTCTTTCAGAAACGCTCGCAATAGCATGAGCTGAATATTGGCGCCGCCGGGGGCGTCCACTAAGGCTCATCCAGCCAGACCGCAACTCGCACGACATCCAACGAGGAGGCCGTTAAATTGACGGACGCAAAAGCCGCACTTGCTTCGGGGCAAGGCGCCACAGCCGCCGTGGCGGAGAAGCCGGCGAACGACGCCGAGCAACTCCTTCACTACTACCGCGAAATGCTGCTCATCCGGCGGTTTGAGGAGAAGGCCGGGCAGCTCTACGGGATGGGCCTGATCGCTGGCTTCTGCCACCTCTACATCGGCCAGGAAGCTGTCGTCGTCGGTATTCAGGCCAATGCCACGGACGCGGATTCGGTCATCACCACCTACCGCGACCACGGCCACATGCTGGCGAAAGGCATGGACCCGAAAGGCGTGATGGCCGAGCTGACCGGACGCATTGGCGGCTACTCGCGAGGCAAGGGTGGCTCGATGCACATGTTCAGCCGCGAGAAGAAGTTCTATGGCGGCCATGGCATCGTCGGTGCGTCGGTGCCGCTCGGCACCGGACTTGCCTTCGCGCACAAGTATCGCGGCGACGGCGGGGTCAATTTTTGCTACTTCGGCGACGGCGCCGCCAACCAGGGGCAGGTCTACGAAGCCTTCAACATGGCTTCTTTGTGGAAACTGCCGGTGATCTACGTCATCGAAAACAACCGCTACGGCATGGGCACATCGGTCGAGCGCGCATCCGCGACCACCGAATTCTATCGCCGCGGGGAAGTCTTCGGCATTCCTGGCGTTCAGGTCAACGGCATGGACGTCCTCGAGGTCAAGCGGGCGAGTGCCGAGGTGCTGGAGCATGTGCGCGCCGGCGACNGGGGTCCGTACGTGATGGAATTGAAGACCTATCGCTACCGTGGCCACTCCATGTCCGACCCGGCGAAGTATCGTAGCAAGGAAGAGGTCACGACGGTTCGCAAAGAGAGCGATCCGATCGACAATTTGCGGGCGACTATCCTTGAGCAGGGCCTCGCTGATGAAGCGACCTTCAAGGAGATTGATCGCGAAATCAAAGGACTCGTCAACGAAGCCGCTGAGTTCTCCCAACAGAGCCCGGAACCAGACCCGTCAGAGCTTTATACGGATATTCTGATCGAAGCATAGCTGCTGCGACTTTTTGCGACGGGACTTCTGAAGGAGAACAAAATGCCGATCGAGATTCTCATGCCGGCGCTGTCGCCGACGATGACCGAAGGCAAGCTGGCGAAGTGGTTGAAGAACGAGGGTGACACTGTCAGCTCCGGCGATGTGATCGCCGAGATCGAAACCGATAAGGCGACGATGGAGGTCGAAGTTGTTGACGAGGGCGTTGTCGGCGGCAGATCCTGATCGCTGCCGGCACCGAAGGCGTCGCGGTCAATACGCCGATTGCCTTGCTGCTACAGGAAGGCGAAAGCCAGGCCGACCTGGAAAGCGCAGTCAACAAGGCACCGAAAGCACCGGCTGCCGATGCCAGCCCGGTTGCCGCGGAAGCGCCGGCGCCTGCCGCCAAGGCGACCTCAAGCCTGGAACAATCGCCGGCACCGGAACCGGAGGAACCGTCCTACAGCGGTCCTACCGTGAAGCAGACGGTGCGGGAAGCACTGCGCGACGCGATGGCCGAAGAGATGCGTCGCGATCCGGAAGTCTTCCTGATGGGTGAGGAAGTCGCCCAGTTCCAGGGTGCCTACAAGGTCAGCCAGGGATTGCTGGAGGAATTCAGCGCCAAGCGGGTGATCGATACGCCGATCACCGAGATGGGCTTTGCCGGTCTCGCTGTCGGTGCGGCCTTTGCCGGCATGCGGCCGATCGTCGAGTTCATGACCTTCAATTTCGCCATGCAGGCAATCGACCAGATCCTCAACTCTGCCGCCAAGACCCTTTACATGGCCGGCGGTCAGATGGGGGCGCCGATCGTTTTCCGCGGTCCCAACGGCGCCGCCGCGCGTGTCGGTGCGCAGCACTCCCAGTGCTACGCCTCGTGGTACGCCCACTGCCCCGGTCTGAAGGTGGTTTCTCCCTATTCCGGTGAAGACGCCAAGGGGCTGATGAAGGCGGCGATCCGCGATCCCAACCCGGTGATCTTCCTCGAAAACGAAATCCTTTACGGCCAGAGCTTCGAGGTGCCGACCGATCCCGACTTCGTCATTCCGATCGGCAAGGCGAAGATCGAGCGGAAGGGCAAGGACGTGACCATCACCGCCTTCTCGCGCATGGTCGGCGTCGCCCTCGAAGCGGCGAAGACGCTCGAAGCCGAGGGGATCGACGCCGAGGTGATCAACCTCCGCTCGCTGCGGCCGCTTGACACCGACGCCATCATCCGCTCGGTGACCAAGACCAATCGCATCGTCAGCCTCGAAGAGGGCTGGCCGGTTGCCGGGATGGGGTCGGAAATCGCCGCGCTGGTTATGGAGCAGGCCTTCGACCACCTCGATGCGCCGGTCTTCCGGGTCACCGGTGCCGACGTGCCGATGCCGTATGCGGCTAACCTGGAGAAGCTGGCGATTCCGACGGCCGCCCAGGTGGTCGCCGCCGCCAAGTCCGTCTGCTACCGCTGAGACGGGGAGCACGCGAGAGATGTCGATCAATATTCTGATGCCCGCGCTGTCCCCGACGATGACCGAGGGCAAGCTGGCCAAATGGTTGAAGCAGGAAGGCGACGAGGTGCACTCGGGCGACGTCCTGGCCGAGATCGAAACCGACAAAGCGACGATGGAGGTGGAGGCCGTGGAGGAGGGTACCCTCGGCAAGATCCTCGTTGCCGCCGGAAGTGAAGGCATCCCCGTCAACACGCCGATCGCCATTCTGCTTGAGGAAGGTGAAGACGCTTCGGCGCTGGACAAGGCTGCGGAAGCCAAGCCGGCAACCGCAGCCAGTGCTCCCGCCCCAGCGGCGAGTCCGGCACCGGCAGCCGCGCCTGCACCGGCCGGCAATCGTCCAGCCGCTGCCAGCGGTGGCCGTGTCTTTGCCAGTCCGCTGGCGCGACGCCTTGCCAAGGAAGCCGGTCTCGATCTTACGGCGATCAGTGGCAGCGGCCCGCGCGGTCGCATTATCAAGGCCGACATCGAGGCGGCGATCGCTGCCGGCACCGGCAAGGCGAAGGCGCCCGAGGCCGCGAAGCCCGCCGCCAAGGAGGCGGCACCGGCAAAAGCGGCACCGCCGCCGGCCACCGCCAACTATATCGAAGTGCCCAACAGCACGATGCGCAAGGTCATCGCGCAACGGTTGGCGCAGTCGAAGCGGGAGGCACCGCATTTCTATCTCAGCATCGATTGCAACATCGACGCACTGATGGCGATGCGCGAACAGCTGAATGCCCGCACCCCGGAGGGCGACGGCGCGTTCAAGATTTCGGTGAATGATTTCGTCGTCCGTGCGGTGGCGCTGGCGATGCGGGCGTTTCCCGACGTCAACTGTTCGTGGACCGAAGACGCGATCCGCTACTACCAGACGGTCGATGTGTCGGTTGCCGTTTCAACGCCGAGCGGCCTGATCACCCCGGTGGTCAGAAATGCCGACATGAAGGGTCTCGCTGCCATCTCCAACGAGGTGAAGCAATTGGCGAAGCGGGCCCGCGACGGCAAGCTGACGCCGGAGGAATACCAGGGCGGCGGCTTCACCATCTCCAACCTCGGGATGTACGGCATCACCAATTTCGCTGCCGTCATCAACCCACCGCAATCCTGTCTGCTCGCCGTCGGCGCCGCCGAAAAGCGGCCGATCGTCAAGGACAATGCACTTGCCATCGCGACGATGATGAGCTGCACCTTGTCGATCGATCATCGCTCCGTCGATGGGGCCAAGGGCGCGGAGTTCCTCCAGGTTCTTAAGAAACTGGTGGAAGATCCATTACGCATGATGCTGTAGGGATTGCAGAAAATGGCAGACACATCTTTTGATGTGGTGGTGATCGGCAGCGGACCCGGTGGCTACGTGGCCGCCATCCGCGCCGCACAGCTCGGCATGAAGACGGCCGTCGTCGAGGGCAAGCACTTGGGCGGCATCTGCCTGAACTGGGGCTGTATCCCCACCAAGGCACTGCTGCGTACCGCCGAAATTGTCGAGAACATCCGCCATGCCGGGTCTTTTGGCCTGACGGTCAAGCACTTCAGCTTTGACATCAAGAAAGTGGTTGAACGGTCGCGTGGCGTTGCCAAGCAGCTTAGCGGTGGCGTCGCCCACCTGCTGAAGAAGAACAAGGTGCAGGTGTTCGACGGTCGCGGTCGGCTGAACGGACCCGGCAAGGTCGCAGTGACCAAGGACGGCAAGCCGGTCGCCGATCTGACGGCCAAGCACATCATTCTTGCCACCGGTGCCCGGCCGCGCGCGTTGCCTGGGTTGGAGCCGGACGGCAAGCTGGTGTGGACCTACTTCGAGGCGATGGTCCCGGAAAAGATGCCGAAATCGCTGCTGGTGATTGGCTCCGGCGCCATCGGCATCGAGTTCGCCAGCTTCTACCGGTCACTGGGGGCGGAGGTGACGGTGGTCGAGATCATCGATCGCATCCTGCCGGTGGAAGACGAGGAGATTTCGGCGTTCGCCCGCAAGCAGTTCGAAAAAGCAGGGCATGACCGTCCATACCGGAACGACGGTCAAGGCACTGAAACGGAACGCTGACTCAGTTACGGCGACCCTTGAGGGTGGGGGTAAGACCTGGGAGGTTACCGCCGAGCGGGTGATCCTGGCTGTCGGCATCGTCGGCAATGTCGAGGACCTGGGGCTGGAAAACACCAAGGTGAAGGTGGACAGAACCCACATCCTCATCGACGAATGGTGCCGCACCGACGAACCCGGTGTCTATGCCATTGGCGACGTCTGCGGTGCGCCCTGGCTCGCTCACAAGGCCAGTCACGAGGGTGTCATCTGCGTCGAGAAGATCGCCGGTCTACCGCATGTTCATCCTCTCGATACCTCGCGCATCCCCGGCTGCACCTACAGCCGGCCGCAGGTGGCGAGCGTCGGCATGACGGAGAAGGCGGCCAAGGCGGCGGGCTATGATATCCGTGTCGGCCGCTTCCCCTTCATCGGCAACGGCAAGGCGATCGCCCTTGGCGAACCGGAAGGCATGGTCAAGACCATCTTCGATAAAAAGTCGGGCGAGCTGCTTGGTGCGCACATGATAGGCGCCGAGGTGACCGAACTGATTCAGGGCTATGGGGTCGCCAAGACGCTGGAGACGACGGAGGAAGACCTGGTGCATACCGTCTTCCCCCATCCGACGCTTTCGGAGATGATGCACGAGTCGGTGCTGAGTTCGCTCGGCCGCGCCATCCACATCTAGGATGCGGCTGAGGCAAGTCCGGTAACCCGGGCGGGAGCAACGCCGGCGAGAGTTAGTGCTCGCCGGCGGCGGCGCCCGTCTGAGACATCACGCGCATCATGCCAGACGCTGGCGGTTCGGAGACGATTGCCGCAGGACCGTCAGCAGCGAACACGGCATTGATGTTGCGGCTGAAGAAAGCCACTTAACGGTCATGGATACTCCCCAGGTCGTAAGACATCCCGAAAAAGCGCTTCGCAGCGATCAGATCTCGCCACGCAAACCGGACTGGATTCGGGTGCGGGTGGCGGCGACCAGCGGTTTCAAGGAAACCCACGGCGTCCTGCGCTCGCACGGTTTGCATACGGTGTGCGAGGAGGCGGCCTGTCCCAACGTTGGCGAGTGCTGGGCGCACAAGCACGCCACCTACATGATCCTGGGCGCCATCTGCACCCGGGCGTGCGCCTTCTGCAATGTGGCCACGGGACGCCCGGGCGCGGTTGATCCGCAGGAACCGCAGCGGCTGGCGCAGTCGGCGGTGGCGCTCGGCCTGCGCCATGTGGTGATTACCTCCGTCGATCGCGATGATCTGCCCGATGGCGGCGCGCAGCAGTTCGTCCGCTGCATCGAGGCACTGCGCTTGGCGGCGCCGGAGATGACGATCGAGGTGCTTACCCCCGATTTCCGCGGCAAGGCGGGGGCAGCGGACGCGGTGGTCACAGCGGCGCCGGACGTGTTCAACCACAACCTGGAGACGGTGCCGCGGCTTTATCCAACCATCCGCCCCGGCGCCCGCTACTACCACTCGCTCAGGCTGTTGGATCAGGCGAAGGTGCAGAACCCGGCACAGTTTACCAAATCCGGGATCATGGTCGGGCTCGGTGAGACCCGCGATGAGATTCTGGCAGTGATGGACGATCTGCGCTGCGCTGGCGTCGACTTTCTAACCATCGGCCAATACCTGCAGCCGACACCGAAGCATGTGGCCGTCGATCGCTACGTGGAACCGGCGGAGTTTGACGAGTTCAAGCGGATCGCCCTGGCCAAGGGATTTCTGGTGGTCGCCTCGTCGCCGCTGACCCGGTCGTCCTATCACGCCGATCGTGATTTCGTGGCGCTGCGCGCGGCGCGCGCCCAGCAGCTCAACCGCAGTTAGGGGGCGCGATCGCCGGTCGATGCCCACCCACGCAGAAAAGCGCCGGCTTCCCTATGGCCGCGACCGGGTTTTCGACCTGGTGGCGGACGTGGAACGTTATCCGGAGTTTCTCCCCTGGTGTCTGGCGTGCCGGATCAAGCGGCGTGAGTCACCGACCGTGTTCACCGCCGATCTGATTATCGGCTTCAAGATGATTCGCGAGCGGTTTACCTCGCGGGTGGCGCTGTATCGTCCCGATCGCATCGATGTGAACTATCAGGACGGCCCCTTTCGCTATCTGAACAACCACTGGAGTTTCGTGGAGAGCGAGGGCGGCGGCTGCGACATCGATTTTTACATCGACTTCGAGTTCAAATCGAAGACGCTGCAGAAGGTGATCGGCACGTTGTTCAACGAGGCAGTGCAGCGCATGGTCAACGCCTTTGAGAACCGGGCAACGAAGCTCTATGCGCCCACGCTGACGACCGACTCCGTCGCGGCGGTCAAGCCGCCGACCGAGCCAGTATCGTAAGCAGCAGCTTGCAGGCGCTACGGACGGTTGCGATGCGGACGCCGGTCCTGTCGCCGGCGAAGAGGTGACGCTCAGCCACGGTGTCCATGCCGCGCATCGTTGCCGCCATGTAGACCAGTCCCACCGGCCGTGCCGCACTGCCACCGCCGGGGCCGGCGATTCCGGTCACCGCGACGACGAGTTGCGCCTGCGACCGGGCCAGCGCGCCCTCGGCCATCGCCCGGGCGACGGCTTCGTTCACCGCACCCTCACGCCGCAGCAACTCGGCTGAGACGTCGAGCAGCGCCGTCTTCGCTTCGTTCGAATAGGTGATGAAGCCGCGCTCGAACACGTCGGATGAGCCGGGGATCGCGGTCAGCAGCGCGCCGATCAGCCCACCGGTGCACGATTCGGCGGTGGCGAGCTTGATCCGCTGGCGTCGGCAACGTTCGAGGATTGCTTCTGCTTCGGCCAAATCGGTTGCGTCGAACATCGGCGCTCCTGCGGTAGGGACGAAAGGAAAACCCACAGCCTCTTTGCGGGATCGGCAACGTCGGGTAGAAGCGGGGGAAGCTTCAGGCTCGACGAGAAAGGCGTCTTGGCGCATGCATGACTACGTCAGGCTCGGTGTCAACATCGATCACGTGGCGACACTCAGGAACGCCCGCGGCGGCCATCATCCCGATCCGGTTCGCGCGGCGCAGGCGGCTGTTCGTGCCGGCGCCGATCTGATTACGGTGCATCTGCGGGAAGACCGGCGTCACATCATCGATGAGGACGTGGAACGGTTGCACGCGTTGGCGGCGATTCCCATCAACCTGGAGGTCGGGGCAACGCCGGCGATGACGGAGCTGGCGCTGCAATTTCGGCCGCAATCGGTCTGCTTCGTCCCCGAACGGCGCGAAGAACGAACAACCGAAGGCGGCCTGGATGCCTGCCGCAATCTGAGCTTCCTCCGCGAGGCGGCGCAGGCATTGCGGTGCGCCGGCGTGGCGGTCACGCTCTTTCTCGAAGCCGATCCGGCGCAACTTGCGGCGGCGGCCGAGATCGGCGCCAACGCAGTGGAGATCCACACCGGTCGTTACAGCGACAGTTCCGGGGAAGCACGGGCGGTAGAACTGCGACGGATTGTCGATGCGGCACGGCGGACGGTAGAGCTAGGCCTCGCCTGTCACGCTGGCCACGGTCTGACCTTCGCCAACGTCGGCCCGATCGCGGCAGTGCCGCAGGTGGAGGAACTCAACATCGGCCATTTTATCGTCGGCGAAGCGGTGTTCAGCGGCCTTGACCGCGTGATTGCCCAGATGCGCACGCTGATCGCGGCTGCCCGGCGCACCNAAAGGCGCTGGCGGATGATTATCGGTGTGGGCGTCGACCTGATCGATATTCGCCGGGTCGAGGCGGTCTTGCACCGTCACGGCGACCGCTTTCGCACCCGGATTTTTACCCCGCGCGAGCGCAGTGATTGCGAGCGACGGGCACAGCCGGTCAACGGGTTCGCCTTACGCTACGCGGCTAAGGAAGCCTGCGCCAAGGCATTGGGAACGGGATTTCGCTGGGGTGTATTCTGGCGCGATATCGAAGTCGTGCCGCTCCCCTCCGGTAAGCCGACGCTACGCCTGTACGGCCAGGCTGCGGTGCGGTTGCAATCATTGCTTCCCGCGCATCACCGTTCCTCAATCGAGGTCTCGTTGAGCGATGAGTTTCCCTATGGTCAGGCGTTTGTGGTAATCGCTGCCGTGCCGGACCCCGATGGGGCGCGCCAAAGCGGGGCGACGGAGCGAGAGAGTCCGGGGCAGTCACCGGCGGATTAATTATTGCATCAGAGTACCATGGTAATGAGAACAGAGTCGAAACAGAAGCGACACGGAACAATCGAATTTATCAAGACTATAGTCTATGCGCTGGTGATTGCTGCCGTCATTCGGTCATTTTTATTTGAGCCATTTAGTATTCCGTCTGGCTCGATGATGCCAACGCTTCTGGTTGGTGACTATTTATTTGTTTCCAAGTACTCATATGGATTCAGCCGGTATTCTTTTCCCTTCTCCATCATCCCATTTTCGGGCCGAATTNTTTCTCGCCCGCCCACTGTTGGCGACGTCGTCGTTTTTCGTTCCCCCTCTGACACCCAGGTCGATTTCATCAAGCGAGTTGTCGGTGTGCCGGGTGATCGGGTTCAGGTCGTCGGCGGCATCCTGCAGTTGAACGGCGTAGCGGTGAAGCGAACGCTGGTTGGCGAATTCGCCGGACGCGACGGCAACGGCTTCGTGCGCACCTATCATGAGTATCAGGAAACGCTTCCAAACGGGGTGCAACACCAGATACTTGAGTACAGTGACAATGGGGAGATGGATAATACCCAAGTTTACGTGGTTCCGGAGGGCCATATATTTGCGATGGGCGATAATCGAGACAGCTCGCGCGACAGCCGATTCCTGAGTGATGTCGGCTACATTCCGTTCGAGAATCTGGTCGGCAAAGCGCAAGTTATATTTTTCTCCGTCGACTATTCTGAGCTGAGTCTCTTCACATTTTACAAGGCGGTTCGTTGGGACAGAATGTTTGATCTAATCCGTTAGGCAGCTGATTGAGCGTCGGTTGATGCCTCAACTCAGTTTGACACCCCAACAGGTGGCCGCTTTTGAAGCCATCCTCGGCTACCATTTCAACCATCCGGCCCTGTTGCAGGAGGCGCTGACCCACGCCAGCCGGGGAACGCACGGCGAGAACGGCTTCTTCTGCAACGAGCGGCTGGAATTTCTCGGTGACCGCGTCCTCGGCCTGCTTGTCGCCGAACAGTTGTTCCACACCTTTCCCACCGAACCGGTGGGGGCGGTGGCGGCGCGCTTTGCCAAGCTGGTCGACCGCGACACGCTGCATGAGGTGGCGATCGCCATCCGGCTCGAACAGTTTCTCCGCTATGTGCATGAGCACGGTGTGCCGTCGGGACGGCGAACGGTGACGCCACTTGCCGATGCCTGCGAGGCGGTCATCGGCGCCATCTACCTCGATGGCGGCCTTGAGGGGGCTCGGACATTCGTCCGTCAGCACTGGACGCGCTGGATTCACCAGGACATCCAGCCACGTCGCGACGCCAAATCAAAGCTGCAGGAGTGGGCGCAGGCACGCGGTTTACCGCGGCCGCTCTATCGCGAGATCGCCCGCAGCGGACCGGCCCACCTGCCGGTGTTCAAGGTCGAAGTCGTTCTTGAGGGATATGCGCCGGTGGTCGGCGAGGGATTTTCCAAGCGCGAGGCGGAACAGGCCGTGGCGCAAAACCTGTTGGACCTCATCACCGACCAACCACCGCCGCCGTAACCCCGACCGGGCCAATGGCTGCCCCCACACGGCGGCTGTCGCCCTCTCTGGTGGGCGAGGCGGTTGGTTCCCGATCGCATTGTCATAGCTTCATGGGGGCTGCAGCGAGGTGTTTGCTAAACAAACTCACTGCTCGGCCTATGACGCGGAGCAACTTCCCGTAGGGTTGGTTTATCCCATGTGTGGACGGCTCTCCGTTGGCAAGGATTTTCGTGCGAGATCTGCGGCGTTGGTCGGTGCGACCATGTGTTCGGCCTTGTGATGCGGCGCGTACATGGCCGCAGGCCCTGATGCCTTCTTCGCGGGGACGAGTCCCAACCAAGAGCCCGCACTCGAAAGACGTGCGCTGGGATAAATGGGTTTTCCCGCCCCGACGGTGTCGACCGTTGTCCGCATCACCTGCCTGATTGCCCTTGCCAATCTCCTTGTCCTGCTCGGTGGATCGCGTCTTTACTTCCAAGATCAGGCCGTGGCCGCCTTCGGCTCGCGGTAGGATTCACCCGAGGTCATGATCGCCCAGGCCATCCGCGCCGTTTTGTTGGCAAGGGCCACCGCCGCGACCCGGGTGGCCCGCCGGCCCATCAGCCCGATCAGCCAGGCCCGCTTGCTGCCGTATCGCTGGGCTTGGCGGATGACGGCCAGCGCGCCGACAACCAGCAACTGCCGCAGATAGCGGTTGCCCTGCTTGCTGATGCTCCCCAATCGCTCCTTGCCGCCGCTCGAGTTCTGCTTCGGAACGAGGCCGATCCAGGCGGCGAGGTTGCGGCCGGACTTGAACGTGGCCGGATCGGCAATGCTGGCGACCAGGGCACTGGCGAGCAGCGGACCGACGCCGGGGATTGCCATCAGCCGGCGGGCGACCTCGCTGGTGCGGATCGTTTCACGGATGGCACGGTCGTTCTCTTGGATCTGCACACTCAGAAGCTGCAGCTGTTCGGCCAGCATTGCGAGGCAACAGCGCATGGCCGCCGGCAGCCGTGCGTCGGTCTCGTCGGCGATGATCGCGAGCAGGCTCGCCAGCCCCTTGCGGCCGACCGGCGCCACGATGCCCAGTTCGGCCAGGTGCGCCCGGATCGCGTTGCCGACCTGGGTGCGCTGGCGGGTCAGCATCAGCCGGACGCGATGCAGCATCATCACGCTCTGCTGCTCGACCGTCTTCGGTGTGACGAAGCGCATGGTTGGCCGCCCGACCGCCTCGCAGATCGCTTCGGCGTCGGCGGCGTCGTTCTTCTGCCGCTTGACGTAGGGTTTGACGTAGGCCGGCGGCATCAGCCGGACTTCATGGCCAAGGGTGAGGAGTTCACGCGCCCAGTGGTGCGCCGTGGCGCACGCCTCGATGCCGACGCGGCATGCCGGCTGTTTGCGGAAAAATGGCAAGACGCGGGCGCGGGTCAGGCGCTGGCGGAGGACGACCTGTCCATCGGCGTCGACGCCATGGACCTGAAATACGGACTTGGCGATATCAAGACCAATCGTCGTAACCTGTCCCACGGGCGGCTCTCCTTTTCAGCGTGGTTACCTCAGCAATAACCACTCTATGGCACTCCGATGCCGGGTGGAGAGNCCGTCCACAGCATCAGGTGCGACGTTTTCGATTTTCCCCGCGGGAAGTCCGCTATGCCCCCTATCTCGACTGCTCGACGGGTTGATGGATGGGGCAGGCCGTTAAGAAGCAGCTTTCCGCGCGTGGATCAACTATTGTCCCGCGTCAAACATGGAGGTCTGGACTTCGATGTGGCTTATCCAGCCGTAGCGTACCGGCTTGGCGAGCTTCCTGAGCTTCTTCTCTTCAACACCGCGTTTCAGCCATGCGCTGAGCTGGGGCTTGGTGACGTCGAAGCGGTCGAGCAATTCCTCTGTGGTGAAAGCGTTTTTGGCGGTCAACGCCTCCATGCGTTGCAGGAACAGCCCGTAGAAGCTCTGCTCGGAAGGGGGAGGGTTCTCTACCGGCCGCTCTGCGACAGGGGTTTCCGGTTCCGGCTTCGACGGCTGCGCGTTCCCGTTTTTCGTGGGCGCCGCGTCCTTCTGGACATGATCTAACAGGGATGCGTCCCCGTTCGCTCGGCCGTTTGCCGCCCCTGCTTGAGGCTGCACGAGTGCCGCAACCTCGGCCTTGTCCGGTAGCCACCGGCCGCCCCGTTGCACCAATTGGCTGTTACCGGAGCTGGCCGTAGTAGCCGGCTGCGGCTTGATCCAAAGCGGAACCCACCTTTCTTTCAAATCCTCGACGGCGCCGGCCCAAGTGCCGCCCTTCTCCTTGCTCGAACTGACGACGACGGCCGCGTCTGCGAGGCAATAGACATATCGGTTCCGGTTCATGGCGTTGCCAACATTGAACCCGGCTTCCGGGTTGAACGGCGAGATGAGCACCAAGTCGCCGTTCATCAGATGATGTCTGTACTTCGCGGACGTTGCGGACCGCAGAAGGCTGTCGGCGAGCACGCCGATGACGGTTCCTTCGCGATCGAGCGCGCCGGTCATCGCGCATTCATCGATGCCGCGGGCGCCGCCCGAGACGACGGATTGCCCTTGTGCGGCCACCTCGGCTCCGAACCGGGTCGCGAATGCCAAGTCATCCTCGGATGCGTCACGCGAGCCGACAACGGCGATGCCGCCCCTCGACAGCAGCGCCTGGTTGCCGCATCCGAAAAACAGCGGCGGCGCTTCGTTTCTGAGCCGCTTCTTCAGGCGGTCCGGATAATCGGGGTCGGATCGGGTCAGAACCCATATCCCCGCCCGCTGCCACTTCTCCAGTGCCAAGCCAAGAGCGCCGCCGCGGCCCAACAGATATTCGATCCGATGGGGCGTAACTGACCTGTCCATCAAGCCGGAAAGGACAGTCTTCGGGCTGTCCGCCAGGAGCGAAGCCGGCTGAAGCCCATGATCCTTGAGCCAGACGGCGAACCGCGCCCACTCGTTGGTCGAGAGCGGCTGGAGCTCTTCCCTGGCGGACTTCCCGAAATGCGAGGTCAACAGCAAGACTGCCTGGGTGTGCTCGCTTACGTGCATTCTCAANTCCCCCACGCGGGCGGTCGCGAGTGCCAAAGGCCAGACGGTACCGCTGCCGCTCTGGCGCAGCAGTGCCGCGATGATGGTCATGGTCCACCCGGAATCGATGACGTCATCGACCAGGAGGACCGGCGCCGCCGGGATCCCGTTCGGAACGGCGAACACGCCGTCGAGATTGCGGCACTGATGGAAGCGGTTCTGCTGCCACTTCTGCGGCGCGTTATCCTTGACCTTCGTGACGGCCTCCAGGAACGGCATGCCGAGACGGGTTGCCAGACGGCGGGAAAAATCGGGCACCAAGGTCGGATGATTGCGGGAGGGCACGCAGGTGAGCCATTGCGGCGCCGGGTCCGGTTTCCAACGCTCGACGATCATCTCGGCCGTGGCGTCGACCAGTTCGTCCCTGAACCGGCCGGCATCCTTGTCCGCGGCGACCATCTCGCCCCAGCCGGCATCGCCCCACCGGGAGAGGATGCGGCCTTCTCCAGCGCGCAACTCCGCCGGCATGTTGCCGCGAAAGCCGTAGGTCTCGAACGCATCCGGGGCGACCTGCTTGTTGCCTTCCAAGGGCATTTCGGAATGCCGAAGAAACCGGGCGGCCCGCACCCCGATGCTAGAGGCGACGGGTCCCGCAACGATCGGCCCGGCGAGACATGAGGCACAAATCCCGCAAGCCCGCGGATTTTCATCGTCGAGCGCTTTCGCCAGATACGCCATTTTGCATTCCGGCGTGTCGATGTACGCCTGCACGTCCCGCCATTCGACTTCCCGCTGCCGGGTGAGCCGAAGGATTTGTTCGTGGTCCATCTGGTAGGACACGGCCGTCCGCCGCCACTGATTGTCCATCTTGATCACCGGCGCCGGGTTCTGGACGGAAAGGAACTTCAGGACCTTCTCGATCTGCCCCTGGCGCAGATTGATCTTTTGCTCGATCTCCCGAATGGCCAGCCCATCGCTTTCGGCCAGCACCCTCAGAACCGCCTCGACATGCTGCTCGCGTGGGAAAGCGCTGCGGCGGAAATAGTCGTGGATCTCTTCATCCTCGCGGCCCGAAAGAAGGATGCCGACGGCGCGATCGATGCCGCGGCCGGCGCGCCCGACCTGTTGGTAATAACCGACGATCGAACCGGGCGCCTGGAAGTGGATGACAAAGGCGAGGTCCGGCTTGTCGTAGCCCATGCCCAAGGCCGTGGTCGCCACCAAGGCCTTCAGGTCATTGCGGAGCAACCTGTCTTCGAGATGCTGGCGATAGGCGTTGGAGTCCGCGAAGCCATCCTCTTCGACGCCGCTGTAATAAGGCTCCGCACTGATGCCGTTGTCGTTCAGCCATCGGGAAACAAGCTCGGAATCACATTTGGTCAGGGTGTAGATTATGCCGGTCCCCGGCAGCGCCGGCACATGGGCCGCAATCCATGCCAGCCGCGCCGCCTGGTCGGGCAGGCGAAGCGTCTGAAGGGCGAGGGTCTCCCGCATCAGCGGTCCCCGCTGAATGGCGATCCGGCCCAACTGGGCGACTACGTCGTTGATCACCCGCGTGTTCGCCGTGGCGGTCGTGCCGACGATCGGCATGTTCGGCGGCATGCGCTGCATGACATTGATCAGCCGATAGTCCGGCCGGAAATCATGGCCCCAATCGGAAATGCAATGGGCCTCGTCCACGACGAGAAGGCCGATGCGTCCGGCGACGGGGAGGAGAACCTCTTCGACGAACGCATCATTGGCTAGCCGCTCCGGAGAGATGAGCAAGGCATCGGCTCTGTTCTGGAGTACTGCGCCTTTCAAGGCGGGCCACTCTCTGTTGTTGGTCGAATTGATGGTCAGCGCCTCAATGCCGATGCGTCCGGCCGCCTCGATCTGGTTGCGCATCAGGGCGAGAAGCGGCGACACGATCAGCGTCGGCCCGGCTCCCTTGTCGCGCAGGATCCGCGTGGCGATGAAGTAGACGGCGCTCTTTCCCCAGCCGGTGCGCTCGACGATGAGGAGGCGTTCCCGCCGGTCGACAAGCGCCTCGATCGCTTCCCATTGGCCTCTTCTGAATTCGGCCTTGGGATCGGCCAGTGCCTGCCGCAGAAACTGGATTGCCTGAACCTTCGTCGTCATCCCGCCCCCCTTCCTAACATCAGCAGTGCCAATATCCTCGGCCGCGAGGATCCCTTCGGATTGAGTTGCTCGGGACGAGTGCATTCCCGGAGGGTTGCGGACTCCGACAATATGAAGGTCGTCGTCTTCTTCTTGCTCTGCTGCTACTTGGAGCAATCGCCCTCTCCCCGGCAGACTGCACCTTATACCACGGCAGGTGCCATCCTTGCGTGATGTCTCCTTTCCCTCGAAAGCAACGCTGGGTATGTCGGCTATCCGCAATCCGTAACCAACGCTCCTGGCGAAGAGCGCATGTCCGGCCGGGGGCAACCGGCGATCAACTCACCTGCATGATTATCCGGACCTTGAGTCGCCTATTCGGCTACTCTCGGGTCTCCACCTCCGATCTGGACTGGGCGCTGCGGGTCGACGCGTTGAGCAAGGCGGGCGTCGACGACCGTGACATCTTCCGCGAGAAGCAGTCCGGCGCGAAGGCCGAGCGCCAGGAATTGCGGCGGGTGCTCGATCTGCTCCGGTCCGGCGACAAGCTGGTGGTCTCGCTGATGGATCGCATCGACGCCGGCACGGCGACCAGCCGGATGCTGTTCGGCATCTTCGCGGTGCTGGCCGAGTTCGAGCGCAACCTGATCAGCGAGCGGTCGAAGGCGGGGCAGGCGATCGCGCGAGCAGCGACGAGGCGATCGGTTCGACCGAACGGTCATCGCGCCGATCCTGGGCCATCTTCATCGCGCGCACACGGTGTTCCAGTGCCGCCTGTCGATTGAACAATTCGATGCTGGCGGTGCGGGCGTTGTCTTGCAACTGCTCCGTCTTGCCGAACACGGCACGCAGGTCGGGCGGAATTGCCCTGCGGAAGCGATGGACGCCGGATTGCGGATGCGTCTGGAGATTGGTCATCGCCGCCACCTGTATCACCCTCTCGTACCACCGAAGGGTGAAAAAAGCGCTGCGATTTCAAAGGATTGTGCCGCTTCACGCGTTTAGCAAGCGGCTGGCGACCCCAACGGGATTCGAACCCGTGTTACCACCTTGAAAGGGTGGTGTCCTAGGCCTCTAGACGATGGGGTCTTCAATCCCTCTGGTAACGGTCGCGGCAGGCAAAATCAAGTCTGCTGCCACGTCGTCTGTTTTCGGTGACAGCGGCGATGCGGGCATGGCCGCGTCGGCAAACTATCGTCGGTTGTTGCTGGTGTCGCGCCGTTTTCACCAAGCTCAGCGGCATTTCACTGGCAGTGCCCGCGCTTGCGGTCTTTGCCCGAATGACTAAGGTCGGGCTTTCCACCGGAAGGGGACTTGTTGCCATGGAGTTGACCGCCGAACAGCAGGCCGAAATCACCGAGGCGCGCGAGCAGGCAGCAATCACCCGGCGGGCGACTGTCCCGGAGTTGGAAAGCATCCTGCTGCAGCCGCTGCCCGTCCTCGATCATGGCTTCGTCCGGGTGATCGACTACATGGGCGACGACGCGGCGATCGTGCAGGCGGCGCGGGTTTCCTATGGTCGCGGTACCCGACGGGTGCAGGATGACGCCGGCCTGATCCGCTACCTGATGCGGCACCGCCATTCGACACCCTTCGAAATGTGTGAAATCAAGTATCACATCAAGCTGCCGATCTTCGTCGCCCGGCAATGGATTCGTCACCGCACCGCCAACGTGAACGAATATTCGGGACGATATTCGATTCTCGATAAGGAGTACTACCTGCCGGAGCCGGGACACCTGGCGGCACAGGCAAAGACGAACCGCCAAGGCCGCGATGAGGTGCTCAGCGCGGCGGATGCGGCTCGGGTGCTGGCCATCCTCCGCGACGATGCCGAGCGCTGCTACGCCGACTATGAAACGCTGCTCAACGAGGACCGCGACGGCAACCGCCTCGATCCCGATCGCCCTGGCCTGGCACGCGAACTGGCACGGATGAATTTGACCCTCAACACCTACACGCAGTGGTACTGGAAGATCGACCTGCACAATTTGCTGCACTTTCTCAGCCTGCGCGCTGATCCGCACGCCCAGTACGAGATCCGCGCTTACGCTGCGGTGATGCTGGAAACGGTGCAGCGTTGGCTGCCGATCACCGCCGAGGCCTTCTCCGATTACCGGCTGGGCGCGGCACTGCTGTCGGCGCGCGCGCTGGCGGTGGTCAGACGGCTGCTAGCCGGCGAGCAGCCGACGCCGGCTGACAGCGGTCTTTCGGCCCGGGAATGGCGAGAGCTGATGGCGGTCCTCGGGCATGACGGATGAGCAAACGGCAATGCGAAAGGTAGGCGTCGCGGTTTGGGCGTGACGGCCCAGGGACTGATGACGCTGACGGGTGACGTCAGGGACTGTGGTGGCGTATTGTCGATCGCAAGGGGTGCTTCGCCCAACGCTTCATTGTCTCGACGATGGCCGAGTGCGGCGCAAACGGCTGTTGCGGAGGGAGGTCGTCTTGACGACATGTTTTGCCCCAGCGAGTTTTGGCGCGCATCAGCTGGCTGGATTGAGGTCTGCTGTGGCGATGGTCTTGCTCGCCATGCTGACGGCGCTGACGGCTTGCGCTGGCAGCGACAGTGGGCCGCTGGTCCAATGTTTAGCCCGTGACGGCGCGGGCAATCGCTGGATTGCCCGCGACATCGATCCGCTTTCGGCGCAGGAACGGGCGCTGATCGACTGCGGCGCGCAAAGTGAAACGCCGGACAGCTGCGTTGCCGTATCCTGCGAACGCCAATGGTAGAGATGCCCGGGTAGGCAGCGGCGCAGCTTTACGATGCGCCGACTGTCGCTACCTGTTCGAAGTTGCGGCATTGTTGTGTACCACCGCGCTGTCGATTCCAGAGTTCCCAATCCGGGAAGCGATCGTGGTAAATGGGGTTCAGCATCACCGATCGAAGCGCCGGGTTCAAAACAGAGGCGAAGCCAGACAAATAGGACGCTGTTCGAATACAATAATCGCAGCGTGCCAAGGCGAGGCATGTCAGTAACGCCTCGCGTCCAAGAATGTATCTGTCTGCATCCTTGGCGTAGTGAGGGCTACTNCCACCAGGGAAGATTTGACTGGACGCCCAGTTGAACAGCGGCTTTGCTAGTGGGCGTTCTTTCATGTATTCGATAAGTGCAGGCTCATCTGTTGCAAGCAGGACCTGCGTCGTCTGTGGGTTATCCCTGAGATAATTGGTAATGTTCTCAAATAAAACATCGTAAGATAAGCGTGGTGCATCGACGAATTTGTCTGTTCCACGATAGTGGACGCCTAGCGTGTGCCCACGGGCTAGGGTGTTGCTGAAAAAGTCATCGACCTCCGCCAGGATATCATCCTTGATGACCAGATGCTTTTTCATCAAATGGTGTGCAAATTCAATGGTCAAGATGTCCTTGTATTTCCTGTGATATCCAAGATCATTGATTGATTTTATCCTTGTGATTTTCAGTTCTCCCTTATCTATTTTTGTTCTCTGTTCAGGCGTCATGGGCGTTATGACATTGAAATAATTATTGATCCAATTTCTATCATGGGATGGGGAACGATAATTTCTTCCAGTAACACGTATNGTAGGGGTTAGATTCTGCGTTTCACAGTGAACAAGGATATATAAATAAGCGGTTATTACTGCAAAGAAGCCTGCAGTTATATCCAGTTCAATGGCAAATATATTGCCATTCGCGCGCTGGTTGGCATAGACGGCGACCCGCCGCCAGCGCTGGGTGAAACGCCGAGCTTTGACATACGGCAAAAGGGCTAGTCTGTAATAGCCTGGAGCGGCCTGCCGAAGAAACAGTTTAGCACGGACGAGCATGTCCTACCTCCTGATGGGAAGGGCTGGAGCGAAGCAGCCAGTCGTTGCGGTAATTGAGACGTGTCGAGATGCTGTCAGCACGTGCTGCGCGTAGATAAATACCGATTTGTTCCTGTACGGTTCCAGGCAATGTGCTGGGAGCGCCATACACACCTACCGCACTAGACTTAAGGCAGCAAATCGCCACCTATTTCATTCGTGGCGATGCTTGACTAAATAGTCACGGCACCGGTAGCGCATGACAAAAGCATCAGCCTGCACCTTGCTGGCACGGCGGCGAGCGTAGCTTCGGAACGTGAGGGTCGTCATGTTACCATTAGGTCTGACGAGAGTGGAGCCTGAGTATTCGTGCAGGAACGTTTACCCACTCGGTACTGTGACCTAAATTTTTGTTAAGCATATTTGATATGACCTGATCGCGAAGTCATTGCACCAATAAGCTCATTTAAGACACATCAAGCATAACAAATCGATTATGCCGCCGGCTTACGGGAGGATGACAAAAAATTTAATTAGATCTGGGCGGCTGCTTTGCTGGATCGTGGCGTTAATGTTTTCTTATCTTGTTTGGAAAATGTGCTTGGGGCGTTAAGCGTTGCTGACGCAAATATGATCGCCTGCATGGTACCCCGAGAGAGTCAATTGCCGGCAGACGGTGCTGAGTCTTCGGCTTCGGCGGCCAGAATAGCCGCCAGTCCGGTGCGATAGTCGGGATATTGCAGCTTCACTCCCAACTCGCGCTTCAATCTTGCGTTGTCGACGCGGCGGTTGTCACGCCAGAAGCTGCGCGCCATCGGCGACATGCGCGCCATGGCGTCGGCAAAGTCCATGGGCGGTGGTGGTGGCTTGCCGAGCAGTTGACAGGCAAAGGCAACAACGTCGCTCTGCTCCGCGGGAGCGTCGTCGCAGACATTGTAGATGCTTCCGGCATTGGGACGGGCCATGGATGCGCGCAGGATGCGGGCGATGTCGTCCACATGGATGCGTGCGAACAGATGGCCCGGTTTATGGACGCGACGGACCGCGTCGGCACGAACCTGCTCAAGCGCGTTGCGACCAGGGCCATAAATGCCAGCGAGGCGGAAGACGTGGACCGGCAGGCCGTACTCGCGGTACAGGCGCAGCCAGCGCTGTTCGGCGACGACACGCCGCTGGCTACGCGCGGACGTTGGCTGCAACGGCGAGGTTTCGTCAACCAGAGCGCCGCCGGTATCGCCATAGACCCCGGTGGTTGAGNNGTAGCCGACCCAGCGCAAGCGGTCGACGGCAAGGATCGAGGACTGGCAGAGATCGAGGACTGGGTCGCCATCGGTGTCGGGTGGCACCGATGACAGGATGTCGGTGACGCCGCGCAGTGCAGTGGTCGGATCGGCAAGCGGGTGAGCGCGATCGAAGCTGTGGATGGCGACGCCGTGCAGCGGATGCCGGGAGTCGCCAGCCTTTTCACGGCAGGTGCCGGACACAAGCCAACCCTCGCGGCTCAACAGCGAGGCGAGCACGCGAGCGCTGTAGCCGAGGCCGAAGCAAAACAGGTGCGGTCTAACAGAGCTAATCAACCGTGGTGCTGCCCCTTGTCTGGACGCTGAGCCCTCGCCAGTGTATCGCCTGCGGACAGAAGAACAGCAAGGCCATTGGATTGATCAACAGCGCTTACCGCTTGCGGGTGCCAGCGAGGCTAGTGCTCTGCACCCTGACGCTTCTCGCCACCGTCGCCGAAGCGCATGCGGCCAATACAGCGACGAGTCCAGCCACGAGTTCACCGGCCGGCAGTGCGGCTCCGGCAAAATCAGCGCCACCAGCGTCGGTGTCCGAGCGGGAAGCACGCTATCGTGCCTGTCTTGCCCGGGTGGTCGACGATCCGGCCGCTGCCGCTAGTGACGCTCGGACATGGCTCAAGCAGGGCGGCGGTGATGCGGCGAAACATTGCGCTGCTGCCGCTGATCTGGCACTTGGTCGACCGAAGGATGCGGCGGAGGCGTTCGAACTGCTGGCTGCCACCGGTGGGGCGCCGAAACGACAGGCGGCACTGTTGGCACAAGCGGCGGACGCTTGGGTGCAAGCGGGTTCGCCCGACCGGGCGATAGCGGTACTGACGGAAGCACTGGGACTGGTTCCGGGCGATACCGGACTGCTGATCGACCGGGCGCGCGCGTCTGTCGAACTGGGCCGGTTTAACGACGCGGTGGAGGATCTGACGCGAGCGATCGATGCGGATTCGCTGAACACCGACGCCTATGTCCTGCGGGCGAGCGCGCTGCGCCGCGCCGGTCGGCTCGACGAAGCCGCCTTCGACGTGGATACGGCGCTGATGTTTGACCGCCACAACCCCGATGCGCTGCTTGAGCGCGGGCTGTTGCGCCGCGACGCCGGGGACAGCAACGGCGCCCGCGAAGACTGGCAGATGGTAATGAAGATTGCACCCGGATCGGCGGCGGCACTGATGGCGGCGAAGCATCTGGACGCCGGTAAGGGCGGTTGAGGCGCTAGAAATCCATGTCGGCGTAGTTGCTGGCAGGAGCCATGCCCGGAATGTGATCGCTGAGCAGGGGGCGGAAGCTGGGGCGCGACTTGATACGCGCGTACCAGGTTTTTGCTTCTTCGTGCGCTTCCCAGGGAACGTCTCCCAGGTAGTCGATGCAGGAAAAATGCGCGGCGGCGGTAAGATCGGCGAGGGTCAACCGATCGCCGGCAAGCCATGTTCGCCGCTCCATGAGAAAGCCCACATATTCCAGATGGTGGCGGACATTCAAGTGGCCGGCGCGAATGGCGCGCGAATCGGGCGTACCCATGCGCAGCAGCCGATTGACCACCTTTTCACCCACCAGGTTATCAGTGACCTCGGCATTGAACTTGCGGTCGAACCAAGCAACGAGACGACGCACCTCGGCTCGTTCTGCGGCATCGCGGCCGATCAGCGACGGCTCCGGCACTTCCTCTTCGATGAATTCGACGATGGCCTGACTGTCGGCCAGGGTCGCCCCATCAATATTCTCAAGCACCGGCACTTCGCCGGCTGGATTGAGCGCAAGGAATTCCGCACGCCGGTCCCAGACGGGTTCCAGGCGCAGTTCGAAGTCCACCTTCTTTTCAGCAAGAAACAACCGTACCTTGCGACAGAACGGAGACAGCCATTGGTGGTAGAGCGTCCACATGCGCAAGTGAATACACCGTATTGCGCGCCGGGCAAAAGGGGAAAAGGCGGCCATGCGCAATCCGCATCCGGAAGTGGCGATCCCTCGACCGAGAGGCGGCAAAAACAGGTTTTGGGTGCTGCCTTTGGCGACGAAATGGCGGCTTTGGCGACCAAGGCGATGGCGCTGGTCAGGGACTTGCGGCAACGAGGGGGTGGCGCCGTCGCACAGCCGCTCAAGCGATTCGCAAAGAAAGGATCGACAAAACGCTTTCTGCGGAAAAAAATGCGCCGCTGGGTAGAGGAGCGACTGTATTGCGTTCAATAATCAATATCTTAGTTGCCATTGCCGGGCTCGTTGCAGGCGGTTCGCTTGCCATCGCCGCTGACGCCAAGCCGGAACCGATCCTCGTTGGCAACCTGGTGGATTTCTCCGGTCCCACCGCCAGTGTTGCCACACCTTACGGCCGCGGCAAGATCGATGCCGTCGCCTGGATCAATGCCCATGGCGGAATCGACGGCCGACCGATCGAACTCGACACCTTCGATACAGGCTATCAGGTCCCACCGGCGCTCACCGAATATCAGAAGTGGCATGAGNGCCGCGTGATCGCGGTGCAGGGATGGGGGACCGCCGACACCGAAGCGCTGGTGCGCTTTGTCAGCGAAGACCAGGTTCCCTTCTTCTCGGGTTCGTATTCCGCCGCGCTGACTGATCCGCAAGGCAAAAGCCCGGTCACCCGGCGCCCCAGCCCCTACAACTTCATCATGGGGCCGTCCTATTCCGATGGGCTCCGCGCGCTACTGCAATGGGCGAGGGCCGACTGGCGTCAACGCACCGGGGATGAGCGCGCTCCTCGCTATGTTCACTTAGGCGATAATCATCCCTATCCGAGTTCGCCGCGAAAAGCCGGGGAAAGTTACGCGGCTGAGTTGGGCTTCACCGTTTTGCCGGCGATCCAGTATGCGATGACTCCGGGTGATGAGCGGCCGCAGTGTGCCCAACTGAAGGAAGCCGGTATCGACTACGCCTATCTCGGCAACACGGCGGCGTCGAACGTTGAACTGATCAAGACCTGCCGCCAGATGGGCGTCACCACCCAGTTTCTAGCCAATATCTGGGGATTTGACGAGCGCGCCATGCAAGCGGCCGGCACCGCCGCCAATGGTCTCGTCTGGGTGATGGGGACCGGCACCTGGTTTGAAGACACGCCAGGAATGGCGCGCGTGCGTGAGATTGCCAAGGCCGCCGATCCCGCCGTTACCTATCAGCCGCATCATTATATCCGTGGCGTCTGCTCCATCTTCTTCATGAAGGAGGCAATGGAATGGGCCGCAGATCACGGCGGGGTGAAAGGGCCGGTGATCAAGGAGGGGATGTATCAGAAAACGGACTGGGTCCCTGTTGGCCTGGAGGGGGCGTGTGCGAAGGCCACTTGGAGTGCCGACGATCATCGCGGTTTCACCCGTGTGCTGCTTTACCGCGCTCGGGTGACGAGCGACCCGCCGCGGGATGCTGATCTGGCAACGTTGATCGCCGACGGCACGTTACAGTTGGAAAATGTCTATACGGCAGATATCCCTCGGCGCGCCGATTGGCTGGGGTGGTAAATATTACCGGTTGTTTCCTCGCGCTATTTATGCAGGATTACGTGTGTTATTCCCCAGTTTTTGCGGCTCCGCCCGGTTTCACGCGATGCGCCGATGCGAGATTCCCGTAGTGCTTGCTGGACAAGGCAAAATATTGCCGCAATTGGGTTGTACTCTGTGAACGATTCAGACCTCCTACGAGACAATCCGGAGAATCCCCATCTCCGGTTCCCTAATCGGCATACGTGCCGGGAGCTACCGGCGGCCAGTGCGCTCACTGGTCGCCGTTCTTTTGCCTGCTGCGGTGCGCTGACGACTCGTCGCGGCGGTGGTGACTGCTCGAGGCTTGCTGATGGCTGACTTCCACGGCGAAGGGCTCTGCTGTGTTCGCAGCGGCTGGCCCGTCTTCGCCGGGCTGGACTTCCGCCTTGCCCCGGGTGAGGCGCTGGTGCTGGTGGGACCGAACGGCGCCGGCAAATCGAGCCTGCTTCGCATCATGGCCGGCCTCTTGCGACCGACGGCGGGACGTCTCTTCTGGGACGGGCATCCGGTGGCGGATGACGTAATGGCCCACGCCATGCGGGTGCACTATGTGGGCCACGCCGATGCGATCAAACCCACGGCGACGGTTGATGAGGCGATGACCTTTTGGGCATCGTTCNCGCGGCGCCGCACGGCAGGGAGAGAACAACGGGTTGCCGCTGCCCTTGCGGCGTTCCGCATCGAGCATCTGGCGTCGTTGCCGGGAGGTTTCCTGTCGCAAGGCCAGCGACGGCGGGTGGCGCTGGCCCGGCTGATCGCTACGGAGGCGCCGCTTTGGCTGCTCGATGAACCGCGGACCGCCCTCGATGCCGATGCGCTGCGCTGTCTCGATCGCGTCATCGCTGATCATCGCAGCGCCGGTGGTGGCGTGGTGATGGCGCTGCATGGTGGCGACCATCCGCCGGCGGCGCAGGTGGTTGATTTGGCGCNNATTACCAGGATATGGCGGCGTGCTGAACAGCAGCTTGNNGTGGTAATCGCCCGCGAAGTGCGCCTGGCGCTGCGCCAAGGGCTCGACAGTGCCATGGCGGTTGCCTTCTTCGTCCTCGCCGTCGTGCTGTTTCCGCTTGGCATCGGCCCCGAGACGGAAACACTCGCACGCATCGCCAGCGGCATTCTCTGGGTGGCGGCGCTCCTGGCAGCGATGCTGTCGCTGGAGCGACTGTTCCAGACTGATTATGCCGACGGCACCCTCGATCTTCTTGCACTCGGGCCTATCCCGTTGCCATTGCTGGCACTGGCCAAGATCATCGCCCACTGGTTGCTGACCGGCTTGCCCCTGGTGCTGGTGGGGCCGGTTCTTGCTGTGATCATTCATCTCGACNTCACGCGCGTGGGGGTGATGACGGCGGCCTTCGCGCTGGGTACACCGGTGCTGAGCCTGATCGGCGGCGTCGGCGCGGCACTGATCCTCGGTGCCCGACGCGGCGGAGTGCTGCTGGCGTTGCTGGTCCTGCCTCTCTACATCCCGGTGCTGATTTTCGGCGTATCCGCCATCGATGCGGCTGCTTTCGGCTTCGACATCTGGCCGCATCTGCGCATGCTGCTGGCACTGCTGCTGGTCAGCCTTGTGCTGGCACCATGGGCAGCGGGGCTGGCCTTGCGTCTGGCGCTGGATTGAGGACGGCAGGTGAATACACTTTAATGCGCAACTGGGCGAAAGTGGTTGTCGTCTGGTACATATTAGGGAAGCTGTGATACAAGCGTCGCCGTTCGGACGCGCGCGTGGGTAGAAAAATGCTGGGCTACGCCAATCCAAATCGTTTCATGCGGCTCAGCGCCGTTCTCATGCCATGGCTCGGCGGCTTGACCGCGGTGTTGTTGGTTGCAGGGCTGTATCTCGCGCTTCTGGCCTCGCCGCCGGACTATCAGCAAGGTGAGACGGTGCGGATTATGTACGTACACGTGCCGGCGGCGTGGATGTCCATGTTCTGCTACGTATCCATGGCGATGGCTGCTGCCGTCGGGCTGATCTGGCGCCATCCCTTGGCGGAACTCGCGGCGAAGGCGACGGCGCCTATCGGTGCTTCCTTCACCTTCCTCGCCTTGATCACCGGTTCGCTGTGGGGCCGGCCCATGTGGNGGACATGGTGGGTATGGGACGGCCGGCTGACCTCGGTGCTCATTCTGTTCTTCCTTTATCTCGGCTACATCGCCCTGGTCGAAGCCTTTGACGATCCGGCACGTGGCATGAAGGCGGCAGCGATCCTTGCTCTCGTCGGCTGCATCAATATTCCGATCATCAAGTTTTCCGTCGACTGGTGGAACACGCTGCACCAGCCTGCCAGCGTTGTCCGCATGGGCGGGCCGTCCATTGACGCCAGCATGCTGGCGCCACTGCTGGTGATGGCCACGGCCTTCACCAGTTATTACTTCTGGTTGTTGCTGCTGCGGCTACGCAGCGAAATACTCGCCGGCAAGATTCGCGCCATGCGGCAGCGACTGGCACGGGCATGACAGCGTGATGATCACCGACGCGCGCAGACCTTTTTTGCCATGGGCGGATATGCGTCCTTTATTTGGCCGGCGTTCGGGATCACCGTCGTCGTACTCGTCGCCCTTGCCTTCACCAGCCGCCGTGCCTTGAAGCATCGGGAGATGACGTTGGCCAGTTTGCAGAGTCAGACGCCGCGCGGAAAGCACCCACAGCCAGAACGCAGCCAGACAGAGAACAGCCTCCAGGGAAACCGCCGCCGTGGCGCTTAAGCGCAAGCATCAGCGTCTTGTTTTTGTCGGTCTTGGCCTCGCCGTGCTCGGCATCGCCGTGGCCATCGTCCTGACGCAGATTCAGGAACATCTGGTGTTTTTCCACACTCCCTCCGAATTGGCAGAACGGCCGGACCTGACGCACGATCGGCGTTTGCGCCTGGGCGGGCTGGTGATGGAGGGCAGTGTCGAGCGCCAGAGCGGCGGCATGGTGCGCTTCCGCGTCACCGATCTCGCCCGCGATGTCACCGTCTCCTACAACGGTATCCTGCCCGACCTGTTTCGCGAAGGGCAGGGCGTCGTGGTGGAGGGACGGATGAAGGATGGCGTCCTTGCTGCCGATCAGGTGCTGGCCAAACACGATGAGAAGTATATGCCGCCGGAAGTGGCGGCGTCGCTGAAGCAGTCGGGTCAGTGGCAACACATGCGTGACAAGTTGGAGGCAAGCGGCCAGATGCCGCCCAGCCAAACGCAGCAGGGAGGTGCGCGGTGACAGTCGAACTCGGTCATTTCGCGCTGGCGCTGGCGCTGGTGGTGGCGCTGGTGCAGGGCATCCTGCCCATGTTGGGTGCAGCACGCGGCCGGACGGACTGGATGGAGGTGGGCACCACCGCGGCGCTGACGCAGGTGCTGTTGGTCGTGGTGGCTTTCGGCTGTCTGGTGTTGGCCTACGTCACCTCTGACTTCTCGGTGCTCGCCGTCGCCAGCAACTCCCATTCAGCCAAGCCGCTCCTCTATAAGATTTCCGGCTCCTGGGGGAACCACGAAGGTTCGATGCTGCTGTGGGTGCTGATCCTCGCCGTCTACGGCGCGGCGCTGGCAATCTTCGGGAATAACGTGCCACCAGGCCTGAAAGCGCGGGCGCTGGCAGTGCAGGGCTGGATCGGCGTCGGCTTTTATTTGTTCATTCTCTTCACCTCCAATCCGTTTGCGCGGCTGATCCCGCCACCGGAAGACGGGCGAGGACTGAACCCGCTCCTCCAGGATCCCGGCCTGGCCTTCCATCCGCCGTTCCTCTATCTCGGCTACGTCGGCTTTTCGATGGCCTTCTCCTTCGCCATCGCGGCGCTGATCGAGGGCCGCGTTGACGCTGCCTGGGCGCGCTGGGTGCGGCCGTGGACGCTTGCCGCCTGGACCTTTCTCACCCTCGGCATCGGCCTCGGGTCCTGGTGGGCCTACTATGAACTCGGCTGGGGCGGCTGGTGGTATTGGGATCCGGTGGAGAACGCGTCGCTGCTTCCCTGGCTGGCCGGTACGGCGTTGCTGCACTCGGCCATCGTCGTCGAGAAGCGCGATGCCTTGAAGGCGTGGACGGTCTTCCTTGCCATCCTGGCGTTTTCACTGTCGTTGCTTGGCACCTTCCTCGTCCGCTCCGGGGTGCTGACGTCGGTGCACGCCTTCGCCACCGATCCGACCCGCGGGATTTTTATTCTCCTGCTGCTGGTGCTGGTGATCGGTGGTTCGCTGCTGCTGTTCGCCTGGCGTGGCCCAAGCCTGCAAGGTGGCGGCATGTTCCAGCCGATTTCCCGCGAAGGCAGCCTGCTGGTCAACAACCTGCTGCTGGGTACCGCCACTGCCACTGTGCTGCTTGGAACGCTTTTCCCCTTGCTGGCCGAGGCGATCGGCAGCGGCAAGGTTTCCGTCGGCCCGCCGTTCTTTAACGCCACCTTCGTCCCGTTGATGACACCGCTGGTGCTGTTGATGGTGGTCGGGCCGCTGCTGCCATGGAAGCGAGCCGACCTGGCACCGGCGTTGAAGCGGTTGTGGGTAGCGGCGGTCATGGCCCTGGTGGTCTTTGCCCTCGTCTGGCTGCTGGTCGATCCACGCAACGCCACCGGCGCCTTCGGCCTCGGTCTCGCCACTTGGTTGCTGGTGGGCACGGTGGTGGAACTGGCGGGGCGGATCGATCTGTTCGCCGCCGGTGGCAAGCCTTGGCAGCGCCTGCGCCGGCTGCCGCGCTCGGCGCTCGGCATGACGCTGGCGCACGGCGGGACGGCGCTGCTGATTGCCGGCGTGAGTGCTTCGGGCGTCTGGAAGCAGGAACGAATCCTGGTGATGGCGCCGGGAGAGACGACGACGATCGGCGGGTACAGCATCACCTTCGAAGGTGCGGGCACTGTTAGCGGCGCCAACTACAGCGCTTTGCAGGGCCACTTCATCGCCCGCGCCGGTGATCGCATTGTCGATTATTTTACCCCTGAGCGACGCATCTATCCGGTGGAAGGCGCCGATACCACCGAGGCGGCGATCAAGCCGCGACCGCTGGGTGACCTCTACGTGGTGATCGGCGAGCCGCGGACGCATGAGGGTGTGGAGGGGTACGTGGTACGGCTCTACTTCGAGCCACTGGTGCAATGGATTTGGATCGGCGTGCTGGTGATGGCCGTGGGTGGCATCGTCAGCCTCAGTGACCGGCGGTTGCGCGTCGGCGCACCGGCGCGGCGCCGGGCGGGCGCGGCAGCGACGGTTGGTCTCCGCCCGTGACCGCAACCGCCACTTTCGTCCGCCGTCTGCCCTATCTGCTGCCGCTGGTCATCTTCGCGGCGATTGCGGTCTATTTCTGGATCGGGCTTGGCCGCGACCCGCATGCGATCCCCTCGGCGCTGCTTGGCAAACCGGTGCCGGAGTTCACGCTGGCGCCCATCGCCGGGGCGGACAAGGGCTTCAGCAGCCAGGATCTGCAGGGTCAGGTCTCTTTGGTCAACGTCTTCGGTTCGTGGTGCGTCGCCTGCGCCGAAGAGCATCGATACCTGACCGAGCTTTCGCGCCAGGGAGTGGTGCCCATCTATGGCATCGATTGGCGCGAACACAACCGCGAGGCCGGTCCGGCGTGGCTGGTAAAACACGGCAACCCCTATACGCTGGTCGGCGACGACCCGGCGAGCAAGGCGGCGATCGCCTTTGGCATCACCGGCGCGCCGGAGACCTTCGTTGTCGATCGCAAGGGGGTGATCCGTTATCGTCAGGTGGGGCCGATTACCNCCCAGGTGTGGGAGCAGGATCTGTGGCCGCTGGTGCGCGCCCTGCAGGCGGAGTAGGGCGGACGATGTGGCGCGCACTCGTGCTCGCTGCTCTTGTCGGCTGGTNTGGCGCTGGGCCCGGCGCTGGCCGTCCAGCCGGACGAAATGCTGGCCGATCCGGAGCTGGAGGGACGCGCCCGGGAGATCAGCAAGGAACTGCGCTGCGTCGTCTGCCAGAATCAGTCGATCGACGATTCCAACGCTGACCTGGCGCGGGACTTGCGGGTCCTGGTCCGCCAACGCCTCAGCGCCGGCGACACTGACCACCAGGTCATCGACTACGTGGTCTCCCGCTACGGCGATTTCGTTTTGCTGCGGCCACCGCTGCGGCCCAATACCTATCTGCTGTGGTTTGGCCCGGCCCTGGTGCTCATCCTTGGTGCTGCGGCGGTCGTCCTGTTCCTGCGCCGGCGTGCAGGGATGCAGGAGGCAACGCCTGCGGCTGTGGCGTTGAGCGCGGACGAAGAAGAACGGCTCGCCCGGCTGATGCAGGCGGCGGGTCCCTTGCGCCGCGACGGTAAGGACGCGCCAACATGATACTGTTGTGGGTCTTCGGCGGCTTGCTCACCGCACTGTCTGTGCTGCTGCTGGTGCAGCCGCTGCTCCGCAGGCATNCCCCGGCACAGCCACGCGAGGCGCATGACGCGACAATCGTCGCCGACCAGTTGGCGGAGGTTGATCGCGATCAGGCCGATGGCCTGATCGATGGCGAAGCGGCGGCGGCGGCGCGACGGGAATTGAAGCGGCGCCTGTTGACGGCGCTGGAGCGGGCGCGATCGGCGACGGATGTCGCCGATGCACCGCCGCCGCGTCGCCGCTACGGTCGCCTGCTGGGACTGTTGCTGGCGTTGACGGTGCCGGCACTCGCCATCGCCGTCTATGTCCTCCTCGGCAAGCCGATGGCACCGGACGAGCCGCTGGTGATGCGTCGGACCACCGGCGATCTGGCCGAAGCGAACCAGCAGCCGGAGGTGGACCAGTCACTGCTGGCGACGGTGACGGATCTGGAGCGCTATCTGGCCAGCCATGGCAACGACGGTCAGGGCTGGTTGATGCTCGGTCGCGCCTATCTGACCCTCGATCGCAGCAGCGATGCGGTGGCGGCCCTGGCTAAAGCGAAGGACCTGTTGCCGGGGCGGCCCGATGTGACCGCCGCCTATGGCGAGGCGCTGGTGCTGGCGGGCGAAGGGCAGGTGGGTGAGGCGGCGCGCGACCAGTTTACCGAGGCGCTTGCCGCCGATCCGCGCAACGTCCAGGCTCGCTATTATTTGGCGCTTGGTCGGGCGCAGGCCGGCGATGTCGCCGGGGCGTTGCAAGACTGGGTCGATCTGGTGGCGCTGTCGCCGCGGGGAGCACCCTGGGTGCCGCTGGTCCGCCAGCAGATCGCCGCTGCGGTGCAGGCGGTGGGGGCCGATCCGGCGACGCTCAAGCCATCGGCAGCGGCGNCTCGCCCTGGCGCCACCCTCAACCGCGGCAGCAGCGCTGGGTGGTGAGGCGACGGCGAGCCCTGGACCCAATGCCGAGGACGTGCAGGCGNNGCAGCGGCGATGTCGCCGGAGCAGCGCCAAGCGATGATCCGCAGCATGGTCGAGCGCCTTGCCACAAGGCTGCAGCAGAATCCCGACGATCGCCAGGGCTGGCTGCGTCTTGCCAGCGCTTACGACGTCCTCGGTGAGACAGCCAAGGCGGCCGAAGCCCGCGCCCGCGCCGCGGCGGCGACCCAGTAGGGTGCCCGGTCGCGCAACCAGCGGTGTCGTCCGGCAAACGATCCGCTGGACCGTCGCGGCAGCGTTGCTGCTACTGGTCTGGAGCGTGCAGGCGGGGGCTGCGGCGGAAGGGAGCGATGAAACAGCGATGCGTGAGCCGCGGTTGACCGATTTTGCCTCGCTGCAGACCCCGGACAGTCCCAATGCCTGGCTGGTGGCACCGCCGGCTTACACCGCGGCGAAGCCGAACGAGGATGCAGCGGACTTCGCCATCGACGCGGTGCGCCTGGCCGACGCTTGGCAGACGGTGCTTCGGCAGCAGCCGCGAACGACGATCAGCCTGGTTTCGGCGGATGGGCTGCAGATCGAGGCCGAGCAGCGATCGGCGGTGTTCGGCTTCGTCGACGACATCAGCTTCCGCGCCATTCCGCTGGCCGCCAACCGCTCCACCGTCGCCATCTACAGCCGCGCCCGTGTCGGCTACTGGGACCTGGGCGTCAACCGCCGCCGGGTGCGCGCCTGGATCGAGCTGTTAGGTAAACAGCTGGCGTAGCCGGGTGCGGCGCTCGCGCAAACCACAACTGCCCCTCTGGGACTGCCCATATCCTCTGGGCTTACCCCTCTCGACGATACCCTGTCGCCGGTTCATCCGCCGCCGGGAAAGCGAGGAAGGCACGCAGCGAGTCGCTCAGCGGCCAAGCGGCGGCAATCGTCTCGGCGACGCTTGGTGCCGACAGTGTCGCTGCTTCCGCATGGTCAGAGAGGAAGCGAGGGGCGATACCTACTGCGATGGCGTCGTCGGCAAAGCCAAGCGTCTGCCGGGCGAGCAGGTGCGGATGCAGCGCCGCTTCTTCCAGGCTGAGGACGGGCGAGAGGCAGGCATCGGGCTCGTCGATCGCCTGCTGCCATTCGGCGAGCGTGCGGGCGGCCACGACCGCGGCGATGCGCGCGCGCATTTCCGGCCACAGCCGGCGATCCAGCTGCGCGTCGAACAGCGGGTCGGTGAGATTGAGGGCGCGACGGAACGCGGCGTAGAAACGCGGTTCGATGGCGCCGACGGCGAGGAAACGCCCGTCACGCGTTGCATAGCAGCGGTAGAAGGGAGCGGCGCCGTCGAGCAGGTTGTCGCCCCGCTGTGACGACCACATACCGGCGTTGCGCCAGCCGTGGATCATCGCCATCAGTGCCGCGACGCCGTCGACCATCGCCGCGTCGACAACCTGCCCACGTCCGCTGCGTACCGCCTGCAGGTGTGCTGCCAGCACCCCGAAGGCGAGCATCAGTCCGCCACCGGCGAAATCGCCGAGAAGATTGAGCGGCAGCGGTGGCGGCAGATCGGGATCACCCATCGCGTGGAGCGCGCCGGAGAGGGCGATGAAGTTGATGTCGTGGCCGGTCTGTTGCGCCAGTGGTCCGTGCTGGCCGTAGCCGGTGACGCGCCCGTAGACGAGGCGCGGATTATCGGCAAAGCACGCGTCGGGGCCGAGCCCAACCCGCTCCATGACCCCNGGACGGTAGCCTTCGATCAGGATGTCGGCGGTGCTGACCAGTTCGCGCGCGTGGCCGAACTCCACCGGGTCCTTGAGGTCGAGGGTAAGTGTCAGACGGCCGCGCAGGAGAACATCGCTACTCCCTGCGTCGAGCGTCGGCGGCTGGCCGCCGGGACGGGCGATGCGCACCACCGACGCGCCGTGGTCGGCGAGCATCATCCCGCAAAACGGCGCCGGCCCGATCGCGTCGAATTCGACGACGCGGACGCCGGCGAGAATCTTACTGGTCATGACCCTGAACGAGCGATTGAGGACGGCGGCAGGATAACGCCACGGCGGCTCCGATCAAACAGGCGATCGTCGCCGCGCCGCAGCCGCCCGCAACACATTAACCGCTTGTCATCCATCGACGCGCAATCGTTTGACTGTCCTGCCGGGGACTGTCATTGATTCCGCCGACGGGCGGGCACGCCTGCCCGCAATAGCTAGCGAGGTTCCCATGAGACTGTCTCGGCTTATCGCTGCAGGGCTCATCCTGGCGTTCGTCGGCGCCATGCCGCCAGGCGCATGCGTTCACACTCGACCCGAGTCGGGCAATAATGCCGACGGAACGCCGCGTTTCGCCGATCCCGATGCCTCGACTGAGAAAATGACCGACCAGCAGCACTCCTCCGGCGTTTTCTTCGGCGGCAGCGCCAACCGGTCCGGCTATCCGGCCTCGGATATCGGCAGCAGTTCGAGGCCGATGCCAAGCGGGGCGCAGATCGGTGCCGGCGACCACGGCTTCAACAACTACACCCGCTACGGCAGGTAGTCGCTAGCCGACTGTGACCCACGTAGGGCGGGCTCGAAAGCGACGCGTGACCCGCCGACTGGCCGCGTTCGACGTTCAATGCCTGTGCTAGCAGCCTGTCGGACTTAACGCGAGGCGGAGCTGTGGGTTATAGAATCCGGGCATGGATTCACGCCCCCGGCCCGGACCTCTTCGGCATGAGCAACTTCCGCCCGATCGACCGCGACAGCGGATTTCTGATGCCGCCGTCGGTGGACGAGTGGCTTCCGCAGCGGCACTTGGCGCGGTTCGTGGTGGAGGTGATCGCGGGGCTGGATCTGCGGCCGATGACCGGCAGCTACCGTGGCTCTGGGGAAGCGTCCTACCACCCCAGCCTTCTGCTGGGCATTCTGATCTACGGCTACGCCACCGGGGTGTTCTCCAGCCGCAAGCTGGAGCGGGCGACCTATGACAGCGTGGCGTTCCGCTTCATCGCGGCGAACGATCATCCGGACCATGACACCATCGCCGCGTTCCGCCGACGCTTTCTGCCGCAGATCGAGAAGCTGTTCGTCCAGGTGCTGGTGCTCGCGCGCGAGATGGGCGTGCTGAAGCTGGGAACGGTCGGGCTCGACGGGACCAAGGTCCACGCCAATGCCAGCCGGCACAGCGCGCTGTCCTATGACCATGCGGGCAAGCTGGAGGCCCAACTGCAGGCCGAAGTGGCCGATCTCATGGCCAAGGCAGAAGCGGCGGACCAGGTGGACATCGCTGACGGCATGTCGATCCCCGACGAACTGGCGCGACGTGAGGAACGGTTGTCCAGGCTCGCCGAGGCCCGGGCGAAGATCGAGGCCCGCGCGAAGGAACGCTTCGAACGGGAGCAGGCAGACCATCAGGCGAAACTCGCAGCACGGGACGCCAAGGCAGCGGCCACCGGCAAGAAGCCCACGGGCCGTGAGCCGAAGCCGCCGGTGGCGACGCCGCTGCCCACGGATCAGATCAATCTGACCGACGAGGAAAGCCGCATCATGGCGGTGGCGGGCGGCGGTTTTGAGCAGTGCTACAATGCGCAGGCGGCGGTGGCGGCGGGCAGTCTGCTGGTGGTGGTCGCCGACGTGGTGCAGGCGCCCAACGACAAGCAGCAGCTTACACCCATGCTGGACAAGATCGGCACTCTGCCGGACGTGCTCGGCAGGCCGGACATGCTGTTGGCGGACAATGGCTACTTCAGCGAGGCGAATGTGCAGGCCTGTGTGGCCGGCGGGATCGAACCGCTGATCGCACTTGGTCGCGAGGCGCATCATCTCAGCCTGCAAGAGCGCTTCGCTGCGGCGCCACCGGCGCCCGAAGACCCCACCCCGGTTCAGGCGATGGCGTATCGGCTGCGCACGCCGCAGGGCCGCGCGCTCTACGCCCTGCGCAAGCAGACGCCCGAGCCAGTGTTTGGCATCATCAAGTCCGTGCTGGGGTTCCGGCAGTTCCTGCTGCGCGGGCTCAATGCCGCCCGTGGCGAGTGGAGGCTTGTAACCATGGCATGGAACCTGAAGCGGATGTTCGCCCTCAGCCGCGCCGTCTAGCCTGCGCGGCCAGTTCCGCAGGCGCGCCAGCGCGACCGCACCGCCCAAAATGGCGCTGACAGAGGCGCCGACGCACCGATCCCTACGCAGGTCCGGCGACGCCCGAGACGCAAGTCCGACAGGCTGCTAGGCGCGGCCTTTACCCCGCGGCATGGCTCGGGCCGGGACAGTCCACCCTTTCCACGACCGCGACCTCTTGTTCACCGCCTGCGGACGCATCTGTATGCACCGCAAGGAAATCAATATTTCTACCGTGCTGGCAGGCCAGCGTTTCGGCATCACCGAGGCCGATGACGGCATCTGGCTCGCCACCTTCATCCCCTACGATCTTGGATATATCGACCTGGAGCAACGTACCCTGCAAACCATCGACAACCCGCTCGGCACGAGGCTGTCACCCATGTCTCAGGCCCGTTTTGTTTCCCACGCCTCCAAGCCGGACACGAAAGACATGGCGGATGGGGTGGGATTCGAACCCACGAGACCCTTGCGGGCCTGCCGGTTTTCAAGACCGGTGCCTTCAACCGCTCGGCCACCCATCCGCGGACGCCGTCCGCAACTGCGTCACTGCATCGCCTAACGCAAACCCGCCAAGGCCGCAACCTTGCGCTTGCTTGCGATGGCGCAGCGGATCCTGCGGCGGCAGGCATGCCAGCCGCTGCGGCACAGCACGGATTGCACTCAAGCCGATTTCTGCATGATGCAGGCAATAAACTCGCCGTCTGTCTCCCAGTCAATGATCGACATGCCGGCAAGATCGGCTAAGACCTGAGGCGATCGCCCGGTAAAGAAAAACACATGAAAGCGGGAGAACTCGTAACAATACGCAAAGCACGGTGTCGCATGCACGATGCGTCCGCCGGCTGTTAACAAGGCGCCGAGCCGCTTTGTCGTCCCGGCTGGATCAAACAAATGCTCAAGCACGTTATGCGAAAAAATGCCGTCAAATGTCCGTGCTTCGATGTCTTCCCAGCTGGTGAAGACATAATCTGACCGACGCTCAGCGCTCGGCTCGAAGCCGTAAATATTCCAGCCATCCTCGCGTAGTTGCTCGATTGCCTCTGACCATGCACCACCGCAGCCGAAGTCCAGATACGTCCCTTCCTTGGTGGGCAAGAGCAGATGGAAGGTCCGGATGATTGAGGACGTCGACGTGCCTTCCGCATAGATATTGTACAGATTGCGGTACTCGAGATCGATCATCGCCGCATCCAGGCAGAGCATCTTCTGCGGCCCAAAAATGACCTGGCAGTTTGGACACGCATGCCGGATGAGCGTGCCGCCATAGAACAGGCATTGACTGACGCGGGTAGCGAAGGCGTCGTCCACGGCCTTGTGGTCACACAGCGGGCAAGCATCCGGCTCACTGCTGCCGGACAACTGTTCCAGCATGTCGATGGTGCGCCAGTGCGCCTTCATCGCATATTGAATGACGCTTCGGGTCGCTTGCGCATCGGCGCGCGCCTCAAGCGTGGCAATCCTTGCCGCGAGGGTGGCGCTAGGGTCCGCATCGCCCACGTCATCTTTTCCCGGCGGGGCGGCGATGATGCGCAGGCCGAGTTTGCCAAGTCCCTTGTTCAGCGTCTGCACCAGCCGAGATGCGGCGCGATGTGTCATAGGCGGAAATCACCGATGTGAAGCAGAAAACGCACAGCTCACCCCGGGGCGTGGCGCCGCCCGGACTGAACACAATCATAGCAGCAAGGGGTGTATTGCCTCGGGGCGAAATCGGCTAGCATTTCTCCGCTCGGACCACTTGCCTCATTGGGTGCTACGATGCCAGAGGATCGCGCGAACCTCCTGCGGCAACAGATGGTCGAGATCATCGCCGCTCATACCCTTTATGCCCGCGAGCAGATCGGCAAGGATGTGCTTGATCCGCGCGTCCTCGCCGTTATGGCCGAGATCCCACGCCACGACTTCGTCCCGCTCGAACTGGTTCCTTACGCCTATGCCGACCAGCCGCTGCCCATCGGCTACGAGAAGACCATCTCGCAACCCTTTATCATCGCCCTGATGACCGATCTGCTTGGCGTCGAGCCGGGGAACAGGGTCCTCGAAGTGGGCACCGGCCTTGGCTACCATACGGCCGTCCTGGCGAAACTGGCGGCGACGGTCTTTACGGTCGAAATCGTTGAGGAACTGGGTGAGCAGGCACGCAAGCGCTTGGCGCCGCATGGCTATCGCAATGTGTTCGCCCGCATCGGCAATGGCGAAAACGGCTGGCCCAGTCACGCCCCCTTCGAGCGCATCATCGTCTGCGCTGGCGTGGAGCTGATCCCGCCGTCGCTGTTGATGCAGTTGAAGGCGGGCGGGCGGATGGTCATTCCCACCGGCATTGCCGATCAACAGATGCTGTCGCTGGTGGAGAAGGGCACCGACGGACGTCTCAGCATCCGCGAGACCATTGCCGTCCGCTTTGCGATGCTTGAAACGGGGATGTAGACAAAGGTAACAACGTCCAAGCGGCGCGCTGCTATCTGAGCAGGAAGGGAATTGCCGGTCGCCGGGCGGAACTACGTTTGGCGCAGAGTCTGCCGCACACCCTGGATTAGCCGCGTTAGTTCGTCTTCGTGGACCTGATCGCGACGCATGACCAACTGCATCACCGGATCTCGAAGCAGATCTTCGAACCGTGGCTCGCCATGCCAATACGACCCGCTGCTTGCCGTATCACGAACAACATAATTGTGGCGTGGGATCTCCACCACGGCCTCGCCCTCCCAATACCGACCCGTACACTCCCAGCCGCACACGCCGACGCATGTTAACTGCGGGACTTTATATCATTGTTCCGACAAGGATAACCTGATCACTGGCGAGTGCAAGCGAAAATCAGCCGCAGTACTTTTACAGGCGCGAAAGTCTGGCGGCGTGTTGGCGCGACAAGCCGTACAGCGATTCCATAACCGGTCATCGGCCGCGATGCTCTTGCGGCGGCCACAGTTGTCGCAATACTATGATTCGGAAGGGAAAATTCGGATTGCGCGGCACTGCGTTTGTCTCCGCAGGCGGACTGTGGCACAAACAAAAGATCTGGAGCACCGGGCGCGTAACGGTACGGTACGGCGTAGCGAATGGGAGAGCAGTTCAGACGACGCATTCTGCCGCCGGCAGGGCTATGCCTTGCGGTCCTGCTTGTGCTCGCGGTCGTTGTGCCCTCGCGCGCTTTGGACGGCTCCTTTGAGGACTGGGTCGTGTCGTTGCGGTCCGAAGCTCTCAGCCGCGGCGTCAGTGCGGAGACGTTTGATCTTACTTTTGCCAACGTCACGCTGATACCGCGCGTACTCGAACTTGATCGCCGCCAGCCGGAATTCGTCCAGACCTTCTGGCGCTATCTGGATGCGCGAGTGACCCCGGCCCGCATCGAGCGCGGTCGGCGACTGCTGGCCGAAAACGCCTCCCTCCTGGAGGCGGTGCACCAGCGGTACGGAGTGCAGCCGCGATTCATCGTCGCCTTCTGGGGGATGGAGAGCAGCTTTGGTGACGATACGGGCAATTTTCCGCTGGCGGCATCACTGGCAACGCTGGCCTACGATGCCCGTCGCGCCAACTTCTTCCGTGACCAATTGCTGACGCTGCTGCACCTGATCGATCGCGGTGACATCAGTCCCGATGCCCAGGGGTCGTGGGCGGGGGCGTTCGGCCAGACACAGTTCATGCCATCCACCTTCAAGGCATATGCGGTTGATTTTGATGGCGACGGCCACCCCAATTTGTGGACCAGCCTGCCGGATATTTTCGCCTCGTCCGCCAATTACCTCGCCAGCATCGGCTGGGATGGGAGCAGCACCTGGGGGCGCGAGGTGGCGCTGCCCTACGATTTTCCCTATGCGCTGTCCGGGATAGAGACGGAGAAGCCAATGTCGGAATGGGCACAGCTGGGCGTGGTCAATATCGATGGCTCGCCGTTGCCCACATCGACGCTGAGTGCCTCATTGATCCTGCCGGGTGGCGTCAATTCCGGACCGGCGCTGCTGGTCTATCGCAACTTTCGTAAGATCATGAACTGGAACAATTCTCTCCTCTATGCCGTGAGCGTCGGCCATCTTGCGGACAGGATCGCCGGTGGTGATCCTTTCGCCACCCTGCGCTATGACGACGGCTCGCCCATGTCCCGCCAACAGGTGGAGGAAATGCAGTCCTTGCTGTTGCTCCGTGGCCTCGATACCGGCGGCGTCGACGGTCTGGTGGGGGCGAAGACCCGAGAGGCGGTCAAGCGTTTCCAGGAACAGGCCTCATTGCCGGCGGACGGTTACCCCACGGTCGCTCTGCTCGACCAGTTGCGTTCGACGCAATGAGTGTATCCCGCCACGGATATTTCGTCATCGGCGCAGCCTTGCTGACCTTGTCCGCATGCGCCGGGGGCAGTGTGCAAAATGGCGGTGTCGTCGAGACCGGCCAATCCGCCCAGCGCGCGCCCAGCCTCTACAAGGTGGGCAAGCCCTATCAGATCAAAGGGATCTGGTACTATCCGCAGATCGATTACGATTATGTGGAGGNNAGGGGGGTTGCCTCCTGGTACGGTCCCGGATTCCATGGCAAGGCGACCGCCAACGGCGAAACCTACGACATGAACGACCTGACCGCAGCGCATCGAACCTTGCCGCTGCCCAGCGTTGTTCGCGTCACCAACCTCGACAACGGCCGCAGCATCAAGCTGCGCGTCAACGATCGTGGCCCGTTTGCCCAGAACCGCATTATCGACGTCTCCCGTCGCGGCGCCGATTTGCTTGGTATTTACGGCCCGGGCACGGCGCATGTTCGCGTCGAGATCGTCGCCGACGAGAGCCGCCAGTTGGCGATTGCACTGACCGGGTCAGATTATCCGACCGGGGCGATGGTGGCCAATCGCCAGCCGTCGCAGCCGATTGGTGCCGGCGCGCCGCCGGTGCCGGTTGTGGCAGCATCCTCGCTCGAGCCCACGCCCGACACGTCGGTTGTTGCCGCGGTGGCAGCAGACGGCACAGCGACGGCGGTCGGTTTACAGCCGCTTCCTGCGGAAGTGGGGCAGGCCGCCGTGACGTATGCGCCGACGCCACAGTGGTCGGCGGCAACGACGGATTATGCGGCGTCTGNNATTCCCCGATCTCAGGCGGTTCGTCCGCCCTGGCGATGGCCGATTCTTCCTATGCCGACAGTTCGGTGCCGGTCTCGGCTCCGATACGGGTTGAACCGCTGCCGGTGCAGGCGCAACGTCTGGCAGCCTCAGCGGAATTCGCTGGCCGAGCCGGCCTATCCGCGATCGGTCAAGACAGCGAGCGCACCCATCGTCAGTGCCAATCAGCGAGCGTATGTCCAGGCGGGTGCCTTTGCCAATGCGGATAATGCGCATCGAGTACGCGACCGTTTGTCCAGGTTTGGTCCCGTCGCCGTCGTCAATGGCGGTGCCGCTGGTTCAACGCTCTATCGCGTGCGCCTGGGTCCGCTCGCCTCGGTGGGGGAAGCCGAACGTGTGCTGCCGTCCGTCATTCAGGCCGGCTTTCCAGGATCGCAGATCGTCGTCGAATAATCGGCGCCCGGGCCGGCTGTTGCCGGCGTACGGGCTATCCAATTCAGCAACAGGAGGGAATGCCATGTTGGGAACCGTTGGCTCTCGCATCCCCAGCTCATCCACCCGTAATCGGAAACCTCACCATCTTAGTCGCATCAGCCTGCTCCTGTTGCTTGGCCTTGGTCTCGCTTGTCTGCCGAGCGTTCGTGGCGAGGCGTTTGAAACGACGGCGCGGGAAGCCATTCTCATTGACTACGATACAGGCGCTGTACTGTTCGAAAAGAACCCCGATACCTCGGCACCGCCCGCATCCATGAGCAAGATGATGACCGCTTACATCTTGTTCCAGCGCTTGCAGGAAGGCAGCCTGAAACTTGATCAGACGTTGCCGGTGAGTGAATACGCATGGCGACGCGGTGGCGCCGCCAGCGGTGGTTCGACCATGTTCCTCAACATCGGTGATCAGGTGCCGATTGAGGATCTGGTCCGCGGCATCGTCATCCAGTCCGGCAACGATGCCTCGATCGTCGTTGCCGAGGGGCTCACCGGTAGCGAGGAAGCCTTTGCTGAGCTGATGACGAAGAAGGCAAAGGAATTGGGCATGACGAAATCCCAATATCGTAATGCCAATGGCTTGCCTGATCCGGAAGAATTTACCACCGCCCGGGATCTAGCAACGCTTGCCAAGCGGACGATTGCCGATTTTCCTGAATACTATCAACTATNNTATAGCGAACACGAGTTCGTGCATAACGGCATCAAGCAGGGCAACCGTAATCCCCTGCTGTATCGCAACATCGGTGCCGATGGCCTGAAGACGGGCCACACCAAGGAAGCCGGCTACTGCCTTACCGCGTCGGCAAAACAGGGCGATCGCCGCTTGATCGCCGTCCTCACCGGGCTGCCGAGCATGAAGGCCCGCTCGGACGAATCGGAACGCCTGATCGGCTACGGTTTCCGCGAATTCGACAATTACGTCCTGTTCAAGGCCGGCGAAGAAGTCGCCAAGGCGGATGTCTGGCTGGGTGATGCCAAGACGGTTTCGCTGGTGCCGGCGAAGGACGCCATCGTGACGCTGCCGCGCAAGGTGCGGCCGGACATGAAGGTATCGCTGGTTTTTGACAGTCCCATTCCGGCGCCCATCACCAAGGGGCAGCAGGTGGGCAAGCTGGTGGTGACGGCGCCCGGCGTGGACCCGATGGAGATCCCGCTCGTCGCCGCCAATGACGTAGAACGCAAGGGCTTCATCGGCCGCGTCTTTGCCTCCATCGGTCAGCGCATCNGGGAGCATCTTCTGAGCCGAGTAGCCGCAGAAGACGGGCTAGTCGCGCGGGCTGAGCAACCGCTGTTCATCAGCTTCGAAGGCGGGGAGGGGTCGGGAAAATCGACCCAGGCCCGCCTGCTCGCAGCTCAGCTTCGCCGACGGGGGATCGAGGTGCTGCTGACCCGTGAGCCGGGTGGCACCCCGGAGGCGGAAGCCATCCGCGCGCTGCTGCTTGGCGGGCATGACCGGGATTGGTCGCCGAAGACCGAAACCCTGCTGCACTTCGCCGCCCGCTGCCAACACCTGGACCAAGCGATCCGGCCGGCGCTGGCGGCGGGGCAGTGGGTGATCACCGATCGTTTTGCCGATTCCACTGCCGTCTATCAGGGCTGTGGCCAGGGGTTGACTCCGNCTTGGATCGCTGCCGTCGCCGACCTCGTTGTCGGCGGCGACGCACCGGATCTGACCATCATCCTCGACCTGGATCCAGCGGTGGCGCAGCAGCGTCTGCGCGGTCGCGGCGGCATCGCCGATCGCTACGAGCGACTGACTGCGGACTTCCATCAGCGGGTACGCAATGGCTTTCTCGCCATCGCTCAGGCCGCGCCACAGCGCTGCGTTCTCATTGACGCCGACCAGTCGGCGGAGTCCCTCAACGCCGCCATCGTCGATGAGGTGGATCGCCGCTGCGCCCAGTTGACCGCAACGCCGTGACCGCGGCTGCTTTCGAACGCTATGGACNGGCCGCCGCCGCCGCGGGCCAATTGGCTCTGCCTCGGCCACGAGGCGGTTGAAGCGGAACTCTGGCGTCTCGCCCAGGCGCAGCGCCTGCCACATGCCTGGCTGATCACCGGGGCCGCCGGTATCGGCAAGGCGACCCTGGCGTTCCGCCTTGCGCGTTTTCTCCTTGCCGATGCCGCCACCGTGTCCGTACCGGCAACGGCCAGCCTGTTCGGCAACGCACCGTCGGCGCCGATCGAGGGCTCGCTGGCGCTCGATCCCGACCACCCTGTCTACCGCCGTGTCGCTAGTGGAGGGCATGCCGACCTGCTGACGGTTGAGCGCGGCATGGATGAAAAGCGCGGTCGGCTGCGGCGCGAGGTGGTGGTGGATGATGTGCGGCGCATCATGCCCTTTCTCACGTCGACACCGGCGGAGAGTCGCTGGCGGGTCGTCGTCATCGACGGTGCCGACGAGATGAATGTCAACGCCGCCAATGCCCTATTGAAGATTCTTGAAGAACCACCTGCATTTTCCGTCCTCCTCCTGGTGAGTGATGCGCCGTCGGCACTGCCGGCGACGGTGCGCTCGCGCTGCCGCCGGCTGCGGCTGCGGCCCTTGCCGGAAGAAACGGTGATCAGCCTGCTCGGCCTCTACCGGCCGGAGCTGCCGCTGGCTGAGGCACAGGCGCTGGCAGCGTTGGCTGGCGGCAGCATCGGCCGGGCGCTGGCCTTGGCCGAGGCCGACGGCGCCAAGCTGTGGGCCGACACCCGCTCCCTGCTGCTGGCACTGCCGGCCATTGATAGCCGAGCACTGTTCAGCTTTGCCGAACGCGTCGGCAAGGCCGGCAACGAGGCGCAGTTCTGGGAAGTGGTGGATATCTGCCGCAATGTCATCGGCGCGGCCATTCGTGCTGCGGCCCAACCAACCCAATCGGCAGACCCGCTGCTGCAGCGTTTCACCGCGTCTGCTCCCCTTGATCGCTGGCTCCAGGTATGGGACAAAGTTCAAGAACTGTTTGCCCGCACCGACACGGCCTACCTCGATCGTAAGCAAGTGCTGCTCGCGGTTTTTTTCGCCCTGAAACAGGCGATGCAGCCGGCGGGCAAACGGATGGATTTCCCGCAATCGGGCTTATGACGGAACGCGCCGGTATGGTTGGGCAAACGGCCTATTACCTTACGACCCCCATCTATTATGTGAACGATGTCCCGCACATCGGCCACATGTACACGACTCTCGCCTGTGACGTTCTCGCCCGGTTCAAGCGCCTCGACGGCTTCGAGGTCAAGTTTCTCACCGGGACCGACGAACACGGCCAGAAGGTGCAGAAGGCGGCTGCGGTTGCCGGCATCTCGCCGCAAGAGTTCACCGATCGGGTCTCCGGTAATTTCCGTGACCTGGCGGTCTCGATGGGGTTTTCCAACGACGATTTCATTCGCACCACCGAGGCCAGGCACAAGCAAGCACTGGCGGCGCTGTGGGCGCGGCTCGCTGAGCGCGACCAGATCTATCTCGGCAGTTATGCCGGCTGGTATGCGGTACGTGATGAGGCGTTCTACGCCGAGAGCGAGCTGACCAAGGCCGCCGATGGGACACGGCTGGCGCCGTCCGGCGCGCCGGTGGAGTGGGTGGAGGAACCCAGCTACTTCTTCCGTCTTTCCGCTTGGCAGGAGCCGCTGCTGCGGTATTACGAGGAGAACCCGGACTTCATCGCCCCGGAGAGTCGGCGCAACGAAGTGGTGAGCTTCGTCCGTGGCGGCCTGCAGGACCTCTCGGTCTCCCGTACCACGTTCGATTGGGGTGTGCCGGTGCCGGGCGATCCGGCGCATGTGATGTATGTCTGGCTCGATGCGCTGACCAACTACATCACCGCCGTCGGCTATCCGGATACCGACGCCGAGCAATATCGCCGCTTCTGGCCGGCCGATCTGCACATGGTCGGCAAGGATATCCTCCGCTTTCACACCGTATACTGGCCCGCCTTCCTGATGGCGGCAGGCCTTGCGCCGCCGAAGCGGGTGTTCGCCCACGGCTGGTGGACCAACGAGGGCCAGAAGATCTCCAAGTCGCTCGGCAACGTCATCGATCCGCGCCAGTTGGTAGAGCGCTACGGCCTCGATGCCGTCCGCTACTTCATGCTGCGCGAGGTGCCCTTCGGCAGCGATGGCGACTTTTCCCACCGCGCCATGGTCGGCCGGATCAACGGTGACCTCGCCAACGATCTCGGCAACCTCGCCCAGCGGGTGTTGTCGATGGTGGCGAAGAATTGCACCGGCAAGGTGCCGCAGCCGGGTCCGCTCAGCGCGGACGATCAGGCGTTGCTCGGTCAGGCCGGCACGCTGATCGACCGACTGCGCGGCCATTTCGATCGGCAGCAGTTTCACATCGCCCTCGTCGATATCTGGCAGGTGGTGAGTGCCGCCAACGGCTACGTCGACCACCAGGCACCCTGGGCCTTGCGCAAATCCGACCCGCCCAGGATGGCGACGGTGCTCTGGGTATTGGCCGAGGTGCTGCGCCATCTCGGCATTCTCGTCCAACCCTTCGTGCCGCAAGCGGCCGGCCGGCTGCTCGATCAGCTTGCCGTCGCCTCCGAGCGGCGCAGCTTTGCGGCATTGACCGCCGCCGACGCGCTCGCTGCCGGCACGCCGCTGCCGCCGCCGCAGGGCATCTTCCCGCGCTACGTGGACGTCGAAAGCGAAGAGGGTGCCGCCCGTGTGGGTCGATAGCCACTGCCACCTGGATTTCCCTGATTTTGCCAGTGAACTCGACGCGGTGGTCGAACGGGCGACGGCGGCCGGGGTGACGACGCTGCTCACCATCAGCACCCACCTGTCGCGCTTCGCCAGCGTGCTGGCGGTGGCGGAGCGGTTCCCCAACGTCTACTGCACCGTCGGTATTCACCCGCACGAGGTGGCGAGCGAGGGCGTGGCTCCGGTCGAACGGCTGATCGAACTGGCGCAGCACCCGAAGGTGGTCGGCTTCGGCGAGACCGGCCTCGATTTCTTCTACGACCACAGCCCGCGCGCGCTGCAGGAGGAGGGGTTTCGCGCCCACATCGCCGCGGCGCGGGCGACCGGCTTGCCGGTGGTCATTCACACCCGCGATGCCGACGCGACCACCCTCCGCGTCCTTGACGAGGAAATGGCGAAGGGTCGCTTCACCGGCCTGCTGCATTGCTTCAGTTCCGGCGCCGAACTGGCGGAGCAGGCGGTTGTCCACGGTTTGCACATCTCCTTTTCTGGCATCCTGACTTTCAAGAAAGCCTCGCACCTCGTTGATATCGCCCGCACCTTGCCGCTGGACCGGCTGCTTGTGGAAACCGACGCGCCGTTCCTGGCGCCGGTACCACACCGCGGCAAGCGCAACGAACCGGCGTTCACCCGGATGACCGGGCGCAAGCTCGCCGAAGCTCGCAACATGGATGAAGCAGCGATGGCAACCATAACCAGTGACAACTTTTTTCGCCTTTTCCACAAGGCAAGATAACGGTGTGGAAAAACGGATGCGGATAACCATCCTCGGCTGCGGCAGTTCCAGCGGCACCCCTGCANTCGATTTCGGCTGGGGTCGCTGCGATCCGGCCAATCCGAAGAACCGGCGACTGCGACCGTCGATCCTGGTGGAGGAGGGCGAGACCCGCCTCCTCGTCGACACCTCGCCCGACCTGCGCCAGCAGTTGCTGGACGCCGGCACCGGCCAACTCACCGCCGTCCTCTACACCCACGCCCACGCCGATCACCTGCACGGCATCGACGACCTGCGCGCGGTCAACCGGATTATCGGCGCGCCGCTGCCGGTTTATGCCGATAACGCGACGCTGGCGGTGATCAGCAACCGGTTCGAGTACGTGATGACGCCGCTGAACGGCGATGGCAGCCACTTCTACAAGCCGCTGCTGCAGCCGCACGAACTTGCCGTCGGTGAGAGCGTGCGCATCGGCGCCATCACCGTCGAGGCCTTCGACCAGGATCACGGCTTTAGCCGCACGCTGGGCCTCCGCTTCGGTGCCTTCGCCTATTCCACCGACGTGGTGGATCTGCCGGAGGAGTCCTTCCGGGCGCTGGAGGGCGTGCAGCTATGGATCATCGGCACCATGGTCGATCGCCCGCACCCGACCCACTGCCACGTGGACAAAGCCCTCGAATGGATCGCTCGCGTCCGCCCGGCACGCGCAATCCTCACCCACCTCGGCCCTGACCTCGACTACGCGACGCTGGCCGCCCGCCTGCCCGCCGGCGTCGAGCCGGCCTACGACGGGATGCGGATCGAGGTGGCAACGGCGGTGGCGGCTCCCCGCGACGGCCGCAACCCGATCGCCGCCGCCGGCGCATAGCCCCTCACGCCCAATATCCCTAGGCCAGGCCAATAACCAGGGCGAGGGCGCGGCCGAGGCGAAGCAGGGTTTCGTCGTCGAGGCTGCCGATCGGCTCGCTTAGCCGCTCCCGCCGCAGTGTCGCGATCTTATCAACCATAATCTGCGAGTCTTGCGGCAAGCCATTGCCGGCGCTCGCCTCAACGCTGAGGCGGAACAGCGGCGCATCGACCAGGGTGCTGCTGACCAGACAGACGACGACGCTGGCGTGCGTCTCGTTGAACAGGTCAGACTGGATGACGATCGCGGGCCGGCGCTTGCCGTAGTCGCCTGGAGCGGTGACGAGAACGACGTCGCCNGCGCCTCACGATGCGTCGTCGTCAAGCTCGGCGACCGCCTCGATGAAGTCGATCGCGTTCTTTTCACTCGGATGCCGGCTGGCACGCAGCGACTGCCGCCGCGCCTCCTCGACGAAGTTCGGCGCCCGCACGTCCGGTACCCAGATCTGCACCGGCCGCAACCCGGCCGCCCGCAACCGCGCCCGATAGGCGCGCATCTTCTCTCCGGGGGTCTTGATCCTGCGTTGCACGGCCATGCTCACCTCACAGGTAACATGTTACCGTTTCTCAGCGACGGGCGCAATCGGCGGCAAGCCATTGCGCCTGGTGGGAACAAAGGTATAACGGAGGGGCAAAGGGGGTAGGGCGCTCCGCCATGGCCGAACCGGGGGCAATCTTCATCAGCTATCGCCGCAGCGAGGTGAATCGGTTCGTGGTTTGCTTCGATCAGGCCAACGCACCATCACTGTAGCATGTGTGAGGCAACGCGCTTCGTTATGGGGGCGGGGGATCGTGTACGAACAGCCTAAAACACTATGGGAATGGATCACGCGAAAAATCATAACCCGCTTCGGGTTGTGGGGCCCTGATCGGCTTGGCCGTCGTGGTAGCGGCAGCCTATTCCTGGACGCAGTGGGATAGTGTCACTCGCTGGCCCGGCGTCCGTCCGCTGGTCGACTATTTCGCGCGTGAGGCGTTGCCGAAAGCCGATCCGCAGCGTTTGTCCGTGGCCGTCGCCGATTTGCAGGACGACGATGCCAATCCAAGCCAGAAGCAACTCATCATCCGGTTGTTGCGCGAATTCGAGGGAGTGCAAGTCCTCGATTTCAACCGGACCATCGCCGTTGAGGGGTCGGTCCCCGATCAGGCAGAACGGCAAGGCCACGACCAAGCGCGGCAATTGCTGGCCAAAAGCGGCGCATCGATCCTGATCTGGGGGAGCATCCTTCACCACGGCGCTGAAACGAAACCGGATCTATACCTCACCACGGCCGTTGGCGGGGCCGGCGGGAAGCCAAAACAATACGGTATCGAAAGCGGCACGGTATTTAGCCTGCCAAAAGTGTTCTGGAATGATCTGGCGGATGTGCTCCGCCTCGTCGTTTCGACACAGGATGCAGAGTTCAGCGCCAAAGATGGCACATACGTCGCCGATCGATTGCCCTCGTTCATCGCCCGCGTGCACCACCTCTTGCAAGCAGGTTCAGGACGCCCTGAGTGGGACGCCGCTGCATTGAGCGCGGCGCGCGTTATCCTCGCCGATGCGTTGCAAACGCTGGGTGCGCAATCGGGGAAGGACGCGCCGCTCGAGGAGGCGGTGACGATTTATCGTGAGGCGTTGGCGGAACGAACCCGCGACCGGGTGCCGCTGGCCTGGGCGATGACCCAGAACAACCTGGGCAACGCTCTGTCGAGGCTCGGCGAGCGCGAGAGCGGCACGGCGCGGCTGGAGGACGCGGTGGCGGCGTATCGGGCGGCGCTGGAGGAGTACACCCGCGAGCGGGTGCCGCTTGACTGGGCGATGACGCAGAACAACCTCGGCAACGCTCTTTCGACGCTCGGCGCGCGAGAGAGCGGCACGGCGCGGCTGGAGGAAGCCGTGGTCGCCTATCGGGCGGCGCTGGAGGAACGGACCCGCGAGCGGGTGCCGCTAGACTGGGCGATGACGCAGAACAACCTGGGGAACGCGCTTACGGCGCTCGGCGAGCGCGAAAGCAGCACGGCGCGGCTGGAGGACGCGGTGGCGGCGTATCGGGCGGCGCTGGAGGAATTGACCCGCGACCGGGTGCCGCTCGACTGGGCGATGACGCAGAACAACCTGGGGAACGCGCTTTCGGCGCTCGGCGAGCGCGAGAGCGGCACGGCGCGGCTGGAGGAAGCCGTGGTCGCCTATCGGGCGGCGCTGGAGGAACGGACCCGCGAGCGGGTGCCGCTCGACTGGGCGATGACGCAGACCAACCTGGGCACCGCACTTGCGTCGCTCGGCGAGCGCGAGAGCGGCACGGCGCGGCTGGAGGAAGCCGTGGCGGCCTATCGGGCGGCACTGGAGGAACGGACCCGCGAGCGGGTGCCGCTCGACTGGGCGATGACGCAGACCAACCTGGGCACCGCACTTGCGTCGCTCGGCGAGCGCGAGAGCGGCACGGCGCGGCTGGAGGAAGCCGTGGCGGCCTATCGGGCGGCACTGGAGGAACGGACCCGCGACCGGGTGCCGCTGGACTGGGCGATGACGCAGAACAACCTCGGCAATGCGCTTTGGAGGCTTGGCGAGCGTGAGAGCGGCACGGCGCGGCTGGAGGAAGCCGTGGCGGCCTATCGGGCGGCACTGGAGGAACGGACCCGCGACCGGGTGCCGCTGGACTGAGCGATGACGCAGAACAACCTCGGCAATGCGCTTAGGAGGCTTGGCGAGCGCGAGAGCGGCACGGCGCGGCTGGAGGATGCGGTGGCGGCGTACCGGGCGGCGCTGGAGGAACGGACCCGCGAGCGAGTACCGCTAGACTGGGCGGCAAAGCAGAACAACCTGGGCTTGGCACTTTGGAGGCTCGGCGAGCGTGAGAGCGGCACGGCGCGGCTGGAGGATGCGGTGGCGGCGTATCGGGCGGCGCTGGAGGAACGGACCCGCGAGCGGGTGCCGCTCGACTGGGCGGCAACGCAGAACAACCTGGGCTTGGCGCTTTCCACGCTCGGCGAGCGGACAAGAAGCGTGACGATGCTGCGGGAAGCGTACGAGGTGGTGAGTGCAGCGTTCGCGGTCTTCATGCAGGCTGGCCAGGAGCATCATCGCGCGGATTTCGAAAACCGGCTGCGAGAGCTCGACGAAAAAATCGCTTCGCTGGCCAACCCTCAGCCCTGAAACGGATATCACCTATTTTCCATAATGAATCTTATGCGACTTGAGGATATGCGGTAAGCGGCCAGGCTCCTTTGCGCCTTGCCTGACGTTTCCGTGCCGCGCAAAGTCTGGCGCATCCCCCACCGCCGTCGAGGAGCCCCATGGCCGAGAACGCCGCGACCGAGATCAGCACCGTCGGCAGCCGCGTCGTCTACCGGAACCGCTGGATGACCGTGCGCGAAGACGCCATCCTGCGCGCCGATGGCGCCGCCGGCATCTATGGCGTCGTCGAACGGCCGGACTTCGTCGTCGTCATCCCCGTCGAGGCCGACGGCTCGGTGCATCTGGTCGAGCAATACCGCTACCCAGTTGGCGCCAGATTCTGGGGTCTGCCGCAAGGTGCCTGTAGGTCTGCGCCGGCCGGCGGCTCAGGCGGCTGAAGCAGGCTGGCATCTGCCGGTGTGGCGTGGTTTTCTCCGCGCGCGGTTGTCTGCTGCCGGCTTGGCAGCCCGCCGAGGGTGTCCCCGCATGCAGGAGAGCCGATGACCAAACGGCATGACATGGATCGGTTGCTGGAGATCATGGCCCGGCTGCGTGCGCCCGAAGGCGGCTGTCCGTGGGATATCGAGCAGACCTTCGCCAGCATCGCCCCTTACACGATCGAGGAAGCCTACGAGGTGGCGGATGCCATCCAGCGCCAGCAGATGCAGGCCCTACGCGACGAGTTGGGTGATCTGCTGTTCCAGGTGGTGTTCCATGCCCGGATCGCCGAAGAGGACGGCGCTTTCGCCTTCGTCGACGTGGTCGATGCCATCTGTGCCAAGATGATCCGCCGCCATCCTCATGTTTTTGCTGATGCGTCCATTGCCGATGCACAGGCGCAGACGCGGGCCTGGGAGCGCCACAAGGCGGCGGAACGCACCACCGCCGCCGCCAATGACGGCGCGGCGTCGGTGAGCCTCCTTGACGACGTGCCGCAGGCTCTGCCGGCGCTGCTGCGCGCGGTCAAGCTGCAGAAGCGGGCGGCGCTGATGGGTTTCGATTGGCCGGATGCCGCCGGCGCCCTCGCCAAACTCGACGAGGAACTGGCCGAATTGCGCCAGGCGCTTGCCGAGGATGCCGCGGCGGACGCGATCACCGACGAGATGGGCGATGTCCTCTTCTGCTGTGCCAATGTGGCTCGCAAGCTGGGGCTCGACGCCGAAGAGGTCATGCGCCAGGCAAATCGGAAATTCGAGCGCCGTTTCCGACGCGTCGAGACGCTTGCTCAGGCAGGAGATGAAGAGGATGCGACGCTGTCGCTGGATCAGTTGGAAGCGCTGTGGCAGCAGGCGAAGCGGGAGCAGCGCTGAGAGCGGAAGGAGCGATGTGGCCCCTTCTGCTCCCTGCTGTTAGCGGTCGCGACCGCCCTCACCCCGATCCTCTCCTTTCCTCACAAGAGAGGGTGCGTCGGGCGAAGCGGTCATCGGCACGCGCGAACCTCAGGTGATAACCGTCGGCTGTTCGCGGCCGGTGCGGGTTTTCACCTCTGCCAGAGTGTTGGCGATGGTGATCAATTCGGCCAGCATCGCCTGAGTGTCCTGGTCGTGCTTGGCCGGGTCGGGCTCGTACTTCTCCACATAGATGCGCAGGGTCGCCCCTTCGGTGCCGGTGCCGGACAGGCGGAAGACGACGCGCGAGCCGTCAGTGAAGCCGACGCGGATCCCCTGCTTCGTCGTCACGCTGTTGTCGACGGGATCGGTGTAGCTGAAGTCGTCGGCGTAGGAGACCTCGTAGGCGCCGAGCTTCTTGCCGGGCAGCGTCGGCAGCTGGTCGCGCAGATGAGCAACGAGGCCATTGGCGGCGTCGCTGTCCACCGCTTCGTAGTCGTGGCGCGAGTAGTAGTTGCGCCCATAGGTCTTCCAGTGCTCGCGGACGATCGCCTCGACCGACTCCTTGCGGGCGGCGAGAACATTGAGCCAGAACAGCACCGCCCACAGCCCATCCTTCTCGCGCACATGGTTGGAGCCGGTGCCAAAGCTTTCTTCGCCGCACAGCGTCGCCTTGTCGGCATCGAGCAGCGAGCCGAAGAACTTCCAGCCCGTCGGTGTCTCGTAGCAGCCGATGCCAAGCTTGGCGGCAACGCGGTCGGCGGCCTGACTGGTCGGCATCGAGCGGGCGACGCCGGTCAGACCCTTGGCGTAGCCCGGGGCCAGCGTCGCGTTGGCGGCGAGCACCGCCAGACTATCCGACGGGGTGACGAAGAACCGCTGNCCGAGGACCATGTTGCGATCGCCATCGCCGTCCGAGGCGGCGCCGAAGTCGGGCGCATCAGGGCCAAAGACGATCTCAACCAGGTCGTGGGCGTAGACGAGGTTCGGATCGGGATGGCCGCCGCCGAAGTCCTCCAGCGGCACGCCGTTCATCACCGTGCCGGCGGGGGCACCGAGGATGCCTTCAAGAATCGCCTTGGCGTAGGGACCGGTGACCGCGTGCATCGCATCGAAGCAAATGCGGAAGTTGCCGCTGCTCAGCAGCGCCTTGATCGCGCCGAAATCGAACAGCGTTTCCATCAGCTCCGCATAGTCGGCAATGGAATCGATGACCTCCACCGCCATTCCATCCATGCTTTGCATGCCGATCTGGTCGAGATCGATATCGGCAGCATCGGAAATGGCGTATTCGCGAATCTCGCGGCTACGGGCGAACATGGCTTCGGTCAGCTGCTCGGGCGCCGGACCGCCGTTGGTGCCGTTATACTTGATGCCGAAGTCGTTGTCGGGGCCGCCCGGATTGTGACTGGCGGACAACACGACGCCGCCAAAGGCGCCACGCTTGCGGATGACGCAGGACGCCGCCGGGGTGGAGAGGATACCGCCCTGGCCGACAAGAACTTTGGCGAAGCCGTTGGCGGCAGCCATTTTCAGGATGACCTGAATCGCCTGACGATTATAAAAACGGCCGTCACCACCAACAACCAGCGTTGAACCTTGCCGATCCGGCAAGCAATCGAAAATCGATTGAACGAAGTTTTCCAGGTAGTTTGCTTGGCGGAATACGGCGACCTTCTTGCGCAGGCCGGATGTACCCGGCCGCTGTCCCTCAATCGGCTCAGTTACGATGAGCTTTCTCAATGCTAAGCCCCCTTCCCTATGGCTTGCCGAATCGTTTTGCGTTTCGGCGCCGACGTTATCAGGATCAATCCCCGGCGCCAATCGTCTCGGCGGCAGCTGATCCGGAAAAGCCGTGGCCGAACAAACCGCTGCTGTGAGGACCGCCTCGCTGTGGCGGCGCGCAGAATTTCAATGCTCAGGAAATCCCACGTTTGTTATAGAAGTTTGTGGCGCAGACGACGTCGGCAGCGAAATCGTTCCCTGTCGGCGTCGTTGTCATTCGCCACCCACGCCCGGCCCACAGAAGGGTGGATCAACATGCGAGACCTCACGCGAGTCCTTGTCTCGGCGCCGCTTCGCCGCGTTTTTCGCTATGCCTTCGGTACGCACGCCAGAATTCTTGCTTTGCTGTGTGTTCTGACCATGGCGGGCTGGCCGGCGCTGGCCGCCGATGGTCGGCTGGCCTCAATTCTGATCGACGCCAACGATGGTCGCGTCCTCGAAAGTGCGAATGCCGATTTGCCGCGCTATCCGGCGTCGCTGACGAAGATGATGACTCTCTATCTTACCTTCGAGGCCCTCGACGACGGCCGCTTCACCCTTGATCAACCGCTGACCGTATCTGCCCGGGCAGCGGCACAAGCGCCGACCAAGCTGGACTGCGGGCCGGCCAAACCATTGCGGTCGAATCAGCCCTGCTTGGACTGGTGACCAAGTCGGCGAATGACGCAGCGATGGTCCTGGCCGAGAATCTGGCCGGGACGGAAGAGAACTTTGCCCTGCGGATGACCAGCAAAGCGCACGCGCTGGGCATGTCGCAGACCGTCTTTCACAACGCCTCCGGGCTTCCTGATCCTGATCAGGTGACAACGGCCCGAGACATGTCGACGCTGGCTCTGTCCCTCCTCCACCATTATCCGCATTATTATCACTACTTTTCCGTTAGAGAATTTTATTACTCAGGCCGGCCCATCGCCAATCACAATCGCTTGCTCGGCGTCTACGAAGGGGTCGATGGCATCAAGACTGGCTACACCCGTGCCGCAGGCTTCAACCTCGTTGCCTCGGCGCAACGGGGCGATCGGCGGCTGATCGGCGTGGTCCTTGGCGCGCCAACGTCGCCGGTACGTAATGCGATGATGGCCGATCTGTTTGATCAGGCGTTTCGCGGCGACCAGCAGATTCAGCTGGCCAGCATTAGCTACTATCTTAATGGCGGCTCAGCGCTGGCCCGCAACAATGTTGCAGGCGAGATTGCTTCTGCTCGCCGTCAGGTGGCCTACGCGGCTCCGGCGGTGATGAGTCCACGAGTCGCCACAGCATCAAAAAGCGTGCACACCAAGTGGTCGCCAAATCCGCCGCACCGAAGGCGGCGTGCAGCGGTCGCGGCGCCCACCGCTGCGGCGCGGTGGCGCATGCGAGCGCCAAGTCGGCGCGAGGCAAGTCGACGCAGGTTGCGGCGAAGGCACCGTCAGCAAGCACGGCCAAGAAAGCGAGTGTCAAGAAGGCAAGCGGCAACAACACGGTGGCCGCCGCCGCCCCGGCACGGCCGAGCGTCAACAAGGTTAAGGCCAGCGTCGCCAGCAGCAAGGCCAAGCCGGCTCCCGCACGGTCAAAGTCGGCGAAGGCGGCAGCGCCTGCCGACGCCACGCGGTACGCACGCCGCTGAGATTCCGGAGCTAAGATCATCGGCGACGGTCGGCAGGTCGTCGCCGTCCTGGTCTCAGCCGGCGGCAACCGGGTTGCTGCGGATGCGGGTGAGATAGCGGCGACGGTGGCGGCGGCGCCATGTTGCCAAGTCCCAGGGCCGCGTCTCATCGGCGAGGTTGTTGTTTACCGGCAGGAAACAGCAGGCTGCGATCGACCCCGACCGGCGACCAGCAACGGTGACCATCGCCTGCCAGTAAGCATCGCCCTCGAAGCGGACCAGCCGACGCTCGGCATTCGCGTCCACTTCGTGCAGCAATACCCCCTCGACCTCCTGCTGCGGCGCTGGCACTAGCACCGGATAGGTCGCCCCGCGCATATACAGGCGACCATAGCCAGAAAGGCTGGCAGCTTCGACGGGCGGCAGATCGGTGCGCGGTCCAAGAACTGCGGCGCGCACCGCGGCGTCCATCAGCGTTCCATAAAAGAAATAGGTGCGGAGCTGCCGCGCAACCGAGGGGCGCGCGGTGTGCCCCTCTCCTCCGACCGACGCGGTGTTTGCTCCCACCGGAGGATTAATGGACGACGGCAACCGGATCGATCTCGCTTGCCGTCAACTGCAGCGCCAGTTCATCGCGCAGGCGTTGCAATCCGGATTCCGAGGCTGACTCACAACGACCCACCAGCACCGGCTGGGTGTTGGACGCACGCAGCAGCCACCAGCCGTCGGCCGTGGTCACCCGTACACCATCAATGTCCTGCACCGAAATGTCGCTACGACCGTTGAGTCGGCGCTTCACTTCGTCGATCACGGTGAACTTGCGCTCATCCGGGCAGTCAATACGCAATTCCGGCGTGTTGACCATCGTCGGCATGGCGTCGCGTAACTCGGCGAGGCTTGCGGTTGAGCGGCCGAGCAGATCAAGCAGACGGATGGCGGCGTAGGGCGCATCGTCAAAGCCGTAGTACTTATGCGCGAAAAAGATGTGGCCGCTCATCTCGCCGGCAAGCGCCGCGCCAGTTTCCACCATCATCGTCTTGATCAGCGAGTGGCCGGTCCGGCTCATCAGCGGCTTGCCGCCCATCCGGGTGATTTCGTCGAACAGGACTTTGCTCGATTTCACGTCGGCGATGATCGTCGCACCCGGCATCTCTTCCAGCACGGCGCGGCTGAGGATCACCACCAGCTGATCGCCCCAGATCACCCGCCCCTTACCGTCGATGACGCCGATACGGTCGCCGTCGCCATCGAAGGCGATGCCGAGATCACAACCATGCTCCGCGACCGCCGCCTGCAGCTGGACGAGATTCTCCTCCACTGTCGGATCGGGATGATGCGCTGGAAAGGTGCCGTCGACGTGGTCGTTGATGAACACGTGCGTTCCGGGAATGCGGGCGCAGAGGTCATGCAGGATCGCGGCGGCGGCACCGTTGCCCGGATCCCAGGCGATCTTCAACGCACGGTCGCTCGGTGCCAGATCCTGCGCCAGGCGAGCGACGTATTCGCCCTTGATATCGTAATCCTCGACCGTGCCCGGCCCGGTTACGAAATCGCCGGCGGCAGCCATTTGCCCAAGCAGCTGAATTTGATCGGCAAAAAACGGCTTGCCGCCCTTGAGCATCTTGATGCCGTTGTAATCGGGCGGATTATGCGAACCGGTGATCATCATCCCGCCGTCGGCGCCAAGGTGATGGGCGGCGAAGTAGAGCATCGGCGACGGGCCGAGGCCGATCTGGATCACCCGCACGCCTGTTGACTTCAGGCCGACCACGAGGGCTGCCGCCAGCTGTGGCGAGCTCAGGCGACCGTCGTAGCCAACGACGACGGATCGTCCACCACCGCGCACCACCAGCGTTCCGAAGGCGCGGCCGACCGCACAGACGACTTCTTCCGTCAGCACGTCGCCGACAATGCCACGGATGTCGTACTCGCGAAGAATGGTCGGATGCAGAACGATTGCGTTGCTGGTCTCGGTTGTCATCGGACTTGATCCTCTGTCGGTCACCCGGTCTGTTCCCTCCTGGTTGCGAACGCCGGTCGAGGCGCCCGCCCGCCAGGGCGGCGGCGGACGAAGCCGCCCACCGCTCGTGCAGCGCTAGCTAAAACGCGTTAGCATCTGCCGGACCCGATCGCTCATGTCAGGGCGCTCAAGCGCGAACGCCAGATTTGCTTCCAGGTAGCCAACCTTGCTGCCGCAGTCGAATCGCCTGCCGTCGAAGCGAAAGCCGTGAAACGGCAACAGGCTGATCGTCTTCGCCATGGCATCGGTGAGCTGAATCTCGCCGCCTTTGCCCTTCTCCTGATGTTCGAGGATGGTGAGGACGATGGGTTCGAGAATGTAGCGACCGATGATCGCCAAGTTCGACGGCGCGTCGGCCGGCTTCGGCTTTTCGACCACACCGCGGGCGCGCACCAGCCGCCCGTCTTCGCTGCCCTTATCGAGGATGCCATACTGGTCGGTCAGTTCGTGCGGCACTTCTTCGACCGCGACGAGATTGCCTCCCACTTGGCGGTGCGCATCGACCATCTGCTTCAGGCAACCAGGCGCTGCCATGATCAGATCGTCGGCGAGCAGCACGGCGAAGGGCTCGTCGCTGACGAAATTGCGGGCACACCAGACCGCGTGGCCGAGACCCAGAGGATCTTGCTGCCGGGTGTAGGAGATGTGACCGGGAGGCGGCATCCAGTCGAGCACCGAGTTCAGCGACTCGCTCTTGCCGCGTTCGCGCAGCACCATCTCCAGTTCGATCGAATGATCGAAGTGGTCCTCGATGGCGCTCTTGGCGCGGCCGGTGACGAAAATGAACTCCTCGATTCCCGCCTCGCGCGCCTCCTCCACCGCGTACTGAATCAGCGGCTTGTCGACAATCGGCAGCATTTCTTTCGGCAGCGCTTTGGTAGCTGGCAGGAAGCGGGTCCCCAGTCCGGCCACTGGAAAGACCGCCTTACGCACGGGTTTCGGCATTGAAATTGTCCCTAGCTGCTGGGAGGTGCCTCGGACGCAGTTGCAGGTGCCAACGAGCGGGCCCTTATATCGAGGGAGATGGGTTTCTCGCAATGCCGCAGTGCACAATTCACATTGAGGCGAGCGGTTGGCAATCCTGGTGTGTCGCTGAACGCGCGCCGGAGTGGCTTGTAGCGAAGCCATCACCGGCCATCGAAGTATCCGGCATAGTCTGCCCTGCTTGCGCCCCGCTGAATGTGACCGGCGCCACTCAAGACCGTTTGCCATTGCCGAGCAGGAGATCGCGGGCGCGATTCACCTGGGCGGCAAGATCGCTCGAGCCGCCGTGGTCCGGATGCAGCACCTTGATCAACCGGCGATGGGCGGCGCGGACCGCGTCGTCGTCCGCGTCGGCCGGCAGGCCGAGGATGCGGTAGGCATCGGCCCGGCTCATCATGCGTGCGGCGGTGCCACTGGCAGTCGCCGTCGCATCCGCCGCGTCCTCCGCCTCCGCTCCGTCCTCTGTTGTCGACGCCTTGCGCCAATCAGGAAAGCGGCGGTCGGCAAACGCTTCCAGCAGCGGCAGCGACTGGGTATCGCTGACGGCGCAGGCCTGCATCAGTGCCGCGAGGTCGTGCAGGCTCAGCTCGCTCAAGTGTCGACCGGCAAAGGCGCCGCTGATCACCTCGCCATCAAGATCGCCCGTCGCGTGATCGAGCGACATGCGCAGGGTGCGCGTGGTGAGGGTCGAGGATTGGCCACTGCCACTGCCCAGCCAACCGGCCTGCGCGGCGCTTGCCTGCAGCTTGCGCCAGATCTGCCGCAGGAATGGCGACAGCAACAGCAGGGCGCCAAGGGCAGCCGACCCCGCCCCCGTCACGACCAGGCCGATCACCACCAGGCTCGCCAGTGTCGCCACCAGCCACGGCACCGCCTTCAGCAGCCGCTGCGGCTCAACGCTGCTGAACCAGCGGGCCAATAGCCCCAGCAGTAACAGCAGGCCGAACCCGGCGACGAGCGCAGCGACCATCGCCTCACGCCTCAGGCATTTGCCGGGCGAGCAGTTTCACCGCACCGCCGCGCTGCCGCGCCAAAGCGGTCAAGGCGCGCCGGCCGCCCGCGGCGTAGACGGCGACCGCGCTCAGCAATTCGCGCAGCTGATGCGCACTTGCCGCATCGAAACGGCAGTAGGCGCCACCTGACAGACGGGCAATCTCCTTGAAGGCGAACGCAGCAACGGGATCCTCTCCTTCATGGAACATGAACGCCGGCAGTCCATGCAGGCCAAGCTGGCCGGCCAGTGCCGCCAGCTTTTCGACGTTTTCTTCCATGCAGTCGCCAATGAAGACCAGCGCCGCGACGCGGCCGCGCGTGGTTTCATTGAGTGCTTGCTGCAGGACTTTCGCAATCTGTGTCTCGCCAGCGCGGCAGGTCACCGATGTCATCAGCCGCAGCAGGTCGGCGGCCTGGACCGTCCACGGTGCCACCTTGAACTCGCCGAAGCCACGATAGAAGCACAGCTGCATGGCGAGGCCGCCGATACCGGCAGTGGCGACAAACATCTCGGCGGTAATCTGTGCCGCCCTGTCCCAGGTGGGCTGCCGGCTGCCGGTCGCATCGAGCGCGAAAATCAGCCGCCCCGGCTGCCCCTCGCTGCGCGGGCCGGGCGTGAGCGCGGCCACCCGGCGGAGAAACGCATCCGTCTCCTGTGCCGAGGCCGGCGCCGAAGCGGGCGTGGCTGCGGCTGGCAGTTTACTGTCGCGTCGCATGTTCGTTGCTGTTGCCCGCGCCGGGGAACGCCTGTTTCTCATCGATAACCATGCTGATAACGTAGGCTGAATTGGCAAAGGATGCACGCGACGTCAGCGGCCTGCTGCCGCGCTTGTGATCGCCCCATGGCGTCGGCACATGCGGCACCCGGTGACCGACAACCGCTACAGCATGCTCAGCTCGTCGCCTTCGCAGCTGAAACGGTGGCCTCGTTGGCGAGGCGGTGACGATGCCGCAGCTTAAGAAACAGAATAACCCCGGACAACAACAGACTTGCCGAATTGAAGACAATGATAGGGGATGCTTGCGATCATCACACCATAGGCAATCCACAGCGAAAATGCCGCCACAGTCATAACGTACATTTTCTTTGAGATCGCTTCGGTATCACCCTCTCGCCATGCCTTGACCACCTGCGGCACAAAGCTGCCTGTCGAGCATAGTCCGGCGATGGTACCGATGATTTCGGGCAGCGAAGCGATCATGCAGACCTCATCACGGCGCTCTCTGGCTGCCTCGCCCGCTTGCACAGACGTGGATACGAGGGAGGTTGTGGCAGAGAAAACGCGGTGACTGCGGCCGGTGTTCCACCTGGTGCTGTTCTTCCAACAGGATTTACCGGGAACCAGGCGCCGCCGGCGGACGTTGTTTGCGTACGGATGACACAGACAAGGAGCATAGCCGCGATGAATTGGGATCAGGTCAAAGGCAACTGGAAGCAACTGCAGGGCCAGGTGAAGCAAAAGTGGGGCAAGCTGACCGACGATGACCTCGAGGTGGCTGAAGGTCATCGGGACGAGATTGTCGGCAAAATCCAGGCCCGCTACGGCATAGCACGCGAAGAGGCAGAAAAGCAGGTCGCTGACTGGGAACGCGGCCTCTAACCTGCCCCATCCTCGGAGGTCCCTGATGCGGACATCCGCACGCACGATCCGCCGGAGTAGCGCGCGGATCGTGCGCTCGTGTGGATCGAATTACGCTAACAAACTCGTTTGATAATACCTCGTAATATGTTGAATTATATTTCAAAACGGCCAAACGCCCAGTGCACCTATCCCACTGGCGCGCGTTTCATGCACAGCCTCGGCAACGCGTGCGCCCGTAACGCGCCAGCCGCACCGGCGCCACGGTGTCCACCGCGGCGCCGACGGTAGCAGGTTCAGCGCGTCCGCTTCACCTGTGGGTCTTCCTCGCGCGCCTTCTTGCGTGCCTGCTCTTCGGCGTCGCGAAGCAGCTTGCCTTCCTCACTGTCGAGCGCCTTCGCCGCTTCGCGCGCGTGAGCCTCGACATTCGCTGTTTCAACGAAGTCTTGGGTTTTCTCGTTGTAGGCTTTGGCAGCTGTGACGTTGCCTTCGCCTTGATTGTTCTCGCGATCCTCGTTCATCGTCGGCTCCTCAATGTTCAGCTTCTAGATAAAGAACCGTGTGCCGACCTCGTTGGTTCCAAAGACGATGACCAGAAGACCTGCGCTCAGGCGGCAACGATCGAGGCGGCGCACCGCGGCATCGGAACCGAGCGACGGCCGTGACGTTTTATTGCTGTTCTCCTGCCTGACCATGGTGACGTCGCTGCGCCCAACATCTTTGATCAGTACAGTTGGCATCAATTCCGCCCGCGGCATTGACGCGTTCTTGTCACCAAACACGTCAATCGACACTGTAACAATAGTGGTTCGTAATGGAGCATATGCACGGTGGAGGAACACAAGCAGGAGCGATCAACCGGACGGCTGCCAAGCGTCCGGCTGATTTTGGGTCGGGTTGTTGCAGCCGTGGTGCTGCCGCTCCTCGCCCTGCTCGTGGCCTATGGCGCCTGGAACGTCCAACTGCAGCGCGAGCTTCTTGATCGCACCTTGCAGCAACAGGCCGCGGCGGTCTCCCTGGCGGTGGACGGCGAACTCAAAGGGATCGCGTCCACTCTGGTCACTCTCTCCACCTCGGGCGACATCGACGATGATGGATTGTCGACGCTTTACGCTCGCGCCGGCCAGTTGGCTGCGGCGCAAGGGGGATGGATTGTCCTGACCGATGCCACCCACCGACCGGTGTTCAACACCTTGTTTCCTCTCGGTGCAGAGCTACCAAAGGAAGAGCTCGCGGCTCAGCAGGGACTGGCCACCCACATAGCCGCTTATGCATCCGGGCAGCCTGCCTATACCGATCTCTTCGTCGATACCACGAAGGGACAGCCCGTCGTTTCCATCACCGCGCCGGTCCTGCGCGACGGCAAGGTCGCCTACACACTGGGCATAGCGGTCACCGCGGAGCACCTCTCTCACTTTCTCAAAGCGCAGGGATTGCCAAATGGCATGGTTGCCTCCCTGGTGGATCGCCAGGAGATAATCATCGCCCGCTCAGACAATGCCACGTCGGTGATTGGTCAGAAGGTTCTATCCTGGTTCAGCAAAGCCGCTTTACCTTCAAGTGAAGGGATTGTTGGCGGCGTCTCCCGCTCCGGCGTTGACATCTATGCGGCGTTTACCCGCTCTCCGGTGACCGGCTGGACAACGGCGTTGAGCCAGCCGGTGGACGCATTCCGGGAGCCGGTGCGACGGACTTTCAACCTCGTCGCCGGTGGCGGAATTACCTCGCTGATCCTCGCGTTGGGCGCCGGTTGGTATCTCGGCCGACGCATCACCCAACCGTTGCGGCGGCTGGCGCGCGACGCGGGCACTATCATCGGTGGCCAGAGCCCCTACCCGCCGGAAGAGCCGATTGCCGAGGTGGCCAAGCTGCGCGTTGCGCTGCTCGATGCCGCAGTTGCGCATCGCGACAAGGTCGCCGCCCGCATTCAGCTGCAATGGGAACGTGAGTCGCGGAACGCTGCGGAAGCTGCCCACCAAGAGATTCTTCGCCGTGATGCACGCTTCCGCCGGCTGATCGATGCCAACCTCATCGGTATATTGGTTGCCAATGAGCATGGGCTAGTCGAGGCCAACGATGCATTTCTAAAGATCATCGGCTATAGCAGAGAGGAAATCGGCGATGTAATGCGTCAGTGGAGCCAAATGACGCCTGTTGAATATCATGGGAATGATCAAGATGCGATCTTAGAGATTCTTCAGCATAACGAATGCTCACCCTACGAGAAGGCATTCATCCATAAGAACGGTTCTCTTGTCTATGTGCTTATTGGCTGCGCGAAGGTCGAAGCTAGCGACCTGACCTGGATATGTTTCGTCATCGATCGCACGCAGCAAAAGCAGGCAGAAATGGACCTGCGGAGCAGCGAGGAGCGCTATCGTGCCCTGACGGAAGCGATTGCTTCGATTGTCTGGGTGACCAGCGCCGAGGGCAGCGCGACCGACATTGCCGCCTGGCACGCCATCACCGGCCAAAGCGACCAGGAGTGTTCCGGCTGGGGATGGCTGAACGCCTTGCATCCCAGTGACCGACTGCGAGTGAGCGAAGCGTGGCATTGCTCAGTCGAGCACATTGAACCGTATGACATTGAATACCGCGTTCGGTGCCAGGACGGCAGCTACCATTGGTACAACGCGCGTGGTGTCCCGGTCCGCAACAGCGACGGTACGGTTCGCGAATGGGTCGGCGTCTGCATCGATATTGAAGGCCGCAAGGCGGCGGAAGAACGGCAGATTCTGCTGATGGCGGAACTCGACCACCGGGTGCGCAACATTCTCGCTTCCATTGCCGCCATGGTGTCGTTGACGGCGCAAGGTGCGGCGACAAAGGAAGAGTACGCCCGGCGCCTGCACGGCCGCATCGGCACCATGGCCCGGACGCATGGTCTGTTGACGCAGCAAAAGTGGAAGGGTGCCAGCCTGCATCGCCTTGTGCAGGATGAACTCGCCATCTATGGCCGGGCACCGGGCTCGATCACGATTGGCGGCGAGCCGGCCGATTTCATCCTCCGTCCGCCCACCGCCCTCAACCTCTCGCTGATCCTGCACGAACTCGCGACCAACGCGGCGAAATACGGGGCGTTGTCGGTGGCCACCGGGCGGGTATCGGTGACCTGGACCCGCATCGCCGGCGAAGATGGTGCCAGCCTGCAGCTGGAATGGCGGGAGATCGACGGCCCTGCGGTCAGCCAGCCGAGCAAGATGGGGTTTGGCTGCACCTTGATCGGTAATGCGCTATCGGCTGAGGCAGGCGCCGAGGTGGAGCTGGAGTTCGAACCGGCCGGTGTCCGCTGTCGTATCCTGCTGCCCTTGGGGGACGAGTCGGTGCCGCATGATCCATCCCCTGCGGCTTCAGTGGAGGAACTGCGCCGGCAGACGCGGGATCCCTACTGAATAGCAGCCGGTTGCCGGCTCATCGGCCACGGCCGTCGTGGACGAACCGCTTCGCCCGCTGCACCAGGGACTGGCAATCGCTGTCGGTGCCGACCTCGGTATCGAAGGGNGGAAGCAGGCCAAGGACCGGCGTCAGGACGGCACTCAGGATCTTTTCGCCGATCGTCTTATTGCCGGTGTGCACCGGATCCGGGAAGGCGTCCGGACTGGCGAGGGTGCCACCAAGCGAAATAGGCGAACGCAGAGTCAACGGGCTGAAGTCCTTGGCGTAGGGCGTCATCGTCAAATTTAACGTTTCATCGGCCATGTTGACCGAACCGCCGCCGACGATGACCGTATCCCCGGTATCGAAGACCATGGTCTCGGCCTGGAATACGCCTTGCGTCGCCTTGAGGTCAGCGACGAGGCAGCGGATTGGCGTCGGCTTGTCTCCCTCAATGGCAAAGCCAAGCGACTCCACCACATCGAGCCCCGCCAGTTCTACTAGTAGAATGCTGATGCTCCCACCCGTCATCACCAGGGATAGCTGACCGTTGGCGCTGCCGAGGATGCTGGCCACCGACGTTCCTTGCGCAGACAGCTTCGCCCGTCCGCCGAGGACACCGGCGCTCTGCCGCGCAAAGTCCGAGCCGCGCATCAGCTCCTTCAAATTAAGTTGCCTGACCTGCAGGTCGATATCCGCGGTCACCGGTGTGCGGGCACCGTAGAGCGTCAGATCAAGATTGACCGCACCCGCGCCGAGGCCAAATGACAGTGGCTGCAGCCGCAGGGTACCATCGTCGAGCACCACCTTGGCGGCGAACCGGTCGAGTGGAACATCGTCGGTGACAATCCGCTCCGAGCGAAAGCTGACGTTCGCATCCATGGCGCGCAGCCGTGACAAATCGACCGCCTGATCCGGCAGGACGCGCCCCGGGTGCTGTGACGTTACCGGTTCACCCTTCGTGTCTGTGTCCCGTGGCGCACCGATGAATGGCGCAAGATCGGCCAGCACCAGTCTGTTGGAGGCGATCTCGCCGGTCATCAACGGACGCTTGCCACCGAAATCCACCGCCACGACGCCGCGGACATCGCTCTTGCCGAGCGAGCCGTTGAAGTTCTCGAAGGACCAGGCTTCACCTCGGTGCTGCAGCCGGCCTTTGACGTGATAAGGCGGCGTGGGTGGCAGCACCACGCCGAGCAAGGGAAACAGATCGGCGGCGTTGTCGCCCTTGACGTCGAGGCGAAGATCCAGCCGCTGCATCTTTGCCGGATCGCCGATACTGCCGGCCACGCTCGCCGCTATATCGCCCGCCACCAGGTCGAGATCGAGCGGATAGGGCTTGCCGCTCTGCTGCAGCATGACGAGCGGACCGGCATCGAGGCGAAGGGTGAACGGCTGGCGTTGATAACGACCGCTGCCGCGCAGCTGAATATCCTGGTTCGGCGGCTGCTGGCGCAGCGTTAACGACTCCAGCGCCAGATCAATGTCCTTGGTCGGCTCGGGCGTCTGCATCCGGAGCGAGCCGTCGCTGACGGTAATCTCGTCGATAACCGGTAGGGCGTTGCCACCGCCTTTGCCGCTGGACGGACGGCCGTCGCTGTTGCCAAAGCTCCAGTTGGTCTCGCCCTTGGCGTTGCGCGCCAGATGGACCTGTGGCCGATCGAGGATCAGCGACGGCAAGTGGATCGGGCCGGACAGCAGCGAGCGGACATCGACGGCGACACTGAGGGTGCCGATATCGACCATCTTGGCCGGCTTCGCCCAGGCGGCGTTGGCGATCGTCAGCTTCTCGACTTGGATCCGCGTCGTCCAGCCCGGCTGCACCTTCAGATTACCGTCGATGCTGACCGTACGGCCGAGCGCCGCACTTGCGAGGCGAGCGATGGGCCGGCGCAGATCATTCCAATCATAAAACAGCGCCACAAGCACCATGGTCGCGATGACGACCGACAGCAGACTGAAGACAGCGGCGAACACCCAGATCGCCGCCTGTTTGAGGAAGCGCAGCAAGTGAAACCTCCGTCGCCGTTTGGCCAGATGACCAGGACCCAACGCCCGATGGGCGGCGACGTTCCGTCCAGGTACAGCTCGGACGCGCCGGCAAGCGGCCTCCCTCTCCTCCCTACCTCAGGAGGCCCTTCTCCCGGAAGTAGCGCTGGGCGCCCGGATGCAGCGGCACCGGCGAGCCCTGCACCGCATGGTTAAGCGCAATCCCCTGGGCGGCGGCGTGCGCCGTCGTCAGCGCCGGGAGGTTATCGAACATCGCTTTGGTAATCGTGTAAATCACCTCCGCCGGCACTCCCTCGCGTGTCATCAACAGGTTGTTGATCGACGCGGTGGGCACATCCTGCGTCTGGCCGGCATAGGTCCCGGCGGGGATGGTTCGCGCCACATAAGCAGGACCGCCGATCCGGGCGACCACCTTCGGCGGGATGGGGACCAGGGTAATCGGCACCGCACTGGCCAGCTCACGGATCGAGGCGACGCCGAGGCCCGCTGATTGCAACGTCGCATCGAGGTCGCCCTGCTTCATCAAGGCAACCGACTCGCCAAAGGGCAGATACTGCACCGACATCATATCGTAGCTCAGACCGGCAGCGGCAAAGACGCGCCGGGCGTTGATCTCGGTCCCCGACCGCGGTGCGCCAACCGACACCCGTTTGCCCTTGAGATCGGCGAGCGACTGGATGCCCGATGCCTTGGTCGCCACCACCTGGATGTAGTTTGGATAGATCGCCGCCACAGTACGGAGCTTGTCGAGGCGGCTGGGAAAGCCCAGTTCGGCATCCCCCTTCCAGGCCAGGTCGACGGAATCGGCGAGGGCGAACGCGATGTCGCCCCGTCCGGCCTGCAGCAGGTTGAGATTCTGCACCGATCCCTGCGTTGCCTGTACCGTAACCTGCGCTGCCGGACGCAGCTTGCCGTACAGGGTGCCAAGTGCCGTGCCCAGCGGATAGTAGACGCCGCTGGGATCGCCGGTGAGGATGGTGATCGCCTCGGTCGGCGAGGCCTCCTGTTGGCGTTTGCGCCACTCGAGGAAGCGCGCGAACAGCGCCTCGCGGCTCTGCGTCGCTCCCTCGCGCGGATTGCCGCCACTCTGCTGCATGAAGGCGATGAACTCGTCGAAGGAATTTTTCAGCGGTATGTCATAGCCCGTCCCCGCCGTCGTCGGCCGCCGGTCGAGCCAATCCTGCGCCGGCTGAAAGCGCGTCCAGCCGGGAAGCTCGGCGGCGAGGTTGACATCCTGCCACTTGGGATGGCGAGGCGGCTGCAGGAACCTATCGAAGTCATCGAAGAAGGCATCGACGAAGGCAGCCATCGTCTTGTAGCGCTCAGACTTGGGATCCCAGTTGTACACCGCCATCACCGCGCCGACGGCCACCGTATCCGCCGCCTGCCCCTCGGCGATCAGCGCCGGATAGTCGCTATGGCTCAGGGATGACGGCAGGTAGGTTTGCAGCAGGTTTGGCGTCAGCGGCAGCGAGAGCAGATGCAGACCGCTGTCGGCGGCGATCTTGCTGAACAGCTCCGCCGGTTTGCCAACCACATAGACCATGGCGGCAATCTCGCCTGCTTTCAGCTTTTCCAGGGCCAGCGCCTGATCGAAGTTGGTCGGCACAATCTTGACGCCCAGCGCATCGAAGAGAATGGAGGCGGTCATCGCCGTGCCGCTACCGGCGCCGTCAACGTTGACTTTCCTGCCGGCAAGATCGGCGACCTGGGCAACGTCACGGCCAGCGAGGATGTGGACTTCCTCGTTGTAGAGCTTGGTGATGTAGCGGATGCGCTGCGCCAGATTGGGTGCTAAGTGCTCCTTTAGGCTGTAGCTGAGCACGTCGGACTGCAGGATGGCCACATCGATGCCGCGCAGGTAGAGGAGGTCGAGCAGGTTGCGCACCGAACCTTTGCCGACGATCGGCAGGATGCGCAGCTCACCGTCCTTGTCGAGCACCGCGGCGAGGTCACTGGCAATCCGGATGTAGGTGCCGTTGACGCCGCCGGAGATGATGCTCACCGTCCCCTGGTTGGCTTTGTTGCGCAATGCGTCCACCGACTGTTGCGCCTGCGCCGCCCCGGCACGGCCGCCTAGCAGGCCCAGCGCCAGCAGCAACGCCGCGATCACCCGGATCATCCTCATTCGTCCCTCCCGCCCACGGCCACCGCCCCCAAACGGGTTAGTGTGACACAATGCAATTGGTGATTGTCAGCAAAGCGCAATCAGCCGCGGGTGGCAAGAACTGAGGCGCTTCTCCCGCGCCGATTGGGGCTCGCCGCCGTCGATTACCGTTGCTACGGTTACGGACGCAAGGCGCAAACGGGGGATCGTGGATGGCGGACGGCCCGGCATCGACGCGGGATCTGGTCTTCATCAGCTACAGCCATGCGGACGAGCCGCCCTGGCTCGGCCATCTGCGGATCATCCTCAAGCCTTACGTGCGGCAAGGAAAGCTGCAGGAGTGGAGCGACCCCTACATCCGCGTCGGCGACACTTGGCGACGGGAAATAACTACGGCGCTAGCACGCACCCGCATCGGCGTCTGCCTCGTCAGTCCCAACTTCCTCGCCTCCGACTTCATCGACGCGGAGGAACTGCCACCGCTGCTCGCCGCCGCCGCTGCCGGCGAGGTCACCATCGTCGCGATTCCCATCAGCTCGGTCGATCCCTCCATCACCCGCTTCGCCGAGCTGCAATGGGGACGCGATCCGCAGCGGCCGCTGGACAAGCTGAAAAGGCCCGATCGCAACGCCGCCCTGGTGGCGATCGTCAAGAAGATCGCCGAAGCGGCGGGGACGGCACAGGAAACGGCAGCGAGACCGCAGGAGACCCTGACCGGCGGCGCCGGAGGGGACTGGCTGGAGACTGCCACGCGGCAGGCCGACGCGGCGGCAAGGGAACCGATGACACGTCAACCCCCACGCCTGCGCCGATGCACCCGCTGCCCGCACCGGCACCAGCATCGGGAACGACACTGCAGACACGGATGGAGACCATCGCCGGCGGCGCGGTGGGATCCATCGCCACCGGGGCGATAGCGGCGCTATCGGGTGGCGGAATTAGCCTCATCGCCGGCCTGGCGGCGGTGGGCGGCACGATTGCGGCCCTCGCTGTCTGGCAGCGGATTGCCCTTCCCAAGATCAAGATCAGGCTGGGCGACGCGCCGGCGGCGGCTACGCTACCGGAAGCCGAACTGGCGGCGCTGCACGGCGTGCCGGAGCAGAAACCCAACTTCGTCCCCCGCGATGACGATCTCGGCCGCGTCAAGGGCATCCTCCTGGCAAGCGACGGCCCAAGTGTCGGTATCACCGCCAGCCGCCCGGGCAGCGGCGAGATGGCGATCGGTCTGCACGGCATGGGCGGCATCGGCAAGACCGAACTCGCCGTCACCCTCGCCCACGATGACGACGTGCGCGCCGCCTTTCCTGACGGCATCTTCTGGCTGACCCTGGGGCAGACGCCGGACCTGTTGCCGCTGCAAGCGTCGCTGTGGCGGATGCTGAGCGGCAGCGAGCCGGCGTTCGCCGATGCGGGTGCCGGCCAGCGCGTACTGCTCGATCTGTTCAAGGACCGGGCGGCGCTGATCGTCCTCGACGACATCTGGCGTCTGGAACACGCGGCGCCGCTGGCGGTGGCGGGTCCGCGCGGCCGGTTGCTGACGACGACGCGGGACGCCAGCCTGCTGACCGCACTCGGCGCCAGGGAGGTATCGCTCGATGTGTTGGGCGAAGATCAGGCGCTGCAGTTGCTCGCCAACTGGAGCGGGCAGGACCGGGATGCGCTGCCGGACGCTGCGAAAGCGGTGGCGAAGGAATGCGGTTGCCTGCCGCTGGCCCTTGCGCTGGCCGGGGCGCAGGTGAAGGACGGGCGCATCTGGACCGACGTCCTCGCTGCGCTGAAGCAGGGTGACCTGGAATTCCTCGATCACCCATACGGCAGCGTTTTCAAGTCATTGCGCGCCAGCGTTGAAGCACTTCCCGAGGATCAGGCGACGCGCTACGGCGAACTGGCGGTAGCGCTGGAGGATGTGCCGCTGCCGGTCGCCGCCGTCGCCAGGCTGTGGCGGCAGACCGCCGGCCTCGAACCGCACACAAGCCGCAAGCTGCTGCAAACCTTTGCCAGCAAGGCGCTGCTGTCGCTCGCGGGTGAGGGCGACGCGGCGGCAGTCGGGTTCCATGACCTGCAGTACGACTTCCTCCGCCTCAACGCCGACGACCCCCGCGCACCCCATCGGGCACTCATCGACGCCTACCGCGACGAGATCGGCGCCGCCTGGGCGCGGCTTTCGATAGACGACCCCTACCTCTGGCCCCGCCTCGCCGACCACCTCCTCGCCGCCGGCTGGGAGGGCGAACTGCGCGCCCTCCTCCTCGATTACCGCTGGCTCGCCGCGAAGCTGGCCGCAACCGACATCAACGCCCTGTTGGCCGATTACGACCGCCTGCCGGGCGACGAAGACCTACGCCTCATCCAGCAGGCGCTTCGATTGTCGGCACATGTGTTGGCGAAGCAGCCCGATCAGCTCCCTTCGCAACTCACCGGCAGGCTGCGTGGGATCGAGCGTCCGGCCCTTATGGCGGTGGTCGACCGGATTGAGCGCGAGGCACCACGCCCCTGGCTCTCACCGCAAACAACCGTGCTCACGCCGCCGGGCGGCTCGTTGATCGCACCCTCGAAGGCCACGCTAGTGGCTTTGGAGTGTACGGTGTGGACGCGGTGGCGGTGCTGCTGGACGGACGCCGCGCGCTCTCTGGCTCCTGGGACAACACGCTGAAGCTGTGGGACCTGGAGACCGGCGCCCTGCTCCGCACCCTCAAAGGCCACGCCAGCTGGGTCACCGCTGTGGCGGTGCTGGCGGACGGCCGCTGTGCGCTCTCCGGCTCCTTGGACAAGACGCTGAAGCTGTGGGATCTGGAGACCGGCGCCCTGCTCCGCACCCTCGAAGGCCACGCCGGCGGGGTCGCAGCGGTGGCGGTACTGCCGGATGGCCGTTGCGCGGTCACCGGCTCTGGGGACACGACGCTGAAGCTATGGGATCTGGCGACCGGCACCCTGCTCCGCACTCTCAAAGGGCACGCTGGCAGGGTCAGTGCGGTAGCGGTGCTGCCGGACGGCAAACGGGCACTGTCCGGCTCCGACGACACGACGCTGAAGCTGTGGGACCTGGAGACCGGCGCCTTGCTCCGCACCCTCGAAGGCCACACCGGCGGAGTCAGCGCGGTGGCGGTGCTGGCGGACGGCCACCGGGCGCTCTCCGGCTCTGCGGAGCTGAAGCTGTGGGATCTGGCGACCGGCGCCCTGCTCCGCACCCTCGAAGGCGACGCCGACGCGGTGGCGGTGCTGGCGGACGGCCACCGGGCGCTCTCCGGCTCCAAGGACAAGACGCTGAAGCTGTGGGACCTGGAGACCGGTGCCCTGCTCCGCACCCTCGAAGGCCACGCCGGCGGTGTCGCAGCGGTGGCGCCGCTGCCGGACGGCCGCCGCACGCTCTCCGGCTCCTATGACGAGACGCTGAAGCTGTGGGACCTGGAGGCCGGTATCGTTAGCCGCATCTCTGTGCCCACACAGGCTCGGTCACCGCGGTGGCGGTGCTGGCGGACGGCCAACGCGCGCTGTCCGGCTCCTGGGACAAGACGCTGAAGCTGTGGGACCTGACGACCGGCGTCGTGCTTCGCACCCTCGAAGGCCACGCCCACTCGGTCACCGCGGTGGCGGTGCTGCCGGACGGCCGCCGGGTGCTGTCTGGCGCTGGGCGAACGTTGATGCTGTGGGACCTGGAAAGCGGTACTATCATCCGCACCCTCGAAGGCCACACCGAACATATCAACGCGGTGGCGGTGCTGCCAGACGGCCGCCACGCACTCTCCAGCTCCTGGGATGAGACGCTGAAGCTGTGGGACCTGGCGACCGGTGCCCTGCTCCGCACCCTCGAAGGCCACGCCGGCGGGGTCACCGCGGTGGCGGTGCTGCCGGACGGCCGCCGGGTGCTGTCTGGCGCTGGGCGAACGTTGATGCTGTGGGACCTGGAGACCGGCGCCCTGCTCCGCACCCTCGACGGCCACGCCAACGGGGTCACCGCGGTGGCGGTGCTGCCGGACGGCCGCCGGGTGCTGTCTGGCGCTGGGCGAACGTTGATGCTGTGGGACCTGCAGACCGGCGCCCTGCTCCGCACCTTCGAAGGCCACGCCTCCACGGTCACCGCGGTGGCGCTGCTGCCAGACGGTCAACGCGCGCTCTCCGGCTCCTTGGACAAGACGCTGAAGCTGTGGGACCTAAAGACTGGCGCTTGCCTCGCGAGCTTTACGGCTGATGCCGGGATTGGCTGCGTTGCCGCTGCCAGCGATCACCTCTTCATTGCCGGTGATGCGTCCGGGGCGCTGCACATCCTCCGCCTGATCGATTGACCGGACCGAATCAACGGATTATAATCCTACAACAACCTCGACGGTGTGCCATCGGCTATCGGGGAGACGCTTTGAGGACAAATGACGACATTTTTGCCGCGACCCGGCCGGCAGGCCCAGGAAACAGCATCGTTTCCGCCGCTTAGCACATATTAAACCGCACGCCAGCCGGCGTTCACCAGGCCGAAACGTGGCAGTTACCGATCACACGCATGTGTGCACAGCAAGCGATGGACAAATGCGGTAAAGATGACGTGGAATCTCGGGTCGGTCGGTCGGTTGATCCCGACCCGGCGGGAGGGGGACGATGTGGAAGCGCATATCCCGCTTCATGGTTGGTGCGCGCACGACCCGGCAGCTGCCGGAACGGGTGCGCCTCGCCATCGAACGGCAGCAGGACCAGTCGGAGATCCTCATCGGCTGGGCGCAGCTGCTGCTGATCAGCTTCTTTATCGCTCTCTACCTGATCTCGCCGAAGCCACCGGACGGGATGGCCTTCACGCCGGTGCCCTATGTGCTGAGCGCCTTCCTCCTGGTATCCCTGCTTCGGCTCCGCTGTGCCTACAGCTTCCGCCTGCCCGACTGGTACCTGATTGGCTCATCCCTTGTGGATATCGCCCTGCTGCTGGGGCTGATCTGGAGCTTCCACAAGCAGTATGGTCAGCCGCCGTCGTTCTCGCTGAAGGCGCCGACGCTTCTCTATATGTTTATTTTCATTGCCCTGCGGGCGCTGCGGTTTGACGCGACGTCGCTCGTCGCCGTCGGTCTCGCCGCCGCGGCGGGGTGGCTCTGCCTCGTCATCCTCGCCATTGCCGCCAGTGGCCCGGGCAGCGAGATCACCCGCGACTACGTCAGCTACCTGACCTCCAACCGCATCCTCATCGGTGGCGAGGTAGACAAGATCATCACCATTCTGGTTGTGACCGGCATCCTCGCCCTGGCGCTGGTGCGCGCCCGGCGCCTTGTCATCCGCAGCGTCATCGATCTGACGGTTGCCAGCGACCTCACCCGCTTCGTTGCCCCCGAGGTGGCCACCCTGGTGCGCGCCGCCGACCGGGAGATCCAGCCGGGCGACGCCGAGGTTACGACGGCAACGGTGCTGTTCTGCGACATCGAGAAGTTCTCCACCATTTCCGAACAGCTCGAGCCGCAGGTGCTGATGACGATGTTGAACGAGTACTTTGCCGCCATTGCCGAGCTCGTCGACCGGGAGNGGGGCGTCATCACCATGTTCCAGGGCGACGCGATGCTGGTGACCTTCAACTCGGCACGTCCCAATTCCGACCATGCCGCCTCGGCCATCCGCACCGCGCTGGCCATTCAGGCGCTCACCCGCCTCGAGCGGTTCGGGCCTGGGGTGCGGCTGAAGACCCGCTGCGGCCTCAGCACTGGGACGATGGTCAGCGGCGCCGTGGGAGCGGCGCATCGCCTTTACTTCACCGTCTATGGCGACGAGGTGAACGTAGCGGCGCGGCTGGAACAGCTGAACAAGGAGTACGGCACCTACGTGCTGGTCACTGAGCAGTGTCTCGTTGCTGCCGGCGAGACCTTTGCCGCCCGGCCGATGGGAGAAATTCAGGTGCGCGGACGGGAGACGCCGGTCAGCATCTTCGCCCCCGAGCTATTGCCGCCCGCCGCGTCGCCAGGCGATCGGCTGGGTGATGTCAGACGCTGATGTTGAGATAGGACCCGCGCGGCACATCCTGGCGCGGCGGCTTGCCGCTGGCGAGCAGGTCAGCGAGGCGGTTGAGCGCGGTCTGGGTCGCAGCGACGCCGTTGCGCCCATCCTGCTGTTGCGGCCGTGGTTGGCTTTCCGCCGTCTGGGCTTTCGCCCCGTCACGAGTGATCGGGGCCGGCAGCAAGGGACCCGGCATTTCTGTCGTCTCCACCATGATGGAACGATAGCGCAGAAATAGTTAACGCGGCGTCAACGGCGCCATCGGCGCCGCCGCATAGACCCGCGCCGCTCCCTGGTCGCGAAAGCGCTCCAGTGACCAGCGAACGCTCGGGAAGGCGAGTTGTCCCCATGGGATCTCCTCCCAGGTGACGAGGCGCACCGCCTCGCTCTCAATCCCCGGCGCGCAGGCGGCAGACAGCATGCGCGCTCGATAGATCATGTTCACCTGACTGATATGGGGAATTTCGTAGACGCCGAGCAACTCACCAATATCGACTCGGGCCTCCGCCTCTTCCCACACCTCGCGCGCGGCACCCTGGGCCGTCGTCTCTCCCAGCTCGAGGAAGCCGGCGGGTATCGTCCACAGGCCCTGCGAGGGGGCAATCGCCCGCTGGCACAGGAGGATGCGGCCCTCCCAGGCACAAACGGCACCAACGATGATTTTCGGATTGTGGTACTCGATATAGCCGCAATCAGGACAGATCCGCCGCGGCCGATTATCGCCGTCCGGAATCGTTTCAACTGACGGGCCGGCCCCTTGTTTCTCCTCCATGTCGAGGAGAGTGGCAACCGATCGCCTCAGCGGCAAGTCCTTATCGCTGCGCAGCGGCGAAAGTCTGTCGCGACACGAGTGCGGGCGAAGCCGATCGCTTCGCCCGCTGCAGCAACGAGTCTCTCGCCTACTTGCGCAGTACGGCGACGCCGGGAAGCGTCTTGCCTTCCAGCCACTCGAGGAACGCACCGCCAGCAGTGGAGATGTAGCTGAACTCGCTGTCGGCACCGGCATGGGCGAGTGCCGCCACCGTATCGCCGCCACCGGCGACGCTCAGCAGCTTGCCGGCCTTGGTCAGCTTGCCGGCTTCCTGCGCCACCGCATTGGTACCGGTATCGAACGGTTCGATCTCGAAGGCACCGAGCGGGCCGTTCCACAGCAGCGTCTTCAACCCGGCAAGGCGTCCGGTCAGACCAACGATCGAAGCAGGCCCCACGTCGAGGATCATCTTGTCGGCGGGAACGGCACCGACGGCGACGGCCTCAGAGGGCGCCCCCGCCTTGAATTCAGCGGCGACCACTGCGTCGGTGGGCAGGACGATCTCGCAGCCAGCCTTTTCCGCCTTGGCCATGATCACACGGGCGTTTTCGAGCATCTCGTGCTCGCACAGCGACTTGCCGACATCGACGCCCTTGGCGGCGAGGAAGGTGTTGGCCATGGCGCCACCGATGATGATCTGATCCACCTTCTCGACCAAGTTGCCGAGAACATCGAGCTTGGTGGAAATCTTCGCGCCGCCGACGAGCGCTGCCACCGGATGCGTCGGCGCTTCGAGTGCTGCGGACAAGGCTTCCACTTCTTGCTGCATCAGCCGGCCGGCCGCCGACGGGATCAGCTTGGCCAGGGCTTCGACCGAAGCGTGCGCCCGGTGCGAGCAGGAGAAGGCGTCGGAAACGAGGATGTCGCCGACTTCCGCCAGCTTCTTGGCAAATTCGAGATCGTTCTTCTCTTCCTCGGCATAGAAGCGAACGTTCTCGAGCATGGCAACGTCGCCCGGCTTCATCGCGTCGACCACCGCCTTCGCGTCGGGGCCAATGCAGTCGGGAGCGAATGCCACCGGTTGACCCAGCTTCGCCGCCAGCGCCTCGGCGACTGGCTTCTGGGTGAAGTCGAGGTTCTTCTTGCCCTTCGGCCGGCCGAGGTGGCTCAGAATGATGACCTTGGCGCCCTTGCCGGTGAGTTCCTTGATCGACGGCACGGTGCGGTCGATACGGGTGGTGTCGGTGACCTTGCCGTCCTTCATCGGCACGTTGAAGTCGACACGCATGAGCACCCGTTTGCCGGCAACGTCCAGGTCGTCAATGGTGCGGAATGATGTGGCCATGGATCGAGGAGCCTCTCCCGAAACTGATGATGTCTGTGGGCGTCCTCATTCGGCACCAGCGCCGGCGTCTCCGGCCCCTCGGACAAGCGCCCTGGGGATGGTGCTGACGAAACGTGCGACCGACGGACTCCCGATTGAAGCGGTTTTTTGCGCTTGAGCACAATCCGCGTGAGTTTATGCGAACAAGCCTGGGAAAAGGCAAGACCCGGCGGAGCGTGACATGCAGGTTTCATCTCGCAGCGCCAATGCGTCGCCTCGACAGTTGAGGTCGGGTGGATCAGCCAACGATGATGTGCAGCAGGGCGCGCACCGCGATACCGACACACGCGCCGCCAAAGGCAGGTTTCCAGACGGAAGCGACCCGACGGCCGGCGGAAATGAGAATGGCGAAACCGGGTAGATCGAACGGGTGAATGAGGAACCCCGCCGATTGATTGAGAACGGCTACGCTGAGATGCTGTTGGCGCATCATCTCGTCGATGACGCCGAGCGTCGCCGTGCCGCCAGCAAGATATTTGGTGATCGTCAATAGCACGAGGGCCGGATCAATGCCGAGGAGTTGCAGCACGGGTGCCAGGAGGACCGTCAAGGCATCGATGGCACCCACCTGACGCAGGAAGTTGACAACCACCAGCGAGAGGATCAGGAACGGAATGGCACTGATGGAGAGGTTGAACGCCTCGGTCCCCGCCCGAATGATGGTATCCAACACCCCCTTCGTTCCTTGCGCCGCGCCATGATGCGGCCGATCGTCTGAGATGCTTTCCTTGGCGGAAAGCTTGCGGCCGAACAGGTAATAGGTTGTTGCCGCAGCCACCAACCCGCCGATGACCGAGATCACCAGCACCGGACCGAGGCGCAGCCCCATGGCAGTCAAAGGCAGGCTGGCGTTCGCCTGGGCCATGGCACACACCATTGCCAGGGTGGCGGCGAGATGCCGCTCGGAGGTGCCGCGCTTTTCCATCACCGCCAATGTCGCCACCGGAGCGGCGAAACTCACCAGATTGATCTGCAACGCGGCGAAGATACCGAGACCGGTCAAACCAAACGGATGCAGCAGCGGCGCCAGTTTTTCGATCACCCAGTCAAGAAAACCGGTCAATTCCAGCAGGCGCATCAGCGTAATCATCACGACCATGACCGGTATCAGGATGAACAGGACGAGATTCATCGCTGAATGACCGGCCGTAAGGATGACGTCGGTCATGATGTTCATGGCGTCCCGCTGCCTTCCGCAGGTCGGTGTGGGTCGGTCTTATGGTTGACCCTGCATGGAACGAACCGAGGTACTCGCTTCAGTAGCGGCCGCTTGAGCGCAGCACGAGTTGGCGAGGCTAGCGACTGCCGCCCGGGACCCAGAGCACGTCGTTGGCGCCGTTGTCGTTGAGATGGCGGGCGAGCACGAACAGGTGGTCGGACAAACGATTGATGTAGCGGATCGCCACCGGGCTGACCGGCTCCGCCGTGGCCAGTTCGCACATCAGCCGCTCCGCCCGGCGGCAGACGGTGCGTGCCAGATGCAGGTAGGCCGCCGCCGGCGAACCGCCAGGCAGGATGAACGAGGTAAGCGGCGCAAGCTGAGCATTCATCGCGTCGATTTCCCGCTCCAGCCGATCCACCTGACTGTCGACGATCCGCAGCGCGCCTGCCGCCTTGCGCCCGTCTTCCGGCGTACACAGATCGGCGCCGAGGTCGAACAGATCGTTCTGGATGCGTGCGAGCATGGCATCCGCCTCACCCGTCGTGTGCAGGCGGGCGACGCCGATGACGCCATTCGTTTCGTCAGTGGTGCCGTAGGCAGCAACGCGAAGCTGGAACTTCGCCACCCGGGTACCGTCACCCAGCGACGTTTCGCCGGCATCGCCGCCACGGGTGTAGATGCGGGTCAGTGTGACCATGATGACTTTTCCCTGCTCTTCGATCCGGCAGCAGCCCTGATGGGCGGTACCTGCCGTGACCATTCGATTGGCCGGAGCGCAGTCTATCAGGCCTGCATGACCATCATCAGGCCGAACAGCAGCAGCGCCACGCCCTGCAGAATGACCCGCCAGCGCATCAGCTTGTTGCCGTACTTGGCATTCAGTTGCTCATTGAAAGCAAACACGATGATGCCGGTGAACAGCACCGCCACGATAGCGAACATGGTAATGCCGAGCAGGATGGGGAGAATGTCATGCATTCATAATATATACCGGCCCGACCGCCACCGGTCACCCGGTAATATGCCGGATGGGAGACGACCGCAGCTTAGCCTGCGCGCTGTTCCACTCTTCAGCCAACCGCTCGCAGGGCGAACAACGGACGTGCGAAATGCTCGCACACCAACCGACTGTCCGTTTCCGGATCGAGCAGCGAGCGCAGGCGCTGAATGATCAGATCTTCCTCGCGCGCCAGATGGTCAAAAAGCTCACGGTAGAAGTCGTTTGCCGCCTGCATAATCTGCGCGCAAACCGTTGCATCCCCACGCCTCTGCAGGCGACTTACCACAAGGGAGCGCAGTTTAGCCACGGTTGTATTGATCTTCGCATGCTCGCGGTGCAGATAATTTACCGTCCTCGGCAAGCACTGCTCAGCAATGAGGGGAAATAGTGTTTCCTCTTCGAACGCATCGTGTTGACTGAATGCGTCAAGCCCCTCAAGCAAGTGGCGCAATCCTTGCCGCTCTTCCTGGAGACTTTGCCCTCCTCCCTGCGGTATGGGTGTTACAAACGGGTGGTTCTTAAGGTCGCCAAGCCATACGACGATGCGAAAATGCTCTTCGTGTAACAGCCCGCCTAACTCACTTAATCGGCCCATGAATTGCCCTTTTAGCCCGCGGCGTCCTTTGTGCCATGCACATTTCGCGGCATAAGATCGCATGCGCCGCGTCCCGCCCGGAGCGATAAGCGGACAACGCTGGCTTGCGTCTAATGCATGCGTCTCGCAGCATCGTCGGCGGCCGATCGCCAACGGGCGATTTGTTCGCTAGCATGCAGACGAGCATCAGCGGATTGGTAGATGGCTTGCCGGGACGGTACCAATCCGGCATTGCCTGAATCAGGGTTCGGTCTCCCCCTTGTCGCGTTCCTTCACCTCCCTCGCCTTTCGGCTGTCCCTGCTCTACGCGGCGCTGCTTGCCGTTATTGGCATTCAACAGCCGTTCTGGCCGGTGTGGCTGGCTGGCAAGGGCCTGAACGCCGCCGAAATCGGTTTACTGCTCGCCCTCAGCATCGGCGTCAAAGTGATCAGCGCGCCGCTGGTCGCCCATCTCGCCGACCGCTCCGGCGAGCGCAAGTGGCTGATGATCATCTTCGCCGCCGTCGCTATCGGCTCCTTCGCAACCTTTCTGGCAACGGAGCAGTTCTGGCCCATCCTCATCGTCAGCCTGGTGTATTTCGCCGTCTGGCCGCCAGTGGTGACGCTCGCCGAAAGCGTAACGATGCAGGCTGCGAAAGCGCGACGGCTGGAGTATGGCCGGGTGCGGCTCTGGGGCTCGCTCAGTTTCATCGTTGCCGCCGCAATTGCCGGGCAGGCACTGACGGTGCAGCCGCCGTCGGTGATCTATTGGATGATCATCGCCGTTCAGCTCATTGTTTTTATATGCTGTTGCCTCATCCCTGATCGGCGTGAAACGGCGAACGTCTCCCGTCGACTGCCCGTATGGGCGGCGCTGTGCCACCGCCCCTTCGCCTGCTTTCTCATTGCCAGTGGGCTTATTCAGGCGAGCCACGCCGTGTACTACGCCTTCGCCACTCTGGCCTGGAAGGCAGCCGGCCATTCGGAGGCGGTGATTGGTCTGCTCTGGGCCGAAGGGGTGCTTGCCGAAATCGTTCTGTTTGTCTTCGGATTGCGGCTGATTGCCCGCTTCGGGCCGCGCCGGCTGCTGGCGTTGGCCGGCGCGGCGGCAGCGGTGCGCTGGCTAGGGACTGGCCTGAGCGATGCGCTGCCGGCACTGATCGTGCTGCAGACGTTGCATGCGCTCAGCTTCGGCGCCGCCCATCTGGCAGCGATGCACTACATCAGCGAGGAAATTGCCGCCGACCTGTCGGCAACGGCGCAAAGCCTCTATTCCGGCGTCGTCTGGGGACTGTTTCTCGGCGGCGGCCTGCTCACGGCCGGATTGCTGTTCGAACGTATGCACACCGCGGCGTTCCTGCCGATGGTTATTCCGGCGCTTGCCGGATGCATCGTCGCCATATGGCCGACGCGCAGCAGCACAACGGTGGCGACGCAAATGCACGCTGTGAGCGAAACGCAATCATAGAGTGATAGTCTTGCTCGGTTGTTTTTCTTAGCGTGCATTGCGTGGCAGAATTATAACTGTGTTAATGCATGGTTTTGTGGAGGCTTTCCCTGCTACCGCGGGATGTGCAAAACTGAACCTCAGCCCGACTCGCGACGCACGGAACGGCGAACCACTGCCGGGAGTTAATCGGTGGACGACAACGAAACGCGGGAATGGGGGGACAAAATACCAAGGGGGAACTGCTTCGAGCCTATCGCGTGCTCGAAACAGATGACCTCGACCACGCCCGGGAGTTCGTCAACGGCGTTTGGGAACGACATCACTCGGAGATGCGGCGCGGCCGTGAGTATGACCTGCTGTGGAACGAATCGAAGCTCATTCGGTCGAGCCTCTCCTATCTGCAGACATCGAGCCGGATTCGCATCGAGTGCGCCCCGCTTAGCGATTGCTATCGGATCACGATGCACGAATTCGGCAGTCTCGCGCACCGGATCAACAACTGCGAAACCGTGTCGACAACCAAACAGGCAGTCATCCATGCGCCCGGCCAGGAACTCAGACTCGACACCGAACCATTTCGCACCCTGCTGCTGAGCTTCGACGGTCAGTTCGTCCGCGACACTCTGGTCGAGCGCTATGGGCATGTCCCCGATGCCCAGACGCTGAGGCACACCTTCTCGTTGCAGTCGCCCGCCGCAATGGCGATGCGTTCCCTCTGCCGATGGGCGGCACGGGAACTCGACCGCCCCGACAGAGGCAGCCTCGCCGCTCCCTCGGCCGCGGCCAGTCTGGAAGGCACGCTGCTCACCCTCTTCCTCGACTGCCTCAACGATCCGCAGCCGGCAGGTAAACGAAGCGGGGAAGCTGCGAAAGAGGCGCGTATCGCCCGAGTCGAGGACTGGATCGATGCCAATATCGGCGAGTCCATCCGCGTCGACGACTTGGCGCGCGTGGCAAACATCAGCGTGCGCGCGCTGGAAAACGCCTTTCGCCGCTTCCGTGGCTGCTCACCGATGGAAGCCGTCACCCGCCGGCGGCTGAACCGGGCGCAACACATTCTTCGCTCGCCTAGCCCCAATACGACGGTCTCCGCCGTTGCCACCGAGTGCGGCTTTTTCCATTTCGGCCGCTTCGCCGTTCAATATCGAAAGGCATTCGGCGAGACCCCCTCGCAAACGCTGCGGCTGCAACCCACCCTCCTGGTGCCACACTCGCGTTCCCCGGGCGAGTAGATCGAGCTAGTAGATCGAGCGAGTAGATTTCTGGCCAGGACATGGGCGATGGCAGCTGCGAGCGAGCGGTGTCGGCGCATGCCGCCGGTCTCGCCGCAGTCCCCGCCGGCAATTCGGAAGGAAGGCAACGCACCATGGATGCAGAGGCATTGAAAGCACTGCAGGCGCCGCTCAAGGAGCAGTATCGCCAGGAGCCGACCGCAGCGATGATTACGCTGCACGCCGAAGCGCGCCTTGATTCAGCTGCCGTCGCCTGTCGCATCGAAACCGGCCGCGGTTTGATCGCCGCCGGGCTTCACCCCGCCACCGGCGGCGATGGCAGCCTCGCCTGCTCGGGCGACATGCTGCTGGAAGCGCTCGTCGCCTGCGCCGGGGTAACATTGCGCGCGGTGGCAACGGCTTTGGCGGTAGAGCTTCGCGATGCGGTGGTTCGCGCCGAGGGCGATCTGGACTTTCGCGGCACACTGGGCGTCGCCAAGGATGCACCTGTCGGCTTTCGCCAAATTCGGCTGATCTTTGAAGTGGATACGGACGATCCGGCCGATCGCGTTGAGACCTTGCTCCGGCTCACCGAGCGGTACTGCGTCGTGTTGCAGACACTCCGCACCCCGCTAGAAGTGGCGACAGAGGTGCGACCGCTTAAGGACTGACGCCGCCCAAGAGCGTCGGGCCGACCACGGCGATGCATTGTCGCCCGACCAGGCCTACAGAACCTGACGGCCAGTTGTAGGTCGCGAAAAGCGAGATTTACATCAGCATTAAGTACAACCGTGTCGCGGCCCCATCAATGCCTGGTGCCGCGGGGCCACTTGTTTCGTTGGAGACGTCGCAGATAAAAGGCCAACCCTTGGTTCGTAAAACGCGCTTTTCACCATGTTATCATGACACGCACATCGCAAAATGTGATTAGATGAGATATACGTAGCAGCTGATCTGCCCTTCTTGAAATTTTGCTCGCTGAATTATTTTAACCTACTGTGGACACATCTGCGTATCCGCGGTCGGAGAGTGAGATTGATGGATCAGAACATTCATAACCTCTACCTTGATCCGTTTGTCTGTAATGCTCGCTTTGCAGTGCCGCTGGATTTTCCGGTTCACTTCACCAACGACGCCCTGCACCTGACCAATCGGCTGCTTTGCGACGCCATAGCGCGACGCGAACCCGGGCGACGTCATCGGCTCTGCTGCATCATCGACGCTGGCGTCGCCAGCGCTTGGCCGTCGCTGCCCGCACGCTTGGCGGCCTATATGGACGCCCATCACACTCGTCTGCACCTCGTTGCCCCGCCGATGGTCATCCCCGGCGGCGAAGCCTGCAAGAACGATCCGCCGCTGCTACAGGAAATCCTCGGCACCCTGCAGCGCTGCAGGATCGACCGGCACGCCTTCGTCCTCGCTATCGGCGGCGGCGCCGTCCTTGATCTCGTCGGCTTTGCCGCCGCCATTACCCACCGCGGCGTGCGGCTGGTGCGAATGCCGACGACGGTGCTCGGCCAAAACGATGCCGGAATCGGGGTGAAAAACGCGGTCAACGCTTTCGGCTGCAAGAATTACCTCGGCACCTTTGCGCCGCCGTGGGCGGTGATCAACGACCTCGACTTCATCGAAACGCTAGATACGCGGGACAAGATCGCCGGCATCGCCGAGGCGGTGAAAGTCGCACTGATCCGCGACGGCGTGTTCTTCCAATGGCTGGAAACGAACGCGTGCCAACTCTCCCGCTTTGCCCGCCCGTCGATGGCGACGATGATCCGTGGCTGTGCCGAGTTGCATCTGCGGCACATCGCCGGTGGCGGCGATCCCTTCGAGAGCGGCAGTGCCCGTCCCCTCGATTACGGCCATTGGGCAGCGCACAAGCTGGAGACGCTGAGTGGTCATACGCTCCGCCACGGCGAGGCGGTGGCGATCAACATCGCCCTTGACACCCGTTACGCGACGGTGAAGGGGCTGCTTGCCGCCGCAGTGGCCGAGCGGGTGTACGCCCTGCTCGAAACCGTGGGTTTCTGTCTCTGGCATCCGGCGCTTGCCGAGCGCAACAGCGATGGCCGGCTCAGCGTCCTCAATGGTCTGCGCGAATTCCAGGAGCATCTGGGCGGCGAGTTGAGCATCCCGCTGCTGTCCGCCATCGGCACCTCGGTCGATGTGGAGCACATCGACGAAGCTGCGGTGGTGGAGTGCATCGCCTGGCTACAGCAGCGCGATGCCGGCCGATGCGCCTGAAGGACGCTGCCGCTGGTCACCTGACTTATTGCACCAACGTCTATCCCGGCGAAAGCTGGCCGGAGGTGCGGCGGATGCTCGATCGAGACGTGCCGGCCGTCCGGGCGCGGCTGGGCGTCAGCGGGCCCTTCGGCGTCGGGCTACGACTGTCGGCGGCGGCAGCGCAGGCACTGTCCTCGCCCGCGGTATTCGCCGAACTGGTCGATCTCCTCGATCGGCACGAGCTTTATATCTTTACCCTCAACGGCTTTCCCTACGGCATCTTCCATGCCGCCCGAGTCAAGGAACAGGTCTACCGGCCGGACTGGCAGGAGCCGGCACGCCTCAACTATACGCGTCTCCTAGCCCGCCTCCTGGTGCGTCTGTTGGACCGGCACCCTGCCAGCGAGCCGCCGCTGACCGGCAGCATCAGCACCGTGCCCGGTGCCTTCAAGTCACGCCTCGAAGGCGATGACGGTATCGAAGCCATGGTGCAGAATCTGCTCCGAGCGGTTGGCGAACTGGTGGATCTGGAACGGCAAACCGGCCACCAGGTGATGCTGGCGCTTGAACCGGAACCGTGCTGCTACCTCGAAACCGTTGCCGAAACGATTGCCTTCTTTACCGGACGGCTGCTGACTGCGGCTGCCATTGGCCAGCTGGCGGCAGCGACAGGACTTAGCCCGGGTGATGCCGAGTCGGCGCTGCGCCGTCATCTCGGTGTCTGCCTCGATACCTGCCATGCGGCGATCGAGTTCGAAGAGCCAGTGGCAGCGATCGCCGCGCTGGAAGCGGCGGGTATCGCCATCGGCAAGGTACAGCTCAGCGCCTGCCTGAAGATCCCGATGGTGACGGCGGAGAGCCGCGGCCAACTGCAGCCCTTTGCCGATCCGATCTACCTGCATCAGGTGGTGGAAAGGAGTGAGGCCGGCCTGCGCCGGTTTGTCGATCTCGACGATGCCTTCGCCAGCCTCGACGGGGCGGAACCGCCGCGGGAATGGCGGGTGCACTTTCACGTCCCGATCTTTCACCGCCAACTCCTCCCCTTCGCCACCACGCAGGACTTTCTCGAACAGATCCTGGAGCGACACCGGCAGCGGCCGATCACGTCACACCTGGAGGTGGAGACTTATACCTGGAGCGTGCTGCCGGAATGCTACCGCGGCGAAGACGTCAACAGCGCCATCGCCCGTGAANCTCGCCTGGGCACGGGAGCGGCTCACGCGATGAAGATACGCGATGCCCTGCTGTTGGGACGAGTATCCAACCTGCCGACGGTGTGGAGCAATGTCCTCGCCGGCGCCACGCTGAGCGGTGCCATCCTATCGCCGGCCGCGAGACCGGCACTTGCCGCTATCGTTCTGGCCGTATCGCTGCTTTATCTGGCGGGGATGTACCTGAACGATGCCTTCGATCGCCGCATCGATGCCCGCGAGCGTCCCGAGCGACCGATTCCCGCCGGCCGGGTGACCGCGGCAACCGTGTTCACGGCCGGGTTTGCCATGATGGCATCCGGCTTGCTGCTGCTTGCGGTGATGACGTCGCTGCTGCCTCCGCTGCCGCTGCCGACCGCGTTACCTCCCATGGCGGGCGCTTTGCCACTGTTCAGCGGCGCGGCGCTCGCCGCGGCCATCGTCGCCTATGATGCCTATCACAAGGGTAATCGCTTCAGCCCGGTGATCATGGGGCTCTGCCGGGCGCTGGTCTACGTGACCAGTGCCGTTGCCTTCGCCGCGCCCACATCCGGCCTCTTCCTCGCCGCGGTACTGCTGTGGAGCTATCTGATCGGGCTGACCTACGCCGCCAAGCAGGAGTCCCTCGACCGCATCGGAAGTCTGTGGCCGCTGTCCTTTCTCGCCGTTCCGTTCCTCTATGCGCTGCCGATCGCCGTCAACAGCCTCTTCGGCGCCCTCCTCTTCGCCAGCTTTGCCGGCTGGACCAGCCTTGCGGTCCACCGGCTGTTTCGCCGCCAGCGGGGTGACGTTCCGCGCGCGGTGGCGGCGCTGCTCGCCGGGATTTGTCTCCTCGACGGGTTGGTGATCCTCGGCCAGGGTCAGCCGGGCCTTGCCCTGGTTGCTACGGCGTTGTTTCCGCTGACGCTCGCCGCGCAGCGCTTCGTACCGGCGACCTGATCGACGTTGCCGCCAATCCGCCGTGCCGGTCAGCTGCCGAAGACGTGGGCGAGTATCAGCGCCTTGACGTCGGTCGCTTCGACCGGGCCGGCCGGCAGCAACCCCGCCTCGGAGCTGAGGACGAGCGGCCCGTCGTCGTCGCGATCGGTCAGACGGCCGTGCGAGCCGCGGACGAGGCCGGGATCGAGCGGGATCACGTCCATCAGGGTACGAAAGCCCATCGCCTTCTTTGCCAGCCGCCAGCCCACCGCCAGCTTCGGCAGACGGAGTGCCGGATCGAGGAACAATTCGACCGGATCGTAGCCGGGCTTGCGGTGAATATCGACGGTGCGAGCGAAATCGGGCGCGCGGGCGTCGTCGAGCCAGTAGGGATAGGCGAACCAGCGATCGGCGCGGCTGATGGCGACCAGTTCACCGGCGCGTGGATGATCGAGGCCCGCCTGCCGCTTGCCGTCGGCATCGAGAACGGTCTCGACCCCTTCCAGGCCAGCGAGGAGTGCTTGGACGCGCGGAAGATCGGCGCTGTTGCGGACGTAGACGTGCGCTAGCTGATGATCGCAGACGGCGAATGCCGCGGACGCGCCCGCGTCCAGCAGTTCGCGGCCCATCTCCTCGCGAACGCGCAGCAGACCCGCCGCGCGCAGTGTCTGATTGGGCAGCACCGCGCCCGTCACCGGAGTGATGCCGTATTCGGAGAGCACCAGCACCGCCGCCCCTACCCGCGCCGCCATCTCGATCAGTTCGCCACAGAGGTCATCGATGGCACGCAGATCGGTGGCGATGTGCGGATCGTCGGGCCCGAGCCGCTGCAGGTTGTAATCGAGATGCGGCAGGTAGACGAGAGTCAGCGTCGGTGTTTGGGTGGTGAAGATGTGGCGGGCGCAGCCGGCGATCCACTGGCTGGACAGCAGATCGGCCAGTGGCCCCCAGAAGCGGAACAGCGGGAACTGGCCGAGACGGCGAACCAACTCGGGACGAAGATCGGCTGGCTGGGTGTAGATGTCGGGGATCTTCCGCCCGTCGGCCGGATACGTCGGCCGCGGGGTGACGGTGATGTCGGCGGTAGCATACATGTTATACCACCAGAACAGCTTGGCGCAGGTGAAGGCACCGTCGCGGTGGCGGCCGGCTTCCCAGACCTTCTCGCCGCCAACAAGGCCGTTGGCTTGGCGCCAGAACATCACCTCGGCCAGATCGCGCCAATACCAACCGTTACCGACGCAGCCATGGCCCTGTGGCAACAGGCCGGTCAATAGGGTCGATTGAACGGAACAGGTGACCGCCGGCTGGACGGTGTGCAGCGGGCGAACGCCTCCTGCTGCCGCCAGCCGGGCCAGATGCGGCGTGGCCTCGCCAAGCATCGCCGGCGTCAGGCCGACGACGTTAAGAACAAGTGTGCGGCGCATTGGATTTCGTTCCGCAAATGGGCCAGCAAGCGGCGGCTATTCGATGACGAGACCGTCGACCTGCGGCTGTTGGCCGCGCAGCACCGAATTGCCTTCGAACAAGGTCCGCTGATCGATGGCCGGCGGGTTCAGCCAATCGTCCTCATGCATCTGGCCGCTCTGAGCGTAAGCAGCGAGAGCGTTGGCGTAGGTCACCCGCACCACATCCGCTTCGGCAATACCGCGGTCGCGCATCAACTGAGCGGTCTTCGGCACGGCGAGCGGGTCGGAGACGCCCCAGTCGGCGCTGGAGTCGACGATGATGCGGTCGCTGCCATAGCGACAAACGATCTCCACCATCCGCTCGCTGCCCATCTTTGTTTTCGGATAGATGGTGAAGCCGGCCCAGAAGCCGCGATCCAGCACCTCCTCGACGGTCTCTTCGTTATTGTGGTCGATGACCACCCGTGCCGGATTCAGTCCGTGCTCGATGCAAACATCCATCGTCCGGCTGGTGCCGCGCTTCTTGTCGCGATGCGGTGTATGCACCATGACCAGCATCTCGAGGTCGCGCGCCAGATCGAGCTGGATGCGAAGGTACTTGTCCTCGGCGGCGGTCTGCTCATCGTAGCCAATCTCACCGATGGCAACGACGCCTTCTTTCAACGCGTAGCGGGGCAGCAGGTCGATCACCGCTTCCGCCAGCGGCGGATTGTTGGCCTCCTTGCTGTTCAGGCCGATGGCGCAGTAGTGACGCAGGCCGAACTGCGCGGCACGAAACCTCTCCCAGCCAACGAGGGTCGAGAGGTAGTCGACGTAGGATCCGGCCGAGGTGCGTGGCTGGCCGAGCCAGAAGGCGGGCTCGATAACGGCGACGATGCCGGCTGCCGCCATCGCTTCGTAATCGGCGGTGGTGCGGACGTTCATATGAATGTGCGGATCGATGTATCGCATGACTCGCCTGCCCTGTATCCGTCTGCCCTGTGTCCGTCTGCCTTGTTTACGTCTGCTCTGTCAGCGAAGTGCGAGGGCCGTTGCGACCCGGTCAGCGCGTCTGTAGCTGATCGGCGAGGCTCGCCCACGCCAGCCGGCCATCGCCGATAGCCGCCGCCAGATCGGCGCGCCGCGCCAACAGGTCACGCGCTTGCGGTGCCGGTGAGGCCGCGAGGGCGAGGGCTGCAGCCCCCGCCTCCGCCTCGTCGGCACTGGATAATGCCCGAGTGAGATCATCAAGGGTCTCGCCATCGGCAAACGGACCGACGCAGCGCCAGAGTTCAGGGCTGACGCTGCGGCCAGCCTTCCAACGCTCGTGCGCATAATCGCACAACATGCGGGCGAGCGTCGGGTTCTGCCGTTCGCTGAGGCGCTGGATTGGCGCCAGCCGGCTGCCGATGAACAGCGCCTTCAGCACCATCTGATTCCACGTTGCCTCGGGGAATATCTCGGCCGGATAGGGATTGTTGTGGGCAACCGCCTCGAACACCGCCTTCATATTGGAGCGCGCCCCTTCCGTCGCGCGGAAGAGATACCGCTCCGGCTGCGGATAAAGCGGCAGGCCACGATAGAAGGTGACCAGTTCCGCCACATCGGCGGTGATGAAGAGCTGTTCGAGATGGGCTGCCAGTTCCGCCGCGTCGGCTGTAGACAGGACAAGCACGAGCCGAGCGGCCTGATCGGCCGACCAGCCGGCAGGAGTCCAACCTGCGNNGCGTGCCCGATCGGCAGCAGCAAGATCGGCCGCGGTTAGCGCCAGATCGTCCTTTCCGACACGGCGGGAAACCAAGCTCACCGCCAAGTACAGCTGCTGGTCGGTTGAGGCGGCAGCCACTTTGTCGGCAGCCTCGCTCAGCCAGGAGAACGCCTCGGCCGAAAGCTGCCGCTGCAACCAATGGATGATAATGTCTCTGGGCAACCGGGAAGCGGCATCACTTGAATTCGACACGTGCTCTCCGCAATCTGCGCCTTCACCCACTGCATCTAACCAACGGTGTTTACACTGAAAATGAAGCATACGCACGTTGGATGATAAATAAATCAACTTGTACTGTGCGGTTTTGGCAATCAAGGCCAAACGCGGCGAAGAAATGGGGTGGTCTTTCCACCTCTTGCCATTTTCCAGCGCCAGGACACCATCCTTTGTCGAAAGTGGCAATCTTTCCGGCGTATTTCAACAGTGATGGCGGCAAGACGTATACATTGCGGACAGGGCGGTCGGCTGGGCCCACCTCCGTCAACACAATCGACCCCATCAACAACTCAGGGGCGTATATCGTTCGGCTTGGCTTGGCTGCGGGTCAGTGCAGCAGGGGGCAGCAGCTCTTACTGGGCATCCTCCACGGTCGACGGGTCCACATGGGTGACAGCCACGTTGACACTGAGACCAACGAAGGCGTTGCTGGCGCCGCTGAAGGAACCGGCGATGGGAATCGCCTGCGATGGATCGCGGGTAACGGCGACGCGGATGAGCTGGTTCGAGCCGACAATCTCGTTGGTGGGGTCGAATTCGATCCAGCCCAGTCCGGGAACATAGACCTGCGCCCAGGCATGCGTGGCCCCACCGCCGACCAGCGTGTGGTCGGAAAGCACGGCGCGATCCACCAGATAACCGGTGACGAAACGGGCTGCCAAGCCCAACTGACGTGCTGCTTCCATATACAGCAATGCGAAGTCGCGGCAGGTGCCGCTACCGCGTTCGATGGTTTCGNNTTGGGGGGTCTGCGTTCCCTCGGCGTCGCGTTGCTGGTACGCAAACGACTGGCCAATCGTGGTGTTCAATCCGCTGAGCAGTTCAAGGGTATCGATGGTCCCTCTGCCGTTGGTTAGCGAAGTGTAGGCCGCGCGCACCCAATCTGCCATGCGCGCATCGGGATCATCGTATTGTCGATCGCTCAAGCTGCCCAGGTCGCGCTGTTCATCCGGGGAATAGCTGAAGGGATAGGCGCGTGCATGCGGCGCAATCTCCGGAGAATCGATGTTCGGCGCAAAGGTGTCCAGCACCAGCTTACTGGTGATTTCCAGGTGGTCGGCTTCCACCTCGAACCTGACGACGGCGACGGAGTTGCCGAACACGTCATGGTACCACCGCACCTGCTGCGCTGGCGGCGACGTTATCAGCTCCGCCGAGATCAGCCGCAGGTCGTGGCTGTCGCGCGGCCGTACCATCAGGCGATGATCGTGCAGCAGGACGGGCGATGCGTACTGGTATCTGCTGACATGGGTAACAGACAGCATCATGGGCTCCCAAGTTGGTCGGAAAAGCGCATCCTGCAAACGCCGATAGTGTCTGCCGGTTCCTCTGCTCGATCGTGTTGCGTGCGCAGTGAACACATGAGGTTGCCGAATCAGCCTAACCAACCGAAATCCAGGCGTGGGTAACAGTTGGTCGGCGCCGCGATTATCCCGGCGCCGCGCCGCCGCGGGCGACGGCTGATTTGCGCGGCAGGATAATGCGCAAGTGCGCCCCCTCACTGCTATGCCATTCCGCCTTGCCCTCGAGTTGGCCGGCCATCGCTTCGATAATCTGCAATCCCAGCCCCGGCACCACATCATCCGGGACACCGGGGCCATCGTCCATCAGATCCAGCAAGGCGGCCTCCTCATCGAATTGCATCTTCACCGTCAGCGTCCCCGCCGCCTTGAAGGCGTACTTGAAGCTGTTGGTGATGAACTCGTTGATGATGATGGCCAGACCTTGCGCCTGATCGCGATCGAGGACGCAATCGGCAAAGTCGGTAAGCAGCCGGACCTGGTTGGTCGATGCGGAAAGACTCGAGAAGACCTTGCCTGACACCGCACCCAGGTACGATGGCACATCTATCTTTTCCGTATCGTCGACAAGGGTCAGGAAGTTATCAATCGTGTTCATGATGAATATTCTATTCATCACATCATCGAGTGCCAGTGAAACATCCAGCATATTCGCTTTCTGTTTCTGAAGGCTAATGATTGAAAGCAGCATCTGGTTATTATTCTTGGTTCTGTGCGCCAATTCTCGCAACAGCAAATCCAGCTTCTGCGAGAGGGCGAAGTTCTCGCGTGCCAGCCGGTTCTGCACGATGACGAGGGCGAGGATGTTGGCAAACCCTTGCAGGGTATCCACTTCCGCTTGGCCGAAGCGGCGTGGCTCGACGCTATCCGCCTCGAGAACACCAAAAGTGTAGTCCCGGCTCTTGATCAGGACGTTGACCGCACTTCTGACGCCGTGATCACGCAGCAGCTTCGGAATGTGAAAGCGCTCTTCCGTGTCGAGATCATTGGCGATGGTCGGCTTGCCAGTCTGCAGCGTGAAGCCGGCAGCGCTTTCGAGACCGGCGGCCAGCTTGGTCTTGCCGACAACGCCGGGCTTCCAGCCGATGCCGGCGCGCACCAACAACTGCTTCTCGTCAGGTAAATACTCCAATGCCTTTACATGGTTGACATTTACCGCACCGGCGACTTCCTGACAGGCATCAGTCAATAAATCGTCCACATCGGGATGGCTGGCGGCCTGCTCACCGAATAGTCTCAAACGTTTCGGAAGAGATTTGCGCTGCGGCATAAGTGATCCTGCTACGAGTCCTATTCTTATGTAGCCTTTTTCTTGTGCAGACGCAATATGGCACAGAGAATTGGCCAAGCGTAAACAGCCCGGTAGGGTCGGCAAGACTCTCTCCGGCGCCAGCCGTAGCCCAAGGTATTTTGGGCCTTGCGTCAAGGCGCGATCGATGGGCAATGGCGGTTGCTTACGCCAGCAGCCGCACGGATGGTTCACGGTCCCAGAAGCGATGGCTAGCGGCAGAGATAAAGGTCTTGCCAAGCGCGGTGACACCCGCATCGACGACGACGCCAGCCTTGTCCAAAAGGGGTTGCGCCGCCTTGTTCGCCCCGATCGCCTTCAGGTGGCCGTAGGCGTCCATGACGAACTGCACCGCCGCGGCGTCCTTGCGCAGCGCGGTGCAGCCCGCAGCCGAGAGGACGACAGCAATCGCATCGAAGATGGGTGACGGAGTACCGGCAAGCTGACCGTCCGCTTTGCGGATGGAGCCGTCGGCAAGTGTTGCGCCGCCCACCTTTGGTGCCACCAGCACCACCTTTGCCCCTGCCTTCTCGACGCTGGCAATAACGGCATCCAGTTCGGCGGCGTCGGTGCCCTCGGCAAACAAAATGCCAACGGCACGCCCTGCCAGGGTGGCCTGCATGTTTTTCTGGATCGAGAGCGCGTCACTCGGCGGCAGATCCACCGGCTCCCGCGCCGCCGGCAGCTTTTTCGCCAACGGGATAGCCAATCCCTCCGCCACCCGCTTTGCCAGCCCCTCGTCGACGTTGCGCAAGCGTCCCACCATCCTGGCCGGCACGGCAGCGAGGGTAACCTTCGAGAGTTCAAAGACGAAGGCGGAGGCGATGTGCGCCTGCTCGCTCGCCGTCATCGAGAGCCAAAACAGCCGTGCCTGACTGTAGTGATCGGCGAACAGTTCGGCGCGAATCCGCAGCTTCGTCTCCTCCTCCGCATGCTCAGCGCGCCCCGGATGGGTCGTAAAACCGGTCACCGGGCATTCGCGTGGACCCGGCGCTTCGCCATGCGCATCAAGGCTGTTGGGCTCGTAATTGGCGCGCCCCTTTGGCACCTGCATCTGCATCTGCCCGTCGCGCTGGAAATTCATCATCGGGCACTTGGGCGCATTGATCGGCAGCTGGTGGAAGTTGGCGGTACCGAGGCGGCTCTTTTGCGTATCGAGATAGCTGAACAGGCGGCCCTGCAGCAGTGGGTCGTTGGTGAAATCGATCCCCGGGACAACGTTGGCGGGACAAAAAGCCACCTGCTCGGTTTCGGCGAAGAAGTTGTCTGGATTACGATTGAGCACCATGCGGCCAATTCGGCGCAAGGGAACCACTTCCTCCGGGATGAACTTCGTCGCGTCGAGTACGTCGTAGGGAAGGCTGTCGGCCAGCGCCTGGTCGAAGACCTGCAAACAAAGCTCCCATTGCGGAAAATCGCCGGCGGCGATTGCCTCGTGGAAGTCGCGGCGATGAAAATCATTGTCTGCCGCCTGCAGTTTGAGGGCTTCATCCCAAATGGTGGATTGCGTCCCCAGCGTCGGTCGCCAATGGAACTTGACGAAACACGAGGCACCTTCGGCGTTGACCAGACGGAAGGTGTGGATACCGAAGCCATCCATCATCCGCAGCGACCTGGGCAGGGTCCGGTCCGACATCGCCCACATCAGCATGTGGGTGGTTTCCGGCACCAGCGAGACCCAGTCCCAGAAGGTATCGTGGGCGCTCGCCGCCTGCGGATAGCCCCGGTCCGCCTCCATCTTCACCGCGTGGATCAGGTCAGGAAATTTGATCGCGTCCTGGATGAAGAAGACAGGAATATTGTTGCCGACAAGGTCCCAGTTGCCTTCCTGGGTGTAGAACTTGACCGCGAAGCCGCGAACATCGCGTGGCGTGTCAACGGAGCCGGCGCCACCGGCGACGGTGGAAAAGCGGGCAAAGACCGGCGTTTTCTCGCCGGGGCGCTGGAACAGGTCGGCGCGCGTGAGGCCAGCCAGAGACTCGTAGGTCTCGAAGTAGCCATGCGCGGCGGTCCCGCGCGCATGGACGATCCGCTCGGGGATGCGCTCGTGATCGAAGTGGAAGATTTTCTCGCGGAGGACGAAGTCTTCGAGAAGGGTTGGCCCACGGGCGCCGGACCGCAGCGAATTCTGGTTGTCGGCAACGGGAATACCCTGGTTGGTCGTCAGCGTTGCCGTCGCTTCGTCAGTATCCTTGGCGGTAAAATGCTGATGCGGTTCGCCGCCCTCGCCTAGAGCAGTCGTGATCGGATCTTTGTCGGCCATGCTGGGCTCCTGGAGCAGGGTCGGAGGAGACGCTTTGCTTCACGGCGCCGGCGGGATGTGGAAGGGTTTACGCGCCGAACCCATCCCGCCCGGCGTGACCATCAGGCATTCGACTGCATAAGTTCTGCCTTACGGGCGGCTATTTCCCCACCAAGTGCCTTGAGATCCATGCTGCTTTCGCGGCATTCAGGAAACAGTTCGGTTTCTTCCTCTTCGACGTGGTGCTTGACGTATTCGCCCAGCACAGTGACCTTCGCATCGAACAGCGGGTCGCCCACCGCCATCTTTTCGATTTCGGCGATCAGTTGCTTGGCACTGGCGTGCTCGACCGCGGCCTCGTCCAGCAGATCATCGTCCACCTCGGACTCCCGTGCCGCCGGATAGAAGATCTCCTCCTCCACTTGCGTATGCACGGTAAGCGCCCGGCAAATGTTGCGGGCCAGAGCTTCCTTCTTTCCGTCGTCATCCGTCTTGTCGAACTCGGCAAACCAGCCACGAACTTCCTTGTGATCACTCTTGAGCAGCTTGATTGCATCTTCCGGCTTGGCGGCGGCGCGCGCCGTCTTGCGCTGCACTCGGGCGCCCGTCTTCGGCTTGGTCGCCCGTGTCTGGGACTTACTGGGGGTAGATGCTTTTGCTGTCGCTGTCGGCATGTTGCAGCCCTTTCGTCGTCGGAATGTTCACGTCAGTGATGGAGAGGCCAGGAACGCGCCGGCCTCACCGACACAGGTTGAACGGGGCACGACCGTATGAGTTCCATCATATGAACCCATCACAGTGCATATTCGTAAGTAAAATATGCAAAATCGTCGACGGAGATCACGCCGGACACGTTGTTATTCCGGCACACCACTACAGCGTTATTTTGATCTATTGGTGCTACAGCAACAGCTGGCGCTTCACTACCTATCGTTGACCGCGCTTTTTGTGCCGCCCAAAATTACGCCGCCCGCAGGATACGCAGGAGTGCATTAGGCGAGGGTGTGGGATGGCCGCGCGCATCGTGCTCGCTTGTTTCGCGGTCGGCTTTGCGCGCCGCCAGTTCATCCTCCATGATCTGCAACACCCAGGCTTCGAGCTCTTTCGGCACCATCGTGCACTCCCCTTCGCTTCACGAGCAGCGACGGAACGTGCCCTGGGCAAAACCGTTCCGCATATCCGTTGCATTTCCCCGCCAATTGGCACAGATCCCAACATCGTGGGTGTTTTCGCTTGCACCTCGCTAAGGCGGTGGTTGGGTGACAATCCCCGACGAATCGCAGGGAAGAGAGAGGGTTGCAGCCGTGCATGTAAATCTCGCCAACGTCCTGGTGCAGAATGAGACGCAGATTCTGACGGAATGGCTCGATTCCCTGACAGCATCGAACGTCACCAGGGGCACTCGTCTCAATCGAGCCGAAGTCGAGCGAGAGTGCCGTACGGTTTTGCGTCTACTCATTGAAGCCGTCGCGGCAGGCCCCGATGGCGGCACCGCGGCGTTCGAGCGGCTGCACGACGTTCTCAGCAGCTTATCGCGATCGCGGGCGATGCAGGGGATTTCCCCCAGTGAGACGGCGATGTTCGTCTTTGGGCTCAGGCAACCGCTATTCCGCCTGTTGCAACAGGCCTATGCCGCACATGCGGAGGCCTTTGCCGAGGCCGCATGGCAAGCAACGCTGCTGCTGGATCGGCTCGGCCTCTTCACCATGGAGGTCTTCCAGAAGAGCCGCGAGGAGATCATTCAGCGCCAGCAACGAGAACTCACCGAGCTGTCGACGCCGGTGGTCAAGCTTTGGGACGGCATTCTCGCCCTGCCATTGATCGGCACCCTTGATAGCGAACGGACGCAGGTGGTGATGGAAAACCTACTGCAGAGCATTGTCGAACACAGCGCCGAGATCGCCATCATCGACATAACCGGTGTGCCAACCGTCGACACGCTGGTGGCGCAGCATCTACTGAAGACCGTGGCCGCAGCACGGCTGATGGGGGCGGATTGCCTCATCAGTGGCATTCGCCCGCAGATCGCCCAGACCATGGTCCACCTGNGGGTGGAACTCAACGTGGTGTCGAAGGCTACCCTGGCCAGTGCGTTTGCCGTCGCACTGCAGCGGCTTGGCCGTGAAGTCACCGCGATGCGGGGAACTGGCAGCGGTAGAGGGCTCTCGCGCGACTTCGGCCTCGCTGACGACTAGGAGTGCCGCGGTGGAGCGCATACCGATCCTGGCCATGGGCAAAGCGCTGCTCATTACCATTCAAGTGGACATGCACGACCGACTGGCGCTCGCCCTGGAAGAGGATCTGACCAACAGGATCGCCAGCACCGGGGCACGAGGTGTCCTCATCGATATTTCCTCCCTGGAAATCGTTGATAGCTTCATCGGTCGCATGCTTGACAATATTGCCGCCGTCTCCCGTGTTCTCGATGCGGAGACCGTCGTCGTTGGCATGCGTCCCGCCGTCGCCATTACCCTGGTGGAACTGGGGCTGTCCTTGACAGGGGTTAAGACGGCGCTGAACGTTGAACGGGGCATGGCCCTGCTCCGCAGCCAATGTGCAACCCGGCGGGGCACGCATGACCACCGCAGAGGGTGACGTTTTTGCCATCCGCACTTCACAGGACGTTGTCATCGTTCGCCAGGAGGTGCGCGCGCGGGCGGTGAAGGCCGGTCTTGGCCTGGTCGACCAAACGAAAATCATCACCGCGGCGAGCGAGCTTGCCCGCAACACCCTCGACTACGGCGGGGGTGGCACAGTAGTCATGGAAGCGATCGAGGCCAACGGTCGCCGGGGCGTGCGTCTCACCTTTGAGGATCATGGCCCGGGGATCGCCGATATCGAGCTGGCGATGAAGGATGGCTACACTTCCGGCCAGGGATTGGGCCTGGGACTGGGCGGTTCCAGGCGGCTGGCCAACGAGTTTTTTATCGAATCGCGGATCGGCGAAGGGACGAAAGTCGTTATTACCCGTTGGAAATGATGGACCATGGCCACGATCGCGCTGACTGTCACTGAACAGAGCCAGATCTCGGAAGCGCGACGCTACGCGGTGGAACGCGCCCAGGCCCTCGGCTTTGGTGACACTGATGCGGGGCGCATCGCCATTGTCGTTACCGAATTGGCTAGCAATCTCGTGAAGCATGCGCAGAGCGGCGAGATGATTATCGCCGATTTTGACGACGAAACGGGGACCGGCATCGACCTCCTGGCGCTCGATAAGGGCCCCGGGATTACCGATGTCGCCGCCTGTCTGCGCGATGGCTATTCGACCGCCGGCAGCGCCGGTCAGGGGCTGGGAGCGGTGCGGCGACAATGCCATGTCTTTCACATTGTCTCGACGCCGCCGATGGGCACGGCAATCCTCGCCCGCCACTATGCCGGCCAGCCAATGAGCGGCCCAGATCGATCCGAGCCGTCGTTCGGCGCCGTCGCCGTGCCGAAATACGGCGAGCAGGTCTGCGGCGATGCCTGGTGCGCCGTGGTCGGCGATGAGGGCGAATTGCGGCTGATGCTGGCAGACGGGCTCGGGCATGGACCGGCGGCAGCGACGGCCGCCGTCGAAGCGGTGCGCTTGTTTCGTCGCTTCGTCCACGAGGATCCCGCCTCGGTGGTGGCGCACATCCATGCGGGTATGCGTCACACGCGCGGTGCTGCCGTCGCCATTGCCTGCCTGCAGCCGGACCGACGGCGGGCCACCTTTTGCGGTATCGGTAACATCGCCGGAACAATTGTTAGCGACGGCCAGACGCGGCGAACGGTATCGCAGAACGGAACGGCCGGCCTTTCCGCTCGCCGCATTCAGGCCTTCGACTACGACCTCCCTACCCCGTTTCTGTTCGTCCTCAACAGTGATGGCCTGCATACCAACTGGTCGATCGAGCGCTATCGTGGTCTGCAGTCGGTACACNCCAGTGTTCTGGCGGGCGTGCTCTATCGCGATTTCAGTCGCGGCCGCGACGACGTGAGCGTGCTTGTCGCGCACGGGCGGGCGGCGTGAGCTGGCCAATCATCACGACGACTCTGCAGCACGAAAGCGATCTCGTTGCTGTTCGCCAGCGGGCCAAGCGCATCAGTGAATTGCTCGGTTTCGATGCGCAGGAGCAAACCCGTCTCGCCACGGCAGTGTCGGAGATTGCCCGCAACGCCCTCACACACGGCGGTGGCAGCGGCAGTGCCGAGTTTCTCGTGACCATCGAGGCTTCGCGCGCCTTTCTCGTCCGTATTCGTGACCACGGCCGCGGCATAGCCGACCTGGAAGCCGTGTTGGGCGGTGCTGGCGCAGCGACGACCGCCCGGCAGGGGCGCGGCATTATCAATGCACGCCGGTTGGTCGAGCACTTCCACATTCAGTCGACGCCAGACGGCACACTGGTGGAACTCGGCAAGCCGCTGCCAACCGGCTCGCAGGGCGTTTCCGCCGCCGGTGCGCTTGCCATCGCCAAGCAACTCGCCCGCGAACGCAGCGACGATCCCTTGCTGGCGCTGCGCGAGCAGAGCCGGGAGCTGCTGGAAAGCCTGAACGACGCCCGCGAACGCCAGGAGGAACTGGCGCGGCTGAACCGTGAACTGGAAGATACCAACCGCGGTGTGGTGGCCCTGTATGCGGAATTGGACGAGCGCGCCGAACAGCTTCGCCGCGCCAATGAGCTGAAAACACGCTTTCTCTCCAATGTCAGCCATGAGTTGCGCACGCCGCTCAATTCAGTGCTGGCACTGAGCCGGCTGTTGCTCGACCGTGCCGATGGCGATCTTGGCAGCGAGCAGGAACGCCAGGTCTCGCTGATCCTCAGCTCCGCCTCCAACCTGCTGGAGATGGTCAACGACCTGCTCGATCTGGCCAAAGTGGAAGCCGGTCGGATCGAAACGAAGCTGGAGCTGTTCACGGTAGCCGACCTGTTCGCCGGATTGCGCGGGGCACTGAAACCACTCTTGAGCAGCGACGCCGTCGATCTGCTGTTCGAAGCGGACAGTGATCTGCCGCTGCTGTGGACCGATGAGGCAAAAGTGGCGCAGATCTTGCGCAATTTCATTTCCAATGCGCTGAAATTTACCGAACAGGGCGAGGTGCGGGTGCGCGCGTCGCACGACGCCGAGCGAGGCCAGGTCGTCTTTGCCGTCAGTGATACCGGCATCGGCATCGAAGCGGAAAACCACGAGCGCATTTTCGAAGAGTTCGTGCAAATTCAAAGCCGGCTGCAGCTGCGCGGCAAAGGCACCGGCCTGGGCCTGCCTCTGTCGCGGAAGCTGGCCGAACTGCTGGGCGGTGCGGTGGATGTGGATAGTACCCTGGGGCGCGGTGCCACGTTCTATCTCCGCATCCCGCCCGACCAGGACGCAAGACACCTCACGACCGATGACGACGCGCCGCTGCAGCATCCGAAGCGGGCGCTGGTGGTGGATGATGACGAAAGCNTCCGTTACCTGCTACGGCAGCTGTTGACGGCCGAGCCGCAGTTGCTGGTGGTGGAAGCTGTCGACGGAGTGGAAGGTCTTGCCAGCATCGCCACGTACAAGCCCGATGTTGTCATTCTGGATTTGCAAATGCCGGTGCTGGATGGATTTGCTGTCCTGGATGCCTTGGCGGAGGACATCTCGACGCGCGAGATTCCGGTGATTGTATCGACGTCACTGCCTGTCGACACACTCCTGCGGCAGCGTCTGCGGCGCGCCTTCGTCGTGGTGCCGAAAGAGGCCTTGACCCGGCAGCGCCTCCTCGCCCTGGTGCGGCGAGCGGTGCGTGGACAGACCAGCCATGCCTGAGACAAGGCCGGCGCGGGTGCTGGTGGTCGACGACACGGAGCCGGCCCGCTACGCGACCGCCCGCACCCTGCAACGCGCCGGCTTTACCGTGGTGGAAGCCGGCTCCGGCGAAGAAGCACTGCGGCAGATTGCTGAGGGTGGCATCGACGCTGTCGTGCTCGATATCAAATTGCCGGATATTTCCGGCCTCGAAGTCTGTCGGACCATCAAGCGCGACCATCCCGACATCATGGTGCTGCAGCTTTCGGCTACCTTCGTCAGCAGCGGCGACCGGATCAAAGGCCTCGACAGCGGCGCCGACTACTACCTCGGCCAACCGGTTGAACCGGCGGAGCTGGTGGCGACGCTCGGCGCGCTGATGCGGATTCGTGCGGCCGAAGCGGCCGTGCGGCTCAGTGAAGCCCGTTTCCGGGCGATCGCCGAGACCATGCCGCAGGTGGTCTGGTCGGCCCGCCCCAATGGCACCTACGAATACTTCAACAGCCGGTGGTACGCCTATACCGGCATGCCGCCCGGGACACTCAGCACCGCAGCAGCGAGGCAGGGCTGGTGCGCCGCCGTGCAGACCGATGATCAGGCACGAGTCACCAACTCCTGGCTGCACTCACTTGCCAGTGGCGAGCCGTTCGAGATGGAGTGCCGGTTGCGTTCCGGCGATGGCAGCTACCGCTGGTTTCTCGCCCGTGCCCTGCCCATCCACAATGAAGCTGGCGCCATCATCCGCTGGTTTGGCACCTGCACCGACATCGAAGACATTATCAACGCGCGTGAGGTGCTGGCCCGCAGCCAGACGGAGCTGGAAGCGATGGTCGCCGTCCGCACGCGTGAGATCGCCGAGGCCAACGAACGACTGCGCCACGAGCGCGCATTTTCCGAACTGCTGGTGGCGAGCAGTGCGGACGGGATCATCGCTTACGACGACGACCTGCGCTACACGCTCTGGAACAAGGCAATGGAGCGGATTTCCGGCCTTTCTGCATCGAATGCGCTCGGCCGGACAGTAGGCGACCTGCTGCCCTTCCTGCGTGGTGAACCCGAACAGGCGATGCGCCGCGTCCTCCAGGGTGAGACGGCGCACATGCGCGACCAACGCTACACCTTCGCCGACAGCGGCCGCGAAGGCTGGCTGGAGGCCGACTGCACCCCGCTGCGGGCAACCAACGGCGAGATCATCGGCGCCATTGCCTTCATTCGTGACATCACCGAACGCCGCGCGGTCGAAGAGCAACTGCGTCAGACACAAAAGCTCGAAGCCCTCGGCCAACTGACCAGCGGCGTTGCCCACGACTTCAATAACCTGCTTTCGGCCATCCTCGGCAACCTGGACCTGATCCGCAAGCATCTCCCGGCGTCGAACAGTGACCTTACTCACCTCCTGGACCTGGCCTTGCAGGGCGCGGAACGGGGTCAGACGCTAACCCAGCGGCTCTTGGCCTTCGCGCGACGACAGGATCTGCGGCCTGGATTGGTCGACATCCCGCAGCTGTTGGTGGGCATGCGCGAACTCATTCAGCGTTCGATTGGCCCGACGATCACGATCGAACTGCGGCTGGCGGACGATCTTGAACCTGCCTGTGTTGATGCCAACCAGCTGGAGCTGGCGATTCTCAACCTCGCGGTGAATTCCCGCGACGCGATGCCGGCCGGTGGCGCTTTGGTCATTGCTGCCGACAATCTGGTGGTCGGCGATAGGGAGCAGTTGGCCCCCTCTCCCGGCCACTATGTGTGCCTCTCGATCACGGACAACGGCACCGGGATGGATGAGAAAACCATGGCTCGCGCCGTCGATCCGTTTTTCACCACCAAGGGCCCCGGCAAGGGCACCGGACTGGGGCTGTCGATGGTGCACGGCCTCGCTGCCCAGTCGGGAGGCTTCCTGCGGCTTCACAGTCGGATCGGCGTCGGGACCACGGTTGAAATTTTGCTGCCCCGTGCGGTGGTCCGTCGCCCGCGGAGGGTCGATAGCGAACAAATGCCAGCGATGAAAAGCGGGCGTCTGACGGTGCTGTTGGTCGAGGACGACTGGCTGATCGCGCTAAGCACGCAGGCGATGATCGAAGACCTCGGGCATGTGGTACACACCGCCACCTCGGCAACAAAGGCGCTGGATCTGCTTCGATCCGGGCCGACCTTTGACCTCGTCCTCACCGATCAGGCAATGCCGGGGATGACGGGGGTGGAACTTGCCGGCCACATTCGTCGCCAGTGGCCGGGTCTGCCGGTGCTGCTGGCGACGGGCTATGCAGAGCTGCCGATGCTATCCGCCGCCGAACTGCCGCGCCTCGCCAAGCCATTCCGCCAGGATGATCTCGCGGCGGCAATCTATCAGCTGATGCAACAGGTGCAGACAAAGCGCCGGTAGCAGAATCGGCAGCCCGCGAGACCCAGGGCAGTAGCCTGGAATCCCGCGGGCACATAATGACTGATACACAGTTGTAGGCGCGACGTTCACTTGACGATGAGATTGTTGTCGACCACGCGGACGCCGTCGACACTTCGCGCCACTTGTCCCGCCCGGCTCTTGGCAGCAGCAGAATCAACGAAGCCGCTGAGCTGAACGCGATCCTTGAAGGTGGCAACGTCGATATCCGTCGAGCTCAACTCCGGATCGGCAACGATCGCCGCTCGCACTTTCGTCGCCATGATGCTGCTGTCGAAGTATTGGCTGGTGCTTTCTTCCTTGCTGCTGCCCGAGCAGGCGGCAAGCGCGAAGAGTGCCAGCGCAATCACCCACACGACCCCACGTTGATGCCTCGTCTTCATCCTCAATCTCCTATTCCGAACATCGTCAAATGCCGCCATTGTTCGACGAACGATGGCGGGCGATCCTGGCGTATCCAACGCACGGATGGTGAATGTGTTCCGAACAATAGAGATTTTGGCCGAAGTAGTACCGAGGGAACCGAGGCTTCTGGTCCGCGTTTTGCTTCGAATCCACTGTTACTGTGCTTCAGCGACGAAGCTGGGGAACAGAGAACTCAAAGGAGATAAGCATGGGATTGGACATTGGCGGCGGCATAATTGGTCTGATCGTTCTCGCGCTCGATGTCTGGGCGATCATCAACGTGATCGGCAGCTCGGTCTCGCTAGTCGCAAAAATCCTTTGGATACTCGCCATCCTGGTGCTGCCGATCATCGGCCTGATTGCTTGGCTCATTGCCGGACCGCGCAAGGGCGTCGTTACCGCGTGATGGCCGCAACTGCTCGGCCGACACCTCAATGCCGGCCGAGCGACTGGGTTAGTAGATTATTTGGCGATGGAGACTAACGCACTGTCCTGATTGAGCCTGCGCCGCCGATCGGATTGCAACGCGGAACGGATCGGAACATCGCCATCAGCTTGGATGGCATCCTCGCTGTCTGCGCCACGGGGCGAACCTTCGGCCCTGACCGCATCGTCGCGATCACGCCGCACTGCACCGCGTCCCGTCTGACCCATCAGCATGTCCTGCAAGGCGTTACGGGCGCGGCCGACCCGGCTCTTGACGGTACCGACGGCGCAGCCGCAAACCTGCGCCGCGTCTTCATATGACAGGCCGTGCACCGCCACGAGAATGAGCGCTTTGCGCTGAGCCGAGGGCAGCTTGCTCACCGCCCGGTCCAGATCACGCAGGATCAGTGAATCGATCTGGTTGGGGGCGATCTGGCACAGGGAATTATCCACCAATTCGCTCGAAACAACGACCGGACGACGGCGGCGATAATTGGAGATATTCAAGTTGTGCATGATGGTGAAAATCCAGGCCTTGAAATTGGTGCCTGGAATAAACTGATGCGCTGCCATTGAGGCACGCACCACCGCATCCTGGACGAGGTCATCTGCAAGATCGTCGCGCCGGCAAAGGTAGCGCGCAAACGAACGCATGTGAGGAAGACATTGCGTAAGTTCAGCGTAAAACTCTGCTGATGGCAACTTTGTTTCCGCTGTGTCCATACGACACTCCTATCAAAACCTAGCTTTCTGAGACTTTATTATTTTTTTCTTTTTGGAATCCAGCGATCAGTTTCAGCAATTCTTCAGGTATTGGCTCGTCTACAACAGGTCCATAAAGGATCGTCAGTTTTTGCCGCAACCACTCCTCGAATGCCACATCAGTCGTTGACCCAGGGACAGAAGCGGCAGCTGCCGTGCCGCCGTCTTCGGGTAGACGCTTCGCTGTCTTCCCCTGCGGGTGGGTTCCTTTCGAATTCTTTCTCCCTTTGCCCACTACCCGATCCTTATCCACTGTGCGGTAAAGCCCAAACAGCAAGACATGAGGAAAGCACACAGCGGGACTACCAGAACGTGAACGATCGGACGTAGACGTCGGTTCCAGAGTTTCTTCTTACCACATAGGGTCTGGCTGCGGGTTTCCAAGGAGCGTCCTGGGCCGTGACATGAGGATGCGCTTACAGCGAGCCAGCGCACCGAACGCGTCGTCAACTGACGACAATCTTCGGCAGAGTCATCGCAATATGCTAGCATCAGTATTAAGCTTATATCGCAGCCGAGCGCGCAAAAACGATCGTGGATTGGCTAAGGTCTCCTGTGAGCGAACCGGGCCGCGGGTGACTGGTGGAATGGAGAGTGATCTCGGTGGACACCGAAACGGTTTTGGCCTTGCTGCCGCAGCTCCGTCGCTACGCCCGAGCCCTGACGGGTTCGCAGATGCGGGGCGATACCTATGTCCGCTTGTGTCTCGAAACAATCCTCGAAGAGCCCGCTCGAATGCGCAGTTCGGCGACGAAGCTGGAGCTTTTTCGTGTTTTTCATGATGGATGGCGCGCGATCAATCGCCAACCCCAGGACGAATGCCCGCCAGCACTGGCCGCCATCAGGCGGGTAGAGCATGGCTTGGCGGAGCTGCCGAGCGTCGAGCGCCAATTGCTGCTGCTGACATGTCTGGAGGGTTTCTCCCTGACTGAAGCGGCCGGCATCGTTGGCCTTGACGTCGGAGATGCGCAGACGGTGTTGAGCAAGGCGCAGCAGGCGGTTCGGCTTGAAACGTCGGTGCCGATCATGATCATCGAGGATGAGCCGCTGATTGCTATGGACCTGGCGCGAATCGTTGGTGAAATGGGTCACGTTGTCTGCGCGACGGCGGCGCGCCAGACGCAGGCGATCGAATTGGCCCGGAGCAAGAAGCCATCGCTGATTCTCGCCGATATCCAGTTGAGCGGGGATGAAAGCGGCATCGTTGCCGTCCGCGACATCCTCAAGAGTGTCGACGTCCCGGTGATCTTCGTCACCGGCTATCCGGAGCGGCTACTGACCGGTGAGGACATCGAGCCGGCCTTCGTCATGACCAAGCCCTTCGATCCCGAAGCGCTTAAGATGTTCATCAGTCAGGCGCTGGCCGTATTGCCGCCACCGCTCGATCGCACCAAAGACGTTGCCTGAGAAGATACTGCCTGAGAAGACACTACTGACCAGTTTGCAACGCCTTGCGCAGCTTCCAAGGATTGGCGCGCGATGAAGAGCCCGCCGCTCGACATCGCGAGCAGCCACAAAGCTCAATTCTGACGGAACCACACCGATCATTTCATGTTAGGACGTTGTCCGCGCGTGTGCGCTTTCAACCTCGGACCTTAGGAAGGATGAAATGGGAATTTTGAGCTGGATTGTATTTGGATTGATCGCCGGGCTCATTGCGAAGCTGATCATGCCCGGCAATGATCCCGGTGGCTTCATCATTACGATCCTCCTCGGCATCGTTGGCGCCGTCGTCGGCGGCTTCATCGCCAACGGTCTGGGCTACGGTGGCGTCGACGGGTTCAATTTCGGCAGCTTCGCTGTCGCGGTGATTGGCTCCCTGGTGCTCCTCATTGGCTACCGGATGCTGCGCGGCCGGTCCACATAACGCTGCGCGGTGGGGCGAATGCTCGGCGTCGGGCATTGCCGACAGTTAATGCGATTAATGCGATGCGCGATAACCTTGCGCCGCTAGTCACCCCGGCAATATATTAGCTCTGTCGAGCAATCGACTATGGCGATAAATGGCCCTGNNCGGAATAGACGTTGCGGACCCGGGGGCGGTACCCGGCGCCTCCACCAATTTCCACCCGACCCCAGCGNNGTCAGGTGGCGCAGCGGGGGCGAAATAGGATCGACGTGCGTGATAAAGGCTAGGTTTTTGCCCNGGCATGGTACCGCCGTTATCGGGCCAATATGATAGATAGATGCCAACGATAATCAGGCATATGCTTTGGCCGCTTAAGGCCNNTGAGCGGGGTTCGGAGGGCACCTGGCACCAGAAGCCCTCCACTCGTCGGCCCCTCTCCCTGGGGGGACGTTCAGAATACCCTGGCGGCCAAAATCGACAGGCGGTGAGACGCAAGGAGTCGCGGAGATGCCTTCTTCCCTGTTGCCGTACGAAACATGGGTCGAAGAGGCGCTGCGCGGCGTCGTCCGCAAGGCCCTGGCGTACACGGTCGAACACGGTCTTGCCTCTCCCCATCACTTCTACATCACCTTCGCTACCGATGCGCCCGGCGTTGATATGCCGGACTGGTTGCGTGCCCAGTATCCAGAGGCGATGACGATCATTCTGCAGCATCAATTCTGGGACCTGCAGGTGAGCGAGGAGCGCTTTTCGGTCAGTTTGCGCTTTCATGGACGGCCGGCGCAACTGACGGTGCCTTTCGACACCATCCAGGCGTTCGGCGACCCAGGGGTCAATTTTGGTTGCATCTTCACGCGCTGCCTGGTCTGGCGGATGATGATGCCGNAGGGTGACCAGCCGCACGCAGAGGGGGCGCCGGCCCAGCCTGCAACCGAGCTGCCGGCCAAGGTAATCGCCCTCGACACCTTTCGCAAAAAGTAGCACAAATCGCCCCCAAACTGCGTTGAGGCAAGGNCGGCAGAAGGCCGCGATCCGGGCAGCATCGGCTGCGGTTCGTCTACGCCGCCCCTGTCGCGGGCACGCCGCCTTCGACTGCGATAAACGAAACCACAGCCATGTGGACGGAAGGGGTCGAGGATGAGCGAGCAAGCCTACCAAGAGATGTTTCCCCTGGGCGAGGATACGACGCCCTACCGCAAGCTGACCACCGAGCATGTGACGACGATCCGCGCCAATGGCCGCGAAGTCCTCGAGGTGGCTCCCGAAGGGTTGACGCTGCTCGCCGATCAGGCGATGCGCGACTGCCAGCACCTGCTGCGCCCCGGCCATCTGGCGCAACTGCGCAAGATCCTCGACGACCCCGAAGCCTCGGCCAACGATCGCTTTGTCGCCATCGAGTTGCTGAAGAACGCCAACATTGCCGCTGGTCGGGTACTCCCCATGTGCCAGGATACCGGCACCGCCATCATCATGGGCAAGAAGGGCGAAAACGTCTGGACCTCCGGCGATGACGAGGCAGCGCTCGCCGCTGGCATCCGTAAGGCCTACACCGAGACCAACCTGCGCTACAGCCAAGTGGCGCCACTCGACATGTACACCGAGGTCAACACTGGCACCAACCTGCCGGCACAGATCGACATCTACTCGACCAAAGGCAACGCCTACAAATTCATGTTCATGGCCAAGGGCGGCGGCTCGGCCAACAAGACCTACCTCTACCAGGAGACCAAGGCGCTGCTGAACCCGAAGCGGCTGATGGAGTTTCTCGACGAGAAGATCCGTACCCTCGGCACCGCAGCCTGTCCGCCCTACCATCTCGCCATCGTCATCGGTGGCACCTCGGCCGAACTGGCGTTGAAGACGGTCAAGCTCGCCTCGGCACGCTACCTCGACGGCCTGCCGACCGCCGGCAACAAGGCGGGCCAGGCGTTCCGCGATCTGGAGATGGAAGCGGCCGTTCATGAGATGACCCGCAGCATGGGCATCGGCGCCCAGTTCGGCGGCAAGTACTTCTGCCACGACGTCCGGGTGATCCGGCTGCCACGCCATGGTGCGTCGTGTCCCGTCGGCATCGGCGTCTCCTGTTCCGCCGATCGCCAGATCCTCGCCAAGATCACCAAGGACGGCATCTACCTCGAGAAGCTGGAAGACAACCCGGCGCAGTACCTGCCCGAGGCAGTAGCCGCCGATCTCTCCTCCGAGGTGGTGAAGATCGATCTCACCCAGCCGATGGACGAGATCCGCAAAACCCTCAGCCAGTATCCGGTCACTACCCGCGTCTCGCTCACCGGGCCGATGATCGTCGCTCGCGACATTGCCCATGCGAAACTAAAGGAAGCCCTCGACCGCGGCGAAGCGCTGCCGCAGTACTTCAAGGATCTCTGCGTCTACTATGCCGGCCCGGCGAAGACGCCTGAGGGTTTGGCTTCCGGCTCCTTCGGTCCGACCACGGCGGGACGGATGGACGCCTACGTCGATGAGTTCCAGGCTGCCGGCGGCAGCATGGTGATGCTGGCGAAGGGTAACCGCTCGCAGCAAGTGACCGATGCGTGCAAGAAGTACGGCGGCTTCTATCTCGGCTCGATCGGCGGTCCCGCCGCCCGGCTGGCGCAGGACTGCATCAAGAAGGTGGAGTGCATTGCCTTCCCCGAACTCGGAATGGAAGCGATCTGGCGGATCGAAGTGGAAGACTTCCCCGCCTTCATCATCGTCGACGACAAGGGCCACGACTTTTTCGCCAAGTTCATGAAGCCCGGCGCCGGGCACTGACCCCTCGCCCGTCTGTCTACGTCTCCCAGCACGCTTAGCGCCGCGGTCCCAGCCCGGGCCGCGGCGTCAGTGTTTGAGAAGCCCTGCTTCACGATAGTAGCGGACGGCGCCGGCGTGCAGCGGTGCCGTCAGCCCGACGCTGGTCATATCTTCGCGCTTGAGCGATGCGAAGGCAGGGTGGGCGGAGCGAAACTTGTCAAAATTCTCGAACACTGCCCGCACCACCTGCTCGACAACAAGAGGATCGGTGCGCGCCGAGGTCACGAAGGTGGCAAGGGCGCCGAAGGTGTGGACATCGTCGGCGTTCGAGGTGTAGGTGCCGCCGAGGATCGTCGCCGACTGATAATACGGGTAGCTGGAAATCATCTGATCGATCAACTCGCTGGGCAACGGGATCAGGATCGCCCCGCACGAGTTGATGGCGTCGGCCATTGCCTGGTTCGGATGGCCGACCATGAAGATCGCAGCATCCACTTTATCATCGCACAGCGCCTTCGCCTCCTCGTCTAGCCCCAGGTCCTCGGTGACGGCAAAGTCTTCCACCGTCCATCCCATGGCCGCCATGACCTTATCCATGGTGCTGCGCTGGCCGGAGCCGGGATTGCCGATATTCACCCGCTTGCCCTTCAAGTCCTCGAAACGATCGATGCCGGCATCGCGGCGGGCAATCACCGTGAACGGCTCAACATAGAGCGAGAAGACCGAACGCAGATTGGGATCACGCCCGGCATCCTTGAATGCCGCATCGCCAGTGAAGGCGTGATATTGCCAGTCCGATTGGACCAGCGCGAAGTCGAGCGCTCCACGTCGGATCGCCCGCAGATTGGCAAGCGAGCCTTCGGCGCTGAGGGCAAGACAACGCAGGCCGGTCTCAAAGCGCCGCTGATTGACAAAATCGCAGATGAGACCGCCGGTGAGATAGTAGACCCCCGACTTACCACCGGTACCGATCGAGATCAGGCGCGACGTGGACGTCGGCGAAATGTCGGCGTGTCCCGTTTCCGCAGTGAGGCCGAGCACCGCCAGCACTCCGGCCAGGATCAGGCGAGAAACCAGCATCGGAACGCGCCCGCGCGCTACCTGCGAAGCTAGTCGGCGGCCGGCCAGGATGAGCACGCAAAACCCTGACCGAGAGTAAAAACGACGCCCGAAAAGCAATGAGGGTCTCCTCTCCGCTGCCCGCTCTATCACTATACACAAGCGGCCTCCCAACATAAGACGCACTCTGGCATTAGAGACACGTTGGCATTAGAGGCACTCGGGCGCACTGGTGTCTTTCCGATGGGAGAAGGCGTCGATGATATACGGATTGGACAAGCTGATCGATTGGATTGCGCTGCGAAATCTACAGATGCGGGTGGAAAACTGGATCATCAGTGATTTCCTCGTCGCCGCAACGCTCGCACAACTTGCCGCCCTGGCCGCAACCTTCGGCATCGCCTACCTCGCCTCGCGGCCTCTACAAAATCGCCTCACCGATTTGGTGGCGCGGTTCCGCTGGCGGCAGAAGACCATGCAAATGCTCACTACCGCCGGCCGCTCGATCGTCCTGCCGCTGATCGCCTTCCTGCTGTTATCGGCCGCCATCGCCGTCGCCGACGCACTCGGCTGGCCACACCTGCTCCTCGATACGTCCGTCAACCTGATCGGCGTGTGGGTCGTCATCCGGCTGACCTCCGGATTGATCCAGCACGAGACCCTGGCGCGCGTGATCACCATCGCCGCCTTTGCCGTTGCCGCCCTCAACCTTTTCGGCCTGCTACCGCTTGCGATCCAGTTTCTCGATGGGCTCGGCTTTCACTTTTCCGGCATCTACATCTCGGCGCTGTCGATCCTGAAAGGCGTACTGACAGTTACGGTGCTGGTCTGGGTCGCCACCACCACTTCCGATCTGCTTGAACAGCGGGTGCAGCNNGCGCGCGCGCTCACGCCCTCCTTCAAGGTTCTCACCGGCAAGCTGTTGCGGTTGTCGTTGATGACGATCGCCATCGTCTTTGCCCTCGGCAGTGTCGGCATCGACCTGACGGCGTTCGCCGTGTTCACTGGCGCAGTCGGCGTCGGCGTCGGCTTCGGCCTGCAGAAACTGGTCTCGAACCTGGTCAGCGGCGTCATCCTCCTGCTCGATCGCTCGATCAAGCCGGGTGATGTCATCGAGGTCGGCGATACCTATGGCTGGGTCTCGGCACTCAATGCCCGCTATGCCTCGGTGACCACCCGCGATGGCAAGGAGTGGTTGATTCCGAACGAGGATTTGATCACCCAGCGAGTAACCAACTGGTCCTACAGTTCCGACCAGTTGCGTCTGCAGGTTCCGTTCGGCATCGCCTATGCCTCCGATGTCCGCAAGGCGATCGGGCTTGCTGTCGAGTCGGCGAAGCAGGTGAGCCGCGTTCTGCGTGATCCCGCACCGGTCTGCCGGCTGATGGGTTTTGGTGACAGTGCGGTCAATCTGGAGCTGCGCGTGTGGATCCGCGATCCCCACAATGGGGTGGTCAACGTCAAGAGCGAGATTCTCCTAAACATCTGGGACCACTTCCAGGAGGCCGGCGTACAGTTTCCGTTCCCACAGCGTGACCTGCATATCCGTTCCGACTCGCAGTTGAGCGTCTCGGTCGAACGCACCCGGCGGCCAGCGGGCGAGGCCGCCTGACGCTGTCGCTATCGCCGTTCACCGGGTGGCTCAGCCTTCACGAGCCGCCTGTGCCAGGACGAACCGGTCGAAGGTGTGCTCGGCGATGGAGAACCATTCGTATTCGAGCTTACGGAACTGCAGCCATGGCTCGAACACCTTCTTGAACCATGCGTTCTTCGCAGCCGTTTCGGCATACACGTCGAAGGTTGCCTTGTAGCAGGCTTCCAGCACGTCCTTGGGAAAGGCCTTGAGAACGGCGCCCTGACTGACCAAGCGGCGCAATGCCGGCGGGTTCTCCGCATCGTACTTGGCGAGGGTCAGCACGTTCGCTTCGGCGCAGGCCATCGTCAGCACTTCCTTGTAGAACTTCGGCAGCGCATCCCATTGCTTGATATTGACGAGAAAGGTGAGTTGCGGCCCACCTTCCCACCAGCCCGGATAGTAGTAATACTTGGCGACTTTGTAGAACCCGAGTTTCTCGTCGTCGTAGGGTCCCACCCACTCCGCCGCGTCGATCGTTCCTTTTTCCAGCGCCGGATAGATGTCGGTGCCGAGAATTTGCTGCGGCACGACGCCCAGGCGGCTCATCACGTTGCCAGCAAAGCCGCCGATGCGGAACTTCAGTCCCTTCAGGTCATCAAGGCTGTTGATTTCCTTACGGAACCAGCCGCCCATCTGAGCGCCGGTGTTGCCACAGGGGAACTGGACGAGGTTATAGCCCTTGAAGAACTCGCGCATCAGTTCGAGGCCTCCACCATAATACATCCAGGCATTTTGTTGCCGGGCGGTGAGACCGAAGGGGACAGCAGCGTCGAAGGCAAAGGTGGGATCCTTGCCGACGTAGTAATAGCTGACGGTATGGCCGCACTCGACGGTCTCGTTCTGCACCGCATCGAGCACCTGCAGTCCAGGCACCAGTTCGCCAGCAGCGAAGACGCGGATCTGGAACTTATCGTCGGTGAGGCTGGCGACCCGCTTGGTAACGATCTCGGCGGCACCAAAGATCGTATCGAGACTCTTCGGGAAGCTCGACGCACAGCGCCACCTGATCTCCGGCATCGTCTGGGCGACGGCGGGCGCAGCGAGTGCCGAGACGGCGGCTCCGGTGCCGATTCCGGCAGCTTTGAGGCTGGCAACCTTGAGAAACCTGCGTCTTTCCATTTGGCGATCTTCTCCGGGGAAACGCTGTGGTTACACGCGACCTGCATGGGCAACAGTTGCCTGTCTTGCGCTCATCGCCCCCGCGCCGCCTTTTGATTGCCAGCATACTGACGCAGCCGCCGGCATCCAGACAATCGCCGAATTGGTCACCTTCGGCGAACGCATAACCACCTCAGACGCAAGCGCAGGGTTCGCAGCCGCGTTCAATGTGACCAACCTATGGAAACGCTAACCAGACGGCATTTCCATCGGCCAGGCGGTCGCCGGCATCATTGTCTCCGCTACGCGATTTTTTGTGCCCATGAGCGGAGATGACCATGTCCCAGCGTCTGCAAGTCGATCGTTTCGTGCCGGCGCTTGCCCCCGCGGTGGAGACCGCAGCTGACGGTCTTGCCTTCCTCTCCAAGCGTCTCTGGCCGCTGCTTGACCTGATGATTCGCCTGCAACTCGCCAGTGTCTTTTTCACCTCCGGCGTGCTCAAAGCCTCCTCATGGCCGACCACTGTGCTCCTGTATACCATCGAGCACCCGCTCAAGGGGGTGCCGGCGACGACGGCAGCGACCATCGGTACCGGCATTGAACTGGTTTGCCCGATCCTTCTGGTGCTCGGGCTGTTCACCCGCCTTGGTGCCCTGCCGCTACTGTTGACCGCAGCGTTTCTGCAATTCACCTACAAGGCGCTGCCTGATCATCTATTCTGGATGGCGCTGCTCGGCCTGCTGACGCTGCGTGGTGCGGGGCCGATTGCCATCGATGCCTTTGTCGGTCCGCATCTGGCCAACGCGCCGCTGCCGCTGGCTCGTCACTTTGCCGCTCTTGGCGTGGCGCTGCGTCGTTATGCGGCGCCGGTCCTGACGATGCTGCTCCGGGTGTGGCTGGCATCCATGATCTGGCACGGCCTCCTGGTTTCGCAGCCGCTGGTCATTCAGGTGGTGGGCGTTTTCGCTTCGCTGGCGTTCGTCGCCGGCTTGGCGACGCATCTCGCCGCGGTGATCATTCTGCTGCTGGTCGTGTTGCTGCCGACAAATGCCGCGCTCCTGGGCGAGCCGGTTTATCCTCTTCTGCTGCTGGCATCCTTTGCCCTGCAGGGCGGCGGTCCCCTCGCCGTTGATCGTCTCCTGGCGGGCTCGATCAAGCGTTGGTTTCCGGCACTGGCACCCAGCGACCAATGGCTGGCCGATGCACCCCGCGTCCTTATCGTCGGCGCCGGCTTCGGCGGCATCGCCGCGGCGCAGGGCCTGCGCTACGCCCGGGCCCGGGTTACCTTGATCGATCGCCGCAACTATCACCTGTTCCAGCCCCTGCTCTACCAGGTGGCCACGGCGAGCCTGTCGCCGGCCGACATCGCCACCCCCATTCGCACCCTGGTTCGCGATCAGCGTAACTGCACTGTCCTGATGGGACGGGTTACCGGTATCGATCGCGCGGCCCGCCAGGTGCAAATTGGCGAGCGTACGATCGGCTACGACTTGCTCGTACTTGCTACGGGTGCAAGGCACAGTTACTTCGGCAAGGACGCCTGGGAGTCGCTGGCGCCGGGCCTGAAGAAGATCGATGACGCCACGGCCATACGCGCGCGCATCCTTGCCGCCTTCGAACAGGCGGAGAGCTGCGAGGATGCGGCGGAGCGTTGCCGGCTGCTTACATTCGTCATCGTCGGCGCCGGGCCGACCGGTGTTGAGCTGGCGGGGGCCATCGCCGAACTTGCCCAGCATGGTCTGCAGGGCGAGTTCCGTCGCGCCGATCCCGCCTCGGCGCGCGTCATCCTGGTGCAGTCAGCGCCACGCGTCCTGCCGGCAATGGCGGACTCGCTGGCCGCCGCCGCCCTCGTCTCGCTGCGGCAGTTGGGTGTCGACGTACGCCTGAATGCGCGCGTCGAGCAGATCGATGCGGCGGGAGTCACCGTGGGTGGCGAACGGATCGCTGCCGGCACTGTCCTTTGGGCCGCAGGTGTCATGGCTTCTGCGGCAGGCCGCTGGCTCGATGCCAAGCGCGACAATGCCGGCCGCATCATCGTCGAGGCCGATCTTGCGGTTGCCGGTATCGACGGCGTCTGGGCGATCGGCGACACTGCCGCCTGCCCCTCGCCCGAGGGCGGCACCCTCCCCGGCCTCGCCGCCGTCGCCAAACAGCAAGGACGGCACGTGGCTCGCACCATTCGCGCCCGCCTTGAAGGCGGTGCGACGCCGGGAGCGTTTCGCTACCGGAACCTGGGCACCATGGCGACCATTGGACGCAAGGCCGCGGTCGCTGATATTCTCGGTCTGAAGCTGTCGGGAGCCGTCGCCTGGTGGCTATGGTCCTTCGTGCATGTCGCCTTTCTCGTCGATGTCCGCGCCCGCGTCGCGGTGCTGCTTGATTGGTTCTGGTCCTATCTCACCTATGGCCGCAGCATGCGATTGATCACCGGTCGAGAGGGTGGCGCCGATTGACCGCACGCGCTGCCAGCGCAAAGCTTGCTTGCACCGAGCGAGAAACCAGTTAATGCTGATTTACAAAGCTGGTAAAAAATAAGCATTACACAGCGGTCGGCTATTTGTCTCGCGGGGCCAGCATGGAATTCTATCAGGTCAAGTACTTCCTAGCGCTGTGCGAAACGTTGAATTTTACCCGTGCAGCCGAGAAGTGCAATGTCAGCCAGCCCAGCCTGACCCGAGCCATTCAGGGTCTGGAGGGGGAATTGGGCGGGCCGCTGTTTCACCGCGAACGGCAACGAACGCATCTCACCGAGCTGGGGCGGCTGATGCAGCCCTACTTCACGCAGATGTACGAACAATCGCAGGCGGCGCGCACGCTGGCGAAGAGCTTCGTCAAGCTGGAAGATGCGACGCTGAAGATTGGCGTCATGTGCACGATTAGCCCGGCGATGCTGTGGGAGCTGATCGCCTTGTTCCAAGAACGGCACCCGGGGGTCGAGGTGGAGGTTCTTGACAGTGCGGGGCATGCACTCAACGATATGCTGCTCGCGGGCGACATCGAGGTGGCGATCTATGGCCTGCCGGAGGGAATCGACGAGCGATTCCATGCAATGGCACTGTTCCGCGAACGCTTCGTCATTGCCGTCGCACCGACGCACCGCTTTGCCACGCAGGACGCGGTATACTGCAAGGATTTGCATCAGGAACGCTACGTCAACCGGGCTAACTGCGAGTTCCTCCTGCACGCACGCAATATCCTGCGGGAAATGGGCGTGCAGGTGAACATGGTGCTACGGAGCGATCGCGACGATTGGGTTCAGGCAATGATTCTCGCCGGTCTCGGCTTCGGCTTCTTTCCGGAGTATTGCGTCACCATGCCGGGACTCGTGACCAAGCCACTCATCGAACCGGAGATCACCCGAACCATTTGCCTCGTTTCCGTCCGCGGCCGCCCCCATTCGCCGGCGGTCGGCGCCTTCGTCCGCCAGGTCCGCAGCCACTCCTGGCCGGAAGGGGGAATATCGCTGCCGCCAAAAGCGGCAGAGAGGCTACCGCCCGGTTGATGTGGCGGACTCAGCGGCGGCTGCTGAGCGGCGACAGCGCGCGCAGCAGGTCGGCGATGCGGACGCGATGGCGCAGATCGGCTTCGAGCACCGCGTATTCGGCGACCCCGTCGCTGTCGATGACGTAGGTCGCCGGCAAAACGAAGAGATGGTCGGGCGGCAGTGCCGCCGGCGGCAGACCGAGGCGCAGGCACCAGCGATCGCTCGGTTCCGGTGGTTGATAGGTCAGCCCGAACAGCTGCGCCACATGGTTGCCGGCATCGTGGCCGATGGGAAAGGCGATGTGCAGCGCTTCGGACGTGGCACGGGCAGCGGCCGGCAGGGCAGCGGACAACACTGCGAGGTGGGCGCCGGTGGCCTCGATCGCCGGCAACGCCTCCTGCAGCTGCGTTAGGGCGCGGCAGGCGTCCGCAATGTCGAGGCTGAGTGCGAAGAGCAGGACCAGTGGTCCGCGGTCGAGCAATCCTTGCAGCTCGATCGTCCCGCCATGGCAGTCCGGTACGGTAAAATCAGGGACCATTTCCCCCATCTGCACCGCCTGGGTGAAGATGCCGGCTTCGGTCAGCCAGGTGAGCGCGTGCGCCAGTTCGGCATCGCGAGCTGCCGCGGCCGGATCGCCGGGAGCACCAAAACCCGATGCGCATTGCCTAGCCATTCCGCATCCTCCCGAACGCAGCAAGGTCCATGAATCGGTCGCAAAACACGGGTGTCCGGCGGGACTTTGCCGGACACCCGCCAATGGTTCAGGCCAATTGATCAGGCTGTCCGCTGGGAGAACCAGCGCGCGATCAGATGATCAACGGATATTGCCCCCGCCCCTCGCATCACCAGGTAAAGCAGGATCGACGCCCACAAGATGTGATCCGGCCAATTCTCCGGATAAACGAACAGCTGAATCACCGTCGTCATGCCGAGCAGCGCTGCGGCGGCGGGGCGCGTCAGCAAGCCCAGCACCAGCAGCACCGGAGCACCCAGTTCGAGGGTTGCCGCCAGGTAAGCACCGAGTTCGGCCGGAATGAAGGGCAGCATGTACTCCATGTCGAACAGCGCCACCGTCGCGTCCCAGCTGGCGATTTTGGTCAGCCCTGAACGGAAGAAGACGGTGGCGACGGCAACGCGGAACGCGAGGCTGAGAAGCGAGGTGGGAAACCGCTCCAGCACGGCTATGGCAGCCGGAATAAGACCCTCGGTTTGCGACGCACGGCTGAAATGGGGCGACGAAGCTGCAAACATGGTTAAGCCTCCAGGTCATGCATGGGGGCGAGATATCGACAACGACCCCCTGGTTGAGCAAAGCCGCCGCCAGGGTGGCAGCGGCATCGAACGACGGATCCAGCGCGACCGCCTTACGTGCGGCCTCGGCGAAGGAAGCATCTGCCAACAGTGCTGTGACGAACACGAACGCGCCCGGCGGCAGCTGCAACCAACCCACATCCTCACCGGCGCGAAAGATCAGCAACCGGCAAAGGCACGGTGCCTCGCCTGCGTGATCCATCGCCTCGTCCCCAGACAGCGTCTCGCCCGCAAGCACAGCGTTGCGAATGCGGTCGACGGGGAAGCTGGAGACGAGCGCGGCGCAAGACGGATGCAGACGCACAACCGCCCTCGTGAGCGCCGCAGCGTCGAGTTGCGCCAGCCTTTCACCGGCGATCGGCGTCGCGTCCGGCGCGTGCACCGCCGCATTGAGCGCCCAATCCAGCCGTGCCAGATCGGCGAGGTAGGGCCAGGCGGCGAGTGGTGGCAACTGGGCAAGAAACGTCGGAAAAGCGGCCCCGTAGGCGGTGAGACTGGGTTGCGTCGGTGGCTGGGTGAGGATGAATCCTCGTGCTGAGGCGCGGAAATGGTTCTCACCGACCGCAGCCAAGGTTGCCGGAAAGGCTGATGCCAGCACGTCGATCAGCGTCACGCGGTAATGGTTATGATAGATTCGGAGCCTGGCAGAGGCGCCTGGAGCATCGGCGATCACCGCTGCGGCCGCGTCCTCGCACTGACCGCTGATTACGGCGCGCGCCATCGCCTGTTGCNNAGATCATGCAGCGTAGGCATCGCTCACCTCGCGCAAAATCTGTCGCTGCATGCGTTCGGCGGTCGCGGCTTCGGCGAGCAGCACGTCGAAGGTGGGCAGGTTGCTGTCCCATTCGACCAGCGGCGCCGCCTGCGGGAAGCGGCGAACCGCCGCCGCGAACAGGGACCAGACCGGGGGAGCGACGGCGCTGCCATGGTCGTCGATCAGGATGATCGTCCCGTCGGCATCGTTGACCGCGTGGCCGGCAAGGTGAATCTCTTCAACGGCTGCTGGCGGCAGCGCNGCGTCGAGATAGTCAAGCGGATCGCCGCCGACGTTGTGGCAGCTGACGACGATGTTGTTGACGTCGCAGAGCAGACCGCAGCCGGTTCGCGCGACCAGGGCGGCCAGGAACTCCGCTTCGCCGAGGGAGGAGGAAGCGAAGCGGAGATAGCTCGACGGGTTCTCGATCAGCACCCGCCGGCGGAGCCGGTCCTGCAACCGCGCCACGTTGCTGGCGACGACGGCAAAACTCTCCTCGGTATAGGGCAGCGGCAACAGATCATTGAGATAGACGCCGCCCGTCACGCTCCAGGCGAGATGCTCGGAGACAAGGGCCGGTTCGATGCGTTGGCAGAGATCGGCCAGCCGTCCGAGATGGCGATCGTCGAGCCCGGTCGCACTGCCAAGCGACAGGCCGACGCCGTGCAGGCTGATCGGCCAGTCTCGGCGCAAGGTCTGCAACTGTGCTGGCAGTTCACCGCCACCGAGGTAGTTTTCGGGATGAACCTCGAACCAGCCGATGGCCGGACGAGTGGCAACGATGACGCGATAGTGAGGCGTTCGGAAGCCGACTCCAACGCTGGGCGTCACACTGGGAAGGAATGAGCTGGCCATCGGCGTGCCTCCCGTCATCGCTGTTCTCGTCCGGCAAGCGGTCGGTTGGCGGAGGACCTACGACTTCTTCGGTTCGGTGCTGCCGCCGACGATCTTGTCGCAGCTGCCCGCTGGCAAATAGATCCAGGCGTCACCCTGCTGGTCGTGCTTCACCGTGCCGGCACAGGACGAGCCCATGGTCTGGCAGTCGTTCTTGCCCGACTTCACCACGCCAAAGCACTTCTCGAACTTGAAGCTCGGCTGCGGTGCCGGTCCGCTCTGGGCGAAACTGGAGCTAATCACCGAAACCGCCATCAGGCCGGTAAACGCTGAAGCCAGGGCCACCTTGGTTGCGCTCATCGAACTCTCTCCTAGGTTTGAAAGGCTCATTGGTCCGTTGCCGGTCGGCATTGCATCCGTCGCTGCCGGATCGATCACCAACCGAAGTGCTGACAGCATCCTGCGAATGCGTCGCAAACGGAAATGCCGCCCGTCTATGGTTTCGATAGCCAGCCTTCATCGGCTGTGGCTCTTCGATAGACACCGATCATGAAAATGAAAGGCAGGCGCTATTGGCGCTGCGATGCGTCCCGCGGCAATGATGACCGGAGTAAGGCCTGCAGCGGGCGGCGATCCTGGCCGCAGCGACAGGTTAGCGACTATCCGCAACAGGAGACCTTTGCCATGGCTCCCGATTATTCCGAACAGGACGTAGACGTCGCCGCCTTTCACGATCCGGGTCTGCCGCCAGTGGTCATGCCCGCCTGCCCGATCGAGCAAAAGCTACGAGGACAGACGGCGCTGGTGACAGGTGCCAGTTCAGGCATCGGCAAGGGGATCGCGATCGGCCTCGGTCACGCCGGGGCGAATGTGGTCGTCAACTACATCCGCGATCAGGACGAGGCCGAAGCCATCGTTGCCGACGTCCAACGATGTGGTGCCAAAGCGTACGCCCATCAGGCCGACATCTCAGACGAACGCCAGGTCGAGGAGATGTTCCAACGTATGCTGGATGAATTCGGCACCGTTGACATTCTGGTCAATAACGCCGGCCTGCAGCAGGATGCGCCGCTGGACGAGATGACGTTGACGCAGTGGAACAAGGTGATTTCGGTGAACCTCACCGGTCAGTTCCTCTGTGCGCGGGAAGCGGTGCGCGAGTTCAAGCGTCGCGGCGTGCGCCCGGAGGTCTCCTGTTCTGCCGGCAAGATCCTCTGCGTCAGCTCGGTACATGACGTCATTCCCTGGGCCGGACACGTCAACTACGCCGCATCCAAGGGTGGCGTATCGATGCTGATGAAGTCGATCGCCCAGGAGGTGGCGCCTTACCGGATCCGCGTCAATGCGATCTCGCCAGGTGCCGTCCGCACCCCGATCAACATGCAGGCGTGGAGTACGCCTGAGGCTTATGCCGAATTGATGAAGCTCGTCCCCTATAAGCGGATCGGCGAAGTGGACGACATCGCCCGTGCCACGGTCTGGCTCGCATCGGACGACTCCGACTATGTCACCGGCGCTACCATCTACATCGATGGCGGCATGACTCTTTATCCGGGGTTCGAAACCGGCGGCTAGAGCCGGTCCGGATCGCGGGATAATGGTCAGGTGGTAAATACAGGAGACGTCGGATGCGCGAGGAGAGGTTAATCAATGCCGAGCGGTTGCGCCTTGAGCGGCTGCGCGAGGGGGACGAAGCCTGGCACCTCTGGGGTCCCTATCTGTCGGAACGGGCCTGGGGCACGGTCCGCGAGGACTATAGCGCCGACGGCAATGCCTGGGACGCCCTGCCGCACGATCAGGCGCGCTCGCGTGCCTATCGCTGGAGCGAAGACGGCCTTGCCGGTGTCTGTGACGAGCAACAGCGCCTGTGCTTTGCGCTGGCACTGTGGAACGGCCACGATCCGATCCTCAAGGAGCGCGCCTTCGGCCTCACCGGCACCCAGGGCAATCGTGGCGAGGACGTCAAGGAGTACTATTTCTATCTCGACGCAACGCCGACGCACAGTTTCCTGCGCTATCTCTACAAGTACCCGCAAGCGCGGTATCCCTACCAATGGCTGCTCGAGGAGAACCGACGGCGCAGCCGCACCGATCCACCCTTCGGTCTGCTCGATACCGGCGCCTTCGCCGAGGATCGCTATTTCGATGTGGACGTGAGCTACGCCAAGGCGTCGCCCACCGAGCTTCACATCCGCATCGTCGCCAGCAACCGCGGCCCGGAGGCCGCCGAACTGCATCTGCTGCCGACGCTCTGGTTCCGCAACACCTGGAGCTGGGGCGCCAACGGCTCCCGGCCGACCATCCAGCTGGCACCGCAATCGACGGCAGCTCCGAAAGCGTCCGCATGGTCGGTGGTGGCGGAGCATCCCGAACTGGGGCGCTATCACCTTTACGGTCGGCAGCCGGCACAGCCGCTGTTCACCGAAAACGAGACCAATTCCCGGCTGCTGTGGGGCGATGCTGAGGGTTCCGCCTACGTCAAGGACGCTTTCCATCGGCTGGTGGTCGACGCAGAGAACTGCGCGGTTAATCCCGAGCAGACGGGCAGCAAGTTTGCCGCCTGGCACCGCCATACCCTACCCGCGGGTCAATCGGTGACCATCGACCTGGTGCTTTCCGCTGCACCGCTGGAGGCACCGTTCGCCCGCAGCGAGGTGATCTTTGCCTCCTGCAGAGCCGATGCCAACGAGTTCTATGACGACCTACTGCCCGAGGCGACACCCGAGGACCAACGGATTCTTCGTCAGGCGCTGGCGGGGATGATCTGGTCGAAGCAGTTCTTCCATTACGACGTGCTGCAGTGGCTGCGTGGCGACACGCTGCCGCCGCCAGCCGAACGCTGGCGCGCTCGCAACAGCCAATGGCGTCACTTCAAGGCAGCCGACGTGATCTCGATGCCGGACACCTGGGAGTATCCCTGGTTTGCCGCCTGGGATCTCGCCTTTCATTGCGCGGCGCTTTCACTTGTCGATGTGGATTTCGCCAAGCAGCAGATCGAAGTGATGCTGCGCGATGACATTCTGCATCCAAACGGCCAGATTCCCGCCTACGAATGGAACTTCGGCGACGTCAACCCGCCGGTGCATGCCATGGGTGCACTGAAGGTGTTTCGTGCCGAGCGGGTGCAGCGGGGCGAAGCAGACTTCGCGTTCCTTGAGCGCGTCTTTCACAAGCTGCTGCTCAATTATGCCTGGTGGATCAACCGCAAGGACGTTAACGGGCAGAACGTCTTCGAAGGCGGCTTCCTCGGTCTCGACAACATCTCGGTCTTTGACCGCTCGCAGCCGCTGCCCTTCGGTTACAGCCTGAAGCAGGCCGACGCCACCGGCTGGATGGCGATGTTCTCGCTGCATATGACTGTCATCGCGCTTGAGCTTGCGACCCGCGACCCGGCCTACGAAAACATCGCCCTGCAAACCTACGAACAGTTCTTCGCCATCGCCAACGCCATCAACGGCAAGGATAATTGCGGCGTCTCGTTGTGGGATGACGAAGCCGGCTTCTTCAAGGACCTGATCCTGACGCCCGACGGCCATTACCAGCGCATCGACGTCTACTCCATGGTCGGCCTCATTCCGCTGTTCGCTACCGAAATCGTCGATCAACGGCTGCTTGCCAACGCCCCGCGCTTTCGCGAACGGCTCCACCGTCACAAGGGCGGCCTGTTTCAAGGCACCTACGTCTGTGCCTGCCCGGACTGGGAGAACCACCGTGGCGAACATCTGCTGGCACTCGTTGACCACACCATGCTGCCGCGACTGCTGGAGCGACTGCTCGACGAGGAGCAGTTCCTCTCCCCCTATGGCATCCGCAGCGTCAGCAAGGTGCACGCGACGAACAAGGATCTTGGGGTATTGCCCGGCATCGGTGAGGCGATGATCGAATATGCGCCAGGTGAATCACCGTCGTCGCTGTTTGGCGGCAACTCCAACTGGCGGGGACCGATCTGGCTGCCGGTGAACTATCTGCTGATCCAGGCAATCGAAAAATTTCACCGCTTTCTCGGCGACGGCTTCACTTGCAGTGTCCCCTGCCTCGACGGCAAGCAGTTGACACTAAACGAAATTGCGACGCTGGTTGCCGACCGTGTGGTCGATATCTATCGCCGTGACGGCNACCCCTATCCGCCGGCGCTGCAGGCGCAACCGCCCTTCCAAACCAGCGTCCACTGGCAGGACCTGCTGCAGTTCTATGAGTATTTTCATGCCGATACCGGCCAGGGCCTGGGAGCAGCGCATCAAACCGGCTGGACGGGCCTGATTGCCAACCTCGTGCTGCGTCACTACCGCCAGCATATTCCCGCGTACTGGAGCCGCCAGCGCGCACATGATGCGGATGGCTGAGCGGCATGACGGCGGGGGTCCGCCCACCTTCCGGCAGCAAATGCGAGCCGCCGCAGATGAAGAAACCGGCGCGCCGAACACCGGTCGTAACGCAGGCACTCTCCTAGCGGTGGCGTGTTGCCCTTAAGTATGTGGCAGTTCGGTGCGTTTGCTACGCAAGCCGACCAAGGTGCCGATCTCTTCGTCCGTGAGGTCGGCCAACTCGCCCAACAGCGTCCGCCCCCACTCCTCGGGCCTCTCCCACTGGTGATCGTAGAGTACCCGGCCTATCTCCATAAGGTCTGCCATGGATGGCTCCGGTCTAACAGTTCTGACACATCGAGCAGGTCCGAAAGCGCACCCCTACGCTCCTCCTGCCGGCCCCAGTTCCCCCTTGCATGCCGACGCATAGTCTTTGTTGTCGGCTTGCTGCCGGAATAGACCTCCATGCGCCGAACGCAAAGCGACGGCTGACTTGATTCCGACCTAACCCTTTGACTTGGCTTCATCATCGCCGAAGCCGATAGCTTGCGAATGCTGCGCTCAGCTTGCCATGCGGTCAAGGATCGGCCGCTGGCCGAAGCGCGCTGCAGCCGGGCAGCGATCGCTAACTCACACGGGACTCTAGCTTATTTGCGCCTATCGCAGGATGGTTGAATGATGGGAATCCCGGGGAAAACCACTGCTTTCGCGCTCAGTTGCAGGTGAATCGCCGCAACAATCGCGAATCTGGGCATCCAGCAATGGCCACATCGGCTGCGGCCTACTTCGAAGTGTAGCCTCCGTTAACGAGAATTGTCTGGCCGGTCATCCACCAGCCGTCCGAGACAAGAAAGCGAATGAAGGGCACGATATCGCAAAGGTCGGTGAGACCGGTCTTCGAGAACGCCGAAAGTGCGGCCGCGGTCTTGTGGTAGGCCACAGCATCCTCGCCTTCAGCGGGATAAAAGAACGGGGTGTCCATCGGGCCGGGACCGATCGCGTTCACTGAGATTCCCCGCTCGCCGAACTCCTTCGAGACAGCACGCGTGAAATGCTCAACCGGCGCCTTGGTCCCCGCATAGGCGGCGTAGAATGGCGTGTAGGCACCGAGCAACGAGGTAACGACGGTCAAGATCTTGCCATGGTCGGTGACATGCCGTCCCGCCTCTTTGAGGAAGAAGAAAGCAGACTTGGCGTTGACAGCGCTCATGTCGTCATATTCGGCTTCCGTGATCTCAAGGAAAGGCTTCTTCAACACCTTGCCAACGGTATTCAGCGCGACATCCGGGCGACCGATGGCGGCAATCGTGTCAATGAACAGCTCCTCCACGGCAGTTGCTGAGGTCAAATCCGCCTGAAACGCGACGGCTTGTGCGCCCGCATCTTTGATCGCCGCGACCGTCTCGTCGGCATGCACCTTGGTTGAACCGCTATTGTAATGGATCGAAGGCGGGGAGCGACACTCCATGCCCCTGCGTAGCCGCATTACGGCAAACAGCGCCGAAGTCTACATTGCCTGCTGCCTCGCCGGGCTTGGCATGATCCAAATCCCGGCCTACGACGTGAAGCGGCAATTGGATGCCGGCTTGTTGATCGAGGTCATGCCCGACCATCGAGCCGAATCAATGCCAATGACGCTCTTGTATCCGCATCGTCAGCATTTATCCTGACGCCTGCAGGTTTTTGCCGACTGGCTGGCGAGCCTGCTGCGGCGGGATCTCTTATCCTAAGAGATGATGCTGACGCCGCATTGTCGATCGTCTGCGATCGGATTTGCGTCCTCTGCGTAATGCCCCTAGTTTCTTAAGCCCTTATCGTTCCAGCCTTCGCCACGCGAGGCCCTCTGCCCGTGACCAACGAACCTTCGACGCCCCCTTCCAATTCACCACGAACCTGGCTCGTCATCGGCGACAAGCTCGGTGATAACGCACAGGTTCAGGCGTTGGCTGCGGCGCTCGGCTGGCCCTGCGAGACGCGGCGTCTCGTCTTTCGGCCGCAATACGTTAAGGGCAAGCCCACCTTTCGCGCGTCGCTGCACCACCTGAACCTGTCAGCATCCGATCCGCTGCAGCCGCCGTGGCCAGAGCTGATCCTGACCATCGGCCGGCGGCCATCAATGGCCGCCTTGTGGATCAAGGAACAGGCGCAGGGCCGGGTGAAAATCGTCCTCATCGGCCGGCCGCGCCGGCTTTGGGAACGCTTCGACCTGGTGGTGGCGTCGAGCCAGTATCGGGTACCGGATCGGCCGAATCTGCTGCGCCTGTCGCTGCCGCTGCTGCAGGTGGACGAGGCAGCCATCGCCAGCGCCGCCGCCGCCTGGACCGAGCGACTGGCGCCGCTGCCGCGCCCGCTGACCGCGGTCCTGGTTGGTGGCCCCACCGGACCGTTCCTCTTCGATGCCGCTGTCACCCGTGATTTTCTCACCGCGATCGAGCGAACCACCGGAGGCGCCGGCACGCTGTTCGTCACCACCAGTCGCCGGACGCCCGCTGACGTGATCGCCGCCCTGGAACAGCACCTGCCGAGCACGGCTGTGCTCTACCATTGGTGCGAAGGCGATACCGACAATCCCTACAAGGCACTGCTCGGGCTGGCGGATCAGTTCGTCGTCACCGGGGATAGCGCCTCGATGCTGGTGGAGGTCGCCCGCCTGAGCAAACCGCTGGCGATTTTCCCACTGCCGGAGCGCTCATCCTTCTCGCTCGCTTGGCGTCGCCGCCTTTCTGAGCTCCTGCAGCCACCCGCCGACCGGCAACCGCGCTCGAAAGTACTCGCGACGATCGGCGGCTGGCTTTTTGATCGTGGTGTGGTCCTGTCCTCGCGCGAATTCGAAGTCCTCTATCGGGTTCTCACCGAACGCGGCTTGGCAACGATGCTGGGCAATCCTTTCCCCAGGCGATCGGATTCGGCGCTGAACGAGTTGCCGGCAGTGGTGGCACGGATACACTCCATCCTGACGTAGCCCTCCGGCGCTGGTTGCCGGCTGCGGCACCGCTTGCAAGTCGCTACGCCAGAAGGAAAGATCGAAGCTCGACACTNNCTGCTCCAGCCACAGGCGGACCATTCGGTGCAGCGGAACCCGCACTTCGATCTGCTTGACGCCATCCCCCTGCCGATCGCCTGCCTCGATCCTGCGGGACGATTGCAGTCGATCAACGCGGCATTCGTCACCTGGTTTGACTGCCAGGCGGCGACGATACAGGGGCAACCGCTCTGCGAGGTCTTGGGCGACGCTGCCTACGCGGCCATCGTTGCGCCGCTTCGGCAGGCGCTGGCGGGGAACAGAGCATTTTCAGCGGTTNCCCTCGTCGATCGCAGCACAAACGAGCGTCGGGTGCGGGTCAACTTCATTCCGTATCGTCTCGCCACCGACGAGGTCTCTGGCGTGGTTATGCTGTTGGAGCCGCACCCTCAGCCGGCACCGCCGACAACGGTGGCAGCGACGGCAGACCCGACGACGGCGCAACTGCTGCGGATGCGGGCGCTGGGTGACATGACGATCGCACTGGCGCATGAACTGAGCCAACCCCTCTCCGCCACGCTGGCCTATATCCAGGGATCACTGCGGCAGCTGCGTGATGCGTCGGCGGCGCCGGCCCAACTGGTCGCCAGCCTGGAGCGGGCGGCGGCGGAAGCGCGCCGCGCGGCGGATCTCGTCGGTTATATCCGCCGTTTCGCCCGCGGCGACAAGCCAGCCCGGCGTCCGGTGTACCTGCAGTTGCTGCTGGCGGAGACGGCACAGCGGATGCGGGCAGCGTCCGAGGCACGTGATATCGCATTTTCGCTCGCCCTGGCGGCCGACCTTCCTGCGGTCAACGCCGAGCCGATCGCCATCGAGCAGGTGGTCCTTAGCCTCCTGCACAACAGTGTCGAAGCCTTGATCAACGCCGCCGGCGGGGCGCCGCACGAAATCCGGCTGACGGCCAGGCGCATTGAGGAAAGCATGATCGAGATCGCCATCAGTGACACCGGCCCCGGCATTGCCCAACAGGTGGCGGCGCACCTGTTCGAGCCCTTCGCCAGTAGCAAGCCAGACGGGGTTGGCCTCGGTCTTGCTATCTGTCGAACGATCATCCGCGAGCACGGCGGCGAGCTTTGGTGCGAATGCGAGCCGCAGTCGGGGACGACTTTCCTGTTTACCCTGCCGACGGGAACAAGCGACAGCGAGGAAGCGAGGAACGCAACAACCGACTGATAGAGTTGGCGCAAATCGATCGGCAGATCGCACGCGCACCAGCTCCGCGCCCCCTCGGAGGCACGTGCAATGCGCAATATCATTGCCATACCCATAATTTCCTTGTAACAATAGGTGTTGCCAGCACGCAAGAGTCAAGAAGGCTGGTCAGGCGCTGATCTACACGGCGTGACAGGGTAAATGGGCTAACGAAGTGACACTGGGAGGCAAAATAATAAAAACATGCGTGGCAAATGGATTGAGCGAGGGTCGGAGCCGTCCCTGCGCGAGTTGATGGATGATCCGCTGACTCAGGCGGTCATGCGACGCGACGGGTTGACGGCCGAAGAGATATGGATGGCCATTCGCGACGCCCAGCGCAAGCTGGCGGCGCCGGGTTCGAGCGAGGTGCACGCGGGCGTGGTCCGCAGCGAGCGCCGGAAGCTCCTGTAGATCGCAGGCGGTCGTTCGGCTTCAGTTGCTCCTGGGCAAGTGCTGTGCCGACCGTAAATGTATGGTGATTGGCTGTTTGCAGCCCGGTATGCTGCTTGGCGGCGGGATATGCTTACGATACCGTCGCTTTAGCCGGCACATCGGGGCCTGCTTCCAAGCCCGCCAGTGAAACGGGCGGTCAGCACAACCAGAACCGAGCGCACGTTCCTGATGACAGTGATTTACGTAGCCAAGAGTGCGTCCTTACAGACCTGGGCGAGCGACGTCGGGCTGACCAAACATATCTACAAAGTGGGCGTGAGCGACGAAGCGGCGGCGGCGGCAGTGGTCACGCTGAACGCCGCCCGGCACGCCGGGCGGACGGACTGGACTCTCGTCAAGGCGCAGGACGTCGCCGACCTTGACGAAGAAGATGCGCTGAGCCGCCTTGGCCGCAAGGAGACGCGGGTCGATCCGCTCTATTACCCGCAGCTGAAAGGCGCCGGCGGCATTTTCAAGCTGAAGCCTGCCAACGCCGAGAACCACTTTATCATCGAGAGTGCGCTGGCCGGTCGCCAACGCAAGGCCAAGCGACTGACCCCGGCCGAGATCGGCCTCTATCTGATCCGCAACGCCCTCGCCGGCGACGAACGGTAACCAGCATGTGCGGGCGCTATACCCAGTTCGCCCGGTGATCGGAACTGGTGCCGGTGTACTCTCCCCCACCGGGCGATGCCGCTTTACATGCCACCGCGTCACCCCTGGCATAGACGTGCCCTCAATCGCTGATGGCGAGGCCTTCGATCTCCAGCAGCAGCTCGGTGCGGCAGATGTCGCCCTGTAACACCAGAACCGGCGTCTCCGGGCCAAATTTAGCTGCGATGCGCGCACGGATCAGCTCCAGCGGCGCCACCACCCGGGAGTACACCCGCAACACCGCAAAGCGAAACGCCCTCCCCGTCCGCGCGTCGGCGTTGGCAAGCAGCGCCTGCAGATTGACCAGTGTCTCTTCCAACTGGCGGGTGTAGTCGCGGTGATGGCGGCTGGAATGGCCGACGATGCTGGCGGTACCGGATACGTAAAGGTGCGCCCCGGCGGCTCCCCAATCCTTGAAAATCGAGCGCGAGAAGGACGGGCTGCGTGGCCCGTACACAGGCGGATAGTGAAATGCGCTCAACTGTCGCGGGTTTTCGATCTGCCGCCCCTGCTGCCGCAGCAGCAAGCCAAAGACCTGCAGCCCCGAATTGCGCGAACCGATGGCCGATGCCGCCGGCAGGTTGGTCTCGACCGCCGCAAAGTGTTCGGTGAAGGCCAGGTGCCGCCCGCGACAGAATGCACGATAGCGCTCCAGGCCAGACTCCATCCGGTGGATCGCCGGAAAGAAGTTCCATAACCGCGCGAGGATAGGAAAACCGCTGGCGCTGGCCGCGGCGCCAAGGGCGCGATAGGCGGCGCTGGTCGCCGTCTCCAGTCCCAGACCGCCACAACTGTCGTCGACGCAGAGCGAGGCAAACGCCACGTCGTCGCCACAGGCGAGTTGCACGTCGCCGACCATCATCCGTTCAACCGGACGCGCACTGCGCCAGACCTCGACCACGTCACCGTCACCCAGGACGGGAAGCGGCACGACGATCTCCCATGGCCTCGCCGCCCTCGCCTCCGGCCCGACCCCTGGTACGGCCGTTGGCCCGAAGTGCACGCATGCCAGCAGCCGCTCCGGGGCCAACTGCGCCGCCTCCGCCGGCCGCAGGTAGGCAACGCGAAAGGGCGGTGACGCCGCGTCGCCTGGACCGGGCAGTGATGATCGGCAGGGCTCGCTCAAGGGGCCATGCTCCGGCTAGTCGTTCAACGCGCGTTGGTCCTCCGGCAACGTCCCGCCGCGGAACTCGATGCCGACGTTGCGCTTGCGGCGACGGTATGATTGCCAGGCACGCGACCCATTGCGTGCAAAGGTCAGGTAAAAGATGGCCCGGAAGAGTGCCAGCGGCACGCCGAAACGGTTGCTGCCGAACAGGTCACCGGCAAGGATCGAGGTGACCGCCTGCTGCAGGCCAAAAATCGGCCGCGGCGCCATGAACAGGCTCTGCATCGCCGGGGACGTAAAGCGATAGATGAACCAGGACACGGTACGAATCCCTCGCCGCATCCGCTGCTGATACTGCTCGAACAGCTGCCGCGACGATGCCGGGTCGCGGAGATGCGCGTCCACCGCGTCCGCGCCGATCAGGGCGCCGGTCATCGCCAGCATCACGCCGGTGGAAAACACCGGGTCGATAAAGGCAAAGGCATCGCCAACAAGAATGAAGTCATCGCCGTACATTCGCTCAGAGGTATAAGAATAATTTCCGGTCGCGCGCACCTTATCCACCAGCTGCGCCGTCTGCATCCTCTCGGCGACACGCGGGCAGAGGCGGATCGTCTGCCACAGAAAATCCTCCGGGCTGGTGGTACGCGTCTTCAGGTATTCAGGCCAGCACACCGCGCCGACGCTCATGACCCCGTCGCGCAGCGGAATCATCCAGAACCAGCCGTGCTCGAACCAATAGATGCTGATGTTGCCTTCGTCGCGACCAGGCCGCCGCAGCACCTTGGCGAAGTGGCCGAACAAGGCGGCGCTCTGGTGCTCGTTGTTTTTCCGTTTCAAGCGCAGCTTGCGCGCCAGGACCGTATCGCGGCCCGAGGCATCGATGATGAAACGGGTTTCCCAGTTGCGGGCTACGCCCTTGTCATCGACCGCCGCCACCAGATGCGTCTGCCCGGGTCTGAAGGTCACATCGCGGACGCGGACCCCTTCGTGTGCATCGACGCCTTTGCTCACACAGTTGCGGAACAGGATTTCGTCGAATTCGGACCGGCGCACCTGAAACGCATAGGGGTGGGTGCGGTCGAAGGCGTTGCTGAAATAAAAGGGCTGACAAGGTTGATCGGAGTGTCCGGGGGTAAATTCGGCCGCATACTTGATCATACCGATATTGCGGACGGCTTCGAGTACGCCCAGTCGCTGCAGAATGGGCAGATTCATCGGCAACAGCGACTCGCCAATATGGAAACGGGGGTGATGGTCCTGCTCAAGCAGCGTGATCCGCCAACCTTTTTCTTTCAGCAGCGTGGCGATGGTGGTACCAGCGGGACCACCTCCGATCACCAAAGCGTCGCTGCAGTCATCTGGGGATGAAGGGAATTGCGTCTCTGAGTTCATAAACCACCTGAAATTCGGACAGGCGAACCAGTCATGCGCGGACTTCGAGCGACGGCGTCACGGGATCGTCGCCGAGGCGTCCGCTGCTGTTTCTGCCACAGCAAGAACGGCACCGCCGCCAGCCGTCCATAGAGGAAAACAAATGTCAGGTCTAACGCCGTTTGAATTGGAAGTTGCGAGGTTGATTGTCCAGGCGCTGGAGTTGGAGGACGTGGCTCCGGAGGATATTGATCCTGACGCTCCTCTATTTGGCGAAGGCCTTGGATTGGATTCCCTCGATGCCCTGGAAATAGCCCTGGCGGTCTCCAAGACCTACGGCTTTCAGTTGCGCTCCGACGATGCCGATAATACCCGGATCTTTGCATCGTTGCGGTCGCTAAGCGCACATATCGGAGAGAACCGCACCAAGGGGTGACGGTTATTTGTGCAGCTTCGGGCAGCGAGATCCGCGCAACCGCCGTTGTGAGAACGATCGTAGCATGAGCCTGGCCTGGGTCCATCTGCCGGAACGCGGATCAGCCCGCGCCCTGGAAGCGATTCACTGGGTGGGACGCGTCATCGGGCGACCCGCTGGCCGGCTGCTGCTGTATCCCATCGCCTTGTACTTTCTCCTGACCGCACAGCGGCCGCGGCGGGCGTCACGCGCGTTTCTGCGGCGTGCCCTGCAGCGCGAGCCAAGCGTGCTTGATCTATTTCGCCACTTCCACTGCTTCGCCGCGACCATCCTCGACCGGACCTTCCTCCTCCACGGCCAGGTCGAGAAGTTCGATATCCGAATTCATAACGGCCAGTTGATCGGCGATCAGGTGCGCAGTGGCGATGGCTGCATCCTGCTGGGTTCGCACCTCGGAAGCTTCGAGGCGCTCAGAGTTCTCGGGATCACAGAGCGTCACTTCCCATTGAAAGTGCTGATGAACGTTGATCACAATCCGGCGATCACCCGCTTCCTCAATGCCCTTAATCCGGAGATTGCTGCCACTATCATTCCCATTCGCGGCCCCGGCACATTGATCGCGGTGAAGGAATGGCTTGACCAGGGCTACCTGATTGGAACGCTTGGCGATCGGGTTGTCGCCGAAGAACGGGCAACCCGCTGCCGCTTCTTCGGCGAAGAGGCCGGGTTTCCCCTGGGGCCGTTCCAGGTGGCGGCGATGGTCCGCTGTCCGGTGATCCTGGCCTTTGCGCTCTACCGCGGCGGCAATCGCTATGACGTGCACTTCGAACGCCTTGCCGACAGCATCCCAGCCGCCGACCGGCGCCGGCCTGACGCCCTCGGCCGCTGGGCGCAACACTACGCCGATCGCCTGGAGGCCCACGCCCGCTCGGCTCCGTACAACTGGTTCAACTTCTATGACTTCTGGGCCGACAACAAGGATGATACCCAGGCGTCGGCACTCGCGCGCCCGCTCTCTGCCACCACGAGCCGCCAGCCATGAGGCAAGACCTGCGGGAGATCATCGGCATCGATGGCTTGGTCACGCTTATCCTGTCCAACATTCTCATTCTGGCGACGGCTGGCATCAGCTGGCTGTGGCAACTTGGCTGTGTCCACCGGGTTGCGCGCACCGCACCTGACACGGCGTCGGCGTCAGAACTGGCAATGGTGCTCGGTTTTCGCTTAAGGCATAATAACGTGTGTCCTGAGTACGCCCAGCGCCTCGATCGCGCCCGCGCCCTGCTCCACAGCAGAAGTGTGCAACGTGTGGTTATCGTTGGTGGGCGAACCGGCCGCAGCGCTGCCAGCGAAGCGGCGGTCGGCAAACAGTTCCTCGTCGCGCGCGGCATAGCGGAAAGCGCGATCCTGCTGGAAGAGAGTTCGCGTCATACGCTGGAAAATCTGCGGCATGCGCGGGCGAGGTTGCGGCTGGACAATGACGCGGCTTTTGTCCTGATCACCAGCCGCTATCATCTGGCGCGCAGCCTAGCACTGGCCTCGGGATTGAGTTTGCGGCCGCTCCCCTGCGCTGCCGAGGCGCGACTGGCGTACAATCCGCTGACGCTATGGAAGCTGGCCAGAGAGGCGTATTTTCTGCATTGGTATTATGTTGGCAGAACTTGGTCGCGATGGACAGGCAATCGCAAGAGTCTGGCACGCATCACCTGATTCTCTCGGCGTCGCCGGCGCGTCGACCGTGGCCAGAAACGCCGCCGCTGCAACTGGCAGGGATCGGCCTGCTTGCTCCGGGCTTCGCCAGCTGGACGGAGGCGACGAGCATCCTGACTGGCATGAGCCCCTATCGTGATCGAGGCATGCCGCCCTTTGAACGGCTGCGACTTTCTCCGAACGCTGCGCGGCGGTTTTCCTTGTCGATGCGCATCGCGCTCGAGGTGGCGGAGGAGGCCCTGGCCCGAGCGACCACGCCACGCAGCAACCTCGCCGGGGTGTTCGCCTGCTCCGGCGGCAACGCCGAAAGCCTGCACAAGGTGCTACAGGCGCTGGTCGAGAACGCTGCATCACCCAACCAATTCGCCCAGATGGGTCACCATGCCGCGGCCGGCAGTTGGTCGATCGTCAACGGCTCCCTCGCCCCCACTAGCAGTCTCGGCGCCTGGGATGGTTCTTTCGCCGCCGGCTTGCTGGAAGCCGACTGCCAGGCGCGGGCGGAGCAGCAGCCGATCCTCTTTGTCGCCCACGACGTGCCGCCGCCGCCGGCCTTCCGTGCCGCACGCGCCGTCACATCGGCCTTTGCCGTGGCGTTGCTTCTCGCTTCCGACCACAGTTCGTCCGCGGGAGGACAGTTGCGACTGCGCCTCACGCCGGGCGACGGTGAAAGCCGGATGAACAACCCGGCGNCTAGAGGCATTGCGGTTGCACAATCCGGCTGCCCGGGCGTTGCCTTTGCTGCGTCTGATCGCTTGCAAAGAAAGCGGACAGGTGCTCCTGCCTTATCATGACACCCTGCGATTGCGCGTTGGGTATGCGCCATGCTGATCGGCAGCGAGGAGATTCGCCGGCTTGTTCCGCACGCGGGCGGAATGTGTCTCATTGACATCGTCCTCCAATGGGACCACGAGAGCATCCACTGTCGCAGCACCTCACACCAGAATTCGGACCACCCCCTTCGTCGCGACGGCCAACTGAGCGCACTGCACGCCTTCGAGTACGCCGCGCAGGCAGCGGCCATTCATGGTGCGTTGCTCGCCCGGGTAAATGCCGTGGCGGCACGGGCGGGCTATCTTGGGGCACTGCGCCACGCCAACCTCGCGATCAGACGTCTGGATACGATCGCCGGCCCGCTTGACGTCAACGCACGGCTGCTCATCGGCGACCGCGGCAATGCCATCTATGCGTGTCAGGTGGCCGCCGCCGGTAGCGTCGTCGCCGAGGCGCGGATCACCATAGTTGAAAGGCCAGCCATCGAGCCATGCGGCGACGACTAATCCTGCTCCTTGCTGGCGTTTTCGCCTGTCTCTTGCTGCGAACAGCTTGCCTTTCGGCTGCCGCTGCTGCGGACAGTGGCGGTTTAGAGCCGCCCACGGATCTGCCTGCATTGATGGCTGCACTGGCGAAGGTCGAGCAGATGGACGCCATCTTCGAAGAGCGCAAAGAGATGACGGCGCTGGAAGCGCCGCTGGTCAGCCGTGGTTTTCTCCGTTACCGGGCGCCAAGCGTGCTGGAAAAAGAGGTTCTGCAGCCGCAGCCGGCGCTCTATCGCATCGATGGTGACCGGATAACGGTGGAGGGGCCGGATGTCAGCCGTCGCGACTTTTCCATCGACCAGTACCCCGGGGTGCGCACCCTCGTCGAGTCGGTTCGGGCGACCCTTGCCGGCGATGAGCCAACGCTTGAACGTTATTTTCGCGTCGCTTTTCTCACCGATGTAAGCGGCTGGCAGCTCCGTCTGGAACCGCTTGACCAGACGATCGCCCGTCAGGTCGTCGCCATTATCATCGATGGCACCGGCAATAGCGCCCGGCGGGTGGAAACGCTCGAAAGCGGTGGTGACCGGACGGTCATGACCATCACTCCGGTGACGGAATGAACGTCGGCGCGGATAAGCTGGCGAGATTCGCCCGCTTGGCGGTTATTGCGATCTGGTTGTGTGTGACCGTGGGCTGCGGCGTCTTCGCCTTCCTGGCGACGCCCATCTTGACCCAGATCTCGCATTTCATTCCGCGCACCGATATCGACGCCGACCTGCTGGATGATCTCTACTCCAGCGTTGCCGCGAGGATGGTGCTGATTGCAATCGAGGGCGATAGCGAGGAAGCGCGAGCTGCGGTAAGCAATCGCCTCAGGGATGCTCTGAAGGCCCGCGACAGTTTCGTCCGCGTGCTCAACGGCCCTTCGTCACTCTCCCCCGACGACATGCGTCAGCTCTACGCGTATCGCTATCTCCTCAGTCCGAGCGTTAGCTCTGAGCGGTTCACCGTCGACGGCCTGCGAAGTGGCCTACAGCAACGATTGACCGAACTCAGCTCCNCCCTGTCGCCGATCAGTAAACAATACCTACCGGGGGACCCGACGGGTGAGCTGCGCTCCGTCCTCGGCGTTTTTCAAGGTGGGATTCAGCAGCCGGAGACCCGCTTCGGCGTCTGGACGTCACCCGACGGCAAGCGAGCGCTGCTGATCGCCGAAACGCAGGTCTCAGGTTTCGACGCCAAGGCGCAGCAGCCGGTGGTCGACTCCATCCGCCAGGCCTTTGCCAGTGCCAAGGGCGAGCGCCAGGTCACATTGCTCCTGAGCGGCCCGGGTGTCCTAGCCGGCCTCAGCGAACAGACGATCCGCACCGAAGCGACCCTGCTCAGTCTCGGCTCCCTCGCCGCTATCATCGCTTTGCTCGTGTGTGCTTATCGATCGTGGCGGGTGATCCTGCTCAGTCCGCTGCCTTTGCTGTCCGCGCTCGTTGTCGCCGTCGCCGTTGTTGGCGTCCTTTACGGCGGCATCCAGGGCATCGTGCTCGGATTTGGCGCGACTCTGATGGGCGTCACCGTCGATTATCCGGTCCACCTGTTCAGCCATTTGCGGCGCCAGGAGCGGGTCGAAGACACCATTCGCCGGCTCTGGCCGACGCTGCGCCTGTGCGTCGTCAGTACCGCCATCGGTTACGTGGCGATGATCAGCACCAGTCTGACCGGTCTTGCCGAACTGGGCATCTTCTCCATGGTCGGCCTCGTGACCGCCGCGGCGGTCACCCGCTGGGTGCTGCCCGCCGTCCTGCCGGAGCGGTGGGCACCACCGATACTGGCGGGGCTCCCCTTGATCCGGCGTTTGATGCAGCATCGACGCCTTCCGTGCTGGCCGATATTCGCCGTGGGCGTTGGCCTGCTGGCGGTCATGGCCACGGTCGTTGCGCTCAGACCGCCCGGATGGCAAACCGATCTGACGGCGCTCAGCCCGATCCCCGCCGATATTCTGGCGCAGGATGCGAAGCTCAGAGCCGATTTGCACGCGCCGGAGGTCGGTCAGGTTCTGTTCATCCGCGCCATCACCCCGGATGCCGTCATTCTCCGCAGCGAGGAACTGACCGGCAAGCTGCAGCAGATGGTCGCCGCCGGGAGCTTGACCGGCTTTGACGCCCCGTCCCTTTACCTGCCGAGCCAGGCAGTCCAGCGCGCGCGTCGGGTTGCGCTGCCGGATGCGTCGACGCTGCGCGCCAACCTCGCCCAGGCGGCAGCGGGACTGCCGTTCCGGGCCGATGCCTTCGAACCTTTTCTTCGCGCCGTGGAAGCGGCGCGTAGTGCACGCTTCCTTGGTCTCGAAGACTTGCGCCATACACCACTCGGCTTGCGCATCGAGTCACTCCTCTATCCGAGCGAGNGGGGCTGGACGGGCATGATCACCCTTTCCGGCGTTCGCAATCCACAGCAACTCGCCACCAGCATCGACGCATTGGGCTATGCCAATGTGACCTATTTGGACTTTCGAGCGACGACGACGCGGTTGATGACCGACTTTCGCGACCAAGCGGTCAGCCGCCTTTACCTGGGGGCCCTGCTGTTGGTGGCCCTGCTCATCGTCGGGGTTCGCTCCTGGCAGCGAACACTGGTTGTCTTGTTGCCGCTCACGCTGGCGGTGTTGCTCGACCTCTGCGTGCTGGCCCTGCGAGCGGAACCGCTCACGCTCTTCCATCTGGTTTCGTTACTGCTGGTGGTCGGCTTAGGTATCGATTACGGCCTCTTCTTCAGCTCTACCGCCGACGACATCGAGGAGCAAAGTCGCACCTTGCATGCTCTCCTGCTCTGTAGTAGCTCCACCGCAGCGGGGTTTGGCATGCTCTGCTTTTCATCGTTGCCGGTGCTGAAAGCGATTGGTCAGACGGTCACTGTCGGCGTTATTGCCGCCTATGTGTTCGCCGCGATCATCGCCCGGCCGTGGGCGGTTTCGCAATTGCCCGCCAGGGGTGGTTCTCACTAGCTGTGTTGTCTGCGTACACTGACGTCAAACCCATACGACCGATCGCCATCCGCGCCTTCACCACCGTCAACGCGCTTGGTCGTGGCATCGCCGCATCGCTGACGGCACTGCTGGACGGACGCAGTGGCCTTCGGCGCTGCGATTTCCCCAATGCCGACATCGACACCTGGATCGGTCGGGTGGAAGGGCTCGAAGACGAAGCCATCGTCGGACCGCTTGCTGACTACGACTGTCGCAACAATCGCCTGGCGCGTATGGGGCTTGTGGCGGACGGCTTCGAGAACGCCGTTAGCAATGCCCGACGGCGATACGGTGCCGAACGGATCGGCGTTTTTATCGGTACCAGTACGTCCGGCATTCAGCAAACCGAAGAGGCCTACCGCCGCCGCGATCCAGTGAGTGGCACGCTGCCAGCGGACTTCAACTATCGCTGCACCCATAATGTGTTTTCGGTGGCTGACTTCACCCGCCGGCTGCTCAAGCTTGCAGGGCCGGCCTTCTCGATCTCCACCGCCTGCTCCTCAAGCGCCAAGGTGTTCGCCGCCGCCGCCCGCCATTTGCAGGTCGGAACCTGCGATGCGGTGGTGGTCGGCGGCGTTGACAGCCTGTGCCTGACGACGCTGTACGGGTTCCGCGCCCTCGAACTCACCGCCAGCGAGCCCTGCCGGCCATGGGATGTGGACCGCAAGGGGCTGAGCCTGGGTGAAGGCGCCGGCTTCGCCCTGCTCGAACGGCCGGAACCGGGCGAGGTCGGGATCGCGCTGCTTGGCTACGGCGAAAGCAGCGACGCCTACCACATGACCGCTGCCCATCCCGAAGGCGCCGGCGCCGTGCTGGCGATGCAGGCCGCGCTCGCTCGCGCCGGCGTCGCTGCAGAAGCAGTGGACTACATCAACCTGCACGGCACCGCCACGCCATCGAACGATAGTGCGGAAGACAAGGCGATCATCCAGGTGTTCGGCTCCAGCACGCCATGCAGTTCGACCAAGGGATGGACCGGGCATACGCTTGGTGCCGCCGGCATCATCGAAGCCGTCATCGCCTTGCTCTGTCTTGAGCATGGCTTCATGCCCGCGACCCTGAACACCCGGCGGATCGACCCCGCGCTCTCCGCCCATCTCATGCTCGCAACCGAGCATCGCTGCTTGCAGCGCGTCCTCAGCAATTCCTTCGGCTTCGGCGGTACCAACTGCAGTCTGCTGTTTGGACAACTGNGGATGATTGCGCTCAACGTCCAGGCAATCGGCCTGCTTGCTCCGGGGCTCGCTGGCTGGACGGCTAGCCTGCCTGTCCTGCGCGGCGAACAACCGTATCGTGCCGCTGAGCTGCCGCCGCTGAAACCGGCTTGGCTGCCGGCGAGCGAGCGGCGTCGCGCAACCATGGTTAGCCGCTTCGCCCTGGCAGCGGTGGAAGAGGTGCTGGCCGCGCTCCCGGGCGGTGCGCACCCAGGTGTTGCCAGCGGACTCATGTCGGTGTTTGCCTCATCGAGCGGCGACATGGAGATCATCGATCGGATCTGCCGGGCACTGCAGGAAGCCGATCGGTCCCTATCGCCCACCCACTTTCATAATTCGGTGCACAATGCCCCGGCAGGCTATTGGGCGATCGCCTCACGAAGCATGTGCGCATCCACAAGCCTTGCCGCCTTTGACGGCAGCTTTGCCGCCGGTCTACTGGAAACAGCCTGCCTGGTTGCCAGCCAGGACGCATCGGTGCTGCTCGTCGCTTACGATGCAGCGGCACCGCAGCCACTGGCAGCGAAGCGTCCCATCACGCTACCTTTTGCCGCCGCCCTGCTTTGCGGGCCGGTTACGCGCGAACGCGGCATCGCCAGGCTTGAGCTCGGGCCGGCCTCGGATGCTGCAGGCAGCGAAGCCGCGGATAGTGAACTGGCCGCCGATAGCGAACTAGACAGCCTGCGCCGTGGCAACCCGGCGGCACGCAGCTTGACATTGCTGCGGGTGATCGCCCGTGATGTTCCCGGCACCGTCGTGCTTCCCGGCGGCTGGCCGCAGGGACTGCAGGTGAAGATATGCCGATGAAGCGTGCCCTTGTCACCGGCGGCAGCGGCGATATCGGTGCCGCCATCTGCCGGACCTTGGCTGCCGACAGCCTGCATGTGATCGTCCACGCGCATCGCCATCCCGAGCGCGCCGAAGCGGTGGCCGACGCGATCCGGTTGGCGGGCGGCAGCGCCGAGACGGTGCAATTCGATGTGACCGATATCGATCACACCCGCGCGGTGCTAGAAGGATGTCTGCAAGCCGGTCCGATTCAGGTGCTGGTCAACAACGCCGGCATTTATGCCGACGCGCCGCTCGCCGGCATGTCGTTCGCGCAGTGGCGCGAGGTGATCGATGTCTGCCTGCACGGTTTTTTCAGCGTCACTCAACCGCTGATCCTGCCCATGCGCCGCAGCCGTTGGGGCCGAATCATCACCATCACTTCGGTGAGCGCCGTCCTCGGCAATCGCGGCCAGACCAACTACGCTGCGGCTAAGGCGGGGCTGCATGGCGCCACCAAGTCGCTGGCGCTGGAACTGGCCTCGCGCGGCATCACCGTCAACGCCATCGCCCCCGGCCTGATCGCCGGGCGGATCACCGATGTCACCTTCGACGATGCGACGATCAAACGCCTGGTGCCGATGCAACGCACCGGCACCGCCGCGGAAGTGGCCGACCTGGTAAGCTTTCTCGCCTCCGACCGAGCGGGCTATATTTCCGGTCAGATCATCAACATTAACGGCTTGATGATCTGACCGCCGGCTCGCCAACCTTGAACCGAACCGAGATCGTCGATGCACTTGGCCGTGGTCATCCCGGCGTTCAATGAGGCAAGGACGATCGTCCACGTCGCGGCGGCTGCCTGTGCCACCGGGTTGCCGGTGATCGTCGTCGATGACGGCTCCATCGACGGGACGGCTGAACGGCTGCGTGATCTGCCGGTGACCGTGCTCCGCCACCCGATCAATCAAGGCAAGGGCGCCAGCCTGTGGGACGGGATGCAGCGCGCCATCGCCGACGGTGCCCGGGCAGTGATCAGCATGGATGGCGACGGGCAGCACAACGCCGATGACCTGCCGCTGCTCATTGCTGCGGCGCGTAACCACCCGGAGCGACTCATCATCGCCGCCCGGCTCCGGCAGCGACACCAAATGCCGCGATTGCGCCGCTTCGGCAACGCCATGGCCGATTTCTGGATTTCCTGGGCGGCAGGATGGCCGATCACCGACACCCAGTCAGGCTTCCGGCTCTATCCTGCTTCGGTGATCCGCCACCTCGAAAAGGCTAATCGACGCGCGCCGGGGTTTGTTTTCGAAAGCGAGGTGTTGATTGAGGCGGCACGCGCCGGCGCCGCACCGCTGGCGGTGCCAATTGATGCGATCTATCATCCCGAAGCGCGGGCAAGCCACTATCGCCCGCTGATGGATACGCTGCTGATCATCCGCATGGTGGCGGGCAAGCTGCTGGCGCGCGGCTTCTACCTGCGCGGCTTGTGGCGATCGCTCAGCCCGCCCCGCACCGACGGCTGAATGGCATCACGTCGGCACTGCCTCGTCCGCCAGCTGCAGCTGGCCTTGTGCCAGGACGCCGCCGTCACTACGGCAGACGAAGCCGATACGCCCTCCTCCCATCGATGTTACCGCGACGCGAAAGTCCTGGTCCGGGCGAAGCGGTGCCAGGAACTTGACCCAATGCACCGCGATCAGCTGCCCCGGCCCAAACGAGGTGACCACGGCCGCAAAGACCTCCTCAAGGATGAGAACACCGGGGACGAGCGGATCACCCGGGAAATGCCCGGCGAGCGCCGGATGCCCGGCGGCAATCCGCCGCGGACCAACTTCGATCGTCATCGCGGCCGGCGAGCCGTCGTGGTCTGCGCAAGGAGGTCGAGGAGCGCCTGCCGCCGCAACTTGCCGACCTCGTTGCGCGGCAGCTGCTTGATGAGCCGCAGCGGCCGCGGCAGGAAGATGGGGTCGATCCGCTCCGCTAGCGCCGCCAGAATTTCGCGCTTGCTGCGGGTGGTGCTGGCCACCAGCGCCGCCAGCCGGCGTGGCCGATCCTGCCCCTCCTCCGGGACGACGAACACGCCGTCGTCGACACCGTCGATCTCGTTCAGAATGCGATTGAGGAAGCTCAGCGAGGTGCGCTTGCCGGCGACGTTGACAAGGTCCTGCTCGCGGCCGCCGAGCGCGAACCGCCCGTCCGCGAACACCTCCACCTGATCGTTGAGACGAACCGCCGCCGCAAGGTGGGCGGCGCGCGCCCAGCCGTCGTCGATGGTGAAGCCGTCGTAGGGTTTCCAGGCATCCTCGTCGATGGTGCGGCGGCTGGCAATCGAGCCGGCCTCGGTACAGCCATAGATCTCCATCACCGGTGCCGCGAACACCGCCTCGGCCGCCCGCGCCAGTGAAGGCGAGAGCGGTGCCGTCGCCGAAATCACCAGCCGCAATGCGGGCCACGCGGCCGGCGTGGCGGTGAGCACTCGCAGATGCGCCGGGGTGGTCACCAGCACCCGCGGTTCCGGTAGCGCGGCCAGCGTCGTCAGCACGTCCTCCGGCAGCAGCGGCCGCCCCGCGTCCAGCGCCACCGGCAGCGTCAGCGGCAGCATGATCGAGGTCTCAAGACCGTACATGTGCTGTGGTGGCACGGTGGCGACGATGCTGGCGCCAGGAGCGAGCGCAAATGCGAACCGACGCTCCGCCAGCCGGGCACCGGCGACGAGTTCGCCCCAGCGTTTGACGTGCGGCTGAGCGCGACCGGTGCTGCCGGAGGTGAAGGCAACGGCCATGGCGTGCCCGGCGGGAAGCCACGGCACCGCCGACTTCGATTGTGTAACGACGTTGAAATCGACCCAGGCGCCGATGCCCTCGTCGTCGACAATATGGCTATCGGGGTAGCTGCCACTCGTCTCGGCAATCGCTGCCCTGGCCCGGCTCGCCGGCAGCAGGCTCGTCTGGCCGCAGACGCCGGCGGCAGCGAAGGCGAGGAGGAAAAGATAGCGATCCTGGCACAGGTTAAGCGCATAGCGGCGACGCGGCAGGCACTCGGCAACACGCAGCACATGGTTGAGGAAGGCGTCACGGCTGATCGGCTTCTGCTGGCGCCAAGCGATGGGTGTCCCGCTGTCGATCGCATCCAGCAACGGCAAGACATCGCTTGCCGCGTATTCGTCAAGAGAGGCGATCCCGCAAGAGTCTCGCATGCGTTTTGCCGAAAGATAAGGATCGGAGTTGAGGTGGTCAGTTCTCGCTGCATTCCCCTGCTTCGGCAACCGCCGTCGGCGCCACAGCGCAGCAACAGGCGAAGAAGAGGATAGCTGCATCCGACGACACGCTCAACACTGGCCGTTCAACTCTGTCCCAGCCATCGACGTCAAAGACGGAGCGGCAACGCGCCTACTGCGCGCAGATGGCAGCAATATACAGGTGCGGAAAAATGCTGCGTGTTCGGCGGTGATCAGGGCGAAAGCTCACGTTGGTGAAGCCGGCGTCGGTCAGCGACCGCTGCCATTCCTCCGGCGTCAGGAATCCAGGCCGCGGCCGCCGGTCCGGATGGGTGATCACCGCCTTGAAGCTGTCGAGGAGCTGGAAGACGAACTCGACATAGACCGACTGATCTGGGAACGGCCGCAGACACTCGCCGGCCACCAGGGAGCCGCCGGGCGCCAGCCGGGCGCGCGCCTCGCCGAGGCTGAACGCCAAGTCCCGCGCCACGTGCAGGACGTTGACACCACAGATCAGATCGAAACGGCCATCGTCCGGCAGTTGGTCCGCCCACGGCTGGTCGATGTCGAGGGCGGCGAACTGCAGTGGCAGGTTGCGCCGGCGCGCCTTCAGCCGGCGTTCACCGCGACGACGAAACAAGGCACTCGGCTCGGTGACCAGGTATCGCTGCAGCCTGCCCTTCAGTCCGCGGCGAACCAGTTCGTCGAGCAATGCCTCGGTGGCGCTGCCGGCGCCAGCGCCGAGTTCAAGAATGGAAAAGTGCTGCTTCTCCGCCAGCGACGCCGTGGCGATGACGGCAGCAACGCGATTGTTGGCGGCGTAAAGCAGGTTGGCATTGTCGAAGTAGTCGAGCCAGAGACCGATGGCCTCGGGATTGAGCAGCGCGTCCTCGCCGCTCACTTCGCCGCGGGCGATCCGCGGCCATGCCGCCGCCGCCGCCTGCAGCAGCGCGATCGTTGGCCGATTGCCGGCATCAATGGCAAGTCCCTTAGCGGCGAGTTGCGGCGCATCCGCCAGCCGCCATCGATCGGTGCGGTAGTAACGGCGCGTGCCGGAGGTATCTTCCACACCCACGGCCCCGCCGATGGCGGCTCGTTCCAACAGCCACGTCAGGTGTGGCGCGAAGTCGCCGGCAAGATCCAGTGCGCGACAGAGGGTCGCCGCGGATGCGGGCGTAGTCAGCGCACTGTCCGCGCCCAGCGCCGCCAACACCGCGAGCGACAGGGCGTCCACATAGGAGTCGACCCACAGAATGCTGCGATAGAGGCGGTCATCCCACAGGTCGGCGGGAAAGTCCGCCAACAGCGGCGCCAGACGCTCCTTGGGTGTGGCGCCATTGCAGTCGCTTTCAGAACTGGGCATCCTGCCTTTCGCCTCCCGTATCGCATTCACCCCAACGAGCCGGTATGGACGAAAACGTCAGCCGAAAACACGACCAAGCGGAATTGCCGCCAGCGATCCCACCGCATCCGCCACTGCCGCAGTACTATGGCGATCCGAGCCAGCGGTTGGCCTTCCTGCAGGGCATGTTCGATCGCACGGCGCCGCACTACGACCGCATCGGTACCATGCTCTCCTTGGGTTGCGGCAGCTGGTACCGCCGCCGGGCACTGCGCCGGGCCGGCCTGCGACCGGGAATGCGTGGGCTCGACGTGGCCATCGGTACCGGCGCCGTCGCCCGGGAAGCGGTCGCCATCGGCGGCCAGGCCAGCTTCATCGTCGGCATCGATCTCAGCCAGGGCATGCTGATCGAAGCCAGACGACGGCTCGCAGCACCGCTGGTGCAAGGAGCGATGGAGGCATTGCCCTTCGCCGACGCCAGCTTCGATTTCCTCACGATGGGCTACGCGCTGCGTCACGTCAGCGACCTGCATACCGCCTTTGGCGAATTCTGCCGCGTGCTCCGCCCCGGCGGCTTCCTCCTCTTGCTGGAACTCGGCAAGCCGTCGACGCGGCTATGGGCAGCGATTCTTCGCGTCTATCTCGGCACGGTCATTCCCCGGCTTGGCCGATGGTCGAGCGGCATGGCCGAAGCTGAGACGCTAATGCGCTACTATTGGGACACCATCGACCAGTGTGTTCCGCCCGAGCGCATCCTTGCCGCCCTCTCCGACGCCGGCTTCGCCCAGCCGCATTGCGATCAGGAGTTCGACGTTTTTCGTGCCTACACTGCTACCATCGGTTGACGTCCGGTTCAAAATCGGGGCACGTTGCGCGCCATTCTGGATAATATCCCGTTTACATTCTCGGTTTAGTATCCACGTCTCCTGCTTCAATCCTCTGGCAATTCGCATCTAACGCATGGGTTTCGTTCGGTCGCCCGCCTCCTTCGAACCGCCGGCGCAAGCGAGTGATGTTGCTGACATCGCGCCTGACGGAGATATCCCGATCCTGTTGTGTGCCGACGACTACGCGATGACGGCCGGGATCAGCGAGGCTATTCGCCTGCTCGCCGCCAGCAGGCGGATTTCGGCGGTGAGTTGCGTTGTGGTCTCGCCACACTGGATGGCGGAGGCAGCACGCCTCAAGCCCGTCGCCGCGACGCTGGATGTGGGCCTACACTTCACGCTCACCCACACCACACCGGCGGTGGTGCTGCCGACGCTGGCACCCGCGCACAGGTTGCCGTCGCCATTGCAACTGTTCAGCCGTGCGTTCAGCGGCCAAGTCGACGTCAGCGAAGTCATGGCGGAACTGCGAGCGCAGCTGGCACTGTTCGCTGTTGCCTTCGGTCGGATGCCGGACTTTATCGACAGCCACTATCATTGTCATCTGCTCCCAGGGGTGCGCGAAGCGGTCCTCCGCGTCCTCATCGAGGACTTTCCCATTGGCAGACCGTGGTTACGCTTCCTGACGCTTTCATCCGCCGACATCCTCACCCATTATCGGCTCGCTGTCCCGGCAGCTGCGTTCCTGGCACTGCTCGGTTGTGGTCACCATCGCCTGGGCATGCGTCACGGCGTATGCGGCAACACCCATTTTCGTGGTGTCCGTCGCTTCTTCGGCGACCCGCCCTACCGCCAGCTCTTCCGACGGTTTTGCCGCGGTGTCCGTTCCGGAACGCTGATCATGTGCCATCCCGGACTGGATGACGGTGAGGTCCTGCCCACGCAGCATCCCATAGCGGCGCGGGAAGATGAGCTCGCATTTCTAGCGTCCGATGAAATGACGCATCTGCTGGCAGCGCAGCGTCTGCGCGTCGAGCGGTTTCGCGCGCTTCAGCCCCCGGCGCTTCAGCCCCGGCACCCACATTCAAGCCGGTGGTGGCAGCGCCACAGCGTTGAGCGCCGCCTGTTGCCGTTCGGCGATGGAGCGGGGATCGTGGCCTTCGATCAATTCGTGGAACAGGCGGTGCCAGTTGATTTCCGCCCGCAGGCGGGTGAAGACGCTACCAAGGCCGATGGCGGCACGATCCATCAATACGAACTCGCGCGGTGGGGCAACCCCACCGGCTTCGCGCAGTTGCTGCTGCACCCGGCCGGCGACCTTCGCCCCGTAGGCGACGCTGTTATCGCGCTGAATCGTCTGCACCCGATCCTCCATCAGCGGCCGATAGAGGAAACTGGCCCACTGATTGAGAATATCGATGATCTCGCGGCTGAGGTTGGAGAATCCCCAGGTTTCATAGGCATGGACGGCAAGATCGCGGTCGTCGTTGCGCAGTGCCCAGTAGAGGTCGATGACGGCACCGATGAAGGACGGTGGAAAGACGCGGATGCAGCCGAAGTCGAGAAGATTGATCGACCCGTCAGCGCGCACCGAATAGTTGCCAAGATGCGGATCGCCGTGGAGGACGCCGAACTCGTAGAAGGGTACGTACCAAGCGCGAAACATGTTGACGGCGACCGCATTGCGCAGCTCGGCATGCTGATCGACGAAAGACAGAATCGATTCGCCGTCGAGCCAGGTCATCGTCAGCAGACGGTCGCTGGAGAGATCTAGCAAGGGCTCCGGCACATGCACCTGCGCTTCGCGCTCGAGCATCCAGCGGTAGAGCGCCATGTGCTTGGCTTCTCGCCGGTAATCGAGCTCTTCACGTAGCCGTGCCGTCAATTCGGCATGAATGTTCGAGGGATCGATCGCCCGGTCGTAGCGGCGATAAATGGAGAAGATGACCTTCAACTGCGACAGGTCGGCTTCGACTGCCGAAGCCATGTCGGGATACTGCAGCTTGCAGGCGAGGCGTCGCCCATCATGCGCCGTTGCCCGATGCACCTGGCCGAGCGAGGCGGCTGCGGTGGCCGTATGCTCGAAGCTTTGAAAGCGGTTCTGCCACTCCGGGCCAAGCTCCGCCGCCATCCGCCGTTTGACGAAGCTCCAGCCCATCGGCGGCGCGTTCTGCTGTAGCTGCGCCAATTCCTCCGTGTATTCGGCTGGCAACATGTCGGGAACGGTGGCGAGGATCTGTGCCACCTTCATCAGCGGCCCCTTCAGCCCGCCCAGTGCCGTCTTCAGTTCGAGCGCATGCTCGGGCCGATCGATCTTCATGCCGAAAAGCTGATTGCCGGCAAACCGGACGGCCAAGCCGCCAACGGTGGAGCCGACGCGGGCGTAACGCTTCAATCGGCTTGCGAGGCGATCCTCGTCGCTGAACGCCGCATCGGCGGCAGCGTTGTTACCAAGCGCTGCCGCATCTTCCTCTGTCGGCCCTCCTGCTTCGGCCACGCACCCATGCTCCTTCCGTTGCTATTGCAAGCATATTTAGGGGTGCCGGAGCCCCACGCCAACGGTCGCCCCGCTGGCAGGGATCTCCACCGAGGGTTCAGGCCTCCTGCAGCGCCTCAAGTTCGTCGATGAAATCGATGACCACACTCAGTCCACGCCGCCAGAATTCCGGGTCTCGCGCATCAAGGCCGAAGGGCTGCAGCAGATCGCTATGGTGCAGCGTACCGCCGGCACCAAGCATGTGCAGATATTTATCCTGAAAGCCAGGATGGCCCTCGCTGTAGACCTGATACAGCGAGTTAACCAGGCAATCCCCAAAGGCATAGGCGTAGACGTAGAACGGTGAGTGAATAAAATGCGGAATATAAGACCAATAATATTTATATTCATCGTCGAAGTGAAACGCTGGGCCGAGACTTTCTGCCTGAACATCCATCCAGATGGCGTTGATACTTTCTGCTGAAAGTTCGCTATTGCTTCGGCTTTCATGCAGACGGCGTTCAAACTCGTGAAATGCAATCTGCCGCACCACCGTGTTCAGCATATTTTCCACCTTGCTGGCGAGGAGGTGGAAGCGTTGTCGGGGATCTTGCTGCGCATCGAGAACCGCCCGGAAGACGAGCATTTCGCCAAACACGGAAGCGCCCTCCGCCAGCGTCAGCGGCGTCTCCGACATCAATGGCCCCTGCTCCGCCGCCAGCAGTTGATGAATGCCGTGGCCAAGTTCGTGTGCCAGCGTCGTGACGTCGCGCGCACGACCGTAGAAGTTCAAGAGAATATACGGATGCGCCGACGGCACCACCGGGTGGGCAAAGGCTCCTGAATCCTTGCCGGGGCGCGGCGCCGCATCGATCCAGTGGCGATCAAAGAACTGACTGGCGATGGTTGCCATGCGCGGATCGAAACGCCCGAATGCATCAAGGACGAGTTTCTGCGCTTCTTCCCACGTATAGCGTTGCTGAACCGCGCCCGGCAACGGCGCATTGCGGTCCCAATAATCAAGAACATCCTGACCGAACCAACGCGCCTTCATCGCATAATAGCGGTGCGCCAGTTCGCTGTACGCNCCTTTGACCGCCAGAACGAGGGCGTCCACCACCTCGTCCTCGACGCGGTTGCTCAGGTTACGATAGGAGACCGGCTTCGGATAACCGCGCCATTTGTCCTCGATCTCCTTGTCCTTGGCGAGGGTATTGGCAATCAGCGAGAAGAGTTCAATGTTGTCTGCGAGGCCGGTGCCAAGCGCCTTGGCGGCGGTGCGACGCACCGAGGTGTCCGGATTGTCGAAAAAATTCATCGTATCGGCGAGCGTCAGCGGCTTGCCGTCGACGTTGAAGCGCAAGGCGGCAAGTGTGCGATCGAAGAGTCGCCCCCACGCAGTTGCTCCGGTCAGCGCCTTCTCATGCAGCAGCTTTTCCATTTCGTCGGAAAGCTGATGCGACGAGAACGCCCCCACATCACGCACCCAGGACGCATAGTGCGCAGCCGCTGCATCCTCCATCTGCCGCGCCACCGTCGCGTCGTCGAGACGATTCAGCTCAAGGATAAAAAATAGGGTCCTGGTCGAGATCGCGTTATAGCGCTCCTGCATCGTCTGCAAAAAGCGGCCGCGCGCCGAATCACCCATGTCTTCGGCAAAGTACAATTGCGCGTAGCTCATCACCTTATGCAGGCGCTCGAGAATGGCCTCGTAGGTCGCAATCGCCGTCCCAAGTTCGGCGCCATCCAAGGCGGCGAGCCGGCCGGCGTAAGCGGTGTGGAACCGTTCCGCATCCTCGTGCGCCTGGTCGAAATCGACATCAATCTGCGGCGACGCCGGCCCCGAATAAAGGTCGCTCAGATCCCAAAGCGGCAGGGCACTATCGCTGCCCGCTGACTCTGTTTTTGCTGCAGCATCAATTGCCATTGATGTTATCCCCCACTATGGTGTGAAAGCCGCCGGCGCCACTTTCACCCTTGCGTCTGCCACGCCGCAACAAAATCGGCGCGTGCAGTGAAGAGTAGAAAAGCGCGTTATTGTTGTCCTTATTATCATGGAAGTTCATTCTCCGTGCTCCCTCAGTGGCCTAACCTTGTTGCCATGTTCTTCGATCAGGCTGAGCGGTATGGGACCAAGCCCCTGCTCTGGGCGAAGCATCAGGGCACCTATCATCCCTTAAGCTGGCTGGACGTCAGCGACAGAGTTTGCCGCCTGGCGCTGGGCCTGCAGCAGCTTGGCCTCAGGCGTGGCGACCGTGTTCTGATCGTTGCCGAAAACCGTCCCGAATGGGTTGTTGCCGATCTGGCGATCATGGCGATTGGCGGCGTTACCGTTCCAGCCTACACCACCAATACCGAAGCCGACCATCTCTACCTGCTCGGCAATTCGGGTGCCCGTGCCGCCATCGTTTCCTCGCCCAAGCTGTCGCGGCCGCTGCTGGCAGCGGCGACGCGCGCCGCCGACCTGCAGTTGGTGGTCAGCATCGAGCCGCCCGCCACCGACCATCTGTCAGTGCCTCGTCTCGTTTTCTGGGACGACGTCATGGCGCTGGCTCCAGCCAACCACACGACGATCCGCGAGGATGCTCGCAACATTGCCACGGACGATCTCGCCTGCCTGATCTACACCTCCGGCACCGGTGGAGCGCCGAAGGGCGTCATGCTGCATCACGGCGCTATTCTCCACAATTGCGCTGGCGCAGCGTATCTCATCGCCTGCCTGGGCACCGATCTGGCGGCGCACGTCTTCCTGTCCTTCCTGCCGCTATCGCATGCCTATGAGCATACGGTCGGCCTCTATCTGCCGATGACCATGGGGGCGCAGGTTTATTACGCCGAAAGCGTCGAGCGCGTCCTTGCCGCCATGCAAGAGGTGCGACCGACGATCATTTCAGCGGTGCCACGCTTTTTTGAGATCGTCTACCAGCGCATCAACCAGACCGCACGCAAGACGACGGGGATCAAGGCGAAGCTGTTCGCTGCGGCCGTAGAGCTGGGTCGCCGTCGCCATGAGGCACCGCAAAGCTTTACCTTCGCCCACCGCCTCGCCGACGCACTGCTGGATCGTCTCGTCCGTACGCCGGTGCGTGAGCGTTTCGGCGGGCGGCTGCAAGTGATGGTCTCCGGCGGTGCACCGCTCAGTTTCGAGATTGGGCTGTTCCTGCGCTCGGTCGGCCTGCCGGTCGTTCAGGGCTATGGGCAGACCGAGGCCGCGCCCTTGATCAGCGTCAATGATCCGTCGCGGGTGAAGCTGCGCACGGTGGGGACGCCGATCCGTGGTGCTGAGGTCCGCATCGCCGAAGACGGTGAGATCCTGGTCCGCGGCGACATGCTGATGAAGGGGTACTGGGGTAACGAGGAGGCGACGCGAGAGGTTTTGCGCGACGGCTGGCTGCATACCGGTGACGTGGGCGAAATCGACGCCGACGGCGATATCCGGATCACCGATCGCAAGAAGGACATCATCGTCAACTCCGGTGGCGATAATCTGTCTCCGGCGCGAATTGAGGGCATGTTGACGCTGCGGCCGGAAATCGGCCAAGCAATGATCTACGGCGACCGGCGACCGCACGTGGTGGCACTGATCGTTGCCGATGTGNCGGCGTGGGCAAAGGTCTGGGCTGAGGCCAACGGCGCCTCGCCGGAACCGGCCGATCTCGCCAACGATGCCCGATTCATCGCCGCCATTGCCGCGGTGGTGAAGGAGGTCAACGGCCACCTCTCCGTCGTTGAACGTATCCGCCGTTTCACCATCACGCCGGACCCCTTCAGCATTGAGAACGCCCAGCTGACGCCGACGTTGAAACTGCGCCGCCATGCCATCCGCGCGGTCTATGGCACCATCCTCGATCAACTCTACGACCCAGCCGGCGGGCCGACCGCAACTGTACGGCCGAAGACCGGTACCGCCGACTAATCGATACCATAGTAGGCGCGAAACCAGGCGACGAAGCGAGGAATGCCCTCGGCGATCGATACGCTTGGCGCGAAACCAAGATCGCGCCGACTTTCTTCGATGTCGGCGCAGGTCTCCTTGACGTCACCCAGCTGCAACGGTTGCGGATCGATGACGGCGGTGCGGCCGAGCGAGGCTTCGAGGGTGGCGACGAAATCGAGCAGACGCTCGGGTTTGTGATTGCCGAGATTGTACAGGCGATGGCGAGCCGTGCCGGCGGCTGGCGGCAGGGCGATCGCCGCCAGAATCCCATCGACGATATCATCGATGTAGGTGAAGTCGCGCCGCATGTCGCCACCGTTGAACACCGGGATCGGCTCCCCGGCGATGATCTTGCGTGCAAACAGGAATGCCGCCATGTCCGGACGCCCCCACGGCCCGTAAACGGTGAAAAAGCGCAAACCCGTCAATTGGATGCCGAATGTCGTCGCATAACTCTGGCTGATCGCTTCCATGGATTTCTTCGTCGCGCCGTAGAGCGACAACGGTTGATCGGTGCGATCGTTGACCGAAAAAGGCAGCTTGGCATTGCTGCCGTAGACCGACGATGAGGACGCATAAACGATATGCGGCGGCGAAGCGAGACGACGACAAGCCTCGAGAACGACCACGTGCCCCTGGACGTTGCTGCGAATGTACGCCAGCGGATTGACCAGCGAGTAGCGGACACCCGCCTGGCCGGCCAAGTGGACAACAGCATCGAGCGGTGCGGCCGCGTCCACCACCGCATCCACCTGAATCTGATCCGCCACGTCAATATGATGGAAGACAAAGCTGCCGGCGGCGCTCAGCCGCGCCAGGCGCGCTTCCTTCAAGGAGACGTCGTAATAGTCGTTGAGATTGTCGATGCCGATCACCCGCTCGCCCTGCGCCAGCAGCCGATACGCGAGGTGAAAGCCGATAAATCCGGCAGCCCCCGTCACCAGAATTGCCATCCGGGCTCCTTTTCCTGCAGATCCAAGGCCGTCAACGCCGCCGCGCGCCGGCAAGCGCGCATTCCTCTGCCCATCGTCATTGACTGTGACGAGGCGCGCAGACATGTGACAGAAGCAACCTATACTCGCAACAATAGCGGCGTGTGGATATCCGACGAGTGCCACTGCCTCGTCACGTTGCCGCCCGCTACTTCAGGCGCGACGATGGAGCGATGATGTCGGAGGATGATGACATTCGCCGCGGCGGTGACACCAGGGCCGGGTCTCCGGACAAGGCAAATGCTGAAGATGCGCGCGATGGAACGATCCGCGAGGCAAGCCTGCGTGAGCGCTTGCAGGCGCAACTGGCGCTACTGCGCGCGCAAGTCAGGCGGCTGAACCAGGCACTTGCGAGAGGTGCCGACACCGTCGATCCGGCGCAGACGACACCCCCTCCCCTTCGCCGCCGTCGTTGCCACCAGTTGACGACCGACGCGGCGCCAGCCCGCGTCCACCTGCCATCGATCAGGCAACGTCCAAGGCTGCCCCGGCGGTACCGATGCCAGCCGTATCCCCCTTACCCACAGCCGGCAGCGGCCAGCCGCAAACGGACAAAGTCCCCGCCTTGGGAAGCGTCGGCGCCGAGCGCCCAGGCGCCCTGGTCCTGCTTGAGATCAATGAGACGGATCTGCGGGCGATGATCCACGATGGTCTGCTGTCTCGCGCCGATATCGCCAATCCGGCACGCATCAGTGCGGCGCTGCAGCTGATCGTCGCCCGCTGGCGGTCAACCGTCACCATACCGCCGCCGCCACCGCCGGAGAAGCGCGTCGAACGGCGCCGCGGCCGTGAGCGTCGCCGCAGTGCGCCACGCACAAGTTCACTGCTCAGCTACGTAACCGAAACAGAGTTCGATCGCCGCACGGGCAGCGACCGGCGCCGGGCCAAGCGCGCCAACATCGGCGACGCCACGCCGACGATGCCAGCACCGACCAATCTGGTCACTCTTGCCGATGCCCGAACCAAGCGCGTCAAGCAGCAGCGGCGTGAGTTGAATCCACCAGCCAGCGAACCCGCGGCGGCGTTGCTGCCGATCCGTCGGCGGCGGTTACCAGCAGTGGACGCCCCCAATCCGACCGGCAAGCCAAGGCCGGAGAAGGATGCCGCGGGGACGGTGGTCGCTATCGATCCCCATGCTGGGGCCCCCATGCTGGCGATTCCCACGCGGGTGACCACCCTGTTGGCGACAAGACCCAGATGCAATCAACCCCTCAGTGTGACAGCTTGCCGCAAGCCGACGTGAACGAGCGCAAACAGCCCCGTGACGCCGGCGAACCGGACGAGCGGTAGTCACTTGGCGAGTGGTCCAGAGGAGAAAGGCAGGCAGGAGCGACGAGGATGCCGCTACGGAATCGGCGCCTTGGCCGGGTCTTCGCCCAACTGCACGATATGCACCGTGTTGGTTTCTGTTCCCGGCGGCAAGCCGGCAACGATGACGATGGTGCTGCTGTGGTCGGCGAACCCTTCAGCGATCGCGCGCTGCGTCGACTCGGTGACGAACTCGCGAAAATCACCCAATTCTCCGCAGAGAACCGGGGAGACTCCNCACGCCAGGGTGAGCTGATGGGCGACCGTCTGCGACGGCGTCATCGCCATGATCGGCGCCGAAGGTCGTTCCCTGGCTCCTCGCCGCGCCGTATCGCCACTGGTGGTAAACGTGATGATAACATCGGCACCGATGGTTTCAGCTACCCCGCGGGCGGCTGCGGTTACGGCGACCGGACAGGCGGCTTCATGGCCGAGAACGCCCGCGTTGATCGTCTGCAGGTAGCTCGGGTCCTTTTCGACGCGGTTGATGATCCGCTGCATGATCGTCACCGCCTCCAAGGGGTAGGCGCCCGCGGCCGTCTCACCCGATAGCATGACCGCATCAACGCCTTCGTAAACCGCCGTCGCCACGTCTGAGGCTTCGGCGCGGGTCGGCGTCGGCGCCTGGATCATCGATTCCAGCATCTGCGTCGCCACGATGACCGGTCTGCCGGCGTGTCGACAGGCCCGGATAATCCGCCGCTGCCAGATCGGCACCTCCTCCGGCGGCAACTCCACCCCCAGATCGCCGCGCGCCACCATGATCCCGTCGGCCAGATTGACGATCTTGTCCAGGTGCTGCACCGCCGATGGTTTTTCCAACTTCGCGATCAGGTGCGCCCGGTTGCCGACGGCAGCACGCGCCTCAAGGATATCCTCCGGTCGCTGGACGAAAGACAACGCCACCATGGTGATGCCCAGATCGAGGGCAAAATCGAGATCGGCACGATCCTTCGCTGTAATCGGCGAAATCGCCAGCCGGACGTTCGGCAGATTGACGCCCTTGTGGTCGGAGAGCATGCCACCGACGATCACCTTGGTATCGGCGTAGTCGGCCCCACAGGTTTCCACCTGAAGGCGGAGCTTGCCATCGTCGAGCAGAAGCATCGCGCCCGGAACCAGCGCCGCAAAAATTTCCGGATGCGGCAGACAAACCCGCCGGTTGTCACCAGGATCGTTCAACAGGTCGAGGCGGAAAGGATCGCCGTTGTTAAGGCGGACCGGCCCGGCGCCGAAATGACCAACGCGCAGTTTCGGGCCCTGCAAGTCGGCAAGAATACCGATCGGTCGGCGATAGGCCTGCTCGAGTTCGCGGATGATGCGAAATCTCTCGCCGTGATCGGCATGGGTGCCATGACTGAAATTAAAGCGAAAGACATCCACGCCCGCTTCGAACAACTGGCCGATCAGCTCCTTCGTCGAGCTGCCGGGGCCAAGCGTAGCAACGATCTTGGTACGGGTCATATGATGCATGGCGGCTAAAATACGGAGGCGCGCCAGACGACACCAGCAGAATACGACAGCGCCGACATTCAACTTTCGTGACGCTACCTGGTGGCGATTTCCCCGGTGCTGCCTGGTGGCGATGGCGGCCGCAGCAAGCCGGGGTGACGCGAATTCGCGTGCGCCACTCCGACGGGTGCTGTAGGTTGCGCGCGCCTACGGTTCGGATGTTACTGCCGAAACCAGCCCGGGCACGAAAAGACGAGAGGAAAATCCATGGACTGGAAGTTTGCCGCGGCTTGTCTGATTGGCATGATGCTGTCGACCACAGCCAATGCCGGCGATCCCGAAAATACGATCCTCCTGCAACTGAAGGACGGCACGGTGGTGATCGAGATGCTGCCCCAGGTGGCGCCGCTGCATGTCGCGCGAATCAAGGAGCTAACCCGCCAGGGCTTTTATGACGGCCTGCCGTTCCATCGGGTGATCGAAGGCTTCATGGCGCAGACAGGGGATCCGCGCGGTGATGGCACCGGCGGCTCGGGCAAGAAGCTGCCGGCAGAATTTTCCAAGGAACCCTTTGTCCGCGGCACCGTCGGCATGGCGCGCGCCGCCGATCCGAACAGCGGCGACTCGCAGTTCTTCATCATGTTTGCGCCCGGCTCCTTCCTCGACGGCAAGTATACCGTCTGGGGCAAAGTCGTTTCAGGCATGGAATTCGTCGACAAGATCAAGCGCGGCGATTCGGCGATGAACGGCGTTGTCGCCCCGCCGCCGGACAAGATCGTCAGTATGCGTGTCGCCGCCGACGCCAAGAAATAGCTCTGAACCAATCATCTTGTCGCTGTAAGTTGGTCGGCCACCGTGCTCAAGCTCGCGATCGTTCCCGTCACTCCCTTTCAGCAAAACTGTTCCATCGTCTGGGATGAGAACACCGGGGCCGGCGCCGTGGTCGATCCCGGCGGCGACCTGGATCGCATCCTTAATGCCGCCGCCGAACGCAAAGTGAAACTGGCAAAGATCCTGATCACCCACGGGCATCTGGATCATGCCGGTGCCACCGCCGATCTGGCGGAACGGCTTGGTCTCCCCATCGAAGGCCCCCACGAGGGCGATCGCTTCTGGATCGACGGCATGGCTGAGCAATCGCGCGCCTTCGGTATCCGTGGCGCCCGCCCCTTTACCCCCGATCGCTGGCTGAAGGGGCAGGATCAGGTGACGGTTGGACCGCTGACGTTTGATGTTCGTCATTGCCCCGGACACACTCCCGGTCACGTGGTCTTCTACCATGCACCGACGCGGGTCGCCCTGGTGGGCGACGTGCTGTTCGCCGGCTCCATCGGTCGGACGGATTTTCCTGGCGGCAGCCACGAGACGCTGATTGCGTCGATCCGCGAGCAACTGCTGCCGCTTGGCGACGATGTGCGCTTCATTCCGGGCCATGGTCCCACATCGACCTTCGGAGTCGAACGCCAATCCAACCCCTATCTCGTTTGAGACAAGGCGCAGACGTTCGCGGGCCGCGCGACGCGGCTGCGATGGGGTTTATTGCGGTCTTGAGATGAACAACAGCCCCTCTGCCGTCTATCAGGTGGCAGAGGGGGTGTTTTTCTGCGCCTGCCGAATTGACTCGTGCGCAAACGACCCCGGACAACGCCGACCGTGGCCGATCACGGCCGCGCTATGGTATTGAGCCTGCACTCATTGCCCACCCAGGTGAGTCTGGCTGACGATCTGAATGGTCGGATTGCTCTGCAACGGCACCGCCGCACAGTCGGCGGATCCGCAACCGGCGGTCGGTTTGACATCCTGGATCGGGACCGCTGTAGAAGTGCCGCCATTCACGCCCACATCAGCCGACCCTAAGGTGTGCGGATTGCTCGCCAATGTAGGCTGCTCGCTGCCGTTGGTGGCGGTATTCAAAACAACACTGCCGGGATCTGACTGTGCTGCTGCGGCGTGAGTGGCAATTGAGGCAGCCAAGTTACCCGGCAAGACCGCCGGCGTGGCGCCGCTGTGTCCTTCGCCGACCGGGGTGCCGGCGGTCGACGCGCGATCCGAACCAGTCGATCGCAGCCGTTCGGCCAACTCCTGCAGCCGGTCGCGGCCGAACGGGCTGGACTGAAGAGAGGCAAACTTTGTCACCGAGTTCCCGTTAGCGGCTTCCTTCAAGTGCACAGCACTTGCCGCCTGTTGAGCGGCTTTCGCCTCGTTGACCACGGTTCGCAGTTGCTCGGTGCTGCGCATGAGGTCGGGAGGCGTTGGTTTCGCCGGAGATATGCCTAAGTCTTCACGCGAGGATGCTAGGCTTGCTTGGCCAGGCTGCACAATCACCCGCTCGCGGCCATCCGGACGCCTGATCTCAACCTCGCCCTGGTGAACCAGACACAGCGTCGTGCCCGCTTTGGGGTCGACCATGAGGGTGAATTCGGTGCCGCGTACACCAATGATCGCGCCAGGAGCGCGAATTTCATAGGCTGCTTTGTCCATGCTGCCGGTGACGAAACGGCTCATGCCTTTGGTCATCGTCATGACCATGCGATCGGTCCCTGGCGGGCCGCCGTAAACAAACTCGTCAAGGTTGACTTGCGCATCAGGGCCGACAGTGAGACGCGTCCCGTCGACAAATTCGACTTCTGTCGCGCTTTCCTGTTCGGTTTCGATCAGTTCACGCCAATAAACGTCGTCGCTTACGGCGAGAACGCGCCGAACGTCATGGCTGGCGAGCGTACCGTGGACGAGACGCACCACGACTGCGACATCGCCAATGCCTGGCGGATGCGCCGCGCGACCTTTCGACTCAGGCTCACCGCAACCAGCAAGCGCGAAGGCCATCATAACGCCAAGCGCATGCACGAAGACTCTTAATTGCCGCACCGCTCACATGTCCTGCCTGGCGCCCTGCCTGAACGGCAGATGGCGCGATGACCTCCGTTTGCAAGCAATCGCCCCTCCGGCTCAGCCTCGATCTCAACTGCAACTGAGATCGCCGGTAACTGCTTGCACTGCAAACAAAATCTTCAACATTACCCTGGCGTGACGCTCTTCTTTTGGGGCTCAAGCCGGGCCAAAAAATCGGTTCTGATTGCCTACCTGGGCTGATTCGAGCACAGGAAGCCAAGACCGTCTGTTAGCTATACCACACAACTGGAAGGGCATCCAGTCGCCACTTCGTCAACCTAACGTAAAAAAACACCGCGTCATTCCCCCCCTAGCCGTAACGCGTTAACTATAAACACGTTGCCCCCACCGGTCCAATCACCTCTGCAGCCAATCCGGATGTCCGCCCCGCAGGCAATCACCCTACCAAGGCCACCTCTGTGGCTATTGCTTGACGATGGCGCGCAACGCCGAGCCGATTTTCAAACCCCTACCACCTCAGCTGATTCCAGTTCGTCCTTAGCGGCTGAGACACCGCGTCGCCCGGTCCAGTCCATCCAGTGTCAAGGGGAACATCCTCTCGCCGAACAACTGGCCGATCAGGCGCGTCGAATAGGTGTGCTGCCACCACTCCTCCGGCGTGGGATTGAGCCAGCACGCCTTACCGTAAACGCCGATGATGCGCTCCAGCCAGATGATGCCCGCCTCGTCGTTCCAGTGTTCGACGGAACCGCCCGGTTGCGTCAGCTCGTAGGCGCTCATCGCCGCATCACCAACGAAAATCGCTTTGTAATCATGGGGGTAAGTGTGCAGCAGATCCCAGGTGGAGGTTACCTCGGCGTAACGGCGGCGATTGTCCCGCCAGACTTGTTCATAAATACAATTGTGAAAGTAGAAATATTCCAGGTGCTTGAACTCTGCCCGGGCGGCAGAGAACAATTCGGCGCAAACCTGGATAAACGGGTCCATCGAGCCGCCAACGTCGAGGAAAAGCAGAACCTTGACCGCATTGTGCCGCTCCGGGACCATCGCAACGTCAAGGTAGCCCTTCTTGGCCGTGGAACGGATTGTGGCCGGCAGATCAAGTTCCGTCGCCGCACCGTCGCGGGCGAACCGCCGCAGCCGCCGCAGCGCCACCTTGATGTTGCGGGTACCAAGTTCGGCGGTGGCATCGAGATTGCGGAACTCACGCTTGTCCCACACCTTGACCGCACGGTTGTTGCGGTTACCATCCTGGCCGATCCGCACCCCCTCCGGATTGTAACCATAGGCGCCGAAGGGCGAAGTTCCGGCGGTGCCGATCCATTTCGACCCTCCCTGATGCCTGCCTTTCTGTTCGGCCAGCCGTTTCTGCAGCGTCTCCATCAACTTGTCCCAGCCGCCCAGCGATTGGACCAACGCTTTCTCCTCCTCGGTAAGCACCCGCTCGGCCATCTTGCGCAACCATTCGGCAGGAAGGTCGACAACTTCCCCCTCAGCCGGCGGCTCGAGCCCCTTGAACACTTTGGCAAAAACGACGTCGAACCGATCGAGGTTACCCTCGTCCTTCACTAGGCATGTGCGGGACAGATAATAAAAATCATCAATCGAATAGTCGGCAAGCCCCAGCTGCATACCTTCAAGCAGAGACAGGTATTCTCGGAGCGACACCGGCAACCTTGCCTGTTTCAGCTCAAGAAAGAAATTGATAAACATGTCAACCTATAACGGTTTGTCTCACATGCCGTACTGCCGTTGCTGCGTGCCACCGTGCGGCTCGACTTTATAGTCGAGCCAGCGCAATAATTGCCGGCGGCATCAATCATTCCGTCTGCTTCTCGATCTTCTTGCCGACGTCCTGCACACCTTGCCCCACCGCACGGGTGTTTTCCCGCGTGTCTTGCTTGACGCCCTGCCAAGTGGAAGTGCAGGCGCCGATCATCAATACCGTGGCGGCAATTGCCAGTAGTCCTGTGAACGTACGCATCACGCTGCCTCATCGCCGCACCCGCCCCGGCCTTGCCCTACACTGCGCCTGCCGGGGAGCGGGTAATCGTGGAGCAGGTCACCCGGAAGCGGATAACCATGACGGATACTTAGCTACGCCGCCGGATGAGGTCAAATATGCCACATCTTCAACCCTCAGTGCCCCTCCCTGCGGCTGAGGAATGCCAGTCGCTCGAACAAGTGGATATCCTGTTCATTCTTCAACAGAGCGCCGTGTAAAGGTGGGATGAGTTTGCGGCTGTCGTTGCTGCGCAGCGCGTCCAGCGGCACGTCCTCGATCATCAACAACTTGATCCAGTCGAGAAGTTCCGAGGTGGACGGCTTCTTCCGCAATCCCGGCACCTCGCGCACCTCGAAGAATACCGTCAGCGCCTCGTTAACCAGTCGCTTCTGCAATCCGGGATAGTGGACATCGACGATCTGCAGCATCGTTTCCCGATCCGGAAAGCGAATGTAGTGGAAGAAGCAGCGGCGAAGAAATGCGTCTGGTAGTTCTTTTTCATTATTAGACGTAATGACCACGATCGGCCGTTGCTTGGCGACGATGGTTTCTTTCGTCTCGTAAACGTGGAATTCCATCCGGTCGAGTTCGAGCAACAGATCGTTGGGAAACTCGATGTCGGCCTTGTCGATCTCATCGATGAGCAGCACCGGCCGGGTCTCGGCGGTGAACGCCTCCCAGAGCTTGCCCTTGATGATGTAGTTGGCGATGGCGTGCACCCGGGCATCGCCCAACTGGGAATCGCGCAGGCGCGCCACAGCGTCGTATTCGTAAAGACCCTGCTGCGCTTTGGTCGTCGATTTGATGTGCCACTGAATGAGCGGCGCGCCCAATGCAGCGGCAATCTCGTGGGCGAGAATGGTCTTGCCGGTTCCAGGCTCGCCCTTGATCAAAAGTGGACGTTGCAGCGCCACCGCGGCGTTGACCGCCACGGAGAGGTCCTCGGTGGCAACATACGTCTCGGTGCCGGAGAATCGCGTTGTCATAAAAAAGGCTCCCGCGTCTGCATCGCTGCTGTTGATGTTTCGGGCTTGGGCAAGGTGTGGAACTGGGTGGCAGCGGTCAAGCTTCAAGTGGGTCATTCGCCGCCATTGCCGTCGCCGCGGCAAGACGCAGCCTGCGATGTAACACCTGTCGCTATCCTTAGTGTGTCTGCCGTTAACGTCTCCGCAAGGCCAAGGGAATACGATCTCGTTTGATGGATCCGTTGGCGTGCGAGCAAACCGCGCCGGAAAAGGGAAGTCGTCGATGCACCCACTCCTGCTATCCCTTCTCGCCCACGTCAGCGCGCAACGGCGGCTGCTGATCAACGCTTACGCCTGCGGCTTCATGGACGAGTCCGATCCGGTCGCGGCGGCGCGTGAGCTGCAAGAAACCTTTGCCCGCTCGCCGACCCTGGCGCCGCCTAGCGGCAATGGCCTCGATCCCGCCACGTCGGATCTGGTGGCCGCCATGACCGACGAGGCGATCGAGGATTTCATGGAACGCGTCTTGGCAAAGATCGAACAGATTGCCAGTCCCGAAACCGTGTCAGCGGCACAACGAAGCGAGCACACTGACCCGGGCGACGTCGTCGAACGCCTGCTCGCCCAGAAGCGGGCTTAGCCATCGGGGCGTCACCTTGTCTCCCTTCAGTAGACGGATGGATGCACCGCTGCGGCGGTGGTGGCACTNNGGCATATCCATCCATTCGCGGGGCGAGATAATGGTGGACGCGTGGACGCGTGCTCCCCGCGTGGTAGCGAATTACCGCGTCCTGCAGCCGACGATCATCGGCGGTGATCCGCTCGTGCTGGCGCAAGTGTTCGAGCCATGACTCGACCATGAAGTATTCCAGATAACGGCCGGCAGCAGCCGCATCTTCAAACACCCCNCAGGCATACGCGCCGCTGCGCCGGCGGCTGCCGCGCAGATCGCGCATCGCGGCAAGAAAAGCCACCGCATCGTCGAGATCGATTTGATACTCCACCGTCACCAGCACCGGGCCGCGATCGTGTGCTATCGGACAGGCGATCATCGGTTCCGGCCAAGGGGTTCCGGGAGAAAAATCGAGGCTGTTGCCGGTCTGCAACCTCCATCGCCAAGTGAGACCCATCGCCACGATGATGCTGCCGGCGGCGATCATCAGCGCATGCGGGGTCCCAATGGATTGCGCCACCTGTCCCCAGATCACGCTGCCAACACCCATACCGCCGAACACCGCCATCTGATAGAGAGCCAGACCGCGGCCGCGTATCCAGTCGGGCAACGCCAGCTGCGCCGAGACGTTGACGCTGGCGACGACATTGATCCAGGCGACACCGGCCAGGACGGCGGCAGCGAGCACCGCCATGAAAGACGGCACCAGAGCGAAGACAAGCATAGCCAGGGCAGTGGCGACGGTGCCGAGCGCAACCGTCCCATCGGTGCCGAAGCGCTTGCGCAAGGGTGCCAGAATCCCGGCCCCGGCCACCGCCCCGGCGCCAATGCAGGATAAAACGATGCCGAACTGTTCCGGCCCGCCGCCGAGTTCCATCCGCACCACCAACGGCATCAGCGCCCAGTAGGCGGTGGCCGACACAAAGAAAGCGACAGTGCGGATCAACACCGCGCGCAAGGGCGCGCTTTCGCCGGCATAACGCAGGCCGGCACGCATCGCCGCAATCAGCCGCTCGGACGGCAGGCGAGAGGGTGGCTGGTGCGATCCCTTCCACCAGAAGAAAGCGGCAACCACAGCAAGAAAGCTGACGCCGTTGAGCAGGAATGGCAGGGCGATGCCGCCAGCGCCGATCAGGACGCCGGCAAGCGCCGGACCGAGGGCGCGACTGAGATTCAGGCCAACACTGTTGAGCGCAACAGCGGCATGCAGATCGGCCTTTGGCACCAGGTGCGGGACCACCGCCTGCCACACCGGCCAACTGACCGTGGCACCGACGCCGAGGGCAAAGGTGAAGGCAATCAACAGCCACGGAATCATCTGCTCAGTCGCTACGAGAACGCCAAGCAGGAGCCCGATGATTGCCATCGATAGCTGCATCACCAGCAATAGGCGGCGGCGATCGACGATATCCGCCAACGCGCCTGCGGCGAGCGCGAACAGAAACACCGGGAGCAGCGAGGCCGCCTGTACCAGCGAAACCATCAGCGGTGACGGTGACAACGATGTCATCAGCCAGCCGGCACCCACCTGCTGCAGCCAGGTGCCGGTGTTGGAAACCAGGGCCGCCGCCCAGATCACTGCAAAGGCGCGCACCTTGAATGGCCGCCATGGCGAAGCCGGCGCCATCACCTCTACGGTCGCGCCGCCTGCCGCCGCGCGTTCATCGTCTCGCCCATCGTCCAACTCGGCCGTCAACGCCCTGCCAGAGCCGGGCGGCAACCAGTGCGGTCAGGTCGGCGAGCTGCCGTTGGACAGCGCATGTTCGATCGCATCAAGTGCCGCCTGAGCCTGCGTTGCATCCGGCCCTCCCGCCTGTGCCATGTTGGCTCGGCCGCCGCCTCCGGAACCACCCAGTGCCGCCGAGCCGACCTTCACCAGTTCGACTGCGCTCAGTCGGTCGGTGAGATCGTCGGTGACGCCGACTACCACCGAGGCTTTGCCGTCGGTGGCGGCAACCAGTGCAACCACGCCCGAGCCAAGTTGCTTCTTCATCTCGTCGGCCATGCTCTTGAGCTCTCGCGGCGGCACACCGGTGAGCAGCTGCGGTGAGAAGCGAATGCCGGCAATGTCCTTTACTGCCGACGCCGCCCCGCCGCCGGTGGCAAGTTGGCGGCGCGTCTCGCTCAGGTCGCGTTCCAGCCGCCGCCGCTCTTCCATCAGCTGTGCCACCCGCAGCGGCACATCGCCGGGTGCAGTGTTGAGGAGTTGCGCTGCTTCCTTCAACGCCCGTTCCTCCGCCGCCACATGCGTCAGCGCCGCCGCACCTGTCACCGCCTCGATCCGCCTTACCCCAGACGCCAAGGCGCTTTCGGAGATGATCTTGAAGAAGCCGATATCGCCGGTCCGTTGGACGTGGGTGCCGCCGCAGAGTTCAGTCGAAAACACTTCGGCATGTTCGTCATCACTGTCCTTCATGGCGATGACACGGACTTCGTCGCCGTATTTCTCGCCGAACAGCGCCATCGCGCCTGCTTCAACCGCGGCGATCGGCTCCATCAAGGTGGTGGTCACGGTGCCGTTGCGACGGACCAGACCGTTCACTTCGCTTTCCACCGCCATGAGTTCGTCGGCAGCGATCGGCTTCGGATGGCTGACATCGAAGCGCAGCCGGTCTGCCGCCACCAGCGAACCTTTCTGCGTTACGTGCGCGCCCAGGCTACGGCGGAGTGCGGCGTGCAGCAGGTGGGTCGCCGAGTGATTGGCGCGGATTGCCGACCGCCGCCGGTGGTCGACCTCCAGCATGACGTCGGCACCAACGCGGAGCGCGCCGGTCTCGACGACGCCCAGGTGAACCTGCAAATCGCCCACCCGCTTCTGACTATCGAGCACGGCGACACGGGTCCCGTCGGCAGCGACGATGCTGCCGGTATCACCCACCTGACCACCGGATTCGCCGTAAAACGGCGTCTGGTTGCAGAGAATGGCCGCCTGCTGTCCCGGCTTCGCCACCTCCGCACGCGCACCGTCGACGACGATCGCCAGCACCTTCGCCTCCGCCTTCTCGGTGTCGTAGCCGAGAAATTCGGTGGCCCCCAGCTCTTCGCGCAACTGGAACCAGATCGTCTCCGTTGCCGCTTCGCCCGACCCGGCCCAGGCACGGCGTGCCTCGTCGCGCTGGCGGGCCATTGCGGCGTTGAAGCCGCCCACGTCCACGGTCAGTCCCTTGCCCTTCAGCGCATCCTGCGTCAGGTCGAGCGGAAACCCATAGGTATCGTAGAGCTTGAATGCCGTTTCGCCGGGAAGGACGCCACCCGCCGGCAGCTTATCGGTCTCGTCTTCGAGCAGGCGCAAACCACGATCGAGGGTGCGACGGAAGCGGGTCTCTTCCAGTTTCAGCGTCTCGGCAATCAACGCCTCCGCCCGCACCAGTTCCGGATACGCCTGCCCCATCTTGGCGATGAGTGCCGGCACCACCAANCGGTGCATCAGCGGCGCACCACAGCCGAGGATTTGCGCGTGCCGCATCGCCCGGCGCATGATCCGCCGCAACACATAGCCGCGCCCCTCATTCGCCGGCAGCACGCCGTCGGCAATGAGGAAGCCGGAGGCGCGCAGGTGATCGGCGATGATCCGGTGTGAAACGCCGTGCTGGCCGGCCGGCGGGGTGCCGCTGGCATCGGCGGAGGCGTGAATCAGCGCCTGCATCAGGTCGATGTCGTAGTTGTCGTGCGTACCCTGCATCACCGCAGCGACGCGCTCGAGGCCCATCCCGGTGTCGATCGAGGGCTTCGGCAGGTTGATCCGCTGGTCCGCCGTGACCTGCTCGAACTGCATGAAGACCAAGTTCCAGATCTCGATGAAGCGGTCGCCGTCGGCGTCAGCACTACCGGGAGGGCCGCCAGGGATATGCTCGCCGTGATCGTAAAAAATCTCCGAGCAGGGGCCGCAGGGTCCGGTCTCGCCCATTGCCCAGAAGTTGTCCGAGGTCGGGATGCGAATGATCCGTTCCTCCGGCAGGCCGGCGATCTTCTTCCAGAGGTCGAAGGCGACGTCGTCCTCGGCGTAGACGGTGACCAACAGCCGCTCACGTGGCAGGGCAAATTCCCTGGTTACAAGTTGCCAGGCAAGTTCAATCGCCACGTCCTTGAAATAGTCACCGAAAGAAAAATTGCCCAGCATCTCGAAAAAGGTATGATGCCGCGCTGTATAGCCGACGTTTTCCAAGTCGTTATGCTTACCACCGGCGCGGACGCACTTCTGCGATGTGGCGGCGCGGACGTAATCGCGCGTCTCGATGCCGGTGAAGACGTTCTTGAACTGCACCATCCCGGCGTTCGTAAACATCAGCGTCGGGTCGTTGCGCGGCACTAAGGGGCTCGACGGCACCACCCGATGGCCATGCCTGGCGAAGAAGTCGAGAAATGCCTTGCGGATATCGTTAACGGTTTGCATGCCAACCTATATGGGCTTCGGGCGCGGCAAAGAAAAAGGCAACGCGGCACCGGCTTGTAACGCCGTGTTGCGAGACTGTCCATCGTCAGCGCCAGCGGAGGCCGATGCGGCGCGGTCGCTCAGCAGCAGGTTTCTTCGACGTGGCGCAGCAGGGCCATGCCCTCTTCGTCGCCGCAGCGCTCGAACAGATCCTCGATCATGTAGACGCGTGAACAGACGAGGTAGAGCGAGTCCGGCTTGCCGGCGATGCCCTTGTCGGCGTCGGTGAGCTGCGCCTTGAAGGCGTCCCACAGCTTGTTGCTGTTCTCCGGCTTGTCGATATGGCGGAGGATCGCCTGAACCAGGCGATGGCTCAGCGCGTCGCAGTCGATTCCCGCGAATGAAACGTAGCGGTCGGGAGCCGGGCCTTCCGGATTGCCGGTGTCGTCAGTCATCAGCGCCTCTTCGGTTTTGGCGCTGAAGGAGCAAGATCGATGCCAGCGTCGGGCGGCGGCTTGGACGTGCGTCACGTGGCGCGGCGTGTCCGAGCACTCCACGTCCCGTTACCGCCGGCACGGCTACACACTGTGTGGCTGGCTAAGCACCCAGGACCCACCGCAGAAGGATCGTTCGGCGCCTTCAACCACTCGATTTGAACAAAAATCGACCTAGCAGCCTGTCGGACTTAACGCGAGGCGGAGCTGTGGGTTATAGAATCCGGGCATGGATTCACGCCCCCGGCCCGGACCTCTTCGGCATGAGCAACTTCCGCCCGATCGACCGCGACAGCGGATTTCTGATGCCGCCGTCGGTGGACGAGTGGCTTCCGCAGCGGCACTTGGCGCGGTTCGTGGTGGAGGTGATCGCGGGGCTGGATCTGCGGCCGATGACCGGCAGCTACCGTGGCTCTGGGGAAGCGTCCTACCACCCCAGCCTTCTGCTGGGCATTCTGATCTACGGCTACGCCACCGGGGTGTTCTCCAGCCGCAAGCTGGAGCGGGCGACCTATGACAGCGTGGCGTTCCGCTTCATCGCGGCGAACGATCATCCGGACCATGACACCATCGCCGCGTTCCGCCGACGCTTTCTGCCGCAGATCGAGAAGCTGTTCGTCCAGGTGCTGGTGCTCGCGCGCGAGATGGGCGTGCTGAAGCTGGGAACGGTCGGGCTCGACGGGACCAAGGTCCACGCCAATGCCAGCCGGCACAGCGCGCTGTCCTATGACCATGCGGGCAAGCTGGAGGCCCAACTGCAGGCCGAAGTGGCCGATCTCATGGCCAAGGCAGAAGCGGCGGACCAGGTGGACATCGCTGACGGCATGTCGATCCCCGACGAACTGGCGCGACGTGAGGAACGGTTGTCCAGGCTCGCCGAGGCCCGGGCGAAGATCGAGGCCCGCGCGAAGGAACGCTTCGAACGGGAGCAGGCAGACCATCAGGCGAAACTCGCAGCACGGGACGCCAAGGCAGCGGCCACCGGCAAGAAGCCCACGGGCCGTGAGCCGAAGCCGCCGGTGGCGACGCCGCTGCCCACGGATCAGATCAATCTGACCGACGAGGAAAGCCGCATCATGGCGGTGGCGGGCGGCGGTTTTGAGCAGTGCTACAATGCGCAGGCGGCGGTGGCGGCGGGCAGTCTGCTGGTGGTGGTCGCCGACGTGGTGCAGGCGCCCAACGACAAGCAGCAGCTTACACCCATGCTGGACAAGATCGGCACTCTGCCGGACGTGCTCGGCAGGCCGGACATGCTGTTGGCGGACAATGGCTACTTCAGCGAGGCGAATGTGCAGGCCTGTGTGGCCGGCGGGATCGAACCGCTGATCGCACTTGGTCGCGAGGCGCATCATCTCAGCCTGCAAGAGCGCTTCGCTGCGGCGCCACCGGCGCCCGAAGACCCCACCCCGGTTCAGGCGATGGCGTATCGGCTGCGCACGCCGCAGGGCCGCGCGCTCTACGCCCTGCGCAAGCAGACGCCCGAGCCAGTGTTTGGCATCATCAAGTCCGTGCTGGGGTTCCGGCAGTTCCTGCTGCGCGGGCTCAATGCCGCCCGTGGCGAGTGGAGGCTTGTAACCATGGCATGGAACCTGAAGCGGATGTTCGCCCTCAGCCGCGCCGTCTAGCCTGCGCGGCCAGTTCCGCAGGCGCGCCAGCGCGACCGCACCGCCCAAAATGGCGCTGACAGAGGCGCCGACGCACCGATCCCTACGCAGGTCCGGCGACGCCCGAGACGCAAGTCCGACAGGCTGCTAGATGGCCCGCCTCTTCATGGATACCCGATACGCTCTTCGGTAGAGAAATAAAGTGTCAAGGGGTAAGCGTCATGGCCAGACGAAACCCGACCCTGATGTTCCGGCTGACGGGAAAGCACCTGTTCCGAGCGGCCGAGCGGAGCAACCTCGCAAAGTCGTCCCAAGACCCGCCGCGGGCCACCCGNAACGGCGGGGTTATCGGACCCCGGGCCGAACCGTCTTGCGGCGCATCCTGGTAGTTGTGGTGCCAGCAATCCTCTACCCACTCCCAGACGTTGCCATGCATCTCATAGAGGCCCCAAGGGTTTGACAGGTAGCTGCCAACGTCTGCCGTCTTCGCGCTGCCCAGTAGTGTCCCGAAGTTCCTCCAAACGCCATATACGAAGTTTGCCTGATCTCGGGAAATCTTGTCGCCGAACGAATAGCGTGTCGTTGTTCCCGCGCGGCACGCGTACTCCCATTCCGCCTCGCTCGGCAGGCGGTAGGACTTCCCGCTCGCCTTGGCAAACCAAACGCAATACGCCGCGGCGTCCTGCCAGCTCACGTTAATAACCGGGTGGCGGCCGCGGCCTGCACCGTCGTCACTAGGTTTCTCACGGCCCGTATCGACGCAGAAATGATCGTACTGCTCAAAGGTGACGGAGTAGCGGCCGAGGGCAAAGCGGCAATCGAAAGTCACGCGATGCTGCGGCCCTTCATTCTTCTCCCGCCCTTCCTCATCGTCGGCCGAACCCATAACGAATGAACCCTTCGGGATGAGCACCATTTCCGGACACCAGGGTTCATCGAAGTCCTTGAACACAGCGACGTCGGGAAGATCCCGCGGATTCACGCCTATGTAGACGTCGCCTCGGCGTCTTGGTTGACTTGGAGGTTTAGGTTTGGGTGCATCCGCCGGCGCAGCAGTCGCCTCCGCCTGCTGGCGCGCTTCCGCCGCCTCGCGCTGCGCCTCTTCCGCCGCCCGACGACGCTGTTCGTGCAGTTCCTGGATCGTCCCCTCCACCGCCACGGCGATATCGTAGAAGGCCGCGTCGCGGTTCGTCCACTCGCTGACCGGACTGCCGTCCTTCGGCACCGCCTGCAACCGGCCGATCGGTGTGCTGGTCCAGTGGCAGGGGCGTAGAATGACTGGGATGACGCGCGCTTTTCCAGCCCTGTGCTTAGCAAGCGCTTTCGCCATCTCCTCGCCCCAGCAGTAATCGGAGGCGATGAAGTCGGCACTCACCAGAAGCAGAATGATGTCGGCCGAAGCAAGATTGAGGTCGATCGCGCGCTTCCAGTCGTCGCCGGCGCCGATCATCCGGTCATGCCACTCGGCGGCCAGGTTCATCCGCCGCAGGAACGACAGATGGCTGCCGAGTTCGCTCCGAAAGTCCTCGTCCTTATGCGAGTATGAATAGAACAGGCTGAGTGGCCGATCCGTCGTCGCCGCGCTGTCCACCCCCGAATGCTCCGCCCCCTCTGGGTTTCAAGCCGCTATTTTTTCACAGGCAAGCTGGAAACGCCAGATCCATGGCAAGCCCGGCAGGCCGGAGCATGCGGCGCCGGGCGCCGTGGCCGCGGCTATTCGCCCGCCGTCCCCTCTTCCTCGCTGCTTTCGCCACCGGTCAGCAAGGCCTCGGCGACGAGGCCGGCGTTCTGACGGATCTTGCCCTCGATTTCGGCGGCGAGCGCGGTATGCTCGCGCAGGTACTGTTTGGCGTTCTCGCGCCCCTGGCCGATCTGCTCGGAGCCGGAGGAAAACCAGGACCCAGACTTCTCCACCACGCCGGCCTTGACGCCGAGATCGAGCAGCTCGCCGACCTTGGATACGCCCTCGCCGTACATGATGTCGAATTCGACCATCTTGAACGGCGGCGCCATCTTGTTCTTGACCACCTTGACCCGAGTCTGGTTGCCGACCACTTCGTCGCGGTCCTTGATCGCGCCGATGCGGCGGATTTCCAGGCGAATGGAGGCGTAGAACTTCAGCGCGTTGCCGCCGGTGGTGGTCTCCGGATTGCCGAACATGACGCCGATCTTCATCCGCAGCTGGTTGATGAAGATGATCATCGTCCGCGACTTCGACACGCTGCCGGTGAGCTTGCGCATCGCCTGGCTCATCAGCCGCGCCTGCAGACCGGGCTGCTGGTCACCCATCTCGCCTTCGAGTTCGCTGCGCGGGACCAGTGCCGCCACCGAATCGACGACGAGGACGTCGATGGCGCCGGAACGCACCAGCGTGTCGGCGATCTCAAGCGCCTGTTCGCCGGCATCCGGCTGCGAAATCAGCAGGTTATCCACATCGACGCCGAGCTTGCGGGCGTAGACGGGATCAAGCGCATGTTCGGCATCGATAAAGGCACAGATGCCGCTGCGCTTCTGTGCTTCGGCGATGACGTGCAGCGCGAGCGTCGTCTTTCCCGAGCTCTCCGGTCCGTAGATCTCGACGATCNNTCGCCCTCGCGGCAGGCCGCCGATCCCGAGTGCGATATCGAGTCCGATCGACCCGGTGGGGACGACTTCGGTTTCCACCGTCTCGCGTTGACCCAGGCGCATGATGGCGCCCTTGCCGAAGGCTCGTTCGATCTGACCCACGGCAGCATCGATGGCGCGCGTCTTGTCCACTGTATCCCCGTCCACGAGGCGAAATCTGCCATTGAACATCCAAACGGCTTCCTTATTCCACAGGTGCGATGACGGTTACAACGCAAGATATTTACCCTAAAAAGGGTATACATAAACGCACTTTTTCTAAGACGTTGAATTCGCTGCAAGCTTAATGAACCCATAAGGGGTAACCGTGTTGGGCTTTGACCGAAGTCCCAGTTGGGTTAGAAATTTTACGCCGAGCCGCTATGCAGGACTGACATTTGCAACCGCCGCGGCAATATCTTTACTATGCGTCGAAAGGTCACAACGCAGGTCAGAATCTGGCGCGCAGATCGGCCCATGTGGGGCGAATAACTGTTGTTGTGACAAGGATCGGGAAGGGTTGACATTGGTGATGTCGAGCGGATCGAATACCGATCGTCGGTCGGGCAACGACCGGCGGTGCTTCGTGGATCGTCGCCAGGGTAACGAGCGTCGCGGCGGCACCGACCGGCGCAGCGGCGTCGCGGCTTATGACCGGCGACAGTCCGACGGCGGCTTGCCGCGGCTCGCTGCGGATACCACCCTGCCAGCGCAGCCCCTGGTGGCGATGGATAATTTCGGCCGCTGGGGAATCCTCCTCGCCGACCTGGTCGCCGGATTTTACACCGCCTGCCTCGACCGCAAGGCCTGGCCGGACATTCTGCGCAAGATGTGTGATGCGGCCCATGCCGACGCCTGCGCAATTGCCGTGCACGATCTCGCCAGCGGCAGTGGTCGGATTGAAGAGTCGACCGGCATTGAGCAGTCCTTCGTCGACAGCTACGGCGAAAACTATGGACGGTTCAATCCTTGGCTGCTGATCCCCGAGCGGCTGCCAGGTCNNCGGGGTGGCGTCCGCACCGGGCAAATGCTCGCCGATGATGCGGAGGTGGTCGGCAGCCCCTTCTATACCGAGTGGGCGCAGCCGCAGGACCTTTTCCACCATCTGTTCGGCATCGTCGACATCGATGGCAACGTGGTCACGCTGCTGATGATGGCCCGCTCCAAGGACAAGGGCGCTTTCTGGGACGACGACGCCGTTCTGATGGGACGCCTGCTGCCTCACCTTCGTCAGGGCTTGCGCGCCGGCGTCGTCCTTCGTCGGGCGCAGGAAATGGGGCGGGTTCACGCCCATGCCCTCGACGTCCTGCCCATCGGCGTCATCGTCGTCTCGGCCATCGGCCGCCNNGCGTTGTTTGCCAATCGTCTGGCGCGCGACGTGCTGGCCACCGAACCTGCCTTTACANCCGGCAACAGCGGCCTGGGGCTCAAGCTGGCGGCGGGACGCGTCCTGTTCCGCGACGTGCTCTCCTCCACAACTCTCCGCCCCACCGCGGACATGACCGGCGAAATCCAGGCGATCAGCGTTCCGCGCGACGGTGACCGCCGGCCGATGACCCTGCTCGCCCTCGCCACCGATAGCGATCCGATTTCCCGCGACTACGACGACCCCGCGGCGATCGTCTTCATCGGCGATCCCGAGCGCCCGAGCGAAATTGACCCGAAACGGTTGATCCGTCTCTATGGCCTCAGTCGGGCGGAGGCGCGTGTCGCGGTCCAGCTCGCCAAGGGGCTGCGGCTGGAGCAGGTGGCGGAGTCACTTGGTCTGACCTATGAGACGGTGCGCAAACATCTGAAGCAAATCTTCGGCAAGACGCTTACCGATCGCCAGGCCGAACTGGTGCGCACGCTGGCCCTGGGCCCGTCCGGACTGCGCTTCTGATTGCAACCCCGCTGCCGGCAAAACGTGGCGGATATCCGCTCGTTTTGCCGCATCCACCGGACGCATCGGCCGGCCTCAGCGCCGGCCAGCCGGCTGCAGCAGTGCTCGAACCTTGCCGTTCAGCTCGGCCAGGGTGAACGGTTTGGCGAGAAAGCTCACCTCCACTTCGTTGTTGCGACCAGCGAGGATTGCATCCTCTTGAAAGCCTGACATGGCGATCACCCGCAGGTTCGCATGATCGCGACGAACGATCTGCGCCAGGGTGTAACCGTCCATCCCCGGCATGATCACGTCGGTCAAAAGAACATCGATCGGCTCGCTACGGGTCGCGATCACTTCCAGCGCCTGTTCGCCACTGACCGCTTCCAGCACCCGCAGGCCGGCCTTGCGTAGCGCGCGGGCGGCGAACACCCGGATTGGGTCTTCGTCATCGACGATCAACACCGTCGGTGTCTCGCCCATGGCCAGCGGCCGCGCTGCCGAAGCCTCGTCGGTTTTGGCAATAGCAGCCGGATCGGAGGGGCCCTCCGCCCTCCCCACCGCACACACCGGCAGCATTACCGTAAATGTCGTGCCTTCGCCGAGTGCACTGTCGACGAGAATGAAGCCGCCCATCTGGCGGACGATGCCGAAGACGGTGGCGAGGCCGAGGCCGGTCCCCGCGCCGACGTCCTTGGTGGTAAAAACGGCTCGAAGATGTGGCCGATGATCTCCTTCGGGATGCCAACGCCGGTATCCGAAACATCGATGCACACGTAATCGGCAGCAGGAATGACCTCACCGGCACAGTCCGTGTGATCCGACCGACGCGACTGGCGGGTGCGGATCGTCAGCGTGCCGCCGCCCGGCATCGCATCCTTGGCATTGACCGCAAGGTTGATAATGATCTGGTCGAACTGGTTCGGATCAACCTCGATATCGCCCACATCGGCGGCCACATTGAGGCGGAACTCGATCGCCGGCCCAAGCAGTCGCGGCAGCATGGCCGATAAGTTGGCCAGAGCCGTCTCGACGCTGAGGTGGACCGGGCTCAGCGTCTGTTTGCGCGAAAAGGCCAGCAACTGCCGAACCAGTCCGGCGGCACGAATGGCGTTATCGCGCACTTGCTGAATCTCATCGTGCGACGGATCACCCGCCTGATGGCGGGTGAGCAGCAGGTCGCAGAAGCCAAGCATGGCTGTCAGCAGGTTATTGAAGTCGTGGGCAATGCCGCCGGCCAGTTGGCCAACGGCCTGCATCTTCTGCCGCTGCGCCAAAGCGGCGCCATCCACCACCCGTTCGATCTCAGCGACGACGCAGACACCGATGCTGTTGACGTCCCCGCGTTCGATAAGCGGAAAGGCCACGAGCGCAAGTGGCCCAGTCCCACTGACGATCGAAGGCAAGCCGCTCCGGTCCGCCCCTAGGCCATCGAGCCGCACGCATTTTGCCGCTCCCATCACCAGCTTCGACAGCTGCCGGGTCAGGTCATCGCGGTCAGCGCGGACGAACAGCCCGGCCAGGGGCCGGCCGCGCAACGCGTCGGTGTCATCGCTGCCGGCGATGCGGGCAAATGCCTCGTTGCAGTGGAGAATGAACCCGCTCAGATCGACGCTGGCGATACCGACGGGCAAGGCTTCGACCAGCGGTAACGCCCAGAGGCTCTCGGCTTCCACCGATTTGGGCGACTTGAGTGATCTGAGCGATTTGAGCGGCGCCATTGCCGTTGCGGCGGCTGAAGCGGTTGCGGCGACCGTCGCCGTGCTGCGTCGGCGTCTCATTGACGTCCGCTTCGCCGCAGCGGCAGCGGCGGTCGATTGCAACACCTGAATCTGATCACTGCACTCTCCTGCGCGGTGCGTTTGAGCGCTGTTGGCCGTGCTCGCCCGACTGACGCCGCTGATCGAGCCGCATCACATGACCAATGATCAGTGCCACCGCCTGGTAATGTTCGGCCGGAACCTCTTCGTCGAGGTCGACGGCGGCATAAGCGAACGGGCGAGCGACGCTTCGGCATGATGGAGAAGCGGCAGGCCGAGCGCGCCGGCGACAGCGGCGACGATCGCGACCTTGACCAGTCCCTTGATGAAATCGACCAGGGACTGCGGCGAGCACAGTCGCTGCAATCCCTTCAGCGGGGAAATCTTGCTGACGTCGGGTTTGATCCGCCCGGGTGCCCAGATAAGCCCTGATTGGGTTAAGCTGCTGCCGACGGCGACGGCGGCCAAGGCCAGCATCACCGGTGCCACGATTGCGCCAATCCCGATCATTGCTTGGACAAATCCGGCTTGTACTTCAGTGCTCCATAAAGCAAATCTCTCCGGTAGCACCAGAAACGGTAAAACAATATGATAGAGATGGCGAGCCGCACCAGAGAGACAATAGCTGGAGAGAATGGCACTTGCTGTGAGAGCCGCCCACAGTTTGACATCCTGCGAGACCGCAACCTGTCCTGACTCTTTGGTATAGGCCAGCCTTTTACTGGTCAGCTCTTCCGTGCGCGACGCGTCGTCTTGGTCAGCCATCGGCGATCCGCTCTATCAGCCGCGCCCAAAAATGCTAAGCACGTTGGCAAAGTCGTTGAGGAACAGGATCATTACACCCGAAAGGGTAATCATTACCAGGAACAGCTGTAAAGAAATTTGCCGCGGCATGCCGAAAAAGAATACGTTCAGCTGTGGCATCAGTCGCCCGAGCAGACCCAAGGCAAGGTTGGTGCGGCATCGAGGGTCCGGTCGCGGGTGTTCTTGAGGGTCAGCGTCTTGCGCCGGTAAGGCTGGCCGTCTGGCGGAAGCGCTGTCGATCTCGGCGTTGGCGAGATTCTCCGCCGTAATATGCAGTCGTGTCCCCTGAACACGCATGGCCGCCGCTGTTTAACGCGTTGCTATCGAAAGCCTTGAGGTCCTGCGGCCGATAGCCGGGCGTGTCCGCGTTAGCAATGTTCTGCGCGAGAACGCCCTGGCGGCGATCGAGCCAGTCCAAGCGTGCTTGCATCTGCGCGAATAGCGACGTGCGGGTCGACTCGATCATCGGGCGCCTCGCCAGGCCAAACGTGATCTCTGCCTGCGCAGTGTGATCAACTGCCCTTAAGCTTTGGTAAAGCGGGAGATCGCCAGGAGGAGAGTGGCTTGGCTCGGTTAAGCCGAGCGCCTGCACGGAACACGAAACGCGGGCGGCAATGGTCGGCAGTTGCGTTTGCCTGCCGCAGGTGCGACGAATACGCGACCCTGCGGATGGTTAACCGCCCGCCGACGTCGTGGCACCGCTTCTACCGTCGGCGCAGGGTTCTTACGCCTCGCACGCGGCAAGATGCCCGCCCAAGGTGACAGCAGCAGAGGAGACCGCAAGATGGGGATCGTCCTCGACGATCAGCGCGATGGCATCGGCACCATCGTCTTGAACAATCAGGAGCGGCGAAACGCGCTGTCCGAGGCCTTGATCAGCGGGGTGCGTGCGGCGCTTGATCGCTTTCGCGCCGACAGTATTCGTGCTGTCATTCTGCGCGCACCGGCTGGCGCGCGCGTCTGGTCGGCTGGGCACGACATTTCAGAACTACCGAACTCCGGACGCGATCCTCTTGGCTGGGGAGACGCGCTGCGGGTTATCGTCCGCGCCATCCAGGAATTCCCGGCTCCGGTGCTGGCGCTGATCGAAGGCGGGGTTTGGNGGNGAGCCTGTGAGGTCGCCATGGCCTGCGATATTGTCGTCGCCACCCCGAATACGACCTTCGCGGTCACGCCGGCAAAACTTGGCATTCCCTACAATCTCAGCGGCCTGCTGACGCTGATGAACACCATCCCGCTGTCGACGGCGAAGGAAATGCTGTTCACGGCACAACCCATAACCGCCGAGCGGGCGCAAAGCCTGGGTATTGTCAACCACGTGAAGCCGGCGGAAGAAATCGAAGCCTTCGTCCAGACGCTGGCGACACAGATCAGCCGTAATGCGCCGTTGAGCATCGCTGCAATGAAGGAGGAAATGCGCCTCCTCGCCAGTGCGCACGCCATGACACCCGGCATGTTCGAACGGCTGCAGGGTCTTCGCCGTGTTGTCTACGACAGTCACGACTACGAAGAAGGCCTCACCGCGTTCAAGGAGAAGCGCCCGGCTCGCTTCCTCGGCCAATGAGCAGCCGGCCACGCGCGGACGTTGGCTGCTCTGACGCCGGGCGCTCTCGCCTTTAGCTTCTGCCGTTCATAGAAGATAGACTGCCAACGTCACTGCTGAAGCCAGCGTCATCGCCGAAGAGGCAACGCATAAGGCCAAACCGATCCGACGCAGATCCCTGCCCCGGCCGTTGCGTGATGAACGGTCACGCCGGGGCGGACGATAATTGCAGGCAAGAGGGTTGCAGTTGAAGGTGTTGTTCAGGTACGCCTCCGTAACGCCAATCGAAGCCTTGGATTCCGGCACATTTTTTTGCTGAATGGCACTCATTATCGTTATCTGCGTTATTGTGTCGCTGTTGATTTGTTTACCTGTTCTTCGAGCTTAGCCATCAGACCGCGAACATGAACCAACGTCATACTCCCATTGTTCCTTTATCTCTCCGCTAACGTTGGCAACCGGCGGCTATCCCGATTGCGATTCGCGACGGTCTTTGACTCAGAGATTTGGCGAAACAAGGTGCTTAGGTCCTTCCACCATCTCTCAGTCTGATTATGTTCCGATTATGTAGCAGAAATGAGGCAGTTACCAGACTTCAATCGCGAACTTTGTGAGCTTTTGCGACCATTTTGTGCATGTGCGTTATAAAGCATATAAAACGGTGGCATTAGCTTGCGCATGTGCGAACATCAATCGATCCCAAGGTTGCCGTCCCTGTGGTTCAAGCGGCGGAGGATGGATAGCCAGCAGCAATGATGAAATCAGGATTGCGCCGATCGATGCTGAAGATTGTGATTGCGGTGTTGGTCTTGCCGCTGCTCGTCATCGTCGTCTACAGGTTCATCGCCCCGCCGATCACCCCGTTAATGGTGATCCGATTGGTCCAGGGAGAAGGTTGGGACTACCGCTGGACGCCACTGAAGCAGGTATCGCCGCATCTCGAGCGCGCCGTGCTCGCCGCCGAGGACAGTCGGTTCTGTTCGCATCACGGCTTCGACGTCGACGCGATCTCGGATGAACTCGACGACTGGATGCAAGGCGAACGACCGCGCGGCGCATCAACCGTCACCCAGCAGACGGCGAAGAACATCGTGCTTTGGCCGGGGCGTGATCTGGTCCGCAAGGCCATTGAAGCTTGGCTGACGCCGCAAATCGAACTGGTCTGGAACAAGCGACGGATCTTGGAAGTGTACCTTAACGTGATCGAAATCGGCCCAGGCATTTATGGCGTCGAAGCGGCAGCGCAACGCTTCTTCGGCAAGTCTGCGGCACAAGTCACGCCACGTGAAGCAGCGCTGATTGCGGCGGTACTCCCCAACCCGCGCGAGCGATCGCCGGCGCGACCAAGCGCCCTGGTTGCCCGGCGGGCTGGCCGCATCGCCGCCCGCGCCGAGATGATGGACAGCTATCTCGATTGCCTGCGAACATGAACGGGCGGACAATGATTATCCTCAGGAAATGTATTCATGACCTTGGCGTTGCGTTTGCACCGAAGGCACTCGCGTACTAGCTTCTACTGAGTACCATCATGCGCACCCTAGACAGCGACACTCCGCACTCATCCTACCGCCCATTGCTGATCGCCGGCGCTGGTGTCCTCGCCGTTGCCGTGGCGATCGCGCTCAACTATCATCGCGGCGTCGACGATTTAGCGTCGCCGGCAACTGTCCCCGGCCAGGCCGTGACGGCCGTCGCGCCGGTACCGGTCGACGCCGCCACTGCTAATCCGATCAAGCCCACATTCGACATCGCCCGGATCGGTACGACCGGGGATGCCGTTCTGGCCGGCCGGGCGTCTTCGGACGTAACGGTCATCATCAAGAGCGACGGGCAGCCGATCGGCGAGGCGACCACCGATCGCCGCGGCGAGTGGGTGTTTGTCCCAGATGCGCCACTGCCTGCGGGAGCGCACCGATTGACCCTCGAAGTCCCGACCGCGGACGGGAGCGCCGTCGCCAGCGAGGGTGAGGTGCTGATCATTATTCCCGAGCCGAACAAGGATATCGCCGGCACGTCGGCAACCGGCGGTTCGCGACCGATCGCTATCCTGATGCCGCGGTCCGGCGACGCCGCACCGACGGTGCTGCAAGCGCCCGGCGAGGCGATCAGCAGCGGCAAGCTGACGGTCGACGTCGTCGATATTGACGCCAGCGGACGACTGGCGGCCAGCGGCCATGCCAGCGTTCCGGGTTCTACGGTCCGGGTTATCGTCGATGATCGGCTCCTCGGTCAGACCAACGCCGATGGCAACGGCCGCTGGACACTGACGCCGCGCCCGCTCTCCGCTGCCAACGACCACACTCTGCGTGTGGAAGAACTCGATCGCAGCGACCGGATCATCGGCTCGTTCGTCAGTCGTCTGCGGCTGATCCCAGCCAAGGCCGCCGGAGAACAGCCGAAAGGAACGATCGTCGTCCAGCGGGGCGATAATCTCTGGCGGATCGCCCGTAACGCGTACGGTCAGGGGGTTGCCTATACGATCATCTTCCAGGCCAATCGCAGTCGCATCAACGATCCGAACGTTATTTTCCCAGGGCAAACCTTCAAATTGCCGAACTCTGATTAACGGTGGCACGCACCTTGTTGTCCCTAAACCCGTTCCAGGGCAGTGCGCCACTGCGCATTCACCCTGAAGGCCGGCCCTTTATCCTCGCCTTCGCCGTCCTGGCGCTGCTCGCCCTCTTCCTGTCGGTCTATGTCGGCATCCTTTTTGCGGTGCTCGCTGTTGCCTGCGCCCTGTTCTTCCGCGACCCCGAGCGGATGACGCCGATCTGCGACGGCCTGATCGTCGCCGCCGCCGACGGGCGGATTGTCGCCATTGACGAGGCCATTCCGCCACCAGAACTGGCGCTGCCGGCGGTCCCGTGCACACGGATCGTCGTCTTCCTCAGCATTTTCGATGTGCATATCAACCGTATGCCGATCGGCGGTCGCGTGATCCGGTCGATCCATACGCGAGGCGCCTTTCGTCATGCCGGCGACCCCACTGCCGGCGCGATCAATGAGCGACGCTCCTGGCTGATCGAAACACCTGACGGCACCAACGTTGTGGTGGTGCAGATCGCGGGGTTGGTGGCGCGTCGCATCGTCGGCTTTGTTACCGAAGGTGCTACCCTGCAAACCGGCCAACGCTTTGGGCTTATCCGCTTCGGCAGCCGCACCGACGTCTACCTGCCGGAGGGAACGGCACCATTGGTGGCGGTCGGGCAGCGATCGGTGGGAGGGGAGACGGTGCTTGCCGACCGCTCGACGCCGGAGCCGGCCCGCGAAGCAGAACAGCGGTAGGACAGCAGTGATGAACTCTCGGCGCGATCGGCTGCGCGGCCTGCATATCAACCGGATGATCCCGAACGTGCTGACGCTGATGGCGTTGGCCGCGGGGCTTACCGCGCTCCGCTTCGCCCTGCAGGAGCGCTGGGAGCCGGCGGTGATGGCGATCGTCGTCGCTGGTATCCTCGATGGCCTCGACGGCCGCATCGCCCGCATTCTCAAGGGGGCGAGCAAGTTTGGCGCCGAATTGGATTCGCTATCGGACTTCCTCTGCTTCGGTGTCGCGCCAGCGCTCATCCTCTATCTCTGGTCGCTGCAGGAGAGTGGACGAATCGGTTGGTGGCTGGTGCTTCTCCTGTGCATGTGTTGTGCACTCCGTCTTGCCCGGTTCAACACCACGGTCGACGACGAGACGCAGCCGGCGTGGAACCGCGCCTTCTTTATCGGCGTTCCCTCCNCCGCCGGCGCCGGACTGACCCTGCTGCCGATGGTGATGTGGTTCCAACTGGACTTGCCGCTGCTGCGCCATCCGGCGTTTGTCGCCGTGTTCGTTGTCGCCACCTCCTACCTCCTCGTCAGCCGCATTCGCACCTTTACCTTCAAGCGCGTTCGTATCAATCAGCGCTGGGTTCTTCCGGCCATGGTGCTGATTGGCCTCTATCTCGCCGGCCTGTTGAGCAACCCTTGGCTGGTGTTGCTGCTGACGGAAATTGCCTATTTGGCGTCGATCCCCATCAGCGCCCGGCTTTATCAGCGACGACTGCGGGCCGAGGCGGCCTCTACCCCCTCAGATGGGTCACAACTGGTCGACAATCCGTCACAAACCGCCGCCTAGTCGAATGTTTGGCTTGGCGCTGGCCGAGGACTTGCGTACCTAACTCGCTATCAAGTGAGCCTGGCAAGTGAGCCTGGGAAACATCCGCCGATGTCGCTTCGCCGCCGTCGTCTTCTGTCCATCCTCGCTCTTGCACCGGCGCTTGCCGCGCTGTCGCGACTGCCGTTGGCGCAAGCGGCAGGCGAACGATTTCTTCGCATCGGCACAGGTCCCATCGGTGGCAGCTATTTTCCCATTGGTGGTCTCATTGCCAATGTGATCAGCAGCCCACCCGGCTCCATGACCTGCGGTCCTCGCGGCGGCTGTGGGGTGCCGGGGGTGATTGCCGCCGCGGTCGCCTCGCCTGGCTCGGTGGCGAATTTACTCGATCTTGCCAGCCGAACCGTCGATCTGGCGATTTCACAGGCCGACGTCGCTCGCGACGCCTATACCGCCGCCGGGCCATTCGCCAGCAAGCCGCCTCTGGTGCAACTGCGCGCCATCGCCAGCCTGTTTGGCGAGGCATTGCATCTGGTCACCCGCCGTGACAACGGCATTGCCTCGGTAGCCGATCTGGCGCGTCGGCGTGTATCGCTGGGCGAACGGAACTCAGGGACGCTGGCTACCGTCCGGGTGGTGCTACACGCCTATAACCTGAAGGAATCGGCGCTGATTGCCTCCTATGATTCTCTGGTGCGCGCCGCCGGCGCCCTCGCCAACGGCAGTATCGATGCGTTCTTCATGGTCGGCGGCTATCCGCTGGACGCGGTCACCCATCTAACCGATACGCTGCCGCTCGCCCTCGTTCCGATCGCCGGCGAACGGGCTGCCAGCATCACCGCCTCCTCATCGACGCTGCGCCCGCTCACCATCCCCGAGGGGACCTACCCCGGGATCGGCGCTATCGCAACGCTGGGCCCACGCGCCCAACTGCTGACGACATCGGCGATGGATGATGATCTCGCGTTCGCCATTACCACCGCATTATGGGACCCACGCAATCGGCCGGTGCTCGACGGTGGATCAGCGCTTGGTCGGGAAATCCGCTTGGCGCGCGCGCTCGAAGGTCTCATCATCCCGCTGCATGTCGGTGCCTTCCGGTACTATTGGCAGAGCGGCATGAAGCCCTCCGGTGAGCGATGAATGGCGGCCACAGACTGTCTGACTGACGACGCGAACAACGCCTGTGTCATCGAAGGCGTTCGCAAGGGTGATCTGGATGCTTGGCTCGCCCGCCATGCGGATGATCGCACATGGCTGCAGGCGTGCGGTTTTACCGCCACCCCGGGCGATGTCTGCCTGCTCCCCGCAGTCGACGGCGGACTGGCCGGCATTCTCCTCGGTCTTGGTGACGAGCCGCGTTGGCAATGGGCGAGCCTTCCACGCCAGCTGCCCGAAGGTGTTTATCGCCTAACCGACGACATCCATGGCCAAGACGCCGCCGATGCCGTGCTTGGCTGGGCACTCGGCAGCTATGGCTTCCATCGCTACCGTGATCGTGCCAGCCGTTCGGTTCGCCTGCTCTGGCCGTCGGCGGCGCCGCGCGCCCAGTTGGAACGGACAATCGAGGCGGTCGCCTTTGTCCGCGATCTGATCAACACCCCCGCCTCCGACATGGGCCCGGAGGAACTGGCCGAGGCAGCCCGGTCGCTTGCCCGCGGTTTCGGCGCGCACCACCGCATCACCGTCGGCAATGACCTGCTGCGAGAAAACTATCCCGCCATCCATGCCGTCGGCCGTGCCAGCAACCGGCAGCCACGGCTCATCGACCTGACCTGGGGAGAGGCCGACCACCCGAAGGTCACCCTGGTCGGCAAGGGCGTCTGTTTCGATACCGGCGGCCTCGATCTGAAACCGTCCGGCGCCATGAAGCTGATGAAAAAAGACATGGGCGGTGCGGCCATCGTTCTCGGTCTCGCCCGGATGGTCATGGCGGCTGGCCTGCCCGTGCGCCTGCGGGTGCTGATCGCGGCGGTGGAAAACAGCGTCGCCGGCAATGCCATGCGGCCGCTCGATGTGATCCGCACCCGCAAGGGCCTTAGCGTCGAGATCGGCAACACCGACGCAGAAGGTCGGGTCATCCTCGCCGATGCGCTAACGGAGGCGGCAACCGAGGACCCGGCGCTGCTGGTCGATGTGGCGACGCTAACCGGCGCCGCCCGGGTCGCGCTTGGCAGCGAAGTCCCAGCCATGTTCACGCCCGATGACGCTCTCGCCGAGCGTCTCCTCGCCATCGGCACTGAAGTGGGTGACCCGCTGTGGCGGTTGCCGCTCTGGCAGCCCTATCGCCGGCACCTCGATGGCAAGACGGCAGACCTCACCAACGCCCCGGATACGCCCTTTGCCGGCGCCATTCTTGCCGCCCTGTTCCTCGCCGAGTTCGCGGCGCCGGTTCGACCGTGGGTGCATCTGGATGTGATGGCCTGGAATACGGACAGCCGCCCTGGCCGTCCGGAAGGCGGCGAAGCGATGGGGATGCGCGCGCTTTATGGGCTGATCGAGCAACGCTTCAGTCGCTGATCGGGCTTTTGCCGCCGCTTAGGTGATCCATGACCGTAGCACCGGCGTAATGCTGCTGGACGCTGGCGATAATGAACTTGCACGCGGGCGTCCGGTGCACGCCTCCCTCAGGCGTATACCCCTGCCCGGCGCAACGGCTTGACGTCGATTGCCGGGACCATCCTCCGATTGGGTCCCTTGCTTCCTCCGCATTACACTCACCTGCGGCCGGCTTTGCCGGCCGCCGCTTTGCGTGCGTGCGCTCTCTTGCGGCCGAAAGCTCAGATCTTGGATGATGAAGAAGTCAGGCCAGCCGCTTGCGCTGCTTCGTCTGCGGCCGATAGCGGTGGAGGTAGGTTGGCAGCACCGCCTCCATGGTGGTGGGCGAAATGCCGAGATCACTGAGCGTTAACGCACCCGGCGAAACCACATTGTCGCGCCCGAGCAGCTTCAACTGATCGCGGGTCAGCGGCGGGACCGGCAACAGCTCAAGGAACGTCGCCTGCAGCGCTGCCAGCGACATGGGTATGGCGACGATCGGCCGATGGCGACCGGTAACGCGGAGGACGAGTTCAAGAAATTCGTGGAAGGTGATTACCCGCGGGCCACCCAACTCGTAAGTCTTGCCGCGGGTGTCCGGATCGTCGAGAATCCGCGCGATGGCACTCGCCACATCGGCGACGTAAACAGGCTGGAACTTCGCCGGAAACTCCGGTAGCACCGGCGATATGCGCGCCATCGCCGCAAATCGATTGAAGAAATCGTCTTCCGGACCGAAGACGACGCTGGGCCGGACGATCGACACCTCATCGAACGCTGCCTTTGCGGCGGCTTCGCCGGCGGCTTTGGTCCGTCCGTACGCGGCGGGCGAATTCGGATCGGCACCGATCGCCGACATCTGCACCAGCCGCTCTACCCCCGCCGCGCGTGCCGCCTTGGCAACGTTGGCCGCCCCGTCCACGTGCACCCGCTGAAAGGTTCGCCGTCCCTTCTGGTAAAGGATACCCACAAGGTTGACGACGCGCTTGGCACCGACCACGGCACGCTCGACACTTTTCATGTCGGTCACGTCAGCGGCAAAGGGCACCACCTGACCGGGGTCGCCATCCACCTTGAGGAATGTCGCTGAATCCGGGTTGCGCACGGCGACACGGCAAAGCCAGCCGTCTGCTGCCAGACGACGAACAACGTGCCGGCCGACAAACCCCGACCCGCCGAAGATGGTGACCAACTGTCTCGACATCGCATGACTCCCCGGCTGCGAACGGCGTATATCCCCGGCGCTTAACCCACAACGCTGCGCCCGTCAACGGCGCGAGCCGCTTGTGGCGGCTCCGATGACGTCGATCGAGCGTCGGATGGCGTGCTAATCGCTGAGCAGCCCGCGGACGGCCGATGAAACGGCGCGCTTGCCGCCGGTCCGGTACCCTTCATGATTGGCATCGATCCGGCTCAGGTCGTAGCGATAGTTGATCATCATTCCCGCCGATTGGCTGAGCCCCTTCTGCGAACGATCGGCCATCCAGTTGATGCGCTCCACCCGTGCACCGTTGTTGAGGTGAAAATGGGCAACAGGATCAAGCGCCGTACCGTTGCTCCGGCTCTCCTTGACCAGATAGCGCGCGCACAGCCGCGTCAGGATCGGCCGCAGCGCCTTGCTCAAGCTGGTATCGTTGCACCAATCGGTCCGCTCGAGGACTTCCCGCAGCCATCCCTTGGCGCCCTTGTCAACGCCCAGGCTGGAAGCGAGCGCCTTGCGTTCAGCGGGCAGCAACAGCCCCGAGTCACCGTCGGCGAGCACTTTGTGCAGCCACGGCATGAAGCTGGGAATCGGTGACAGCGTCGCGTAGGTCTTGATGTCGGGAAATTCATGCGAGAGCTGGTCGACTACCCGCTTGATCAGGAAGTTGCCGAAGCTGATGCCGTCGAGGCCCCGCTGCGCGTTGGAGATCGAGTAGAAGATCGCTGTATCCGCTTCCTTCGGATCATGCACCGGCGCAGTGGGATCCAGCAGCGTCTGGACGTTGCCGGCCATACCATCCACCAGGGCGACCTCAATGAAGATCAGCGGCTCGTTCGGCATCCGCGGATGGAAAAAGGCGAAATATCGCCGGTCGAAGTCGAGGCGATTCTTCAGGTCGTCCCAGCTCTCGATGGGATGCACCGCCTCGTAGGCAATCAGCCGCTCGAGCAACGCGCCAGAAGCAGTGTCCCAGGTGATGCGGCGCAATTCGAGGAAATCAACGTCGAACCAGGTGGCGAGCAGACTACGAATGTCGTCCTGTAGTTGCCCAAGTGCCNNCGAGTCGCGATGCGCCAAGGGCAATAGCTCGGCGCGCATGTTGACGAGAAACTTCACCCCTTCCGGCAGGCTGTTGAACTGGGTGAGCAGGCGCACGCGCGGCGCCTCCAGCGCCTGGCGAAGCTTGCGGCGGGCCATTCGACGCGCATCCGGATCAGACGCCTCTTTCAAGACTGCGACCGCTTTCTCCACCTCCGTCTCGTCCACATCGAAATCTTCGGCAAGCACGCGCAGAAAGCGTTCGCGGCCGGAAGCATCGAGGGCGAGATAGGACTGTCCGAGCGCCGCCGCTCTTGAACGGGCGGCCACATCGCCGCCGCGACGCTCAAGACAGGAGCGCAACTGTTCGCGAATGCGTGGAATATCGTCGTCTGGCAGGTCAGGCCGCGTGCTCGCCCAGGCCGCGTCGTAGTCGGCGCCGGCGATCGACTGCCAGCGAATTCGCAACGAGCGCAGCGCCTGGCGAAAGCCGCCGCGGGTTTCTTCTACCCGAGCCAGTGTTCTCGTCATGTTTCTTCTGACCTCCTCACCTGCGCTTATGGCACGCCAAGCCGGACCGATCGTTCATCCGCCGGCCCGCCGGAATCGACGCAGCTCATCCAGAACCGCAGGCACCGTCGTAATGATATCCTCGGCAATCAGGCCGCACCCGACCTTGCTGCCACCCCGACCATGGATATAGGCGCCGGCGCACGCCGCCTCAAATGCGGCGAGCCCCTGGGCGGCGAGACCGAGAATGATCCCCGCCAGCACGTCGCCACTCCCCGCGGTCGCCAACTCCGGCGGGGCAGAGGTGTTGATCGCCAGCCGGCCGTCGGGCGCAGCGATCACCGTATCCGATCCCTTGAGCAGGACCACCGCCCCACTTGCCGCCGCCGCCGCCCGGGTCCGGGTGATCTTGTCGCCCGTGGCGCAAAACAGCCTGGCGAACTCGCCGTCGTGCGGGGTCAGAATGCAGGGACCGTCGATGGCCTGGAACAGCGTCGCCGGATCATCGCGAAACACCGTCAGGGCGTCCGCATCGAGTACCGTGGTCCGACGCTGACCGAGGATGGCCAGCACGCGGTCGCGGGTGCGGGTGTCCGCCCCGGCGCCAGGGCCGATCAGGATGGCGTTCTTGCGCGAGNNATCGGCGATCAGGTCGCCGAAGGCCTCGGCGCCCGCCAGATTGGCGACGATCGTTCCCGGCTGGTCGCTGGCGTAGATGGCAAAAGCGGCAGCATCAGCGGCGATGGTGACCAAACCAGAGCCCACACGCCGCGCCGCCGCTGCCGCCAGGCGTGCGGCACCGGTCATCGCATCGCCACCGATCACCAGAGCGTGGCCGCGGGAATACTTGTTGCCGCCCGCGCGCGGCCAGGGGAAGCAATCAAGCCACGCGGCTGGTTCATTGGCAAACGCCATGGGCGTGATGGAGTCCAGCACCGCTTCGGGAATGCCGATGTCGGCAACGATCAACTCACCCACCAGATCGCGGCCGGGCAGCAGCAGATGCCCCGGCTTGGCGCGAAAAAACGTCACCGTTGCCCGACACAGGGGTGCGGTGCCGCGTACCGCACCGGTGTTGCCATCGACACCACTCGGTACGTCGACACCGATACAATCGAGCCGGCGCTGATTGATGGCATCGATCACCTCGGCTGCCACGCCGTCGATCGGCCGGGTCAAACCAGCGCCGAACAGGGCATCGACGACGAGCGGCGCATCATCGAGGCAGGAAATCGCCAAGGGCTTTACCGGGCCGCTCCAGCGGCCAGCATTGATGGCGGCATCGCCGCGCAGCGTCGCCGGATCGCCCAGCGCGAACACGCCGACCGGCCAGCCGCGCGCCGCAAGCAGCCGCGCTACTACATAGCCGTCACCACCGTTGTTACCCGGCCCGCAGAGCACGGCTACCCGCCGCGGCGCTCCGAGGTTCCGGACGGCACGCGCAACCGCCGTCCCGGCCGCCTCCATCAGACTGAGGCTCGGCACTCCGGCAGCGGCAGCCGCCGCATCGGCTGCGATACATTTCTTCGACGAAAAGGAGTTCGCGCCGCCCTGCCATCGATCCACCATCGCTTCACAGCCACGAGGAAGCATAATAACGGGGCTTGGCGACGCAATGGCAAAAGCCGCATATACAGGAGAACCAAACCATCTCCAGTCGTCCGCGGATTCAGTGACCCAGCACGCGCCCTCCCCCTCTGTCGTCGTCATCGGCGCCGGTGTTGTCGGCATAACCACCGCCTTCTATCTGGCCCGTCAGGGTGCCCAGGTGACGGTGGTGGAACGCCAGCCCGACTGCGGCCTGGAGACCAGCTTCGCCAATGGCGGCCAAATCTCCGCCAACCATGTAACGCCCTGGGCGACCCCGGCAACACCGTGGAAGGCATTGAAATGGCTCGGCCGCAGCGATGCGCCGCTGCTGCTGCACCTGCGCTGGGATCCGCTGCTGTTCGGCTGGCTATGGCGCTTTCTCGGCAACTGCACCACCGCCCGGGTGCGAAGGAACGTCGAGCGTGCGCTGCGCCTCGCCCTTTACAGCCGAAGGGAGATCGCCCGCCTACGGAACGAGAACGACCTGCACTACGATGCGCTGCAGCGGGGCATTCTGCATATCTTTCGCGACCGCGCCGAGTACGAGGCAGCGCTGCCGCTGGTGGACGTCATGGCAAGCCTCGGCTGCGAGCGGCGGATCATCAGCGCCGCCGACTGCGTCGCCCTCGAACCGGCGCTGAGCGCGGTGGCGCCGCAGCTCATTGGCGGCATTTTCAGTCCCGACGATGAAAGCGGGGACGCGTACAAGTTCACCATGGAACTGAGCCAGCACTGCGCTGCCCAGGGCGTCACCTTTCGCTATGCGACCGAAGTGAATTCCCTGGTCGAATCGTACGGACGCGTCGAAGCTCTCAAAACCAGCACCGGGACGATCACCGGCGAACGCTTCGTCGTCGCCTGCGGCAGCTTTTCGCCGCGATTGGTGCGCCCGCTCGGTCTTCGCCTGCCGGTCTATCCCGGCAGGNGCTACTCGGTGACTATGCCGATCGTCGCGCCGTCGCTGGCACCGACGGTCAGCCTGATCGACGATGAATTCAAGATGGTCTACAGCCGGCTGGGCGATCGGCTACGCATCGCCGGTACCGCCGAATTCACCGGTTACGACGCCCGGATCGACGACGCCCGGGCGCAGTTCATGCTCGCCAAAGCCACCGAACTGTTTCCCCACTGCGGCGATGTGGACAGGGCGGAGTTCTGGGCCGGACTGCGGCCGTCAACGCCGGACGGCGTGCCGATCATCGGTGCGACGCCAATCCGCAATCTCTTCCTCAATACCGGTCACGGCACCTTGGGGTGGACGATGGCCTGCGGCTCTGGACGTGTCGTTGCCGATGCCGTTCTCGGACGGCCGCCGGCGATTTCGCTCGACGGCCTCGGCCTCGACCGCTTCCACTGAAGCCGAAGCGGCGATCGTCGTGATGCGGCGCTCAATCGACCGCGGGTGTCGCCACATCGCTGCCGCGCAGCCGGCGAATGAGGCTGGTAATGTCGCGCCGCCCTCCTCCGTCCCGCTGCAAATCGGCAAAGAACTGATCGACGACGGCGGTCACCGGCAAGGATGCCCCGAGCGATCGCGCCGTATCGAGACAGATGGACAGATCCTTGCGCATCCAGTTGACGGCGAAGCCAAAATCGAACTTGTCATCCAGCATGGTGCCAGCGCGGTGATCCATCATCCACGACTGCGCTGCCCCTTGGGAGATCGCCTGCAGCACGATCGAACCATCAAGGCCGGCATGCTCGACGAAGGCGAGGGCCTCGGCCAGGGCCTGCGTCAGCCCGGCGAGGCAGATTTGATTGACCATCTTGGTCAGCTGGCCGCTGCCGACGGGGCCGATGCGGGTGATCGCCTTGCCATAGGCGGCGAGAACCGGCTTGATCCGCTCGTAGGTCGCTTCCTCACCACCGACCATGATCGACAGACGACCGCCCTCGGCGCCTTGTTGGCCGCCGGACACCGGCGCATCGAGGAAGCCGACGCCACTTGCCGCCGAAGCCGCCGCCAGCTCACGCGCCAAAGCCGCTGAAGCGGTGGTATGATCGACGAGAACGCTGCCAGCTGACATCGCCAGCAGCGCGCCGTGTACACCCAACACCACCTCACGCACATCGTGGTCGTTGCCAACGCAGGTCATGACCACATCGGCGCCCTGTGCGGCTTCAGCCGGTGTGGGTGCCGTGCAACCGCCATAGCGCTCGACCCAGGCGTCAGCCTTCGCCGCTGAACGGTTGTAGACGGTGACCTGATGGCCGGCGCTCTGCAGATGGCCCGCCATCGGGAAGCCCATGACACCAAGGCCAATGAATGCGGCTCGCATCGTCCATGTCCTCCTTCGCTGCGTCCCGGCCGGCGCCATATGCCCTGCCGGGACTCGCTGCTGACACTTTGGTTTACCCTTGCTTACCCAAGCATCGCGTCGAGCCGCTGCCAGGCGTCCGGTGTCGGCGCCAGCAACAGGGTGCCTTCGCCGATGAGCGGTGACGGGCGATAGGGCGTCGGGCCGGCGCGCAGACGACCGTAGCCGCCTGCCTCCTGATGGATCAGCACGCCTGCCGCATGATCCCAAGGCTTAAGTCGGGTGTAGGCGGCAAAATCCAACTGGCCGCGGGCCAGTTCGGCATATTCACGGCCTGTGGAACCCACCCGGCTGATCTGGCGCGGCAGGACAACCGCATGGGTGGCCGCGCGCGTCCGCAACGCCGACGCCAATCGGTACGGCAGGGAGCCGGACATCGCCGCCACCTGCTCCGGCGCAGCGATCCGCAGTCGTTGCACCGTCCCGCCCGCATCCTCCTGCCAAGCGCCTTCGCCGGCACGGGCGCGGACCATCCGCGCGTTGATCGGATCATAAATCCAGCCGGCGACAGTGGCACCGCCGAGACAGAGCGCAATCACCACGGCAAAGCATTCGCGGCCATGGGCGAAGTTCACCGTCCCGTCGACCGGGTCCACCAGCCACACCGGATCGGACCCGGCAAGCCAGTCGAGGGTCTGCGGAGCGGCCTCGCAGGCCTCTTCGCCGACCACCCGGCTGCCCGGCAGCAGCGACGACAGCGCTGCGGTCAGCAGACGCTCGGCGGCGATATCCGCCTCGGTGACCAGATCCAGCGGGCTCGACTTGGCGCGGACTTCGTGCGTTGCCAGGTTGCGAAAACGCGGCAAGATCTCGGCCGCGGCCACGTCGCGGATGAGCTCGGTAAGGACGACATCGGAAGGGATGGCAAGCATCATCGACAGAAATCCAAGGGGATCACGCGGCGTAGATCTCCCGATCACGGTGATAACCGGTGGCGAAATCCTCCACCATCCGGGCAACTTCGGGATCGTACTCCGCCCGTTGCAGCAGCGCCCGGGTCACGAAAGAGCAGAACGCGACGGCTTCGCCTTTGCCGCGAAGCTCAAACTGGGCAGCGATATGATCAAGCGCGTGGTGCGTCTGCCGGCGCGCCATGACATTGAGCTGGGTCTTGACCAGCTGATTCTTACGTCGCCAACGGTCTTGTGCCTCGGCCTGGGCCATGGACTGCGCCTCGCTTGCCTAAGGATGACGCGAGACGGCCCCCGCCTCTCGCTGCGACTGCTGCCGGCCCGCCGAGCCCTGGATTGACGCCGGCAGCCGCAGGGATCCTCGCTCACGCCTTTGTAAGCGTTTGATCATAGAGATCACAGGCCGGGAGGCAACCGGCAGCCATGGGCGATCAGTTGGTTGCAGCAGGTCGCATGTTACGGCAGGCCTGCTGCAGCTGCGCAGAGGTTTCTGCCTGCACCTTCAGTTCTTCACCGCGCAGGACTCGATCGACCCCAGATCCGGATAGCGACGGAAGAAGCGAGCAGCATCGGCAGGACTCAGCCGCAAGCGCAGGTTGATACCAGCGGAGGTGTCGTGGCGCTCGATCACTTCGGCGTGAGCGTAGAGCCACGCCAGCTCGGCGCCGGCCTGCAATGGCAGATGCAGCTCCACGCACAGCGCCTGGCTCGCCAGACAGCTGTCAAGGGTCGCCAGGAGGTCAGAGCACCCCTCGCCGGTTTTCGCCGACAGCATAATGCCTGGCCGCTGGTCGCGACGAAGCCGGTTTGCCAGTTGCTCACGCTCTTCGTCCGCCAGCAGATCCGTCTTGTTCAGCGCCTCAAGCAGATTCTCGGGCTCGCTGTCGCCGAGGCCAAGGCTGGCCAACACGCTGTTGACGTCCGCCTTTTGCCGGTCGCTGTCCGGTTGCGAGACATCGCGGACATGGACGATGAAATCGGCCTCGGTCACTTCCTCAAGGGTAGCGCGGAAAGCCTCGATCAGTTCGATTGGCAGATCGGAAATAAATCCGACCGTATCGGAGAGGATGATGCACCTCCCGGATGGCAGGCGAACCAGTCGCATCGTCGGATCGAGGGTTGCGAAAACCTGATCGGCTGCAAACACCTCCGCTTCCGTCAAGCGATTGAACAGCGTCGATTTTCCAGCGTTGGTATAGCCGACGAGAGCAACGACGGGGAACGGGACGCGCTTGCGGGCGCGACGATGCAGGGCGCGGGTACGACGGACCGAAGCCAATTGCTGCCGGAGTTTGGTGATCCGTTCGCGGATCAGCCGGCGGTCGGTTTCGATCTGTGCCTCGCCCGGTCCGCCGAGAAAACCATGGCCACCGCGCTGCCGCTCCAGGTGGGTCCAACTGCGTACCAGTCGACTTTTCTGGTAATTGAGTGCTGCCAGTTCGACCTGAAGCTCGCCCTCGGCGGTACGTGCCCGATCGCCGAAAATCTCCAGGATCAGCGCAGTACGGTCGAGAACCTTGCACTGCCAGCGTCGTTCGAGGTTGCGCTGCTGGACCGGGCTCATTGCCGAATCGATAAAGGCAATACGCAGCGGATCGGCGACGCTGTCCTCAGCCAGCGCACCGATCAGCTCAGCCAGACGATCGACGGTTCCCGCGCCGAACAGGGTTCCCGGATGCGGCACCGGCAGGTTCACCACCTCGGCATGCGCCACCACCAAACCAAGAGCGTTGACAAGAGCAACGGCCTCCGCCAGCCGCGCCTCCGGATCCGCAGCCGAAGCACTCCGCCCTTTCACGAAGTGCGGATGAATGACAATACAAAGCTTTGTGCTTGAAAGCGAGCGTGTGTCAGCGATCACTGAAGACCGAACGGTTCAGATCAAGCGACTGAATTCTCTTTATCAGGCTCAAAGAGCTGTATCTGTATGGACGGCATAACGGTTGAAATCGCGTGCTTATAAACAAGCTGAGTATGACCGTCACGTCGCAACAAAACTGAGAATTGATCGAACCAAGTTATAATACCCTGAAGCTTCACCCCGTTGACAAGGAAGATCGTTACTGGCGTCTTGTTTTTTCGGACATGGTTAAGAAACACGTCCTGCACATTTTGTGATTTTTCCGAGGACATCGGTCCGATCCTTTTACAACTCGCGCACGTCGCCGATTTGTTATTTGGTTCCCCCAATTAACTTATTCGGCTCGCTGCGTCGTTTTTGCTCCCTGCAGCTGCGGCCACCGATAGAAGATGGCAAGCGTGCGGATACGCTTAACCTTACAGCGTCTGCAGTACCTTTGAAAGCGTCAAACACCCTGATACATGCACAACCGGTGGGTAGTCGACGAACTCCTTTGCTTCGGGGGCCGTCTCGCGTAGCAGCACTGGAACACATCCGGCGCGGACTGCGCACTCCAAATCCACATCCGTATCACCCACAAACCAGACATCGTCCCGGGAGGCGATATTGCTGCCATCCAGCGCTAGCATGACCGGTTCGGGCGACGGCTTGTCGCGGACCGCATCCTGCGCACCAACGACACGGGAAAAGTATCGTGACCAATTCAAGTGCGCCACCTCTGTACGCAAAAGATCCCCCTTTTTGTTGCTGACGACTGCCAAGTAAAGCCCCACTTCACTCAAAGTAGCAAGCATGTCTTCTGCATCGGGTAACGGCACCATGTTTTCAAGATGCCGTTCCATAAACCGGCTATGAAATACTTTCCCCGCCTCTTCCCATTTGTCGCCAAATAACGTCGGGTAGGTTTCCCGCATCGAGCCGCGGACGCGCTGGCGCGTTTCCTCCATTGTCCAGGGACGCATATCGAAGGCAACGAGGGTGTGATTTTGCGCATCCTGGATTGCCGACCAGCTGTCGATCAAAGTATTGTCCCAGTCAAAGATCACCGCCCGTGGCCGGGATAATGGCCGTGCATCGTCCGATCCGCGTTCACGTCTTGGTGAGTGGATCATCGACCGGTTTACTCTTCGTCCTCTAAGCGTTCGAGGTAGGCCGCCTGCAACGCCGCGGTGATTGTTCCCATGCGGCCATCGCCAATTGTCGCGCCATCGATGCGAATCACCGGTTTGACCAGGGATGTGGTCCCGGTGAGAAAGGCCTCCTTGGCGGCCTTCGCCTCGGCAAGGCTGAACGGCCGTTCCACCGTACGAATGTTAGAACGATGCGCCAGTTCGAGGACCACCAGCCGGGTAATCCCGTTCAGGATACTCATATCGGCTGGCCTGGTTACCAGGTCGCCGTCGGCGGTGACAATCCAGGCATTGGACGCGGTCCCTTCGGTCACCATTCCCGAATCATCGAGCAACCATGCCTCGTAGGCCCCCGCCTCCAGCGCTTGCTGTTTGGCCAGCACGTTCGGCAATAGCGAGACCGACTTGATGTCCGGTCGGCGCCAGCGGATGTCCGGCAGGCTGATCACGCTGACCCCGGCACGCAGCACCTCGGGATCAACGGGCCGCAAGGAGTTCACAGTAGCCACCAGTGTCGGCACTGCCCGCGGCGGAAAGGCGTGGGTTCGCGGCGCCACCCCACGGGTAATCTGCAGATAGAGGACACCGTTTGCCGGAGAGTTGTTGCGCCGGATCAATTCAGCAAAAACCATCTGAAGCGCCGCCCGCGACATGGGTGCCGGGATGCGCAAGGCCGCCAGCGAGCGGGTCAAACGCTCGAAATGCCGCTCAGCGTCCAGCACGCGCCCTCGGCGAATGGCGAACACCTCGTACACACCATCGGCGAACTGAAAACCCCGGTCTTCGATATGCACCCGGGCCCGAGCATGCCGTACATAGTGGCCGTTGACGTAGCTGATATGCCCCATTCGTCTCTTTCTCAGAAATATTCCAGCCGGACCGAGAACAGGCGCTCAACCTTGCGAACAGCTTCGGAAACGGCAAACAAGACCACGCGATCCTTGTTTTGAATGACCGTGGCACCGCGCGGACTGATGAAATCGCCATTGCGGACAATGGCACCGACCATGACCCCGGGCGGCAGCTTGATATCACGCAAGGGCGCGCCAACCAGGCTCGACGTCTCCAGTGCTTCCGCTTCGATCAGCTCGCCGAATCCCTCGCGTAAGGTATGCACCGAATAGATTCGGCCACGACGTACGTGCTGCAGAATGGTGGATGCGGTGATGTTGCGGGGACTGACGATGACATCGATGCCCAGCGTCTTCACCAGCGGCTCGTATGTTTCCTTGTTCAGCAGCGTAATCGCCCGGCTGGCGCCGTGACGCTTGGCCAGCAGCGAACCCAGCACATTGGTTTCATCATCGTCGGTGACCGCGACGACGGTGTCGGTGGTGACCACCCCTGCTTCTTCCAGAATTACCGGATCAAGGACATCGCCGTGCAGGACCACGGTTCCGCTCAGCATGCTGGCGACCGCAGCGGCCCGTTCGGCGCTGGCCTCGATGATCTTGACCATGACGTCCGGAAAGTCCTGCTCAACCAGTTTCGCCAGCTGCAGTGCGATGCTACCGGCGCCACAGATCAACAGCCGCCGGGTCTCCGGCTCTTCATGACCGAAGGCCGCCATTGCCCGCGACAGCTGACTTGTTTCGACGACGAAGTAGACGTCATCACCCACCAGGATGTGATCGTCGCCGGTGAGGCGAATCGGCTCGTCGTTGCGCAGCATGCCGACGATGATGATGTTCAGCGACGGGAACAGCTGCGAGAGTTCGCGCATGCGGGTATTGATCAAGGGGCAGTTGGCGCCGCAGCGGACACCCAGCAGGCGCACCTTATCCTCGGCCAAGGAAATCATCTCGAAGCAGCCGGGAACGAGCAGGCGGCGGCCGATGGCCTTTGCCACCTCGAGCTCCGGCGAGATGATAACGTCGATGGGCAAGTGCTCGCGCGAGAACAGGTTCGCCCATGCCGGATCCAGGTAGCTCTGGTTACGGATGCGGGCGATCTTCATCGGCACTTCGAACACGGAGTGAGCCACCTGGCAGGCCACCATGTTCACTTCGTCGGTTTGGGTGACGGCGATGAGCATATCGGCGTCGCCCGCCCCCGCTCGCTCAAGCACATCCGGACGAGAGGCGTGGCCGACAATGCCCTGGGCATCAAGACTGTCATTAATCCGGCGCACCAGATCAGGCGACTGGTCGACAACGACCACGTCGTTCCCTTCCATCGCCAGGTGGCGGGCAATATTATACCCTACCTGACCCGCACCGCAGATCAGGATTTTCATGAGAGTCCGCGTAATCTTGCGGAAGAAATGCTACTCAAGGGGATGGACTATTCCTGGGGTTGTCTTGTTTTTTCATCGCCTTGAATACCCAATGATTTTAATTTCCGGTGCAACGCTGACCGTTCCATGCCGACGAACGCGGCCGTGCGCGAAATATTACCTCCAAAGCGGTTCACTTGCGCCAGCAGGTACTCACGTTCAAAAATCTCGCGGGCGTTCTTCAGCGGCAACCCCATGATCTCGCTGCTGCGATCGGCCCGCCGCGTCGATGCCAGTTTTGAATCGAACTCCGCCGGCAGCATATCAGCGCGGATGGGATCTTCCGTGCTGCCGGGTGCCATGATCAGCAACCGTTCAATGATGTTGCGCAATTCGCGCACGTTGCCCGGCCAGTCGTAGGTTTGCAGCGAGGCCATCGCATCCTCGCTGATCTCGCGCGCCCGCTGGCCGCAACTCTCCGCCGCTCGAAGCATGAAGTGGCGGGCGAGCAAGGCAATATCGTCGCGACGCTCGCGCAGCGCCGGCACTTTCACCGGCACCACACTGAGCCGGTAGAAGAGGTCCTCACGAAACCGCCCCAGACGGATTTCCTCGGTGAGATCACGTGTCGTCGACGCGATCACCCGAACGTTCACCTCGACCTTGGTCCGTCCGCCAACGCGGAAAAACACCTGCTCCTGCAGCACTCGGACGATCTTGCCCTGCGTTTCCGCCGGCATGTCCGCCACTTCGTCGAGGTAAAGCGTGCCGTTGTGGGCGGCCTCAAAGGTTCCGACCTTGCGGCTTGCCCCTTCGCCATCGCTTGACCCTTCGATGCCGAAGAGCTCCACTTCCATCCGCTCGGGGGCCATGGAGGCGCAGTTGACAACGACGAACGGCCCGCTGCCACGCCGTGACTGCATGTGAATGAGGCGCGCAACCAACTCCTTGCCGGTGCCGGCCGGACCGGAAATCAGCACCCGGCTGTTGGTGGGAGCAACCCGTTCGATCGACTGGCGCAACTGGCTAACCACCACCGACTGACCGATGAGTTCCCAGTAGTTGCCCGTACGCAGGCGCAGTTCCTCGTTCTCACGTTTTAGCCGCGCTGCCTCGATGGCGCGGTTGACGATGAGAATCATCCGGTCCGCCTTGAATGGCTTCTCGATGAAATCGTACGCGCCGAGTTTGATCGCCTGAACCGCCGTCTCGATGTTGCCGTGACCGCTCATGATCACCACCGAAAGGTGCGGATGATCACGCTTCAGCACTTCGAGCAGTTCCATGCCGTCGAGGCGACTGCCTTGCAGCCAGATGTCCAGCAGGACGAGGCCGGGACGACGGGCGCTGATCGCGGCGAGCGTGGCATCACTATCCGCCGCTTCGCGCGTCTCGTAGCCCTCATCGCTCAGAAGACCGCCAACGAGGCTGCGGATATCCGCCTCGTCATCAACGATAAGAATGTCTTCAGCGTAAGAAGTTCGGATGTTTGACATGAGCGCGATGTTCGATCGCCGTTGTCAGGGTGCGACTGTGGTTGGTTGCTTTGCCCGGACTTCGTCAATCTGATGGCGATCCTGCGCAGCGCTGCCGTGAAACACTAACACGACCTTTGTTCCTCCACCTTCCCGATCGGTCAGGACCAGTTCTCCTTGATGATCCTCCAGAATTTTTTTGACGATCGCCAAACCCAAACCGGTGCCCTTTGCCCGGGTGGTCACGTACGGTTCGGTGAGGCGATCCCTGTTCTCAAGCGGCAACCCCCTTCCGTTGTCTTCGACGGCCAGTTCGATCTCGCTCTCTCCTCGCACGCAACGGGCAGTGATACTGACGGTGATTTCGCCCGGAGGCAATGGGATATCCACGGTTGACTCGCGACCGACGATCGCCTCCGCCGCGTTCTTGAGGAGATTCACAATCACTTGCGCAATCTGCCGATTGTCGCAGAGGAGCATTACTTGCTCCGGCGGCAATATGGTCGAGATGGATATTTTTGGATAGCGGTTGCGTTCAAGAAAGACCGCCTGCTCCACAATCATTCGCAAATCTTCCATCTGAAGCTGTGGCCGTGGCATGCGGGCAAAGGAGGAAAACTCATCAACCATTCGGCCTATATCTTCAACATGGCGAATAATCGTTTCAGTACAGGCGATGAATGTTTCAGGATCCGTCTTTATTTCCTTAAGATATCGGCGCTTCAGCCGCTCCGATGCAAGTTGAATTGGTGTCAGTGGGTTCTTGATTTCGTGCGCAATGCGACGTGCCACGTCCGCCCACGCCGCTTTGCGCTCTGCCGATACCAGGGCGGTAATATCGTCGAAGGTGACCACATAGCCCACCACTTCGCCATCCACTCGTTCGGCGACGATCCGCGCCACAAAGGTGTGTGATCGCCCATCGCGAACCAGCCGAACCTCCGACTGCCATTGCCGATCCGGTCGCTCCACTGCCAGTTCAAGCAGCTTTGCCATTTCCGGTGCCACGTCCTTCAGTGCCACCCCTTTTGCCTGCTCGAGATTGACACCGAGCAATTCCGAGGCGGGTCGGTTTGGCAGCTTGATCAATCCGTGCGCGTCGAGACCGATGACCCCGGCGGAGACGCCGCTGAGCACCGCTTCGGTAAAGCGCCGTCGCTCGTCGAGGCTGCTGTTGGCCTCGATCAGCGTCTCCTGTTGACTCTGCAACTGACCGGTCATGCGGTTGAAGGCGCGATTGAGGGTGCCGATCTCGCCTACCGAAGCATCGGACTTCACCCGAATCGAAAGGTCACCGTGGCGCACGCGCTCGGCGGCGGCAATCAGCGTACTGATGGGTCGGGTTATCTGCGAAGCCAACGTCAAGCCGATCCACACCGCCGCCAGCAGCAGTAGCAACGCCACCAAGCCAAAAATCATTACGAAGGTGATCAGAATGCCTTCGCGGCTTTCCTCGAGCCGGCGGTACTGAGCCACTGCCCGTTCCGTCTGCTCGATGGGCTCCTGCACCGCCGGATCGATGAAACGGCCAACGACGAGATAGGCGTCAATGAAACGGTTAAGCTTGATCGCCGCCCGCACCCGATCGTCGGGGGCGTTGGTCAGGATGACGATCTGTCCCTTGGTCGCGTCATCCACCGCCTGCCACGGGATCATGTCCTTATCGAGCGACAGGCTGAGCGAGGCCTGCGCCACCACGTGGCCGCTACCGTCGACGACGACCACCTCGGAGAGGCCGCGCAGCGCAGCCAATACCGACAGCCGCTCTTCAAACAGCCGCGGGTCCTGCATCAGTTCCCCGGCACTCTTGTTGAGCTCGTTGGCGATGGCAAAAGCGTCGGCGCCGATGCTTTGCTGGTGCTCGTGCAGGTAGGCGCGCGCCACTCGGTCCGATGATTCGATGGCGGTGCGAACGCGCTCGCTGAACCAAGCCTGAATGCCGAAATTGAGAAACAACGCCGAGAACGCGGCGACCAGAATCGCCGGGGTAACGGCCACGACGCTGAATAACACCACGATCCGCACATGCAGACCAGAACCCGCAAGGCCACGCCGGCGTTCCGCCCAGACTCGCACCAATTTGACTGCGACGATCGCGCCAAGCAGCAGCAGCAGGATCGAGTCGAGGTAGAGGAGAACGATGACCGTCTGCGGATTCGGGCCGAAACCAGTCGCCCCGGTCCACATCGCCACAGTGGCGACGCCGCAAACCAGGGCAGCCACCGCCACGGCAAACGCCAGCTTGCGTTCCAGATCATGGCGACGGTCGAGACTCTTCCAGCCGAGAGCGAGTCGCCGGAGTGACTGTCCCCTCGCCGCTGACGTCACCTCGTTCCCCCGCGAATGACGGGAATATTCAGCTCGCGTATTTTCTTCCGCAGCGTGTTGCGATTAAGGCCGAGCACCTCGGCGGCGCGAATCTGGTTTCCACGTGTCGCCTCAAGCGTCAGCATGATCATTGGCCGCTCCACCTCCCGGATCACCCGGTCGAACAGCCCGGCAGCCGGCAGCGTATCACCGTGGATACCGAAATAGGTGCGCAGGTGCCGCTCAACCGAACCGCCCAGCCCATCGGCGTCGGGCTCAATCGAAGAGGAGGACACGTCGGCGAGTTCGGCTTCGACCACATCGACACCGATGACCTCTTCCGAATACAGCGCCGCCAGCCGGCGAACCAAGTTCTCCAGTTCGCGCACGTTGCCGGGCCAGCGGTAGGCTTTCAGCCGTTCCATCGCCGCCGCGTCGATCAACTTCGGCAGCAGCCCCTCGCTGCCTGTCCGTCCCATGAAGTGGCGGATCAGTTCCGGAATATCCACCGTGCGTTCGCGCAAGGGCGGCAGGCGAATCGGCACCACGTTCAGGCGGAAGTACAGGTCCTCGCGAAATTGCCCCTGGCTGATCAGCTGGCGCAGGTCGTGGTGAGTCGCGGCGACGATACGCACGTTGGCCCTGATCGCCGCCCGGCCGCCAACGGTGGTGTATTCACCTTCCTGCAGCACCCGTAGCAGCCGTGTCTGCGCCTCCGCCGGCATGTCGCCGATCTCATCGAGAAACAGCGTGCCGCCTTCCGACTGCTCGAACCGGCCGGCACTCCGATGGGTGGCGCCGGTAAAGGCGCCCTTCTCGTGACCAAACAGTTCGCTCTCGATCAGCTCGCGCGGTATGGCCGCCATATTGATGGCGACGAAGGGGCCCGCTCGACGTTTGCCGTAATCGTGCAGGGCGCGCGCCACCAGTTCCTTGCCAGTCCCGGATTCGCCGGTGATCAGGACGGTGAGATCGGTGGCCATCAACCGCGCCAGCGTCCGATAGATCTCCTGCATCGCCGGTGAGCGGCCGATGAGTGGCAGCTTTTCGTCGGCCGCATCCTCGGCGGTGGTCGCCGCCGCGGTGATCTGCCGCGGCGATTCCAGCGCTCGGCGGACGACGGCGATCAACTCGTTCAGGTCGAAGGGCTTCGGCAGGTACTCGAACGCCCCCGCTCGGTCGCCTTCACCGCGGTCAGCAGCGTGTTTTGCGCACTCATCACGATCACCCGCAGTTCCGGGCGGATTTTGCGAATGCGCGGAATGAGGTCGAGGCCGTTTTCGTCCGGCATCACCACATCGGTGATCACCACATCGCCCTGGCCGTCACTGACCCACCGCCAGAGCGTCGCCGCGTTGCCGGTCACCCGCGTCTGGTAGCCGGCACGCTCCAGCGCCTGGCCAATCACCGTGCGGATACCCGTATCATCGTCGGCAACAAGGACAGTGTGTGCGGTCACGATTGCTCCTCCGACGCCGCGGCGATGGGTAACATCACCCGAAACAAAGTGCGACGTGGCTGGTTTTCCCATTCGATCACCCCACCGTGGTCGCCGATGATCTTGGCAACCAGGGCCAGGCCCAGACCGCTACCGCGCGGCTTCGAGGTCACGAAGGGATCGAACAGGTGCTGTTTGATGTCCTCCGGGATGCCTTCGCCATTGTCCTGAACGGTGACGACGAGCGGGAGTTTCAGCCGGGAGTGACGACCGGAAACAGCGAATCGGACGCCATGGGAATAAGACGTGCTGACCACCACCTCGCCGCCCTCCTCCGGCGCCGCTTCGGCAGCATTCTTGACCAAGTTAAGAAAGACTTGAACCAGTTGATCCCGGTCGCCCAGAACAGGTGGCAGCGAAGGATCGTAGTTCTCGGTGAACTGCAGGTGTTTGCCGAAGCTGTTCTCGGCCAGGGTCCGCACCCGTCCGAGAACCTCATGAATATTGACCGCGCCGCGCTGCAGTGGCCCGTTGACCGAAAACACTTCCATCCGATCCACGAGCCCGCAGATCCGATCGGCCTCGTCGCGGATGAGTTGGGTCAGCGAACGATCTTCCTGTCGCGCGCTCTGCTCAAGCAACTGTGCCGCGCCACGGATGCCGGCCAGTGGATTCTTCACTTCATGCGCGAGCATCGCCGCCATGGCCGACACCGAACGGGCAGCGCCGCGATGCGTCAGTTGGCGATCGATCTTTGCCGCCAGGGTTCGCTCCTGCATCGAGACCACCACCGCCTGGACCGGATCGCCCACCGGCGCTGCCTGAATGTTCATCGTATGGTGGCCGATGCGTGGACTGGCCAACGTCACGTGATATTCCGACACCGATTGGCTGCCGGCGAAGGCCTGGCGCACAAGAGAGAACAAGGGATTGTCGGCGGGCAGCAAGTGTTCCAGACGTTGCCGTCGCAGGTTCGCTTCGCTGTGCTGAAAAAACTGTTCGGCGGCAGTGTTGGCGTACTGAATTTCATGTTCGGCATCTACAAGAAACACAACGGACGGCATCGCGTTCAACACGAGGTCCATGTCGAGTACACGTGGAGGAGTAGACCCACCGCCCCACAGTCTGCTCTTCACATCTCCCATGAAACCCAATCTTTCATCTCCATTCTTGCGCTCGTCAGCCTTTATGAACAAGACAAGCTGGTACCGCTCTGAGTCTTTTAGTCTCGCAGGGGACGAGAATGTGATCCTTGCCGACTAGGGCGAATATGGAGGCAACATGCCACGCCGTTCGATCGCCGGCGTTCTTGCGACTCGCCCCCACGGAGCGGCTAACACCATGGCGCGAAGCGCATATGGCAACGCGCCGACCCCAGCGTCTTTTTCCGCTGAGCACCGACCAGACAGACTGAAGGTGTCCACGACAGCCTTTCGCACCCGGATTAGCATGTTTGGCGTTCGCGATCGCCAACCAGTGCTGAAACCAACTTCCCGAGACTGTACGCTTTGCCTATTCCATGAGCAACAGGGTATTGCAGCGAAAGCTTGCCCTGTCTTTAGCCAAGGCCGTTCACCCCACTGGCGAGCACGGATGCAAGCACGATATCGGTGACGAACTTGACGCCCGGATAGCCCAACGTTAGCAGCAGATAGCCCAGCAATACCAGTTGTGCCGCCCGACGACCACGCAGGCCACTGCGCTGATGGGCGATCAGCATCGCGCCGATGACCACGAATGCCGACGCCGTAAGCACGATCTTGTGATTGAGGATGAGGAGGTGGCCGGTATTGACGTATTCCAGCGCCATGCCGGTCATCAGCCCCAGCGCCAGCACCGCCTCGCCGATCTGCAACAAGCGCAACTGCAGTACGTCGCAGTCGGCGAGCGAGGGCAGACCACGACTGAACGGCGATGGCCGTTTTTGCTTCAAGGTCGATTGTTGCAGGAAGGCGGCGAAGGCGGCGATCGCCGCCAGCGTTACCAGGGCGTAGGTGGGAAGCGCGGTGGCAATGTGCGTAACGGCCCAAGGGGAAAGGTAGATTTCCTCTGTCGTCGCTGCTGCGGGATTGCTCGTCCACATAGCAGCGAAAATAAGGGTAATCAGCGAATGAATGCCCACCAAGCCGGTGAGACGCCAGGCCTCGCGAACCACCAAGCAAAGAATCACGAACAACGTCAGGTTGGCGGCGGCGCTGGTCAGCATGGTGCTGGCAAGCGTTGCCGGCCAGTGGCCGAGGGTGACCGGAGCAAAGATGCTAACAACCCAGCAGAGCACACCGGCGAGCGCAACCAATGGCGAAATCAGCGTCCAGGCGTCCCGGCGGGGCTGCCGTCTCGCCCCGTGCAATGCCATGGGCACCGCGCCGGCGACTGCTAACCAGCTCTGCCACATGTCGACGTCACCGTCCCTTCCGATGCTGCAGTCAGGGTATCCGCGCCAGCGTAAATTCGGCTGCCGCCACCCAGGGCGCAATGTTATCCTGCAGACGCGCGGGAATATCCAGCGTTGCACCTGTCACCCCACTATCACCTCCCCCTTACTGAATTCACATCTGTCATGCGCGAGACTGTCGCCCTTATCGTTGCCGCCGGCCGCGGAACCCGCTTCGGTCAAGGAATGCCGAAGCAGTACCGTCTGTTGGCGGGTTTGCCGCTGCTTCGACGGACACTGAGTGTGTTTCTCGCTCACCCGCGGGTGCATCGGGTGCAGGTTGTCATTCATCCCGACGACCGCGACTGCTACGACGCGGCCGTCGCCGGGCTCGACCTGCCGCCACCGCTTGCCGGAGGTGCCACGCGGCAGGATTCGGTTTGCCGCGGCCTTGAGGGTCTCTCGGCAACCTCTCCTGCCTACGTGCTGATCCACGACGCGGCGCGGCCGGCTGTTGACGCGGCACTCATCGACCGGGTGCTAGATGCCCTGGAGCAGGCTCCGGCGGCGCTTCCGGCGGTGCCGGTGGTCGATACGCTGAAGAAGGCGGCCACCGACGGTCCGACCCGAGTCGCCACCACGGTCGAGCGGGCTGGGCTCTGGCGGGCACAGACGCCGCAAGGCTTTCATTTCGATGCGATTCTCACCGCCCACCGGGCCCTGCGCGGCGCCGAACTCACCGACGATGCTGCCATTGCCGAGACGGCAGGGCTGCGCGTCGCCCTGGTTGCCGGCAGCGAGGACAACATCAAGATTACCTCCGAAGAGGACCTCACACGGCAGGAACGGATGATGGAGCGCCCACAGGAAACCCGCACCGGTCTTGGTTTCGACGTCCACCGCTTCGGCCCGGGCGACCGGGTGGTGCTGNGGGGCGTGCCAATCGCCCACAGTGCCGGCCTCGAAGGTCATTCCGATGCCGACGTCGCCTTGCACGCGCTCACCGATGCACTGCTGGGTGCCATCGGCGCGGGAGATATCGGCAGCCACTTTCCCNCCTCCGATGCCAAGTGGCGGNGGGCGCCGTCGCATCTCTTTCTTGCCCATGCGGCCGCGCTGGTACGCGACTGGGGCGGTACGATCGTCCATGTGGATCTGACGCTGATCTGCGAGCGACCAAAGATCGGCCCGCATCGCCCGGCGATGCAGCAGCGAATTGCCGAAATTCTCGCCATCGCCGCCGACCGGGTGAGCGTCAAGGCGACGACCACCGAGCGCCTGGGCTTTACCGGTCGCGAGGAAGGAATCGCTGCCCAGGCGATTGCGACCGTCAGTCGCTCCGCTTCGTAGTCGTCTCGCTGGAGATCCACGCCAAATAGGCGGCATTGCCGCCCACCACCGGTAAAGCGACGATGCAGGGACAGGCGTAGGAGTGGAGGGCGCGGACGCGTTTGCTCAGCGCCGGAACAAGGTCGGCCCGCGTCTTCAGCAGCAGCGCCACCTCGACGCTTTCCTCTACCGCGCCCTGCCACCAATAGATGGAACGGATTGGCGGCAGAATATTGGCACAAGCCGCAAGCCGTTCGTTGACCACCGATGCTGCGAGCGCGCGCGCCTCTGCGTCGGTGGCGGCCGTCACATACACCACGACAATCTCCGCGCTTTCACCCATCCCATCCGCCTCCTCTGCGACCAGCAGGCTCTCTAGCTGCATCACGCGGATAAAAAAGGGTCCGCGCAATGCGCGGACCCTTCAAGTCTTCCGGGTCTCTGAGGGGGCAACGCGGCGGCCCATCACCGACATCGGCTACTGGGCGGAGGGTAGGGAAACACCCTGGTTGCCGCGCTAATCAATGCAACACCTATGCCAGTCGGCCAAATAGCCTCATTCCGTCGCTGCCCACCGCCTTTGGCGCAGCTTTCAACCGATACTCGGACCTCTCGCGCGGCCATCGCATCGCTTGAAGACGTCAAAACCGGGCGGCGGACGCAGACATGCTTAGAAAACAGGCATCACCGCCTGGAACATCGGCGGTAGCCGCGCCTGAGGTGGCGATGGCGCCACGCAAACATCCAAAAATAAGGCAAACGCGGAAGGGTTATTCAGCAGCAGGCTAGGGATCGCCTGCGGCATACTGGTCGGAGCGGCCGGATTCGAACCGGCGACCCCTAGACCCCCAGTCTAGTGCGCTACCAAGCTGCGCCACGCTCCGAGCCAGGGCGGCACTATAGGCAGGGGACGCGGTATTGCACAACAGCTCTGCTACGAAATCACGGCTTGCCGCCATCAAGCAAAGCGCGGATCGCCTCCAGTTCGGCAAGGATTTCGCTGAGGCTCGAGGAAACGGGCTCATCGCCCTCTGCCCCACCCCCTGCCGTCTCGAGCTCATTGCTTGTTGCCGGTGGCACGAGCGGCTCCGGGCTGCCTCCACCCGCCTCCCGCAGCAATTTCTGGACGCCACGGATGGTATAGCCTTCGGTGTAAAGCAGCGAGCGGATATACCGCAGCAGTGTGACGTCTTCTGGACGATAATACCGGCGACCGCCGCGCCGTTTCAGCGGCTTGATCTGGGGAAACTTGCTCTCCCAAAAGCGCAAGACGTGCGCTGGCAGATCTAGTTCGCCAGCGACCTCGGCAATGGTGCGAAAGGCTGCTGCTGATTTTCGGCGTGCCGGCTCAAGTTGCCTGTGTTCATCGAGAGCGGCCATCACCTCACGACGTGCTATCCGTCCAGGCCCCGGTTGATTCGGCTCTTGAGCACCTGCGACGGGCGGAAAACCAGCACCCGACGCGGCAGTATCGGCACCTCTTCACCGGTTTTCGGGTTGCGCCCGATGCGCCGCCCTTTCTGACGAATGGAAAAACTGCCAAAGGAGGAAAGCTTGACGGTTTCGCCGCGCGTCAGCGCCTCGGTAATTTCCGCCAGGACCGATTCCAGCAGATCCGCCGAATCGTTCCGCGACAGCCCCACCTCCTGGTAGACGGCCTCTGTCAGGTAAGCGCGGGTGATCGTCTTTTCAGACATGCGGAATGCACCCCAATCCCTTCAGTTTAACCTACATCCGCGCATAAATTGCGTCAATGCGCCAACAGTTGCCACGTATCTCTTTGGAAAGCAATAACAATCATGCGAAGCGCCGATTTACCAGCGCACCAGGGCCGCCCCNCAGGTCAAGCCCCCGCCGATCGCCGCCAGCAGAACGAGATCACCCGGCTGCACCCGACCATCACGCACCGCCTCGTCAACGGCAAGCGGGATCGAAGCGGCCGAGGTATTGGCATGCCGATCGACGGTGACGACCAGTCGCTCGTGATCCACGCCAAGCCGTTTGCAGAGGCTATCAAGAATGCGCATGTTGGCCTGGTGCGGTACCAGCCAGTTCACGTCCGCAACGGTGAAGCCGTTGGTGGTGAGTGCCTCTGCAGCCACCGACGCCAGGGACGACACCGCATGCCGATAGACTTCCTTGCCGGACATGCGCAGGTGGCCGACTGTCTGCGTCGATGATGGGCCTCCGTCCATAAACAGAATGTCACGGTAGCGTCCGTCCGCGTGCAGGTGGGTCGAGAGGATACCCTGGCGGACTGCCTTATCCTGATCTGGCGTTTCGATTTCGCCGCGCAGCAGCACGGCGCCGGCACCATCGCCGAACAGGACGCAGGTTGCACGGTCCTCCCAGTCGACGATGCGGGTGTAGGTTTCGGCGCCAATGACGAGGGCGGTACGCACCTGCCCGGCCTTGATAAAATTATCGGCAATAGCCAGCGCGTAGACAAAGCCGGAACATACCGCCTGCACATCGAAGGCAATGCCGCGGGTCATGCCGAGCTTGCGTTGTACCTGCGTCGCCGTCGCCGGAAAGGTGTCGTCCGGCGTGCTGGTCGCCACAACAACCAGATCCACCTGGTCGGCGCTCAGCGTCGCCGCCTCAAGGGCCCGCGCCGCAGCGTGTGAAGCCAGGTCCGACGTCAACTCTCCCTCAGCAGCCATATGCCGTTGGCGGATGCCGGTGCGAGTAACGATCCAGTCATTGGACGTATTAACCTGCAGAGCAAGCTCCTCGTTCGTCACCACCCGCTGCGGCAGATAGGATCCGCAACCGATGATTCGCGCATATATTCTATCCATTACTGTGCTGCAAACTTTGGATTGNCTATTTGTTGTTTGGTCGAGGCAAAGGAAGTCCTGCTTTATCCCCTCGTTGACCCGATCCGCGATCAACTGCACTGCGACGCGCACCGCATTGCAAAAGCCCAGGCCATCGGCACCGCCATGGCTCTTAACGCAAACGCCATTCAATCCGAGGAACATGGCACCATTGTAAAGGCGGGGGTCCACATGGTGGCGCATGGCCTGCAGGGCCGGCCTGGCGAAGATGGCACCAATCCGCCCGAGCAGGCTGCCGGTCAGCGCCGATCGTAGCAGGTGCGCATACAGTTTGGCCGTGCCCTCGGCTGTTTTCAGCGCGACGTTGCCGGTGAAACCATCTGTCACCACCACATCCACAGTTCCGGCAGCGATGTCGTTGCCCTCGACGAAGCCGTGGAAATCAAGCGCCAGGGCGCTGGATTGCAGCACCGCCGCGGCCTTGCGCACCGCATCGTTGCCCTTCAGCTGCTCCTCGCCAACATTGAGGATGCCAACGGTCGGACGGGGCAGCCCCAGGACCTGACGAGCAAAAACCTCCCCCATGATGGCAAATTGCACCAGATTTTCGGCGCTGCATTCGATGTTGGCACCGAGATCCAGGAGCACCGTCTTGCCGCGCATCGTCGGAAAGACCGAAGCGATCGCCGGGCGATCGACGCCTGGGAGCGTCTTGAAGACGACCTTCGCCATTGCCATCAGCGCACCGGTGTTGCCAGCGGAGACAATGCCGTGCGCTTCGCCCCTGACAACTGCGTCGATCGCCTGACGCATGCTGGAGTTCCGACCGGTACGAAGGGCAACCGATGGCTTCGCCGTATTGGTGATCACGTCTGGCGTGTCTCGGACTTCAATCCCGTCACATAGCTTCTTATGACGGCGCACCAGCGGTAGCAGTTCCTGCGCCTGACCGTATACGAGAAATCGAACATCCACTCCCGGCTCGCGAAATCGCCTCAGTCCGTCGATGACCATCCGGGGCGCCTGGTCGCCGCCCATGCCATCGATCGCAATCGTTATCGAATCTGCCAACTTCGGTCGTTTTCCCTGTCTGGAATGGTCGCCACGCGATGGGTTCGGCTTTCCTGACCAATGCCGTCGGCGAGAAGGTGGCCCCCCTCGACTAGCCGCAATTGTATCTCATTTAGCGCGAAAATGCTGACTTATGCGCCAGCATCGAGATGGCGATCAGCGAACCAACGAAGGCGCAACTCCCCGTGCTGCTCCGTCAAACAAGTCAATGCGCCGTGAAGTGACGAGATGAGACCAACTGCTCCACTTCTTACGCGTCCTCTGCCACTCGCCTGCGACGGGACACTTAGTCAAATTGCCCTACTCCCGCAAGCAGCATTCCGGGCACGGTAGCGTTCGCAGCCGCGGCCCGCTATTCGGCAGCGCGACGGTCGCACCGCCGGAACCGGCAGGAGGGCTACTCCGCTCAAGGCAGCGCCGGCGGTTGGAAGTTTGGTCCCTCGGCTAGCAAACGGGCGCCGTCCCGTGTCTTCAGGCGCGCAGCTTCGCCGATAACGTAGTCCGCGAGCGCGCCAATCACCCGCTCGTCGGCAACGCCATGCCGATAAACGTTGCGGCGGAGCGCTTCACCCAGCCCTGCCTGGTCGCTCTGATCTAGGCAGGTGCCGTAGCTTCCAAGCCGGCCATAGAATGCCCGCGCCATGCCCTTCACCACCTTGCCCACCCGCAGGTCACCGACGCCCATCTCGCGCAGCGATTCGTCAAATTCGGCGAACATGTGATCGAACACGGCCTGGGCGACAGCGGGCGGCACCGAAGTATCGCCGCGCAGGCGATGCATCAGCAACGCTGCATGCAGCGCAATCATATCGAAGCGGCCATCGGGAGTATCCGGAACCGCATAGGCTTCGTAAAAAATCGGGGAGCGGGCCTGAGCGACGATTTCACGATACAGTTGCCGGGCAACCGCGGCGGAGGGTAACGTCTCCCCGGCGCTGGCACCGTCGTTCGGTGCGCCGAGGAAGCGGCGAACCCGCTGGCCGAGACTTTGGAGGGCTGCAGTAAGCATGGATATGAACACCGTTCAAACGCGCTTTTTGACTTGGCCGCATGATTGCCACTCTACCACCTTCAGCGCGAACCGTTGATGATGCAACGACCACAAACACCACGGTCGAAGCAAGGTCGATCGCCCCTCGCCGCCGTCGCCTGGTTGAGCCTTATCGCCCTTGGCGGTCTGTCGCTAGGCGCCTGTGAAGGACGTGTCGCCGTCCATGGTAACCCGATCGATGCCGATGAACTTGCCCGTCTGGCACCCGGCAAGCAATCGAAGGCGGACGTGGTGGGGTTGCTCGGATCACCATCGAGCACGCCTCCCTTCGACGACAACACCTGGTACTACATGAGCGATCGTGAGAGCACCCTTGCCTTCTTTGCACCGGAAACGGTCGAGCGGCAGGTGGTGGTGCTGTTGTTCGATGATCAGGCAGTCCTCGGCTCGGTGCGATTGGTCGGTCTGGAGAGCGGACGGGAAGTGGAGATTGTCAGCCGCGAGACCCCGTCCTTCGGTCAGTCCCCCACCGTGATCCAACAACTGCTTGGTAACCTTGGCAAATTCAACAAGGAAGAAGGTCCCAAGCGATAGTTGAAGACCTCCCTGCGTCGCTACGCGGCGGGTACCGGCGGGCTCCTCGGGAGCCCGCATGCGGGAAGCGGTAAGTGACACCACCACCGCATCGCCGATCGCGCTATCCGCTGGCGTCCTCAGCCTGCATGACTTCGTAAAGTCCCGGAAAGTGCGGAAAGGTTTGTATGTAGGGCTCAACCAGTCGACGGAAGCCTTCGCTGCCGACCACCGCTTCGAAGTGGGCCACGGACTCCCACTCGGCGATGTTCACCAGTTCGAAGCGTGCCCAGGGCACGACCGCCCGATGCATCCGGGTTGAGATAAATCCCGGCTGCACGCGCATGAACGTGGCAACCCGCTCCCAGAAGGCAAGCGCTTCCGCCTGCTTGCCTTCCGGAACGTCGAACGCATTGATCAGGACGACGGACACCCCTTCACTCCCCTTGTGACGGTTCGGTCGCCGCCGACCGGCGGTCGCCTCGACACGACGTTCGCCTAATAATGCGCTAAAATCGCCAGCAACAGCAATGCGACGATGTTGGTGATCTTGATCATCGGGTTGACCGCCGGACCGGCGGTATCCTTGTAGGGATCGCCGACGGTATCGCCGGTGACCGCCGCCTTGTGGGCGTTGGACCCCTTGCCGCCGAAATGACCATCCTCAATGTACTTCTTGGCGTTGTCCCAGGCGCCGCCGCCCGCGGTCATCGAGATGGCAACGAACAGTCCGGTGACGATGACGCCGAGCAACATGGCGCCCAAGGCCGAGAACGCTGCCGACTTGCCGGCGATCAGATTGATGATGACGAACAAGACGACCGGCGCCAGCACCGGGAACAGCGACGGCACGATCATCTCCTTGATCGCTGCCTTGGTCAGCATGTCGACGCAGCGCCCATATTCCGGCTTCGCCGAACCTTCCATGATTCCCTTGATTTCCTTGAACTGCCGGCGAACTTCGATCACCACCGAGGCAGCCGCACGACCGACGGCGGTCATCCCCATCGCACCAAACAGATACGGCAGCAGGCCGCCGAGCAGCAGGCCGACGACCACATATGGATTGGACAGACTGAAGTCGACTGCAATACCGGCGAAATACGGATAGTCCCGCGGATTGGAACTGAAGAACGTCAGATCCTGGGTGTAGGCGGCGAACAGCACTAGGGCGCCCAGGCCGGCCGAGCCGATGGCGTACCCCTTGGTAACCGCCTTTGTCGTGTTGCCGACTGCGTCGAGCGCGTCAGTAGTCTTGCGCACATCGGCATCAAGGTCGGCCATCGCGGCAATGCCGCCGGCGTTGTCGGTCACCGGTCCGTACGCATCAAGGGCAACCACCATTCCCGCCACCGCCAGCATTGCGGTGACCGCGATCGCGATGCCGAACAGGCCCGCCAGCGAATAGGTCATGATGATGGCAATGCATATGATCACCGCCGGGATCGCTGTTGCCTCCATCGAGATGGCAAGCCCCTGAATGATATTGGTAGCGTGGCCCGTTTGTGAGGCGGCGGCGATGATTTTGACCGGACGGAAATTGGTCCCGGTGTAATACTCGGTGACCCAGATGATCAGTCCGGTCACGACGAGGCCAATGATCCCGCATAGGAACAACGACCAGCCGGTGAAGCTGTGACCGCCGGCAACGAGCGGCGTGTCCATGCCGATGACCCAGGAGGTTACCGGCCACAGCGCTACCGCCGACATGACGGCACAGGCAATGAAGCCCTTATACAGCGCCCCCATGATGTTGTTGCTGGCGCCGAGACGGACAAAGAAGGTTGAAATCACCGAGGCGACAAGGCAGGCAGCACAGATCACGAGCGGATAGATCAGGATCGCGCCCATTTCCGGCTTACCATAGAAGAAGATCGATCCCAGCACCATCGTCGCGACGACGGTGACGACGTAAGTCTCGAACAGATCGGCCGCCATGCCAGCGCAGTCGCCGACGTTGTCGCCGACGTTGTCGGCGATCACCGCCGGGTTGCGTGGATCATCCTCCGGGATGCCCGCTTCGAGCTTGCCCACAAGGTCGGCGCCGACATCGGCTCCTTTGGTGAAGATGCCACCGCCGAGGCGGGCGAAGATTGAAATCAGCGAGGCACCGAAGCCGAGTGCCACCAGCGGATCGACCAGATCCCGCCCTTGCGCATCAAGCACAAAAACAAGGAAACCAAAGTACGCCGCAACCGCAATCAGTGCGAGGCCGGCAACCAGCATCCCGGTGACGGCGCCCGCCTTGAACGCAACCGATAGACCACGCGCAAGTCCGTGCCGGGAAGCGTCGGCGACGCGAACATTGGCGCGTACCGATACGTTCATCCCGACATAGCCGGCAGCACCGGAAAGGGTGGCACCAATGGCGTAGCCGACCGCAACTTTCCAGCCGAGCAGGAATAACAGCAGAACGGCGACGACAACACCAACGATACCGATCGTACTGTATTGCCGATTAAGATAGGCGGCCGCGCCTTCCTGCACCGCGCCGGATATTTCTCGCATTCGTGCCGTACCTGCACTGGCACTTAGAACAGATTTACTTGCATATGCCCCATAGGCGAGCGCTACAAGTCCGCAGACGATGACGAACAAATAAACGCCCGAGTAGTCAGCTGCCATGATATCTGGCCCCCTCTTTATCACCGTCGATGGGAGGGCTATCGCTTTCGCTCTCCCGCCTTCAGCGTGGATGTTTGTCGTTTTACCGGAACAGATTGGTAAACATGACAGATGAACACGCCGATCGCAACACACCGACCAAAATACGCCGCTGCTGCACTGCAGCATAAACAGCGTGTCGGTGCTTGTGCATTGCCAGCAACCAATCGAATTGGCTGCCTGAACGGACAGTGAGGTGCCGGAAACGGAAAGACTATTTCTTGCGATTGCAAGAGAAGTGCTCGAAGCCCGTGCTTTCGAGCGCCATCGTCACGCCTGCCACCATCACCCGCACCGGTTCGGCCTCTGGTGGCACTGACGCCGGCCCGATCGTGCCGATGCAGCTAATTGCAACCTCTGCTGCAACTGCGGCCGCATCGATTGCTGCCCGGTTTGCTGCCGGTGCGGTAAAGATCAATTCGTAGTCGTCGCCGCCGGTGAGGATGAGCGAACGTAAGGCCGGAGCGAACTGGAGCACGTGGAGCGCGGCATCGGACAGCGGGATCGCCGTCGCGTCGATCTCCGCCGTCACCCCCGATGCACGGCAGATGTGCGCTAGGTCGGCGACGAGGCCGTCCGATACATCGGCCGCCGCGTGCACCAGCCCTCGCAGGCGAGGACCGAGGGTGACGCGCGGGCGCGGCCAGCGGTAACGATCGATCAGCGTCGCCGCCGCTGCAGTGGCAACGCCCGGTGGCAGCCCATCCGTCGCCAGTCGCAGGCCGAGCGCCGCATCGCCGATGGTGCCGGAAACGAAGATCGCATCGCCGATCCGGGCACCCGTGCGCCTGAGCGCACTGCCTGAGGGAACACGGCCGAGTGCGGTGGCGGTCAGGCAGAGATCGGCAGGAGCCGCGACGGTGTCGCCTCCCAGCAGGCCCTGGCGAAACAGCGGCTGCATCTGCGCCAGACCACGGGCAAATCCGCCCAGCCACGCCTCGCGTCGTTCGTCCGACCAAGCCTGCGGCACAGCCACCGACAGTAGATAGGCCAGCGGCTCGGCCCCCATCGCCGCCAAGTCGGACAGATTGACGCCGAGAAGCTTGCCGCCGACGCTGTCTGCCGGGTCACCCGGCAGGAAGTGCACCGACTCGACAATGGTATCGGTGGTGAGCACGAGGTCGTCTGCAGTACCCACCGCCAGCAGCGCCGCATCGTCGCTCAGCCCCAACGCACCCGGCGCAGTTGCCAGGGGGCGAAAGAAGCGATGGATGAGGTCGAACTCCCCTGACACCGGCGGCCGCCGTCGTCTCAGGGTGTCGCCGGGAGATTGTCGCGGTAGCGCNGCGGCCAGTCGGTCGAGCACCGCATTCACCAGTGCCGGCTCGCCGGAGGAGTAGAACGCGTGCCCCAGGTTGATGTACTCGTTGATGACAACCTTCGCCGGTATCTCCGGCAACGCGCGCAGCTCGTAGGCGCCGGCGCGGAGGATGGACCGCAACAGCAATTCAATCCGTGTCGAGCCCTGCCGGCCTTCGAGGATGGTATCGATGGCGCTGTCCAGATCCTCCGTACTCGCCTGCACGCCTTGGATCAGACGCGTCAGCAGATCCAGGTCGGGTGGCGGCAATGCCTCCATGGCGCCCGACCAGGGCCAACGCTGGCGAAGGAAGTTCTCGAGAATGGTATCCGCCGCGGCGCCCGTAACCTCCATTTCGTAGATGGCCTGGACGGCCGCCAACCGCGCCGCGCTGCGCGACAGCTGGCTACCGACACGCTGCGGCGGCTTCATGGGCGTGCCTGCGACAGCGTCCGCTTGAGTTCGATCATCCGCAGGCATGCGTGGGCAGCATCGGCCCCCTTGTTCTTACGATCGACGGCAGCCCGCGCGATCGCCTGCTCGTAGGTGCGGCAGGTGAGCAGACCAAACCCCAGCGGCGCCGCGAACTGGTAGGAGAGATCCATCAGCCCGCGGCTCTCCTCGCGACAGATGTGCTCGTAATGATCGGTCTCCCCTTCGATGACGCAGCCAAGGGCGATGAAGCCATCGAACCGCCGCGGCGCATCACCTTCAGGCGGTGCATCGAGGGCAAAGCGAATGGCGGCAGGCAGTTCGAAACTACCAAACACCCACTGCCGCTCATAAGTTACATCCGCAGCGTCAAGTACCGCAGCAACACCGGAAAATAACTGATCGGCAAGGTCTTGGTAAAACCGTGCCTCGACGATCAATACGTGGGGCCGAGACATTTGTCACCTTCTGCCGAAATAGCGATCTGTTCCTGGCCAACAATGGATAAACCATACCCCTGTAGACCGACGACGGTCCTCTGTGTGTTCGACAATAGAATCATTTCGCGAACACCAAGATCAACGAGAATCTGCGCGCCGACGCCGTAGTCACGCAACGACCCGGCGTGCTCCTCCGCGTGAACGAGGCGAGCACGAACCCGGTCGGAGAGACTGGCCGCGTACGGCTCGCGAATCAATACGATCACCCCNCGCCCCACCTTGCCGATCATCTCCATCGCATCATGCAACTCGTTCGCCTTGCCGCTGCGCGCATCGCCCAGGATGTCGTCGAGAACATGCAGCGCGTGCATGCGCACCAGGATCGGACCTTCGTCAGCAAGATCGCCCTTCACCAGCGCCAGATGCTCGGCGTAGGCAACACGATTGATGTAGACGTAGAGGCGGAAGGCGCCGCCGTAGTGGCTGTCGAAGGCAGCTTCGAGCAGGCGATCAACGATGCGATCGTGGCGCAGACGGTAGGCGATCAGATCGGCGATGGTAGCCACCTTGAGCCCATGGCGGCGGGCAAACAGCAGCAGGTCCGGCGTCCGCGCCATCGTCCCGTCGTCGTTCATGATCTCGCAGATGACGCCCGAGGCGTTGAGGCCGGCAAGACGAGCAATATCCACCGCCGCTTCCGTGTGCCCGGCGCGCACCAGGACGCCACCATCGCGCGCTTCCAGGGGAAACACGTGCCCAGGCGAGACCAGATCGTCACCACCCTTGCCGGGATCGATCGCCGCGGCAACCGTCCGCGCCCGATCCGAGGCGGAAATGCCGGTGGAAACGCCTTCGCGCGCTTCGATGGAGACGGTGAAAGCGGTCTCGTGCCGCGAGGTATTGCGCCTGGGCATCAGCGGCAGCTTCAACTCCGCCACCCGCTGCCGGGTCAATGCCAAGCAGATCAGCCCTCGCCCGAAGCGGGCCATGAAATTGATCGCATCCGGCGTTGCCATCTGCGCCGGAACAACCAGGTCGCCTTCGTTTTCACGGTTCTCGTCATCGATCAGGATGAACATCCGTCCATTGCGGGCGTCTTCGATGACGTCCTCGATCGGTGACAACTCCAAAGCTTCGTTCACGCCGAATCCGTCCCAAGTTGGCGGGCCACGTAGCGGGCCAGCAGATCGACTTCGAAATTGACCAGATCGCCCGTTCGATTGCTACCCAGCGTCGTCACGGCAAGCGTGTGCGGAATGATGTTGACGGTGAACGTGGTGTCGAGCACCGCGTTCACCGTCAGTGAAATGCCGTCAAGCGCCACCGATCCCTTTGGCGCGAGGTAGCGGGCAAACCGCGGCGGCACGCGAAAGGTAAAGCACTTCGACGCTCCGTCGTCTTCGATCGTGGCGATAAGGGCGGTGTCATCCACGTGCCCGCTGACGATATGGCCGCCAAGTTCGTCGCCCAGACGCAGCGCCCGTTCGAGGTTGATGCGGGTACCGACGGACCAGTCGCGCATGGTGGTTCGCGCCAGTGTCTCGCCCGAGGCGGTCACGGCAAACCAGTCCACCCCCGTCTCGATCACGGTCAGGCAAACGCCGGAACAGGCAATGGAGGCTCCGAGCGGCACGGCGGACAGATCAAAATCGGTGCGAAAGCGAAACCAGCGATCCCCTTGCTCGCGAATTTCCTCCACTTCACCAATGTTAGTTATAATACCAGTAAACATTCATTTCTACTGTTCAAGTCTATCGTACGTTTCGACGATATCGCAGCCGACCTGATGGACGCTGTCGCGGCGAAACTGATGCGCATCAATCAGGCGCTCGACCTTCGCATCCGCTATCGCTGGTCGTCCACCCGATCCGATGATTTTCGGTGCATGGAACCAAGCGAGCCGATCTACCAGACCGGCCTTCAGGAAGGAGGCCGCGAGCACTCCACCACCTTCGATGAGCACACGCGTAAGACCACGGTCGGCCAGGGTGTGGGCAATGGACACCGGATCTAATTGGCCGCCGGCGTCCCTGTCCACCCCTATCAGCGTCACACCAGGCGGAAGCAACGCCGGCAATAGCGGCCAGTTCGCGCGCGAGTCACTGTCAGTCCCGCTCAGCACCCAAGTGGGATAGGTCGCCGCCGTCTGCATCAGTCGGCTTGCCGAGAGGACGCGGCGGCGGCCATCGGCGACAATTCGCAACGGCGATCGCGGTGCCAACCCCGGCAGCCGACAGGTGAGGTCTGGGTCATCCTGCACCGCCGTTTCGCTGCCGATCAGCACCGCGTCGTGGCTGGCGCGCAGCCAATGGGCCCGTGCCCGCGCCTCGTCGCCGGTGATCCAGCGACTCTCGCCGCTGCCGGTGGCAATACGACCATCCAGCGTCGAGGCAACCTTGAGCGTAAACATCGGCCGCCGCGCGGTGATGCGAAGGATAAAGCCATGGTTCAGCCGCTTCGCCGGCGCTGCCAGCAGACCAACCGACACCTCGACACCGGCGGCACTGAGGGCGGCGATCCCGCGCCCGGCAACGCGCGGATCCGGATCTTCGATCGCGATCACCACCCGCCGCACCCCGGCGCTCAAGAGCGCATCGACGCAGGGCGGCGTGGCGCCATGATGCACGCAGGGCTCCAGGGTGACGACCGCGGTGGCGCCGCTTGCCAAATCGCCGGCGCGGGCAAGCGCTTGCGTCTCCGCATGCGGACGCCCNCCTGGTTGCGTCCATCCTCTGCCCACGGGCTGGCCGTCGCGGACGATCAGGCAACCGACCGTCGGATTGGGCCAAGTTTGTCCGAGTCCACGCTTGGCAAGACTGAGCGCCGTTTGCATGAACTCGTGCATGTCGTCGGCCGGCGAGCCCCCGCCGTCAGCGATCACTGAGGCTTTCCACGAAATCCTCGAAATCCTTGGCCTCGCGGAAATTCCGATAGACGGAGGCAAAGCGGACGTAGCCCACCTGATCGAGCTGGGCCAATTGTTCCATGGCCATTTCACCGATGACCTTCGACGGAATCTCCGATTCCCCCAGCGTCTCCAGCCGGCGTTGAATGCTGTTGACCACGCGCTCGATGCGATCGTCATCCACCGGCCGCTTGCGGAGGGCGATCCGGAGCGATCGCAGCAGCTTCTCGCGATCGAACGTCGTCCGTTCGCCGTTCTTCTTGATCACGGTCAACTCGCGCAGATGCACCCGCTCGAACGTGGTCCAACGGGCGCCGCACGCCGGGCAGTAGCGTCGGCGGCGAATGGCCGCGTGGTCTTCAGTGGGGCGCAGATCCTTTACCTGGGTATCGTCATGGCCACAGAACGGACACCGCATGCCCCACTCCTCACACGCTCACAGCTCACACACTCACAGCGACGGGTAGATCGGAAAGCGCCCACACAGCGCCAGAACTTTCTCGCGCACCGCCGCTTCCGCGTCGGCGTTGTTGTCAGGGTTGCGAATCAGCGAGTCGAGAACCTCGGCGATCATGTCGGCGATGCGCTGAAATTCCACCGGTCCGAACCCNCGGGTGGTTCCCGCAGGTGTGCCGAGGCGGATCCCCGATGTTACCGCCGGCTTTGCCGGATCGAAGGGAATGCCGTTTTTGTTGCAGGTAAGGTGCGCGTGGCCAAGGCTGGCCGCCGCTGCCTTGCCGGTGAGTTGCTTGGAGCGCAGGTCAACCAGCATCAGATGCGTATCCGTACCGCCGGAGACGATGTCGAACCCGCGGGTCTGCAATTGCAGCGCAAAGGCGCCGGCATTTTCCACCACATCGGCGGCATAACGACGGAATTCCGGCCGCAACGCTTCGCCGAAGGCCACCGCCTTGGCGGCAACNACGTGCATCAGCGGCCCACCCTGCAGGCCGGGGAAGACGGCAGAGTTGATTCGCTTGGCGAGATCTGGATCCTGGGTGAGAATCAGACCGCCGCGCGGACCACGCAACGTTTTGTGCGTCGTCGATGTGACTACATGCGCGTGCGGGAACGGGCTCGGGTGCGCACCGCCCGCCACCAGCCCGGCGAAGTGCGCCATGTCCACCATCAGGTAGGCATCGATGCTGTCGGCGATGGCGCGGAAGCGGGCAAAATCGATGATCCGCGGATACGCCGAGCCACCGGCGATGATTAGCTTGGGCCGATGCGTTTCCGCCAGTCGCTGCACTTCGTCGTAATCGATCCGCGAGTCGTCGCGGCGGACGCCGTACTGGACCGCATTGAACCACTTGCCAGACAGCGCCGGCGCCGCGCCGTGGGTCAGGTGACCACCAGCGGCGAGCGACATGCCCATCACCGTGTCACCCGGCTGCAGCAGGGCAAGGAACACCGCAGTATTCGCCTGCGCTCCCGAGTGCGGCTGGACGTTGGCGAATTCGCAGCCGAAAAGGGCGCGAACGCGACTTTCCGCCAGCGACTCGGCAATGTCTACGTATTCGCAACCGCCGTAATAGCGTCGACCCGGATAACCCTCGGCATATTTGTTGGTGAGGACCGAGCCTTGCGCCTCCAGTACTGCACGCGACACGATGTTTTCGGACGCGATCAGTTCCACGTGCTGCTGCTGCCGCACCAATTCCTGCCGGATTGCCGCGAAGAGCTCGGGGTCGGCATCCTCCAGCCGCGCCGAAAACATCCCTTCGTCGGTCAAAGCCTCCCCGCGCCTGACGGCCGTTGTCATGTCCTTCGTCTCCCTAGAGATCTGTTTGCGTGCGGATCAGACCGGATTAGCAAGTTTCTCGATCCGCGGACAATGGCGCCCGCCGTCGAACTCGGTTTCGAGAAAGATGCGCAGGCAGTCCCGAGCTACCTCCGCTCCGATCATCCGTCCACCGAAACATATGACATTGGCGTCGTTGTGCTGCCGTGCCAGTCGCGCCCCCAGTGCGTCATGCACCAGCGCGGCGCGGACATCCGGAAAGCGGTTCGCTGCCATCGATATGCCGATGCCGCTGCCGCAGACCAGAACTCCGCGCACTGCTTGTCCCGCCCGCAAGGCGTGAACGAGCGCGTAAGCCATGTCCGGGTAATCAGCCCGCTGACCGTCACCGGATCCCAGATCTAAAACCGGATGCTCAAGCGCCCGGAGTTCCTCTGCCAGCAACATTTTCAACTCATAACCGGCGTGATCGCTCGCGACAGCCACCGGGTCCTTCGCCACCAACCCCACCGCATCCTCGAAGCGTAATGTATTGATTTTAGACTGCTGCGCCTATACCACATATCGCCGCGCATGACTAGGTCGCCACAAGCTATCGCCGAATTTGGCAAAGCGACCGCGCCCGCCTGTCTTACCCACCTCATCTCCCTCCACGGCAAAGTGCCTTCATCCACCAACGTGATCAGGCAACAAAATGACCCTGGATGGCATGTCACCTGATCGGGGGAAAAGTTCAACCAATTGCCTTGGCGATTAGAGCGACAAACTGCGACTTCGACGCGGTGAGTGGGCAGAACCAGGGATCGAATACTGCGAATGTCTTTAAACACCCTTGACAACGACGCGACATAGCATGCTAGAAGTAAGTCGTTTCAATTAGCGTTTTTTTGGTGGCGGCATCATGACTGATACGGCAAGCGACAAGGTAACACGCGATGACCTCCTGCGCATGGCGGTTGATGTCGTCGCCGCATATCTGAGCAACAACCAAGTATCCACCACTCAGATACCTGAAATAATCAATAGCGTTTTCAACTCGCTGACTTCTCTGGAAGTCGAGACTGTTGAAGTGATGACCGAGTTGCCCAAGCCGGCAACGACCATTCGCAAATCAGTCACTCCAGAATATCTGGTCTGTCTTGAAGACGGCAAGAAACTAAAGATGCTTAAGCGGCATCTCAGGACCAATTACAGCATGACTCCTGAAGATTACCGCGCCAAATGGAACCTGCCTCCCGACTATCCTATGGTTGCGCCGAATTACGCCCGGCAGCGGTCGGAATTTGCCAAGAAAATCGGACTTGGCAAGAAGGACGGTTAAACGGCTGCCCCCAGATCGTCTAGAGCGGGCTTAACCCGCTTTTGCCATCGGTCGAGTGCTGGTGCCAATCGTCTGTTTATCGTTTCTGTTCATTTTTGGGTGTTGCTGCATAACCCTTTCGTGTTGGGTGTTGTTGGCGCTTTACCTTTAACCTTGGAAAAACACAGTGATGGAAAAGCAGCTCCTGCACCTGGTTTTCGGTGGCGAGGTCGCAGACCCGCGCGGTCAGGATTTTGTCGACACGGCGGCTCTCGATGTGGTTGGCATCTTCCCCAGCTACGCTGAAGCGCTCAAGGCGTGGCGCGCGGCAAGCCACCGTAATGTGGACCACGCCCATACCAAGTACGTCATCGTCCATCTGCATCGCCTGATGGAGCCGGACGAGGACGAGGGCGCTTAGCTCGCATCGCTCGTCATCGACTGGAGCGACTGGTTGGTGCCGCAGATCGAAGATCTGCTGAGGCCCTGTTGGGTATGTGGGCCGGTTATCAAAGGATACCGTCTCTGGTCTTGATGCAGCCAGACGTGCCGATGACTGCCGGCTGACTTGGCTCTCCTGCCGGTCCGCCCTGGATGTCCACGGACGTCGGCCGTTCCCCCTTTGCCTGCAAAAAGTCAAATGCGCGCTCGCGTGTGATCCATATACCGGCGCCGGATCGGTGCGCTACAGCACCAGCCTCGCGGCTGGCGCCGGCGCGCTCGACCCGCATCGGCCTGTGATCGGCTCGCTCAACGCGCTTAGCTGCCCCCTGTATGGGGGTTATGCACAATATGCGGTAAGTTGGCCGCCAGGCTAGGACAAAATGTCGTTGCCTGAACACTGACATCAAGGTATGGTCCTAACTCTGAGCAGGGCCCCATGATGTTGTGGCTGAGTGGCTGCCGTCGGTCGCTTCCCCAACATGGCCAGACAGCAAAACAGGCAGAGAAACGGCGTAGACATGAAGATAGCGCGGCTGTTCACCGATCCGGACCGTTCCCCCTACGCCAGCATCGAGTTTCGCACCGGATCAAGCGAGATCCGCAATCCCGATGGCTCGGTCGTCTTCCGCCAGGAGCAGTTGGAAGTTCCGNCCGCCTGGTCGCAGGTCGCCTGCGATGTGCTGGCGCAAAAGTACCTGCGCAAGGCCGGCATCCCCACCCAACTCTGCGCGGTGGAGGAGAAGGGCATGCCGGCATGGCTGTGGCGGCACACGGGCGATGCGGCCGCGCTGGCTCAACTGCCCGAGGCCGCCCGCGCCGGCGGCGAGCAGAGCGCCAAGCAAGTCTTCGACCGGATGGCCGGCACCTGGACCTATTGGGGCTGGAAGGGCGGCTACTTCGATACCGCCGCCGACGCGCGCGCCTTCCATGACGAACTCTGCTTCATGCTGGCGACCCAGAAAGCCGCCCCCAACTCACCGCAATGGTTCAACACCGGGCTGCACTGGGCCTACGGCATCGACGGTCCGGCGCAGGGTCACTACTACGTCGATGAGAGCACCGGCGAGGTGGCAGCGTCGGAGTCAGCCTACGAGCGGCCGCAGCCGCACGCCTGCTTCATCCAGAGCATCGACGACGATCTGGTCAACGAGGGCGGCATCATGGATCTGTGGGTCCGCGAAGCACGCCTGTTCAAATACGGTTCAGGCTCGGGAACCAACTTCTCCCGTCTGCGCGCCGAAGGCGAGCGGCTGTCGGGCGGCGGCAAGTCCTCGGGGCTGATGAGCTTCCTGCGCATCGGCGATCGGGCGGCGGGCGCCATCAAGTCCGGCGGCACCACCCGACGGGCGGCGAAGATGGTGGTCGTTGATATCGACCATCCGGACGTGGAAGCCTTCATCGGCTGGAAAGTGCGCGAGGAACAGAAGGTTGCCGCCCTCGTTGCCGGCTCGCGGATGGCCGAACGCCGACTGGCGGCGGTGCTGGCCGCCTGTTTGAGCGGCGACGGCGATGGGCGCTTCGATCCCGCCCGCAATCCGGCGTTGAAAAAGGCGATCCGCGCCGCCCGGCGCAGCATGATCCCCGAGGCGATGATCCAGCGGGTGCTCGAACTCGCCCGCCAGGGCCAGCGGGAGATCAGCTTCCCGGTGTTCGATACCGATTGGGACTCCGAGGCCTATCTCACCGTCGCCGGGCAGAACGCCAACAACAGCGTCCGCGTCTCCGACGCGTTCCTCGACCAAGTGCGCAAGGATGGCGACTGGGAACTGACCCGGCGCACCGACCACACGGTGGCCAAGCGCCTGCGCGCCCGCACCCTGTGGGACAGCATCGCCTATGCGGCCTGGAGCTGTGCCGATCCGGGGCTGCAGTTCGATACCACCATCAACGCTTGGCATACTTGCCCGGTCAGCGGCCGCATCAACGCCTCGAATCCGTGCTCCGAGTACATGTTCCTCGACGACACGGCCTGCAATCTCGCCTCGCTCAACCTGGTCGCTTTCCAACGCGAGGACGGCAGCCTCGATGTGGATGCCTTCGCCCACGCGGTGCGGCTGTGGACGATGGTGCTCGAAATCTCGGTGATGATGGCGCAGTACCCCTCACGCCGGATCGCCCAGCTTTCCTACGAATTCCGCACCCTCGGTCTCGGCTTTGCCAACATCGGCGGCTACCTGATGGCCGCCGCCATCCCTTACGATTCGGTGGAGGCGCGGAGCATTGCCGCGGCGATCAGCGCCCTGATGTCCGGCACCGCCTATGCCACTTCGGCGGAGATGGCGCGTGCGTTGGGCGCCTTCCCCCGCTTCGAGGAAAATCGGGCGGCTATGCTGCGGGTGATGCGCAACCACCACCGGGCAGCGCATGGCGCCCGCAATGGCTACGACGACCTGTCGACGCCGCCGGTGCCGCTGGAAGCGATCCATGTTCCGGACCGGCCGCTGGCCGTCGCTGCTGCCGCCGCCTGGGATCAGGCGCTCATCCTTGGCGAAGCCTACGGTTTCCGCAACGCGCAGACGACGGTGATCGCGCCCACCGGGACCATTGGCCTAGTCATGGACTGCGATACCACCGGCATCGAGCCTGATTTCGCCCTGGTCAAGTTCAAGAAGCTGGCCGGTGGTGGCTACTTCAAGATCATCAACCGCCTCGTTCCGGCAGCGCTGGCGCGGCTCGGCTATGACCGCGACAGCATCGACGACATCATTCGCCACGCCGTCGGTCACGGCACCCTGGCTGGCTCGCCCGCCATTGATCATGCCGCACTGCAGCGCTGCGGCTTCACCGATGAGGCGATCGGCACCGTCGAAGCCGCCCTCGCCGACGCCTTCGACATTCGCTTCGTCTTCAATCGCTGGACCCTGGGCGAGGCCTTCTGCAGCGAGCGTCTCGGCATCACCGTCGAACAGCAGGCCGCCCCTGGCTTCTGCCTGCTGAGCGCGCTCGGCTTCGCCCGCAGCGAGATCGATGCCGCCAATAATTATGTCTGCGGCACGATGACGCTGGAGGGTGCGCCCGGCCTGCGGCCGGAGCATCTGCCCGTCTTCGATTGCGCCAGCGCCTGCGGCCGCACCGGCACCCGCTCGCTTTCGGTGGAAAGCCACATCCGGATGATGGCGGCGGTGCAACCTTTCATCAGCGGTGCCATCTCGAAGACGATCAACATGCCGCACGCCGCCAGCATCGACGACTGCAAGCACGCCTACCTGCTCGCTTGGCAACTGGGTCTGAAGGCGACGGCTCTCTACCGCGACGGATCGAAACTGTCCCAGCCGCTGTCGGCGGCGCTGTTCGAAGACATCGATGACGATGCCGACGAGGCGATCGAGGACGTGCTGCAGCAGCCGGCGGCCCTGCAGGCGGAGCGAATCACCGAACGGGTGATCGAGCGAGTGGTGGCCCGGCCGCAGCGCCTGGGGCTGCCGAACCGGCGCAAGGNNGGCTACACCCAGAAGGCCAAGGTGGGCGGTCACAAGGTGTATCTGCGCACCGGCGAATACGAAGACGGCCGCATCGGCGAGATCTTCATCGACATGCACAAGGAGGGCGCCGCCTTCCGCAGCCTGATGAACAACTTCGCCATCGCCATTTCGATCGGCATGCAGTACGGCGTCCCGCTTGAAGAGTTTGTCGAGGCCTTCACCTTCACCCGGTTCGAGCCGGCCGGCATGGTGGAAGGCAACGACTCGATCAAGATGGCGACGTCGATCCTCGACTACATCTTCCGTGAACTCGCCGTTTCCTACCTTGGCCGCTTCGACCTCGCCCACACCGTCCCCGACGATCTCCACTTCGATACGGTCGGGAATCCGTCGTCGGCATCACCGGCCAGTCGCGAGGTGGAGGACGACCCGATTCCGGTGGTGACCCGCTTCGCCAGCCGCGGCTACGTCCGCAACCGCTTCAAGGTCTACCAGGGCTCGCGCAGCGGCAGCAGCAGCGAGGTGGTGGCGAGCGAAGCGAGCAGCGAGAGCTTTACCAGCGTTGCCGTGAACAGCAATAGCATCGCCCTCGCCCGCGACGAGACGGCCTCCCTCGCCTTCGCTGCGGCCGAACCGGGTGACCCGCGCGCCGCCCAGGCGGAACTCGCCCGGCTTGCCAAGCTGCAGGGCTACGAGGGCGACTCCTGCAACGAGTGTGGTAATTTCACGTTGGTTCGTAATGGCACCTGCCTGAAATGCATGACCTGCGGCTCGACTACCGGATGCTCCTAGGATCGACGCTCTGCCTCTGCCGGTCCCTCCCGGCCACCTTGGGCCGTGCTGCGGTGTTTGCCTGCGCCGCACACGGCCCGTCCTTGCCGGCATAGGCGGCGCATGGACGGCTACCGCCTGTCACCGCCGCTCTGGCAGCACGTGGTACGGCGTTTCGCCGGCTTCCTCTGCGACCTGACACCGAACGCGGCAACGACGGCCGCGATCGCCGCCACCGCCACCGACATCGAGGCGCTGCTGACCCGCTGGTTGCGGGTCCGTGCCGNNTTGTCGAGCCGCGGCTCTGCGCCGGTCTGCCGCCGCTGCGGATCCTGGGTGCCCACGCGCACGCCACGGCGCTCGCCGGCGACAGCACCCTCGATCTGCTGCTGGTGCTGGGCGATGCAGCGCGGCCGACCCAGGCGGGCCGCTCCGGCCGGCCGGCGANCCTCGCCGGCGCTGCAGCGGATCACCGAACTGCTCAACCAGCGCTACGGCGCGGTGGCAATCGACCGGCAGGGATGGATCAGTGTTCGCAGCGACCGGACGGCGGTGGGGGCACCGATTCGGGCGCGGCTGCTGCCGGCGTACCGCTGCGCCACCGGTGGCGTCCTCGTCGTCGGTGCGCCGCGGCTGGCAGCGCCGGTGCGCTGGCGACAGTTGGATGTGGAGGCGCAGCAACGGGCGCTGGAGCATGCCGATGGCCTCAGCCATGGCAAGGCACGGCATCTTATCCGTCTGGTCAAGGCGGGCGGAACGCGGTGCNAGGTGCCTCTCAGCGGCTTTGCCATCGAACTCCTGGTGGTGGAGTTTCTCCTGGCCTGGATCTACCGCCGCCGCAGTCTCCTCTTCTACGACTGGATGGTGCGCGATTTCTTCTTCTGGCTCGTTGCGCAAAGCGGCCGCTCACTGCCGGTTCCAGGGACCATCGAGCACGTAGCCCTCGGCGACCGCTGGCGGCCCGCGGCAGAACAGGCGCATCGAACCGCCCGCCTCGCCGCCGACCTGGAGCGCCAAAACGACACCCCCGCCGCCCTCACCCACTGGCGCCACATCTTCGGCCCAGCCTTCGACAATAAACCACCTCTGCCGCACCCGCTCTTTGCCGCGCCAAACCGCAGCGCTCCGAGGCATGATCAGTAAAGCTGCGGGAGGTCGCGATATCCCATGTGTGGACGGCTCTCCGTTGGCAAGGATTTTCGTGCGAGATCTGCGGCGTTGGTCGGTGCGACCATGTGTTCGGCCTTGTGATGCGGCGCGTACATGGCCGCAGGCCCTGATGCCTTCTTCGCGGGGACGAGTCCCAACCAAGAGCCCGCACTCGAAAGACGTGCGCTGGGATAAATGGGTTTTCCCGCCCCGACGGTGTCGACCGTTGTCCGCATCACCTGCCTGATTGCCCTTGCCAATCTCCTTGTCCTGCTCGGTGGATCGCGTCTTTACTTCCAAGATCAGGCCGTGGCCGCCTTCGGCTCGCGGTAGGATTCACCCGAGGTCATGATCGCCCAGGCCATCCGCGCCGTTTTGTTGGCAAGGGCCACCGCCGCGACCCGGGTGGCCCGCCGGCCCATCAGCCCGATCAGCCAGGCCCGCTTGCTGCCGTATCGCTGGGCTTGGCGGATGACGGCCAGCGCGCCGACAACCAGCAACTGCCGCAGATAGCGGTTGCCCTGCTTGCTGATGCTCCCCAATCGCTCCTTGCCGCCGCTCGAGTTCTGCTTCGGAACGAGGCCGATCCAGGCGGCGAGGTTGCGGCCGGACTTGAACGTGGCCGGATCGGCAATGCTGGCGACCAGGGCACTGGCGAGCAGCGGACCGACGCCGGGGATTGCCATCAGCCGGCGGGCGACCTCGCTGGTGCGGATCGTTTCACGGATGGCACGGTCGTTCTCTTGGATCTGCACACTCAGAAGCTGCAGCTGTTCGGCCAGCATTGCGAGGCAACAGCGCATGGCCGCCGGCAGCCGTGCGTCGGTCTCGTCGGCGATGATCGCGAGCAGGCTCGCCAGCCCCTTGCGGCCGACCGGCGCCACGATGCCCAGTTCGGCCAGGTGCGCCCGGATCGCGTTGCCGACCTGGGTGCGCTGGCGGGTCAGCATCAGCCGGACGCGATGCAGCATCATCACGCTCTGCTGCTCGACCGTCTTCGGTGTGACGAAGCGCATGGTTGGCCGCCCGACCGCCTCGCAGATCGCTTCGGCGTCGGCGGCGTCGTTCTTCTGCCGCTTGACGTAGGGTTTGACGTAGGCCGGCGGCATCAGCCGGACTTCATGGCCAAGGGTGAGGAGTTCACGCGCCCAGTGGTGCGCCGTGGCGCACGCCTCGATGCCGACGCGGCATGCCGGCTGTTTGCGGAAAAATGGCAAGACGCGGGCGCGGGTCAGGCGCTGGCGGAGGACGACCTGTCCATCGGCGTCGACGCCATGGACCTGAAATACGGACTTGGCGATATCAAGACCAATCGTCGTAACCTGTCCCACGGGCGGCTCTCCTTTTCAGCGTGGTTACCTCAGCAATAACCACTCTATGGCACTCCGATGCCGGGTGGAGAGCCGTCCACAGCATCAGGTGCGTCGATCGCCGGCTGTGAAATCGAGTCCGCTTCTCCTCCCTCTCCGACGTTCCGCTTGGCAGCGGTCCAGGCTCGGAATACCCTACTTACCAACCATGTTTCGAGAGGTAGACATGCTGTTGACCGCCGTTCTCATGCCTGCCACGGAAGGTGGGCTGACCGCCTTCAATCCCGAGACCGGAACGACGACGCAAGGTGAAACGGTGGAAGAGGCGCTGGCCAATCTTCGCGAGGCGACAGCGCTTTATCTCGAAGAGTTTCCGCTCGTCGCCTCGGGGCGCCCGCTTGTGACCACGTTCGAGGTGGAGGTCCGTGGGTAAGCTGCCGCGCGTTTCCGCCGTGGAGGTCGTCAGAACACTTGAATCGCTAGGCTTTGTCGTCGCCCGACAGCGCGGCAGCCACATCGTCATGCGACGCGGTGCCGTAGGTTGCGTGGTCCCAAATCATCGAGAGCTGAAAACTGGAACGCTCATCGGCGTCCTGAAACAGGCCGGCGTCACGCCTGAGCAGTTCATGGATGCATTTCGAACGAACTGATCAGAAATCCCATAACCAACGCTTCGAGCTCGGCTTGCGCCTGCGTCTGTAATGACCCTCACATCGTCGAAACCCGGCGACGGTGTATCCTCCGCTTCGCACATGTGCGCCCAACCGTCTGACGAGGATTTTGCGTCAATGTTCAGAGTGCTCTCTGCCGCGCTGATACTGGCGCTGCTAGCGTCGTGTACCGCTCGCGTGGACGGGCCGTCCGTCAGGGTGAAGCCGGCCACTATCGACATCGACTCCGGCAACGACGGTGGTTTCTGCCCGCCCGGACAGGCGAAGAAGGGGCGTTGCTGAGCCTTCGGCCACACCCTTTGTCCTCAGAGCGAAAGTACTGCAGCGATATCCCAGGCGCGTCGTTGCAGGACAATGCCGCGTTGCGGTCCGCTATGGTGCCCACAGCGTCACAACACGGGGAGATCGGGATCGGCGATAGGTAAACGCCGACACGCCAGGATCTTCCCCCATAGTGTCAACGTGTTCCAGCCGGGGTCAATCAATCCGCATAGGGCGCAATAACTCTTGCATATTGCGCCGTATGACGCAGTAGGACTAAGGAGATGCCCTCTATTTAGAGTTGCCAATAGTACGGCAGACTTCGAGGCTGCAACATCCGGCGGAATACGCCAAGGGGCTATTCCGCCCTATGCGCGCTGGCCAACAAGATGGCCCGCATCGTCTGGGCCATGATGACGAGTGGAGAGGCGTATCGCCAGCCGGCAACCGCTTGACCACTCGTTGATGCCGCAGGTGCAGGGCTGAGGACGGAGAGATGCTGATCGGTCGAGCCGACGATCTAAAGAGCCCGGGTAGCCTGGTGGCCATCAAGGCCGCCCATCCGTTTGGGCGTGGATCGCGGAACCCATCTGGGCCAGCGGACAGCGTGCCGCGCAAAACAGGCCGGACACACGACTGCCATCGCACCAGATCAGATTTTTCGCCCTCAACCCTTGCACCCGGGGGCCGTCCACACACTGGCTACGTCACGTGCTGTGTAATAGATTTCTCAACGGGGAGCACCATGCACGCGGAAAAGATTAAAGAATATGGTTTGAAGCCGGTCGCCGAATTCTGGATCGAGGAGAATCAGTTTCGTATTGAGCTGACCGATCTTGAAACGACAGCGCTCAAAAAATGCGTATACGCTTTCACGGTTGAGGATGAAATCGTCCGCGTCGGTTCCAGCAAGGCACCTTTGAAAAAGCGGTTCGGCGCATGGCGGCGAGATGTATCAAAGGCACTGAATGGCGAGAAATCAGCAACGCCGATTGAGGAGGGTCATCGATGGCGGGATGCGTTGCACGAAGGGTGTCACGGCATCATCTATGCTCGCCCAGGAACCACAGTGCATACGCCGCTCGGAGAGATATCAGCATATCTCGATGAGGAATGCGTTCTGTTAGCGCGGTACAAGCCCAAGCTGAACAGGAGCAGCCGCTAGCTCATTGCGAAGATAGCATCCGGCAACCACCCTCGAAGTGGATCATAGCCAAAAGCCGAAGCGCAGCGGATCGCTGTGTATGGCGGTGACAAATTAGGCCACGTAGCGGCGGTGATTGGTGCTGCCGCGCCGGAGTAAAATCTGGCCAGTGGTTAGGCTGTCTCTTTTTTGTGGGGGCGGCCGGGGATGTTTGCCGGAAGTCTACGCCGCCGTTCGGCATTTCGTTTTCATCGAGGGCAACAGCCGGCGTGAGGCGGCCCGGGTGTTCGGGCTGAGCCGTGAGACGGTTTCGAAGATGTGCCGGTTCTCGTTGCCGCCCGGCTACACGCGAACGAAGCCGGTGAAGAAGCCGAAGCTCGGGGTGCTGCTGCCGGTGATCGACGCCATCCTCGAGGCCGACAGGACGGCGCCTTCGAAGCAGCGGCATTCGGCCAAGCGGATCTTCGAGCGACTGCGCGACGAGCACGGTTATGCCGGCGGTCTGACGGTGGTGAGGGACTACGTCCGGGTTGCTCGGGGGAGATTGCGGGAGACCTTCGTGCCGTTGGCTCATCCGTCCGGTCATGCGCAGGTCGACTTTGGCGAGGCGATCGGCGTGATCGGCGGCGTCCGGCAGAAGATCCACTTCTTCTGCATGGACCTGCCGCAATCGGATACTCCTTTCGTGAAGGCCTATCCGGCGGAGACGACGGAAGCCTTCCTCGACGGGCATGTGTCGGCATTCGCATTCTTCGGCGGCGTGCCGTTGTCGGTGCTTTACGACAACACGACGCTCGCGGTGGCGAAGATCTGCGGCGACGGCAGGCGGGAGCGCACCCGGGCCTTTACGGAACTGCAGAGCCATTACCTGTTCCAGGATCGCTTCGGCCGTCCCGGCAAGGGCAACGACAAGGGCAAGGTCGAGGGGCTGGTGAAGTATGCTCGATCGAACTTCCTGACGCCGATCCCCCAGGCGGCAAGCTTCGACGATCTCAATGCCATGCTGGAAGAGCGCTGCCGGCAGCGACGAGGCGAACGCGCCGGTCGCCACGGCGAAACCATCGGCGAGCGTCTCGTCGCCGACCTCGAAGCCTTCCGGGATTTGCCGGCGGTGCCATTGGAGCCGAGCGAGAAGCGGGCGGCCCGTGTCTCATCGACCGCCCTGGTCCGCTACCGCGGCAACGACTACTCGGTACCGACGGCATACGGCTTCCGGGATGTTGTGGTGAAGGGCTTCGTCGACGAGGTGGTGATCCTTTGTGCCGGCGAGGCGATCGCCCGGCATCGTCGCTGCTATGGCACGGGCACCTTCGTATTCGAGCCGCTGCACTATCTGGCGCTGATCGAGACGAAGCCGAATGCCCTCGACCAGGCGGCGGCGCTGAAAGACTGGGATCTGCCGGAGGCGTTCCAGCACCTGCGCCATCTCCTCGAGGCGCGCATGGGCAACCGCGGCAGGCGGGAGTTCATCCAGGTGCTGCGGCTGATGGAGGCGATCCCGATGGAGATGGTGGCGAGCGCGGTCAGCGAAGCGATCCGGCTCGGCGTCATCGGCTTTGATGCGGTCAAGCAGATTGCTCTGGCGCGCGTCGAGCGGCGGCCGGCCCGGCTCGACCTGACGGCCTATCCACATCTGCCGAAAATGGACGTCAGGATGACGGCGGCGGCTGACTACGCCGTTCTCGTTCCCGGGACAACGGCATGACCGGCAAGGCGGGCGCTGATGCGATGCCGGCGGGAACGACAAGCGGCACACCGCAGGTTCTGCTGGCGCATCACCTCAAGCAGTTGAAGCTGCCGACCGTTCTGCGGGAATACGACAAGATCGCCCGCGAATGCGCACGCGACGGCGTCGATCATCCCCGCTATCTGCTGCGCCTGGTGGAACTCGAACTGATCGACCGAGAACGCCGAATGGTCGAGCGGCGGATCAAGGCAGCACGCTTCCCGGCGGTCAAAAGCCTCGACACCTTCGACTTCACCGCGATTCCCAGCCTCAACAAGATGCTGGTGCTCGAGCTGGCCCGCTGCGAGTTCATCCTGCGCCGGGAGAACGTCATCGCGCTCGGCAACAGTGGCACCGGCAAGACCCATGTCGGGCTCGCCCTCGCTCTTGCCGCCTGCCAGAAGGGGTTCACCGTCGCCTTCACCACCGCAGCCGCCCTCGTGCACCAGTTGATGGAGGCGCGTGACGAGCGCCGCTTGCTGAAGCTGCAACGCGATCTCCAGTCGGTGATGTTGCTCATCGTCGACGAACTCGGTTACCTGCCGCTGTCGCCGACCGGGGCGGAACTTCTGTTCGAGGTGTTCTCCCAGCGCTACGAGCGCGGCTCGACCCTCGTCACCTCCAATCTGCCGTTCGAGGACTGGACCTCGGTGCTGGGATCGGAACGGCTCACCGGCGCGCTGCTCGACCGCCTGACCCACCACGTCCATATCCTCACCATGAACGGCGACAGCTACCGGTTGAAGCAATCCGCCGGACGTCGCCGTCCCCCCACCGCAGCCGATCGGGCGGAGCAAAACCAGACCACCGCCGAGACCGTCGATCCCGAGACCGGCAAAACCAGCAAGCCCTGATCCCCGAGGCAAAGCCGACGCACGGCAAGGGGGCCCGATCGGGCCCCTTGCCGTGATTGCACCGCTCTCGCCCAAATGGCCTGCTTTGACTCCGCTACAGTGGCCCAGAATTGCTCCGCCGTTGACACAACAGACATGAGGACAATCAGAACCTTACCAGCCTACGTCGGCATAATCCGGAGGTCGGCATAATGCGCCTTATGCCGACTTCGGCATAAGGCACACACCGTGCTCGGATAATCGTCCGACACCCGGGGCGGCTTGTTGCCCTTCAGCCAACCGAAGAAACAGGGCTCGTGCTGCCAGAGGTAATACGAGCGCGTCAAAATGCCGCGGTCCTTCGCCCAGACGATCTGCTGGTGGACGAAGGCGCCGAACTTCTCCCACACGCCTTCGACCATCGCCTGGCGGCGGCTGGCGTGCCAGCAGTACCAAGCGGCGTTCGGCAGGATCGCGTGCTCGATGGCGGCTTTTATGAAACCCTCGTAGAGTTCCGGGCCTTGGCTGGAGTCGTCCCAGGTGATGCCGTAGCTGTTGCCCCAATCTTTGTTCTTGTCAGCCGCGCCCTGCTTCGACGGATGATTGGTGCCGTCGTAGTCGACGAGATACGGCGGGTCGGTGGCGAACAGGATTGCCTTCTCGCCGTTCATGACGCGGATGACGTCGTCGGCCTTCGTGCTGTCGCCGCACAGCATACGGTGATCGCCTAGCAGCCTGTCGGACTTAACGCGAGGCGGAGCTGTGGGTTATAGAATCCGGGCATGGATTCACGCCCCCGGCCCGGACCTCTTCGGCATGAGCAACTTCCGCCCGATCGACCGCGACAGCGGATTTCTGATGCCGCCGTCGGTGGACGAGTGGCTTCCGCAGCGGCACTTGGCGCGGTTCGTGGTGGAGGTGATCGCGGGGCTGGATCTGCGGCCGATGACCGGCAGCTACCGTGGCTCTGGGGAAGCGTCCTACCACCCCAGCCTTCTGCTGGGCATTCTGATCTACGGCTACGCCACCGGGGTGTTCTCCAGCCGCAAGCTGGAGCGGGCGACCTATGACAGCGTGGCGTTCCGCTTCATCGCGGCGAACGATCATCCGGACCATGACACCATCGCCGCGTTCCGCCGACGCTTTCTGCCGCAGATCGAGAAGCTGTTCGTCCAGGTGCTGGTGCTCGCGCGCGAGATGGGCGTGCTGAAGCTGGGAACGGTCGGGCTCGACGGGACCAAGGTCCACGCCAATGCCAGCCGGCACAGCGCGCTGTCCTATGACCATGCGGGCAAGCTGGAGGCCCAACTGCAGGCCGAAGTGGCCGATCTCATGGCCAAGGCAGAAGCGGCGGACCAGGTGGACATCGCTGACGGCATGTCGATCCCCGACGAACTGGCGCGACGTGAGGAACGGTTGTCCAGGCTCGCCGAGGCCCGGGCGAAGATCGAGGCCCGCGCGAAGGAACGCTTCGAACGGGAGCAGGCAGACCATCAGGCGAAACTCGCAGCACGGGACGCCAAGGCAGCGGCCACCGGCAAGAAGCCCACGGGCCGTGAGCCGAAGCCGCCGGTGGCGACGCCGCTGCCCACGGATCAGATCAATCTGACCGACGAGGAAAGCCGCATCATGGCGGTGGCGGGCGGCGGTTTTGAGCAGTGCTACAATGCGCAGGCGGCGGTGGCGGCGGGCAGTCTGCTGGTGGTGGTCGCCGACGTGGTGCAGGCGCCCAACGACAAGCAGCAGCTTACACCCATGCTGGACAAGATCGGCACTCTGCCGGACGTGCTCGGCAGGCCGGACATGCTGTTGGCGGACAATGGCTACTTCAGCGAGGCGAATGTGCAGGCCTGTGTGGCCGGCGGGATCGAACCGCTGATCGCACTTGGTCGCGAGGCGCATCATCTCAGCCTGCAAGAGCGCTTCGCTGCGGCGCCACCGGCGCCCGAAGACCCCACCCCGGTTCAGGCGATGGCGTATCGGCTGCGCACGCCGCAGGGCCGCGCGCTCTACGCCCTGCGCAAGCAGACGCCCGAGCCAGTGTTTGGCATCATCAAGTCCGTGCTGGGGTTCCGGCAGTTCCTGCTGCGCGGGCTCAATGCCGCCCGTGGCGAGTGGAGGCTTGTAACCATGGCATGGAACCTGAAGCGGATGTTCGCACCTCAGCCGCGCCGTCTAGCCTGCGCGGCCAGTTCCGCAGGCGCGCCAGCGCGACCGCACCGCCCAAAATGGCGCTGACAGAGGCGCCGACGCACCGATCCCTACGCAGGTCCGGCGACGCCCGAGACGCAAGTCCGACAGGCTGCTAGGCGATCGATGCTGGCGGCGAACGGAACTGCGCGTTCGAGCGGCGCCACGCCGGCCCTGGCGCTGCCGGGAAAGCTGTTGGGCAAGACGGTGCGTGCCGGCACACGACAGCGACGGTGCCGGTCTGGAGGAGCGGCGGCAAGCATGCGGGCGGCTCATGAGGTGTCCTGCCGAAACGGGGGACGGGACGATGGTAGCAGGAGGATGGCGAAGGTGATCATTGCGCCGCCGCAGCAGGGGCAGCGCTCGAACGCAGTGGTTTCCTTCGACTCCGGTGGGGCGTCCGTGGCGGGCTCAATGTTCGATGGAGCGCCCAACAGCTGGCGGCACAGCGCCAGGTTCGTGGCGCGATGGCCATTGGCGAGGAAGCCATAGTGACGGATGCGATGAAAGCCGTCCGGNNCAGGGTGTGAAGCAGGAAGCGGCGGATGAACTCGTCGGCGCCCAGGGTCATGACCTTCGACTTGCCGTGGTGGCGATAGTCCCTCCAGCGGAAGGCGACTTCATCCTCGGTCACGGTCACGAGGCGCGAGTTTGCAATGGCGACGCGGTGGGTGTAGCGGCCGAGGTACGCCAGCACCTGCTCGGGTCCGCCGAACGGCGGCTTCGCATAGACGACCCATTCCACGCGCCGCAGGTCGCAGAGGCGAACAGCGAAGACGCCCGGGTCGGCGAGGTGGGCGAGATCGCCGCAGAAGCAGAGCTGGCCGGCCTCGAAGGCGACACGCAGTTCGTCGAGGAACAGCCGGCGGAAGAGTCGAGAGAGGACGCGGACCGGCAAGAAGAAGCCCGGCCGGCAGGCGATCCAGCGGGCGCCGTCGAGCGACGGGCCACCACCCGGCACGACGCAATGGACATAGGGATGATGCTGCAGCGTCGTAACCATCCGACGAAGGCCGCGGGTGGTCCTCGTTTCAGGCTGCGGCGGCGTCGAGGGCCTGGGGTCGCCAGTTCCAGGGGAGGAGTTCGGCGAGGCGGCTGGCGGGGTGGTCGGCGATGCGGCGGAGCACATCCTCGAGCCAGGCCTGCGGATCGACGTCATTCAGCTTGGCCGTCCCGATCAGCGTGTAGATCGCGGCGGCCCGCTCGCCGCCGCGGTCGGATCCCGCGAACAACCAGCTGCGTCTGCCGAGGGCAATGCCACGCAACGCTCGCTCGGCGGCGTTGTTGGTCAGGCAGATCCGCCCATCTTCGAGGAAGCGGGTGAAGGCGGGCCAGCGCTTCAACATGTAGTCCATCGCCTTCGCCAGCTCGTTGTGGCGGGAGAGCCGGCCGCGCTCGCGTCGCATCCAGGCTTCCAGTTCGCCGACGAGCGGTGCCACGCGGCATTGGCGCAGCGCCAGCCGCTGCTCGACGGGCAACCCATTGAGGGGGCGCTCGGCATCGAAGACGGCGTCGATCCGCCGCACCGCCTCGATTGCCAGCGGAGCCTTGGCAACATCTGCCAGCGCGAAGAACTTGCGCCGGCCGTGGCTCCAACACGCCGCCTCGGTGATCGGCCCCGGCTTGCGCGACGGCTCGTAGAGCGCGTTGAAGCCGCCGAACGCGTCGGCCTGCAGAATGCCGGCGTAATCGGTCAAGTGCCGGCGCGGGTGTTCGCCCTCGCGATTGCGGGAGTAGAAGTAGACCGCCGCCGGCGGCCCGGTTCCGTCCAGGTGTGGGCCGCCGAAGGGGCGATCGTCGCGGACGTAGGTCCACAGCCGGCCGGTGATGGTCTTACCTTTGGCGAGCACCGGTACCGTGGTGTCATCACCGTGGAGGCGCCCGGCCGCCAGCACATGGCGGCGGAGCAACTCGACCAGCGGCGACAGGGCCACGGCACAGGCGCCGACCCAATCGGCGAGCGTCGAGACGTCGAGATCGATGCCTTCACGGGCGAAGCCCTCACTCTGCCGGTTGAGCGGCAAATGAAGTCCGTACTTGCCGTAGAGGACCATCGCCAGGAGCCCGGCGCCGGCCCGGCCGCGGGCGATCGGGTGGAACGGTGCCGGCGGCTGGGTGATCCGCTCGCACGCCCGGCAGGTGAACTTTTCACGGACGGTCTGGATCACCTTCCACTGCCGGGGGATCACCTCCAGCGTCTCGGTGACGTCCTCGCCGAGCTTGACCAGCTTGCCCTGGCAGCACGGACAGACCGACGGCGCCGGGATGACGACGCGCTCACGCGGCAGATGCGCCGGCAACGGTGCCCGCACCGGCCGGCGGCGGCCGGTCCCTGGAACAACGCTCTCGTCACGGCGGGGCTTTGCCACGGCGGCCGCAGCCGCTTCGGCGGCACAGGCATCCTCGGCGGCGGTCGCCTCCAGCTCCTCCAACTGCAGTTCCAGCTGGTCGAGCAGACGGCGACGGTGCTCCGACGACGGCCCGAAGCGCTCGCGCTTCAGCTTGGCGATCATCAGCTTCAGATGCGCCACCATCGCCTCGGCGCCCGACGCCCGCGCCTCCGCCTCGAGCCGGGCCGACCGCTCGGCCAGCAACGCCGCCTTCAGCGCTTCGAGATCGTCGGGCAGGATGTCGGGCGACGGGGTCATGCCGCCGATGGAATCACAAAACCGGCCGCTCGACTCGCGAAAAAACCTATCCCGCGACGCGCCGCCGCGGTCAGCCCGCCCGGTCCGGCCGGAAGCTGTGGCGCGGGTTCCTCCAGTCAATGCCTTCAAGCAGATAGCCGAGTTGTGCCGGGGTGATCGAGACGACACCATCGGCGGGAGACGGCCAGATGAACCGGCCACGCTCAAGCGCTTCGCGTACAGCGACATCCCGAGCCCGTCGTGCCAGAGAATCTTGATCAGGTCACCGCGTTTCCCGCGAAAAATGTACAGATCGCCGCCATGCGGATCGCGCTTCAGCGTCTCCTGCACCTGCAGCGCCAGGCCGTTCATGCCGCGCCGCATGTCGGTCCGGCCGACCGCCAGCCACACCCGCACCCCGCCCGGAACCGGGATCATCGGCGGCGCAGCGCCGCGATCACCGCCGCCGCCAGCTCCGCCGGCACCGATGCGGGGATGCGGACCCGCGACGCACCGGAGAACTCGATCTCGATCGCCGGCAGCGACGAACCTTCGCCGGCGCCGGAATGAGCCGCTGCAGCCGTCGCGACCGCCGGCACGCCACCCGCGTCATCGCCGCCGTCATCGCGGCAATGATCGATCCGGGCGTCGACGAGCGGCCTCACCAGCACCTCGGCGAACCCTTCGGCATGCCCGATCTCCCGTCGCCAGCGATAAACCAGACTGGTGCAAACGTCCGCCTGCCGCGCCACGTCCGCAACGATCGCTCCCGGCGCGAACGCCGCCGCGACAATCGCCCGCTTCTGCCCGATGCTGAACCGCCGCCGCCGCTCGGGGTGAGTGAGAACGTGAACCTGCGCCATACCACGCACCGCCTCTCGCATCGGTGCAAACACCAGTGTCAGCACCGGTGCAAAGACAAGCCACACTCATGCCCCGGTCGGAAGGCGGCCCTCGCCGGACGGTTACGCAGCGTCTGGCCCCAGGTGTGGAGTACGCCGACAAGCCCGATCTCGGCGCCGAGGTGCTTTGGGTCGGCGGCGATCCTGCGCAGCGTCTCGGCCGCCGTGCGGAACAGGATGGCGTAGACCGTCTGCTTGTTCTGGAAGGCGATCTCGGCCGCCGGCGCCGGCACCGTGAAGACGACGTGGAAGTACGGAACCGGCAGGAGCTCGGCCTGCCGGGCCGCCAGCCACGCGACGCGGGCGCGGCCCTGGCACTTCGGGCAGTGCCGGTTGCGGCAGGAGTTGTAGGCGTAGCGAACGAAGCCGCAATCGGCGCAGCTCTCGGCATGGCCGCCCAGCGCCGCTGTCCGGCACAAGGCGATGGCGCTCATCACCCGCCGCTCGACGCGGCCCAGGTGACCGTCATGCATGCGCCGATATGAATCGCCGTGGCGGCGGAAGACATCCGCCACTTCCCATGCAGCCGCCATCATGCGGCCGGGTCAGGTCGGCGGCACGACCTCCAGCGCCAGCCGGTCGAGGGGGCTCTGCGTTCGCCGGATCAGCACGTTCGAGACCCGCGTGTAACGCGCCGTGCTCGACAGGTTGGCGTGACCGAGCAGCACCTGGATGATGCGTAACCATCCGACGAAGGCCGCGGGTGGTCCTCGTTTCAGGCTGCGGCGGCGTCGAGGGCCTGGGGTCGCCAGTTCCAGGGGAGGAGTTCGGCGAGGCGGCTGGCGGGGTGGTCGGCGATGCGGCGGAGCACATCCTCGAGCCAGGCCTGCGGATCGACGTCATTCAGCTTGGCCGTCCCGATCAGCGTGTAGATCGCGGCGGCCCGCTCGCCGCCGCGGTCGGATCCCGCGAACAACCAGCTGCGTCTGCCGAGGGCAATGCCACGCAACGCTCGCTCGGCGGCGTTGTTGGTCAGGCAGATCCGCCCATCTTCGAGGAAGCGGGTGAAGGCGGGCCAGCGCTTCAACATGTAGTCCATCGCCTTCGCCACCTCGTTGTGGCGGGAGAGCCGGGCGCGCTCGCGTCGCATCCAGGCTTCCAGTTCGCCGACGAGCGGCGCCACGCGGCATTGGCGCAGCGCCAGCCGCTGCTCGACGGGCAACCCATTGAGGGGGCGCTCGGCATCGAAGACGGCGTCGATCCGCCGCACCGCCTCGATTGCCAGCGGAGCCTTGGCAACATCTGCCAGCGCGAAGAACTTGCGCCGGCCGTGGCTCCAACACGCCGCCTCGGTGATCGGCCCCGGCTTGCGCGACGGCTCGTAGAGCGCGTTGAAGCCGCCGAACGCGTCGGCCTGCAGAATGCCGGCGTAATCGGTCAAGTGCCGGCGCGGGTGTTCGCCCTCGCGACTGCGGGAGTAGACGTACACCGCCGCCGGCGGCCCGGTTCCATCGAGGTATGGGCCGCCGAAGGGGCGGTCGTCGCGGACGTAGGTCCACAGCCGGCCGGTCACCGTCTTGCCCTTGGCGAGAACCGGCACCGTCGTATCGTCGCCGTGGAGGCGCCCGGCCGCCAGCACATGGCGGCGGATCAGTTCGACCAACGGCGACAGTGCCGCGGCGCAGGCGCCGACCCAGTCGGCCAGCGTCGAGACGTCGATGTCGATGCCTTCGCGGGCGAAGCCCTCGCTTTGCCGGTTGAGCGGCAAATGAAGTCCGTACTTGCCGTAGAGGACCATCGCCAGGAGCCCGGCGCCGGCCCGGCCGCGGGCGACCCACCCCACGCGATCGAT
>NZ_CP053923.1:0-40000 GCF_014672695.1 Defluviicoccus vanus | reverse complement strand
AGCTTAGCTCGGCAACCTGTTAGGGCCGCTGTTCAGGCCGCTTCTGCGGCGACCCCGTCGAGCATCAGGCCGCCTGTTCCCGCATCAATGTGCACCGTGTCGCCGTCCTTGATCCGCCCTTCGAGGATGCCGGTGGCGAGCGGGTTCTGCAGCTCACGCTGGATTACCCGCTTCAGCGGCCGCGCCCCGTAGACCGGGTCGTAGCCCGCCGTCGCCAGCCAATCGATGGCAGCCTGGTCCAACTCGAGGCTGATCTTGCGATCGGCGAGCAGCTGGCGCAGGCGTCGCAACTGAATCTCGACGATCGTGCCCATCTGCTCCGGAAACAGCCGATGGAACAACAGAATCTCGTCGAGTCGGTTGAGGAACTCGGGTCGGAAGTTGGCACGGACGATCTCCATCACCTGTGCCCGTACCGCGTTCGAATCCTGCCCCACCGGCTGGTTGGCTAGGATCTCGCCGCCAAGGTTGGAGGTGAGAACGATCAGGGTATTGCGGAAATCGACGGTGCGGCCCTGGCCATCGGTAAGCCGACCATCGTCGAGCACCTGCAGCAGGACATTGAACACGTCCGGGTGCGCCTTCTCCACTTCGTCGAACAGGATCACCTGATAGGGTCGGCGACGGATCGCCTCGGTGAGCGCTCCCCCNTCCTCGTAGCCCACATAGCCTGGAGGCGCGCCGATCAGCCGGGCGACGGTATGCTTTTCCATGTACTCGGACATGTCGATGCGCGCCATCGCCGTCTCGTCGTCGAACAGGAACTCGGCCAGTGCCTTGCACAGCTCGGTCTTGCCGACGCCGGTGGGCCCGAGGAACAGGAACGAGCCGATCGGCCGATTGGGATCCTGCAGTCCTGCCCGCGCCCGGCGGACGGCGTTTGCAACCGCGACAATCGCCTCCTTCTGACCGACGACACGCTGCTGCAGCTGTTGCTCCATCTGCAGCAGCTTTGAGCGCTCGCCCTCAAGCATCTTTTCTACTGGCACGCCCGTCCAGCGGGAGACCACCGAGGCGATGTCCTCGGCGGTCACCGCCTCGTTGACCATCCGGTTCTGACCCGCTTCCTCGGCCAGTTGCAATCTGTGCTCAAGCTCAGGGATCTTCGAATAGCGCAGTTCACCCGCCTTGTCGTACTGCCCGTCGCGAACGAAGCGCTCAACCGCCGAGCGAACCTGCTCCAGCTCCTCCTTGATCTTGGTTGCGCCGGCCAGGGCGTCCTTTTCCGCCCGCCACTGCGCCGTCAGCGCGTCGGACTGCGACTCCAGATCCGCGAGTTCACGCTCCAATCGCTTCAGGCGATCTACCGCCGCGGCGTCATTCTCCTTTTTCAGTGCCTCGCGCTCGATTTTGAGCTGGATGATGCGACGATCGAGTTCGTCCACCTCCTCCGGCTTCGAATCCACCTGCATCCGCAGGCGGCTTGCCGCCTCGTCCATCAGGTCGATTGCCTTGTCGGGCAGGAAGCGGTCGGTAATGTAGCGGTTGGATAGGGTCGCCGCGGCGACGATGGCGCCGTCGGTGATCCGCACCCCATGGTGCAACTCATATTTTTCCTTCAGCCCGCGCAGGATCGAGATCGAATCCTCCACCGTCGGCTGCGAAACAAACACCGGCTGGAATCGCCGCGCCAGGGCAGCGTCCTTTTCGATGTGCTTGCGATACTCGTTGAGCGTCGTTGCGCCAATGCAGTGCAATTCGCCGCGCGCCAGCGCCGGCTTCAACAGGTTCGACGCATCCATCGATCCCTCGGCGGCACCGGCGCCGACGAGGGTGTGCATCTCATCGATGAACAGAATCACCTCTCCCGCGGCGGCGCTCACCTCGTTCAGCACCGCCTTCAGTCGCTCTTCGAACTCGCCGCGAAACTTCGCCCCGGCCACCAGGGCGCCCAGATCGAGGACCATCAACCGCTTCTTCTTCAGCGTCTCCGGCACGTCGCCCTTGACGATGCGTTGCGCCAAGCCCTCGACGATGGCGGTCTTGCCGACGCCGGCTTCGCCGATCAGCACTGGGTTGTTCTTTGTCCGCCGCGACAGCACCTGGATGGTCCGGCGGATCTCCTCGTCGCGGCCGATCACCGGATCGAGCTTGCCGTCCGTCGCCGCCGCGGTCAGATCACGCGCGTACTTCTTCAAGGCGTCATAGGAGTCCTCGGCACTGGCGCTCGTCGCCGCCCGCCCCTTGCGAATATCGTTGATCGCCGCGTTCAGTCCCTGTGCCGTGAGCCCGGCGTCGGCGAGAATCCGTGCCGGCGGCGTACCGCTGGCCAGCGTCAGGGCCAAAAGCAGGCGTTCGACGGTGACGAAACTGTCGCCTGCCTTCTTCGCCACCTCCTCCGCCTGCTCGAACAACCGAACCGTCTCGCTGGCGAGGTAGACCTGACCAGCGCCGGCCCCCTCCACCCGCGGCAGTTTCGTCAGTTCGGCATCGACGCCGCGGCGTACGCGTTGCCCATCGCCACCGGCAGCGGTTATCAGATTGACGGCAAGGCCCTGCTCATCTTCCAATAATGCCGCGAGAACATGCAAAGGCAGCAGCTGCTGATGCCCGCGCCGCATCGCCAAAGTCTGCGCCGCCTGAATGAAGCCGCGCGCCCGCTCAGTATATTTTTCCAGATCCATTTGTTCGACCCAGCCTCACATCCTATCGCTGCTCGGCAAACCGGTTTGACAACCGGCAAACCCTGTTCCCCTACAAGTACGGGGGTCAGCCCTTGATATGGCCGGATTTACAAACGCCGCAACGGGGTCAACGTCCTTCGTGCCATAACTTTACTCACGACAACAGACGCTCGATCATCGCATCAAGATCGGGGGCCAGCCCCTCCTGATGCAAGCGGGCGCGGACGATGCGGCGTGCCCGAGTAAAGTGACCTGCTTCCGGCAAGCTGATGGCACTGGCAATACGCATCGCCTCCCGCGACAGAGCGACGATCCGGCGGTGGTCGTCGGACTGCGGATCGAAACGCGGAATCGGCAGGGCAAAAATGAGCTTGTCGAAATCCCGCGCGCCCCATCTGCCCCGCGACTGCAGCGCTTCGACACGGCCGCGAATCGTTTCGCTGTTGAGGATGCCGGCGAGAAAGCAGGCTTCCGCCTGCGAGTCCATCTCCGCCCAATAGAGCTTGTGGTCTATCAACGCCGAGCGATCCTCGATCATTGCGGCAGTCAGAAGCACGCCTGACTTGGAATAGACGACGCGGATCGGCGCTGGTGGCACCTGGCGTGCCAGAGCGTCCATGTAGTTCCAGCGCTGAATGAGCGACAAGGGCGTGCGTCCATGCTGCCGCCACAGCCGCTCCGCTTCGCGCAACCAGCGACTGAGGCCAGGAAAGCCGCGATGCTCCGCCGCGTCGGCATCCAGCATGCAATCTGTGCCCGGGTCCCAGGGGATGACCGCCAGCACCGGCCGCAAGACACGAAACGGTGCGATGGATTCGCCGAGGAGCAGCGGGCGGAGAAACCTCGCTTCCACCGCGCCGCGCAAGGGTGCCAGGTCGCGCCAGGGCACTTTGTCCTGGCGGCCATTGCGACTGACGACAAGCGGCGCCGCCGGATTGGTGCCGAGGCGCCCGGTGTCCACCCGATCGACGACGCAGAGCCGGCGGGGCACCATCGTCGCCCCCTGGCGGAAGCAGGCACGGTAAGGCGAACCACCGCTCAACGTTGCCGCCGCCGGCCACGGCCGGCTGGTAAAGCGGAGCACCGCCGCCGCTTCGCCAAGCGCCGCGTTGCGACGCTGAAGGTAACCGATGCAGGTGATGATCTCGGTGGGCAACGGCCCGGCCGGCGCCCGCCTGGCAAACAACACTGACGAAGGCACGGGAAACAGCGGCTTCGTCTTCTCATCAAAGGCCCAGGCTTCGGTGAACCGCACCTCGGCACTGGCGAACCGCCCGGAGCGGAAGCTGGCATACTGAGCGCGGTTCAGGCTGCCATAGGGCATGACCAGGGCGATGGTACCCTGCTGCTTCAGGTACAGCTCGGTGCAGCGAACAAAGAAATATGCGGCCAGGTCCTGGTGGGCGGCGAGCTTGCCACCACTCCACAGGTTGCGCAGGCGACATTCCTCACGAAACTTCCGCTGTAGCTCCGGCGCCATGTAGCGATAGGACAACCACGGCGGATTTCCGACGATCACATCCGCCCGTTGGTAGCGCGACGACAGCCAAAGCGGGCGGCTGAGATTGCGGGCGATGTAGCCCCAAATGTGATCGCGGCCGCTCTGGCGCAGCACGTTCAGATGTCCGTAGGTGGTCACTAGGGTCTCGCGATCCGTCTCGTCCTGGATCCCGGCGCGCGTCAACCAGGCACGCATCGCCGCCAGGCCAGCGTTCTGTTCGCTGAGATCGAGCATGGTCTGAACCGTCGCATCGAAGCGGGCGGGGTCGCTGGCAAGTCGTTCGGGGAATGACAGCTCGGGGCCATCTGGCACTCGGATCAGTACGTCGCGCGCGGCGTAGAGCTGGCGCGTGTTCCATTGCAGTGAATCGCCAAGATAGACTGGGATCGAGATCGCCTGTGGTCGGGACTGCAACCGTTCGTGGCCGATGGCAAGCAGATAGGCGACCCGGGCGATGATCACCGCCACCGGGTGGACATCGATGCCGATCACCCGCTCCAGGCACTGACGCAAGACGTCGGCCGGCTCCGCTCGACTCTCCGCGGCGGCGTCGAGAAAGCGGCGGACGGCATGAAAGAGGAAGGTTCCCGAACCGCAAGCCGGATCGAGGACGCGCTGCGACCCAGGATGCTCGATGGCTTGATGGCAGACCTTGGCGGCAAGCCAGTCTGGCGTGAAGTACTCACCCAGGTCATGGCGCTGTTCGGGATCAATGAGCGATTCGTAGAGGCCTTTGAGCACATCGTGACTCACGTCCTCCAGGTAGAACCGCGTCACCTGGCGGCAGATACGGCCCACCAGTTGCGCCCCACCGTCCGCGTGCAGGACCCAGTCGAAGAAGTCGGTTTCGACGGCACCGGCGATCCCGGCGTCGCGGAAGGGGCGACCGTTGAGCAGATCGACCGGGTCTGGCACTGGTACCGCGAGGACGCAGACCGCGATCGTCTTGGCGACGATGGTCAGATAAGTGTGCTGCAGGAACAGATCGTCGGCGTCGATGCGGGTGCCATAGACGACGGCAAGAAACTCAGCCCACAGCTGACGCTTCAGCTGTGCTTCCGGCAGTTGGCGGGCGACTGTCCAGAGCCTGCCCAATCCCTTGAGCGCCCGACGATAGACGAGACTCTCCCGTCCCAATTCAAAGCAGATTGTCGCTGGATCCGGCGGCAAGTTCGGGCGCAGGGAAACCACCGAGTCGAGCCAGATCAGCAGGCCACGAGGCTGCGACAGCTCGGTCCGATACGTCGCCATTGCCGCCAGCTGACCCTGGTCGATTTCATAAGCGATGAACTCGGCGCCATCGGTGGCAATGCCGATGAACCGCTCGCCGGTCTCCCGCTCCCGCTGCGGCAGGTATCGGCTGAGTTCGGCCTCCGCATCCCGACGCTCGCGTCGCAGGTCGCGCTTGAACTCGAAAATCGTCTGCCCGAGCAGTGCGTCAGCGCGGCCACGTACCTCCGGTAGCGAGCGCTCGAAATGGATCTCGGCACTGCGGGCGCCGAGACCGTAAATCAGCAATTCAAAAAGGAGTGCACGAACTTTTTCATGTCCGGGACGGATCGCCAGTTCAACGATGATTTCCGCAAGACGGCGCGCCGGCAACGTCATGATCGCCGCCATCGACCATACGACGGCAAGTGTAGTACGCGCCGTGATTTCATCAGGAACTAATCTAACCTAAAAGACAAATGCCCCAGACTGGGCGAACGTACCACCATAGAGGGTTATACACTGTCACAGGTCTTGCAATGAAACTGACGCGGTTCCTCCAACGCAGGTCCTGCCCCAGTCCGTGAATGAGTCCGTGAATGCCCAAGGACAATCAGCCGACATCCCCAAACCCGGCGCGGTGACAACCGCTCCGATGCGCCCCCATCCGGCATGCGCCCTCCCACCGGTCACCAATGTGGTGTATGACCTTGTCGATACGGATGAGTGCCTGTACATCTCGCCGGCTGCATGTGAGGCGCTGGTGGCGGCGTCAATCGGTTCGCTGCGCCACGGGCCTCGGCATAGCGTTTGTCAACGCCCGTTCGGGCCGGCGATCTCGTTGCCTCCAGCGCCATGTGTGCCATGTTCGCCTCAGTCCAGTCTAAGCCATCCGGTGCCTCGGACATCGACTCGTTTCTCACCTTACCCACGGAGTCGCGTTCGCCGCGTATCGCCAACAGCGCCACTGCCGCGGTGCTCCTGACATGACTACGTCTTCTATCGTCTGGCCGCATGCGAGTGCAGCGGCAATGCGTCCCGGCAGTGCGCTCCCCGGGTTGCCTCTGCCGTTGCTCCCGCTGGACAAGGCAACCCTACCCGTACGCCTTCGCCACTATTGGTCCGCGTGGCTTAGCCGGCAATCACCGGCCGTTGCCGTCGCGCCGCCGGTGATCGAAGCCCTGCTCGACGAACTCGGAACCAGTGGCTGGCGTATACGCCGGAACGCGGCGCGGGCAATCGTGCATCTTTGCGACGCGGCACAGCCGACAGCCGTGCTTGAGTTCGGCAGCGGCGTCAGCACCGTGATCTTCGCCGCTCTGGCGCGCGCCCATGGCTGGCCAATGCCGATCGTCTCGATCGAGGAAAGTCCTGTCTACGCCGAGCGGACGCGAGAGCTGCTGCGACGTTACGGCGTAGCCGACAGGGTGACGGTGATCGTGGCACCGGTGGAGGAACAGACGCTCGACGGCTGGCGCGGCTTCACCTATCGAACGGACGACCAAGCCGTTGTCGCGGCACTGCGCGGGCTACGCCCCGACTTTCTGTTTTTCGACGGTCCGGCCAGTTGGCTGCGGAGTCGGCGCGACTGCCGCTACGGCAACCTCCTTGTCGCCCAGCGCTACGCCGCGAACGGGGCGCTTTTCGTCGCCGATGACGCCTTTCGCCGCCGCGATCGAGCGATTCTCGCCCGCTGGCATGCCATCGACGGGGTCCACGTCTTCGGCCTGTTCCCTCTCGGTCGCGGCCTTGGGCTCGGGATGCTGCATCCGTCGCCCGGAGCCACCGTCGCGCCCTGAGCCGGCGTCCATCAGCCCGTGTCGATCAGATGCGACGCCCCCGGGACAGGTGCTCAGCCGGTCGGTGGTGCGTCCGCCGATTGATGGCCGATTTTCGGTTCCTGGCCGCTTAACAGGCGGCGAATGTTGGCGTGGTGACGGACAAAGGCAAGGATGGTCAGTATGGCCACCGCGCCGGCGCGGGTGCTGTCGCCGAACACCAGCATCAGGATTGGCGCTACTGCCAGCGAGATCAGCGCCGCCAGCGATGAGTAACGAAACGCCACCGCCGCAGCCAACCAGATGCCCGCGGTCAGCAGGCCAACCGGCCAAGCCAACCCGGTCAGGACCCCCAGCGTCGTCGCCACCCCNTTACCGCCACGGAAGCCTAGCCAGATGGGGAAGTTATGGCCAATGACGGCGGCGACACCGGCAATCACGCCCAGTTGCGGCGCCAACACACCCAGTGCTACCGCTGGCACCGCACCCTTGGCACAATCGAGTGCGAAGGTGAGCGCCGCGAGCCCCTTGTTGCCGGTACGANNAAGCACGTTGGTGGCGCCGATGTTGCCGGAACCGATGCCGCGAATATCACCCAGGCCGGCAAGCCTGGTCAGCAGCAGTCCGAAGGGAATCGCCCCCGCCAGGTAGCCGATGGCGGCGGCGACCAGTGCTGCCGAGAACGTCACGTTGAGCGATCGCTCATAGCTCACCCCAGGAGTTCAAATACGCGCCGGCCATCGACCACCGTCATCACCACCCGCCCCTGTACGGGCCGATAGTCGAAGGGGGTGTTCTTTGATTTGCTATAGAGTTCGTATTCGCGGATTTGCCACGCACGGTCTGGATCAAACAGGGTCAGGTCCGCCGCACCACCACGAATCAGCCGACCCGCCGGCAAGCCAAAGCGCTCCGCCGGTCTGCTGGTTAGCAGGCGGATCACTTCGAGCAGCGACAGAAAGCCGTTGTGATAAAGCTCAAGCGAAATCGTCAGCAGTGTCTCGAGGCCAAGGCCACCGAAAGCGGCCTGGGCAAAGGGAAGGCGCTTGGCGTCTTCATCTTCTGGTGCATGATCCGAGGCGATCGCATCAATGGTGCCGTCCACCAGGCCGTCGATAACAGCCCGGCGATCCTCATCCGCCCGCAGCGGCGGTGACAGTTTGGCGAAGGTCCGATAGTCGCCGATGGCGTTCTCGTTCAGCGCGAAGTAAGGCGGCGCGGTATCGCAGGTGATATCGAGCCCACGCGCCTTTGCCCGCCGCACCACATCCACCGCGGCCGCCGTCGACAGGTGGGCGAAATGCAACCGCCCGCCGGTGAGTTCGACGAGGCGCACGTCGCGCTCGACCATGATCACCTCAGCCTCGCTCGGGATGCCCACCAATCCCAGCCGGGTGGCCATCTCGCCGGCGTTCATGTCGCCACCTGCCGCAAGCGTCGGCTCTTCCGGATGTTCGACGATGAGCAGGCCGAAGGTGCGGGCGTAGCTGAGCGCCTGACACATCACCTTGGCATTCGCCACCGCCTTGACCCCGTCGGTGAAGGCCACCGCGCCCGACTCCGCCAGCATGCCGAGTTCCGCCAGTTGCTGACCTTCGAGACCCTCGGTCACCGCACCGTAGGGATAGACCTTGGTCAGACCAAGCAGGCGGGCACGGCGGGCGACAAATTCGACCACAGAGTTGTCATCGATGACCGGGCTGGTGTTGGGCAGACACACCATCGAGGTGATGCCTCCCGCCGCCGCGGCGCGACCAGCCGAAGCCAGCGTTCCCTTATGCTCTTCCCCNGGCTCTCGCAACTGCACCCGGATGTCCACCAAGCCCGGACAGAGGCTGTAGCCCTGGCAGTCCACCACCTCGCAGCCGTCCGGCAGTTGCCCGGCGATCACGTGGGGACCGAAGTCGACGATGCTCTCACCTTCGCTGAGCAACCCACCCGGCGCATCGAGATTCGACGACGGATCGAGCAGGCGGGCATTAACGTAGGCAACCACCCCCGTGGCATGCGTGCTCCCCACCGCCCTTCTCCTCGCTTTCCATCGCCGTTCACGCGTTCTTGGATGACTCGTCCGGCAGGTTGCGTGTCAAGAGTTCGAGACATGCCATCCGCACCGCAACGCCCATCTCCACCTGTTCACGGATAACGCTGCGGCCAAAGTCATCGGCAACCACGGAGTCGATTTCGACCCCGCGGTTCATTGGTCCCGGATGCATGATCAGCGCTTCCGTGTTGGCATGCGCCAGCTTCTCATAATCGAGACCGAAAAAATGAAAATACTCCCGGATCGAAGGCATGTAGTTGCCGCGCATCCGCTCGGTCTGCAGTCGCAGCATCATGATGATGTCGACGCCGTCGAGACCGCGGTTCATGTCATAGAACACTTCCGCACCGAGCCGTTCCACTGCGACCGGAATCAGCGTCCGTGGCGCCACCAAGCGCACCCGCGCTCCCATGGTAGTGAGCAGGTGGATATTGGAGCGGGCAACGCGGGAGTGGAGAATGTCGCCACAGATGGCCACAGTCAGTCCCGACAGTTCACCCTTGCGACGGCGGATGGTCAGTGCGTCCAGCAGCGCCTGCGTCGGGTGTTCATGGCTGCCGTCACCGCCGTTAATCACCGCGCAATTGACCTTGTCCGCCAGTAGTTTGACCGCACCGGATTCGGGATGGCGGACAACGAGGACGTCCACATGCATGGCGTTCAGCGTCATCGCCGTGTCAATCAGCGTTTCCCCCTTGCGCACCGAACTGGTCGCAACGGACATGTTGATCACGTCCGCACCAAGCCGCTTCGCCGCCAATTCGAAGGACGTGCGGGTACGGGTGGACGCCTCGTAAAAAAGTTGATGATGGTGCGCCCACGCAGGAGCGACTGCTTCTTGTCGGCGCGCCGATTCTGCTCAACGTAGCGCTCCGAACGATCGAGCAGCAGGGTAATCTCGGGCGGCGTTAAACCCTCGATGCCGAGAAGATCCCGGTGCCGGTAGGTGAATGCTTGTTCATCGAGATCCCGCATGGGAGCGGACTATAAGGGTCGGCAAACCACTGGCGCAAGGGAGCGACGGATTGTCCGCTGCACAATGCTGGCTCACGCGCCGACGAAGCCGGCAAGTCTCTGGTATCCGGGGCTTATTTCGGCGATGATGTGAGCGCCTGCGTGCCCACGCTGCGCCGGGATTCTCGCTCCGTCCCGGAAAGAATCGTCTTTTACGTGTCCGCTCGACGCCGCCGCAGTGTCACCTGACTAAGGTCTGGGAGACTCCCATTGCGAGAAATGCGCCTTCATAACGTACGATCTGCAGGAGGTGCTTACCTCCTGGTCCTGCTTGCCAGCGTCATTGCCGGACCCGCGTCGGCAGCAAAGCCCAGCGTTTACTACCCTGTCGATCGTGTGATCTGCGATCGCAAGGCGTGGGTCTGCTACGATCCGTTCGGCGCTTCGGTCCCGCTGACCAAGGCGCACCTGGGAAACCAAGCAGCAAACCTTCTGCAGCAGCGGATGACCAATGCCGGCAAAGCCTGGAATCCAAATCACTTCGTCCTGAGCAACGGCATCGAATGCTTTGTCGCCAAGAAGGTCTGCTTCGTCAGCGCCGGCAGTGAAGAAGTCGACCCGGAAGCAACCAAGCAACTCTTCGGCAATCGCTGACCTGCTGCGGCAGAACGAAAACGCCGGGGGTGCCGGCAACTGGCACCCCCGGTTTCATGCGATCGATCAGGCGGCGTGACGCTGCGATTCGATCTGGCTGGTGGTTTCGGCATCCACGGCAGCCTGCGCCGGCTTGGTCTGGATAGCGATCCGGCGCGATTTCGCCGCTTCCGGAATTTCGCGTACCAAGTCGACCACGAGCAGCCCGTTGTGCAACTGCGCGCCAGCAACGCGAACGTGGTCGGCGAGCTGGAATTGCCGTTTGAACGAGCGTCCGGCGATGCCGCGATAGAGGAAGGATCCGCCGGCCTCGGCGTCCTTACGGCGCCCTTCGACGGTAAGGCCGTTTTCCTTCACCTCAACCGACAACTCGTCCTCGCCATAGCCGGCGACGGCAAGCGTTACACGATATTGATCTTCACCCGTCTTCTCGATGTTGTATGGCGGAAAGCCATTCGAACCCTCGTTCCAACTGCCGGAGTTTTCCAGCAGGTTCATCAACCGATCGAAGCCGACCGTGGAACGGAAAAGGGGCGCAAAGTCGAGAGTGGTCATAACACACATCCTCCAGCATCAAGCAATGTGTCAACCGGCGGGCGGGCGAAGTCTTCGCTGCCGCCCGCGGTGTCGGACCCCACATGGGCATCCGATGACAATTGACTTAGTGCAGAATTTTCCGCCTGCAAGGGGTGGAAACGCGCTGTAATACAGGCTCGCTACCACCTCGACCGCCGGAGGATCGGTCGCGGATCACCTCAGGCGGCGCGCAACGCCCGGTTGAGGGTGAACGTGCCAAGCCACTCTCCAGACGCGAGTACGTGCCCTTGCATCGCTTGCAGCGCGTCGCCACCGCCGAACCGGCCGGACAATCCCAGCGACGGAACATCCAGGGCATAGACGGTAAAAACATAGCGATGCGGGATTTCGTCGTTCCATGGTGGGCACGGCCCGTCATAGCCGGCGTAGTCGCCGCCCATGTCCGCATCACCGGCGAACCAGTCGGTGTAGTTGTTGATCCCGCGCACGCCGAGCGGCATCGCGCCCGGTGCCTTGCCACGCGCAGTCACTCCGTCCGAGTCCGCCGCCTCGGCGATCGCCGTTACGCTGGCGGGAATATCCACAAGCACCCAGTGGTAGAAGTCCACCCGGGGCAGGTCGGCGGGAACGACGAGGCCAGCCTTGTTAACGTTATCAGGCTTGGACGGCACGTCGGGATCGTGGCAGATGACAGCAAAGGACTTGGTTCCGGCAGGAGCGTCTGCCCACCGGATGCCCGGATTGCGATTGCTGCTCAGCTCGATCGGTCCCGGTTCGGCGAGCTTGCAGAAAGCGTACGCCTCGGGAATGGCACCGCCTTGCGGCCAGGCATCGATCGTCACGTCCAAAGTTACCGTCATGTCCCTCTCCCATACTTGCAATGGCTGTGGCCCACCTGCACACCGAAGACAGCCCTCGCTGTCACCGCCATTCCGGTCCGGCAAGCCATCCCGGTGGCGCTCATCTTTGGGTGTTGTGCCGCCCACGGCAAGGGCGAAGCAACCTGGTCTGGCGCCTGCGCGTCGCTGCGGAGACACGCAGCCCAACGAGGCATGGGTTGACCAGCAGCGGCCATCGGCCCAACTACGGTGCGTATGCCGGCACCTCGCCGAAATATCCGATCTTGAGCGTACCCGACGGCTATGACGACTGGTGCAACTGCGACACCTTGCCGGATCGGCTGCCACGAGGGCGCAAGGGTGAGTATAGTCGATTGTGCTGCAGCTTTGACCAACTCGGCCCCTGCCGTCGGATTTTGTGGATGCCTGATTCTGTGGACGCCTGACGCATGCTCAATCTGACCCTTCCGTTTCGTGCCTACGCCCGCATCCGTAGCAGCAAGCTGGCAGCGCAGGATCCGGTAGAAGCGCAGCGCCAACAGTTGCATCAGTTGCTGGCGAAGGCGAAGAACACCCACTTCGGTCACGCCAACCGTTTCGCACATATTCATCGAGTGGAAGATTACCAGGATCGGGTCCGCATCCGCCGCTATGAGGATTTCTGGCGCGAGTACTGGCAGCCGGTCTTTCCTCGCCTCGACAACTGCACCTGGCCCGGCACCATCCCCTACTTCGCCCTGACCTCCGGTACCACCAGCGGCGTCACCAAGTACATCCCGGTCTCACCGGAGATGATCGCCTCCAACCGCGTCGCCGGCCTCGACATCGTCACCCACCACTACGCCGCGCGCCCCGGCAGTACGCTGATGCGCGGTCTTTGCTTCATGCTTGGTGGCTCAACAGCACTCACCCAACTGGCCCCCGGTATCTGGGGCGGCGATCTGAGCGGCATCGCCGGCAAGACCGTTCCCTGGTGGGTACGACTGCGCTACTTCCCGCCACGCGAACTGGAAACGATCGCCGACTGGGAGGAGAAGATCACCCGCTTCGGCCCGGCTTCGCTGGCGAGCGACATCCGCGCCGTCGGCGGCGTCCCCAGTTGGCTGCTGCTGTTCTTCGACAAATTGGCGGAGCTGCGGCCGGACTGTGATCGCCGGCTTGCCGGTATCTATCCCGATCTCGAAATGCTTGTGCACGGTGGGGTCAACTTTGCTCCCTATCGCAGCCATTTCGCCCGCTGGCTGGAGGGCAGCCGCGCCGAAACGCGGGAGATCTACCCGGCGAGCGAGGGCTGCATCGCCATCGCCGACCGTGGCGATGGCGATGGTTTACGCCTGATCACTGATACCGGAATTTTTTACGAGTTCGTGCCGCTGGAAGAACTGGATAGCCCCAATCCCACCCGTCATTGGCTGGAAACGGTGGAATTGGGCGTGAACTACGCCATCGTCCTCACCACCTGTGCCGGTTTGTGGTCGTACGTCATCGGCGATACGGTACGATTCATCGATCGCAACCCGCCCCGGCTCCTGGTGACCGGCCGCACATCCTATTTCCTGTCCGCCTTCGGCGAGCACCTGATCGGCGAGGAGATCGAGCGCGCCGTCGCCGAAGCGGGTATGGAGGTCAATGCTTTGGTGAAAGACTATTCCGTCGGCGCCCTGTTTCCGGAGGCCGCCGGCGAAGTGGGTGGGCACCTGTATATCGTCGAGTTCTCCGAAGGCATCCTGGCAGACGAGCGGCTGCACCACTTTGCCACGGCGATCGATGCCGCACTCTGCCGCGTCAACGAGGATTACAAGGCGCACCGGGCCGAGGGCTTCGGCATGCAGGCACCGCGGGTGCACGCTGTGCCACCCGACACTTTCACCGCCTGGATGAAGAGCCGCGGCCGGCTCGGCGGCCAGAACAAGGTACCGCGAGTAATCAGCGACACCAGCCTGTTCGCCAGCCTGCGTCAGTTTACCGGCTGCGCTTAGCGTCGAAGCGGCGGTTCAGGACCGGGCGGCGAGCGCGGCTGGCCGGGTGATCTGCACCGGAACGCCGCGGTGTTCGCGGACCGCCGTCTCCACCGCGGCCCAGTCGATGCGCGACATAGCCTCGCCGGCGCGGGACTCCACCAACGGGCGGACATCAGCCACGTTCGAGGGCTTCAGCGTCTGCTTTTCCTCCATCGCCCGGCCCTGCTGCACCGTGGGATGCGCCTCCAGATACAGCTCTCCACCCTGCCAGCCCAGTTTGTAAGGCTGATTGATGACGGCAACCGGGGTGCCAACCGGCACTGTCGCATAAAGCTTAGCGATATCGTCCGGATAGAGACGGATACATCCGCGGCTCGCCCGCCGGCCGATGGCGTAGACGCGGTTGGTGCCGTGGATCAGATAGTTGGCCCAGCCGAGATAAAGGGCGTGGCTGCCGAGAGGATTGTCCGGACCGGCGGGAACAACCGCCGGCAGCGTCGGATCGCTACGCCGCGCTTGCACCGTCGGTCGCCAGTCCGGCGCCTCTTTCTTGCGAACGACCGTGGTGCGGCCGAAGGGCGTCTCCAGGTCATCGCGGCCGATACCGACGGGGAAGTCGTAAACGAGGTAGCCGCGCTCGTAATAGTAGAGGCGGCGCTCCGGCATGTTGATAACGATCCCTTGTCGCGGCACCGATGGCAACACCCGCGCTTTGGGCAGGACGACCTCGGTGCCAGGTGAAGGCACCCATGGGTCGATCCCGGGGTTGGCGGCGACGATCTCCAGATAGCCAAGGTCGTGATCGACGGCGATATCGAGGAGGGTATCGTCTTTTTTGGTCAGCTGCTGCTCAAGCGCGCCGACCACGTCCTCTTGCTTTGGCCGTGGCATCGGTTTACCGAAGCCATTCGCCCCGTCGATGTTGCGCTGGGCGGCTTCAGTCACGTCGACGGTGCGCTCACCGCCAGTGCTGCACGCACCAACAGCCATGGCCACCACAATCACCAGCGATAGCGACAGCCACCCGGGCACTTTGTTCCGCACGATCCCCTCGTGTTCACACCTGCTCACTTATGGGGCGTATTGACAGCGAGGATTAAGACGAAATTTTGCACCCAGCGAGGCAGCAGCGCCTGAGCCTTGCAAAACGAGCTTGTTCAGCCGCGACTGGGTGGTTTCGACAACACAATCAGGCTGCTGAACGGCAACTGGTGCGCGCGTCGCCGGCCGATGTCTCCAGATCGAGGCCAATATCAAGGATCGGTGCGCTGTGGGTCAGCCAGCCGAGCGAGATGATATCGACCCCCGATTCGGCGATGGCGCGCAGGTTGTCGAGGGTAATGCCACCGGAGGCTTCGGCGATCATCCGTCCAGCAATGCGGTCGACGGCGATCCGCAACCGGTCAGGCGACATATTGTCGAGCAGCACCGCGTCGGCATCAAGCGTCAGCAACTCATCCAGTTGTTCGAGCGTATCGACCTCAACCTCGATCTTGACCATGTGGCCAAGTCGGGCGCGGGCACGGCCAACCGCGGCGGCAATGCCGCCGGCAGCAACGATGTGGTTGTCCTTAATCATCACCCCGTCGTCGAGACCAAAGCGATGGTTGACTCCGCCGCCGATCCGCACCGCATATTTTTCGAGCGTCCGCAGGCCCGGCGTGGTCTTGCGCGTGCAGACGACGCGTGCCTTGCAGCCCGCCGTTTGTTCGACGGCGCGCCGCGTTGCAGTGGCAATGCCCGACATCCGCGAGAGGATGTTAAGTGCCGTGCGCTCGGCGGTCAGAATCGGTCGAGCCGAGCCGCTGACGACGGCCAGCGTCGTTCCACCGGCAACGTTGCTGCCATCGTCGTTTTCTACGGTCATGCGGACGCCAGGATCGAGCATCCGGAACGCACTCAGCGCTACTTGCAGGCCGGCCACGCAGCCTGGTTTGCGGGCGACAAAGCTCGCCGTCGCCACTGCGTCCGGCGGCACCACCACATCCGACGTCAAGTCGCCGGCGAGCCCCAGATCTTCCTCAAGGGCACCGCGAACAATGGGCTCGTACATCAAGGGATAAAGCGACGCGATCTCGTTCATGATTGTTTGTTCCGCTNNCGCTCAAGGAGCCGACACGGCAGGTCGGGCCGGCGCAACCTCGGCCGGCTCGGCATGCAGGTCGGCGATCGTCTGCAACTGCCGTCGCACCCAGGTGTGATCCGCTTCTGGATAATCGCTGCGGAAATGCGCTCCGCGGCTTTCGGTGCGACGGATCGCCGCGGTGACCACCAACTGCGCCACCAGCAGCATGTTGCGCAGTGCCCCGGCTGTGACCACGGCATCGAACTCTGCAGGAGGATAGGCGGGTGCCTGCGGACACTGGGCAACGAAGCGATCGTCCAGCGCGCGAAGCGCGGTCAGTGCCTGCGTCAGTCCCTCGCCATCGCGAACAATGCCGACGTGGGCGCTCATCGTCTGCCGCAACGCCATTTCGAGCACCGCAAGTGGTTCGGTCGCCGGCGGGGCGATGAACGATGCCGGTGCGTCGCCCATGCGGCCTTCCCGGTGCCCATGCTCGCGAATGTCGGCGGCAACGCGCTGGCCGAACACCAAGCCTTCCAGCAGCGAGTTGCTGGCGAGCCGGTTGCCACCATGCACGCCCGTGCACGCCACCTCGCCACAAGCCCACAAGCCATCGACGTCGGTACGACCGTGATCGTCGGTGACGACGCCGCCCATGTGATAGTGGGCCGCAGGTGACACCGGTACCGGTTCCGTGAGTGGCTCATACCCGGACAGACGGCACTGGGACAACGCCTGCGGAAAGGCCGATTCACCGCGCAGGGCAATCGCCGGGCGCATGTCCAGCAGAACCCGCTGCCCCGCGGTAGTCCGCTTGGCGATGGAGCGGGCAACCACGTCGCGTGGCGCCAGATCGCCCAAGGGATGGTCGTCGGCAACGAAGCGGTGGCCATTGCTGTCGATCAGCGCGGCGCCGGCCCCNCGTAGGGCTTCGGTTAGCAGCGGCAGCGGTTCGCCTGCGATCCAATCCTTCGGCACCAGTGCCGTCGGGTGGAACTGGACGAATTCCATGTCGGCCAAGGTGGCGCCGGCACGCGCGGCAATCGCCATCCCGTCGCCAGTATTCTCCGGCGGATTGGTTGTCTCCCGCCACAGGTAGCCGATGCCGCCGGCGGCAAGAACGACGCGGTTGGCGTGGATATGCAGCCAGCCGTCCTGACGCGAAAAGGCGATCAGCCCGGTCACCTGGCCGTGATGCACCACCAGATCGACGGCGAAACATTCGTTGAACAGGTGCACCGACGGTGCCTGCTCCGCCTGTTCCAAGAGCGAATGAGTCAACAACCGGCCGGTAGCGTCACCTCCGGCATGGACGATGCGGCCGCAGCCATGCGCCGCTTCCCGGCCCAACGCCAGTTCACCATCCGCATTGCGATCAAAGGGCACACCGGCGGCGGCCAGGGCACGGACGGACGCCGCCCCTTCCTTGGCGAGGAGGTAAGCCACCCGCGGATCGGTCAGACCGGCACCGGCAGCAACTGTATCGGCAGCATGGTACTCGGGGTTATCACCTGGGCCCACGGCGGCGGCGATGCCGCCTTTCGCCCAGACGCTGGACCCGCTCGCCAACTGGGCGGTCTTGGTCAGGATGGTAACCGGCAAGGGCGCCAGGGCAAGCGCACAGGCGAGCCCCGCCACGCCCGAGCCGATGATGACGACGTTGGTCCGCCAGTGCCGGACCGGTGCGCTAGACGCTGAGAAAGGGTGCATGACAGTACCTCTATCGGCCCACCGCCAGCATCCGTTCGACTGCCAGACGCGCCCGGTCAGCGATGCGGGGATCAATCTCCACCCGCGGCTGCAGCGACTCCAGCGAGGCGTAGATGTTGGCGAGCGTAATTCGCTTCATATGCGGGCAAAGATTACAGGGGCGAACAAACTCGACGTCACGGATCTCGGCCGCAATGTTGTCGCTCATCGAGCATTCGGTCACCATGAGCACTTTGCCCGGGCGACGATTGCGGACGTAGTCGATCATCTGTGCCGTCGAGCCGGCGAAGTCCGCCGCTTCGATAACGTCCGGCGGACATTCCGGATGGGCGATGACGACCAGGTTTTCGTGGCCTTGTCGGTAACGGCGGATTTCGTCACCACTGAACTGCTCGTGCACTTCGCAGTGGCCGCGCCAGGCAATGATCTCCACCTTGGTCTGGGTCGCCACATACTTGGCGAGGTATTCGTCGGGCAGGAACAGCACCTTGTCCACACCCAGCGATTCCACCACCTTCACCGCGTTGCCCGACGTACAGCAGACGTCTGATTCCGCCTTCACGTCAGCCGATGTGTTGACATAGGTAACCACTGGAACACCCGGATAGGCCTCGCGCAGCAGCCGCACATCGTCACCGGTAATGGATTCGGCAAGCGAGCAGCCCGCATCCATATCCGGCATCAGCACGATCTTGTCCGGATTGAGCAGCTTCGCGGTTTCCGCCATGAAGTGCACGCCCGCCATGACGATCACGTCGGCGTCGGTTTCGGCCGCGCGCTGCGCCAGCGCCAAAGAATCACCAACAATATCGGCGACGCAGTGGTAAATCTCCGGCGTCTGGTAGTTATGCGCGAGAATGACGGCGTTGCGTTCACGCTTCAGTTGGTTGATTGCGGCCACATAAGGCGCGTGAACCGGCCACTCAAGCGCGGGAATAACGCGGCTGACCCGCTCATAAAGCGGTGCGGTTGCGTTGGCGATCTCGGGCGAATAAGCGGTTACTGTCGCGGCGGTCATCAAACCTCTATCCCTGGGTACCGGCAACCGGCGGTGTGCCGGCGGCTGCAACGTCCCGATCCGATATATCGACCTGCGAGGGCCGTTATCGCGTGCTCGACACGAGCACGTTATGCTCTACACGAGCATAATTCTCAGTCAAATATCGGTGTGGTGGAGGTGGGAAGTCAACGCGGTTTTGCTGCGGTGCAATCGACCGTAACAGAAATTGAACGTTCGCCACGCACAGTCATCCGCCATCAATCGACAGCTCGGGTTGTCGGCAGGCCGATACCAACCACGGCGCGAACCCGGGTCGCCTCGCGGCGAAAGCGGTAAAGTTCAGCCGGTCGACCACGCCCGGTGGCCTGCGTCTGTCCCGTTGCCTCGACGATCCCTGCCTGCATCAGCATACGGCGAAAGTTTTGCTTGTGCAGCCGCGCGCCCACCAGCGCTTCCACCACCCGCTGCAGTTGAAACAATGTGAAATCAGCCGGCAGCAACTCGAAGACGACAGGCCGATAGGCAAGCTTGCCGCGCAACCGCGCCAGGGCAGCGGCAAGGATGCGACGATCGTCACGCATCAGCCCGGTACCGAGGCGTGCCGCCTGGCTGCGTTCCATGTCATCAATCGGCGCCGGCGTCCGCCCTTCGGCACGTTCGCGCAGAACGCGATCACGTAGCGCCTCGGCAACGAGGCCCGCCTCATAGAGCAGCTCATAGCGCTCCAAGGCAAGCACCGGATCGCGCTTCGCGCCCTTCCCGCAGCCAAAACAAAGGCCGACCCGCTCCTCGCGGGTTGCCCGCAAGGCAGCATCGGCGCTCGATTTGACCCACCGCTCGAGGCCCGGTTGAATGACCTCGTCGATCACGGCCGGCCTCCCTTCCCGCCAGTCCTCCCAAGGCAAATAACTGTACCAGTCGCGCCACACCGCCTGCTCGCCGCTGGTCACCACATGCTCAGGCGATAGCACGAGATAGGCCACGGTCAGCAGGCGCGGGCCGCCGTGCAGTTCCGCCGCGTCGCGATAACGGTTGCCGAAGGTGTACAGCTGCTCCACGTAGCGCACGCTCAGCCCGGTGTGCACCTTGACCCAGCCTCGAACGCCGCGATCGAGGCTGCTGTGTTCGGCTGGATCGAATTCGCCGGATGGCAACGCGTCGGCCTCTGTGTCTTGATCGGCGGAAGGACGCACAAGCAGAACACGCGGCACTTCGTCGGTAACAGCGATGATAACCGCGGCAAGAGCGACGCTGGTGGGGAGCAGCACCATCCGAGGCTCACTCCTGCGATGCGACGATGCGGCTGGCCACCAACGCCGCGGCGGACGGCGCCGGCGACACCGGCACCGGCGATACTGGGGCAGGCGATACTGGGGCAGGCGATATTGGGACCGGAGCGCCGGCGGGTAGTGACGAGGAGTCAGGGGTTGGCGCTCCATCCGGTGGATTTGACCAGACGACGCGTTGTGGATAAGGGATCTCGATGCCAGCTTCGCGGAATGATCGCTCGATGGCGATGCGCAGTTCGCTGCCCACGCGCAATTGGCGCGCAACATCGAAGAGGAATGCCCGCAGTTCGAAAATGTAGGCGCTATCACCGAAATCGCGAAACAGCACGAACGGTGGCGGTCGATCGGTGACGTTCGGGTTGTTGCGGGCACACTGCAGCAGCAGTTCCTGCACCCGGCCAACATCGGTGCCGTAGGCCACACCAACAACAACGTCAACCCGGCCGACGGTATCCTTGTGAGTCCAATTGGTGACTGCCTGTGACAGCAGATCGGAATTGGGAACGATGATCGTCGATCGCTCGAAGGTTTCGAGTTCGGTGGACCGGATGTTGATCCGCCGCACGAAGCCGGCGTTATCCCCGAGCTTGACGTAATCGCCGACCTTCACTGGCCGCTCCACCAGGAGAATGAGACCGGAGACGAAATTACTGACGATATTCTGCAGGCCGAAGCCGACACCAACCGACAGCGCGCCTGCCACCAACGCCAAATTCGACAGGTTGATGCCAAGGACGCTGATGGCGAGCAACCCGGCAATCACCGCCCCCAGATGACCAACGCCGACGGCAATCGACGTCCGCACACCCGCATCCAGGCGGGTGCGAGGCAGGATGCGTTCATCGAGCGCCCGGGACAGCGCCCGACTCGCAATCAGCACGAAGGCGAACACCATCAACGCCAGCAGCAGGTCAATGGGCGAGACGGTCATACCGAGGATGGGAACCCCGTCCGTCAGTGACTCCAGCCAGAGCAGAAACTCCTCGCGTGGCACGCCCCACATGGGAGCGAGGAGAAACGCACCGAACCCAACCAACAGCGGATCAACTATCAGCCTGATCCAGAAATCGTATTCGCCTTCGACAGGTAATACCGGGGTGCTGGGCTTGGTCCAGCGCGTCGCCTGGATCAACCGCTGCAGAGCTTCTTGCAGCAGCACCCGGATCACGATCAGCACCAACCCCACAAGCAGTGTCACTTGCAGGTTCGCCAGGAGATAGTGCGCCAAGCGGGTGTAGCCGACTAAGGCGGCGATCACGCCCACCGCGACGGCGCTGACAAGCACCGCCCGCGTCAATGCTGGCAGCAAGCTGACCCTGGCCGCGGTCGCGGTCGACGTCGAACGACCGGTGGCCACGCCCAGTTCCAATTGCTCCGCCACTTTCGACTCTGCGGCACGTTTCCAGCCATCGGAGCGGATAACGCGAATGATGGTGAAGCCGGCAACGATGGCAAAGAGCAACGTGACGACTGACTTGCAGGCAGGTGAGACGGATGAGGCCGCGGCACCGGCGACGACGAATTGATTGATTGCGGCAACAAGCGCCACCCAGAAGGCGCGGCAGGCCAGACGATGGGCCGCCGTCGGCGTCAGCGGCGTGACGTGTAGCGCCGTGCCTTCGCGTCGGCTGACCGCACGGGTAGTGGCGACGGCGACGACAACACTGCCAGCAAGGGCGCAGACATTGACCATTACCGTGCGGGCAAGGTCGGGCACCTCCACCGACGTCAGCATGACGATCCCGGCGATGCCGGCAACGGGTGCAAGCACGATGACCGCATCTGCCGCAGCCGAGAGCAGCGCAATCATCAGCCGGCGACCGTAGGCAGGACCGTCGTTGTCGACGATCTCGCTGNNCCGCAGCCGCAGCAGCATCCGCCGCGCAACGATGCCCATCGCGACGAGAGCGATGAGCAGCACCGCTTTCGACCAGCCAAAGATACGTCCCCGATCATCGTCGGCGAGGCTCTTCACCCAGTCAATCGGCGCAGTAAGCCGTTGNGCAGCGATGGCACCGGCATCACTCGTTCCGGCGGTAAAGGTGGCCGGCAACAACGGCGACGAGGTGCGGGTCAGCATCACTTCGACGAAACGTTCGCGGCCGAGAGAGGTGAACGAATAGCCGAGAGTCTCCGCCCGGAGCGACGTCAGCTCGGCCTGGGCGAGACGGGCGCGATAGCCGGCCAGGGTATCGACAAGCTCCTTGCGGTCGCGCGCCATCTCTGGCGCTTCCGACGGCTGCCCCGCCGCCGGGGCCGCCCCCAGTACGTCCAGCAGTTTGGTCTGCGCCTCAATCTGCGACTTCGCCGTGGCGGCCGCGTCGTTCGCCTGATCGGCGATCACCAACAGGATGCGGCGGAAGCGATCGATCTGGTTCTGGGTGAGATTGCCGCTGTGCAAGCTCCGCTCGACAGTATCGAGCGAACGATCCCAATCCTGTGCAGTGGCAACATTCGATCGTGCCGGCAACGGTGCCAAATCCTGGGCGCGCGCCGGACCGATCGTGACCAAGGTTGCAACAAGAGCCAAGGTGACACCCACGACGATGGCCGCGCGCTGCAAGGCTCGCCACCACGCTCGCCCAGAGGACCCGCCGTTTGGCCCAAAGTCGAAGTGCACGCCTGGCAATTCCCCGCTCCTTAGGTGTGAATCCACGTCTAAATTCTTGATTTGCTGCGGTTGAGTACCACGTTTCCGGCGGGATCGCGATGTTCGAGGACGAACAGCAAGCGATGCTATGCACCGTACGGGCTGCCAGTGTGGCAATCGTTACAGGATCGGCGTTCGCTGCCGGCTTCGTTTCGGTGCATTGTCTACGGCATAGGCAAGGGAGGAATGCGATCATGCTTCGTCGCTGCCTGCTCTTCACCCTCACCGTCGCCGCCGGTATACCCTTTGCTGCGGCAAGTGCTGGCGCCGTGTTGGCGCTAGCCACCTGCGTTAAGTGTTGCCGGCGGGACACAGACGGGAGCAATTTGCAGCCGAAGGAGCCGCCAACACCGGCATCCGCAACTTTCACCGGAACCGCAACCGCAAACGGCCATTGAACCGGTTGAGACCTTCATCCGTATGGCTCCGTTGCATGTTGACTCTGTCCGAAACTCCGTACGAGGGAGGCGCTGATGTATGGTTCCGCAAGGCTGGATTCGCGGCACGTTCCTCATAAGACGAATAGCGTTGCCTGGTGGCTGTTGATCAATGCCGCGGTTCTGATTGGCATTGCTTTCGCGTTCTAACAACTTTTACCGACTGCCTTTCCGAGCGACGCTTGCAGAACTTGGCTGTCGTCAGCAATCCAGCCCGCGCCCACGGGGCGGTTTGATCTCTGCCAATGTCACATTTCCAGTCGCATTCCCGCAGCGTCTGGCGTTGTAAAGTCCCGCCGACAGAACGATCGAGCTCAGGCCCTGGCCTGCTGCTTGCGTCATCCAATTGATCCAGTATCTCTGCACGCGCGAAGAAATTCCATTGCTCGCGCTGCAAGGTAAAGATCATGGACGGAATGCCAACGGCAGTTCATGCTAGTGAGCCACCGTGGACGTGGTATGCGTTTCCATGGATGATGCAAGTTACCCGGTCTCCGTCAGAGGTCAAGGTGACTAACGACCCGATGAACAAGTTGGTGGAGGCGGTCGCGAAGCATCGCGATCGTGAGGCCTTCGTTCAGCTGTTCACTCATTTCGCGCCGCGACTGAAAGGCTTTGCGTTGAAGCGGGGAATCTCGCTCGCGGCCGCTGAAGAACTGGTGCAGGAGACGATGCTTGCGGTGTGGCGCAAGGCCGCGACCTTCGATCGCAACCGCGCCAATGTCTCCACCTGGATTTTCACCATCAGCCGCAACAAGCAGATCGATCTGTTACGCCGTCAAACCTACCCCGAGGTAGAACTGGAGATGGCCCTCGATCAGCCGGGAAGCGAGCCGGCGCCGGATCAGCGGGCCGAGTGGGCGGAGTTCGGCACCGACCTGCAATCTGCGTTAAAGTCGCTGTCACCCGAACAGCGTACCATCCTGCAGAAAGCATTTTTCGAGGAAAAGTCCCACCGTACGATTGCGCTCGAGTTGAACCTTCCACTGGGAACGGTGAAGTCACGCATCAGGCTCGCCCTGGCGCGGCTACGCGCGGTCTTTCCGGAGGAATACGTGTGATCAATCATCATCCCGATGAGGCGTTGCTTCTGGACTACGCGACCGGCGCCCTGTCCGAGGCGGTGGCCCTGACGATCGCGACCCACGCGTCGATGTGTATACGCTGCATGCGTCAGATCAACCAACTCGAAGCCATCGGTGGCAGTCTGCTCGCCAGTGAAACGCCCGCTGAGTGCGACGACGGTGTGCTGGCGCAGATCCTGATGCGCCTGGATGACGAGGGCCTGGAACCAGCCGCCACGGTGAAGACCGAGTCATCGGCTATCCTGCCCCCGCCCCTCCGCCCTTATGTGAATGAGCCTCTGCATCAACTCCCCTGGAAGCGTGTCGGTGGGCTGTACGAGGAGTACCGATTGCCGCTTGCGGACACCAAGGTTCGCGCCTCCCTGTTTCGGCTTGCAGCCGGCACCCACACGCCGAAGCATTCGCATCGCGGTCAGGAACTCGTCCTGGTGTTGAGTGGCGGCTACCGTGATGGCGATGCCCAGTTCGCCCGCGGCGATTTCTCCGCCTTGGATGTCGCCGATACGCATCAGCCGATCGTCGATGATGACGGCCCCTGCCTGTGCCTCGGGGTGCAGGAAGCGCCGATGAGACTGACCGAAGTGCTTAGCCTGCGACTCCGCCGCTTTTTGCGCATCTGATCATTGCAAGCAGTGCCGCTGGCCGATCGGGACTCCCGCGGCGCTCAGCTATGCGGGTCGCGGCGAAGAACAGGTGTAGGAATGCGCAAGGCCGCCGCCGGCAGAGCCACCGGTGCCGCGTGATTTGCCTTGGTAAAGACGAGGGTCAACTCGCCCACCTCAATTCCCCATTTGGTCGCACGCGCGCGATTGAGCAGCACATCGTCCGACTGCAGGAACATCCAGTCGTTCAGATGGACGCGATACGTCCGGTTATCGCGGACCTTGAGGTCCACGTCGTAATGTCGATTGAACGCATTACCAAATGCCCGACCGTTGGCGACGCCGATGACATCGCTGGCGTGACCGTGGTAGGTATTGGCGTCGATTTTCGTAACAGTCCAGACGCGCCTGTCGGTACGACCATCGGTGTAAGCATAGTTCTCCTCAAGAATAAGCTCCTTGCCGTCCCACTTCCCGTCAACTTTGACGGTAAATTGAGCGCGCAAAACACCGGAACGGTCTTCAAAAATTCCCCAGCCACGCGTATGCCCATCAAAATACTGTTCCATCGCAAATGTCGGTTGTTGTCCGACAAAATCTTCTGGTTTCATCGACGTTCACCCGGTACCAAAATCGATAAACAGTTCTGCCACGCAGCCGCCTGAGTTCAGGCTGAGCGCGTGTCCGCTCTCCGCTTCCCCACATGCTGCCGTTTGGCTGTCAGCCGGCAAGGCCGCGCCCATCAGCGAAGTCACCAGGAGGAAGACCGTTTCGCTTACACACTAAGACCACAGCGCCGGCGCCAAAAACAAGGGCCTGGATCACCTTGGACAATGAATAGGCGATAAAACAGCTGGGAAATGACCGCTATCCGGTGTGGTCCAGTCGTGGCTACAGGCGCGGAATGACGCCGACAAGCGATAGCAGGCTGGCGACGCCGAAACTGGCAACGACCAGACCGAGTGCAACGTTGATGACGACGATGAACTCAAGTGAAAGGTGGCGACGAACGGCATAGGCGGTGCTGGTCAAGGTCGTCCACCACAGCATCGAGCCGACACACGTGCCGACGATGACGATCCAGTTGGCGAGCAGATCAACCGGCCGGTCTTTGAACAACCCCAGGCCGGCGAACACGCCGACGAAGGCAAGAATGGTCGCCGGATTAATGATCGTCAGCGCGAAGCCGGTGGAGAAGGCACTCATCAGGTTGTGCCACGTTCGAATCTGCGGATCGGCGCATTCATTCATGTCATCAATTTTGGGATGGCGCTTATGGATCATCCGCGCGCCGATGCCGATGAGAAAGATGCCGCCGACAAGCAGGATCGGCGCCTGATGGGCGAAGATATAGCGCGTCAGCAAGGTGAGACCGAACATCGCCGCCGCCGCCAGGATGGAATCCGCCACCGCCGCACCAATGCCGGTGGCGAGTCCGATCGCCCACCGCCCCTGCAAAGAACGGCGCAGACACATGGCGCCAATGGCACCGATCGGCACAGCGACGATGAACCCGGCAACGATCGACTTGATCAACAGCAAGAAGGTAGACACGCCCGCTGGTTTTTCCCTGCTTCGCGGTTTGGAGCGATCGGCCCTCGGAGGGACGCCGTCGTTAGGTTCTATAACGCGCTTATACCGCTTTAATCCAGGCCGGCTGACTTCATCGGCGCATCATGCCGGCGCGGACAGAGCGGCAGCAGAGCAGCAACATGCTGCCCGGGATCAGTACAAGGCGGCAACCTGGTTCTGAATCTCCGTCTGCAGCGTGTGAATCCAGGAATTGTAATTGGAATGAATGTTTGTTCCGTCGTAGTTCAGGCCGGTACTGTCCTTGTATGTGATTGAATAGGTTTGGGTGGTGAAGCGGATGTCCACAGAGGTGGTAAAGTCACGTCGCGCGTACGTGCCGATGATATGTCCAGGCTCGACCGGAGACATCTGCCAGCCGCGGGTCGCGCCGGCACGAATGATTGCGCGTTGAATGTCGGTCAATGTTGCTGTTGGTGGCGCATTCAATGGCGCGGATTCGACGTTATAAATGGCTCCAGTACGACACGCCGCGATCAACAGCACGCAGCCGATCAGCAAAATATGGACGAATCTTGGCATTTCCTGCCCCCCTTGCTTTGACGACCGGGTTTAAGGACAACCGTTGCAGTCCGAATCCAGACAGCGATACTGCGGCGATTGCTGTCGTGACGCAAATGCCTTCGCGCACGCCGGAGGGCAGCGACCTGCCCGCCGCCCGTGGGCGCCGAACCGAACATCGGCGACTACGATGACTGGCATCACCTGTCGACCACGACAAGCCAGCGGATACCACCGATGAACATCGATTTCCAACCACTCGATTTTGCTGCGCTCGCCGCATTTGTCCTGGTCTGGATCGGCTACGGCATTATTTTCGACGGCATCTGCCGACGTCCCACCAGCATCAACGCGCAGATGCTGGTGATCCGCGAAGCATGGATGATGCGGATGTTGCGCCGCGATGTCCGCATCATGGACTCCACCCTGATCGGTCACTCGATCCACAGCGCCACCTTCTTTGCATCCACCACCATCATCCTGCTCGCTGCCCTCGTCGGCGTCATGGGCTCGGCAGAGCGGGTGCACTCGACCGCGGTTAATCTTTCGATCCTGTTCGCCGGTACGTCGCAAGGCATGTTCGAGATGAAGGTGCTGTTGCTGATTGCGATCTATGTCTATGCCTTCTTCAAGTTTACTTGGGCAATCCGCCAATTTAACTACTTCTGTGCCATCATCGGCGCGGCACCAGAAGCAGCAAGTGAGCCCAGCCGCGCGATGGCGAAACGGATGAGTGTGCTGCTGACGCACGCCATCTGGCAGTTCAACTCCGGCGTCCGTGCCCACTATTTTGCGATTGCCGCCCTGGGATGGTTGATCCACCCACTCGTCTTCCTCGGACTGACGCTGTTGGTGCCCGGGCTGTTGGTCCGTCGCCAATTGTTCTCGGTAACGGCGCAGACGATTGCCGACCATGCCAACGACCTGAGCGCCATCGAGATTGTGGCGCCTGCCGCGACGTCAGCCGAGCGCGCTAGAGCGGGTTCTGATCATTCTGGGTCATAGCCGCAGGAGCTGAAATAGTTGGCGCATTCGGCGGGCTGGAAGATGTCGACGAGTTTGCCGATGAGGTCCCAAAGTCCGGTGACGGTTGGCTCGGCGGCTTTGCGCAGCATGGCCTTGCGTCGGGCGAAGGCCTTTTCGATCGGATTGACGTCGGGGCTGTAGGGCGGCAGGAACAGCAGCGTCGCACCTGCGGCTTCGACCATCGCGCGGACCGGCGCTCGCCTGTCAACGGCGGAGCAATTCTGGGCCACTGTAGCGGAGTAAAAGCAGGCCATTTGGGCGAGAGCGGTGCAATCACGGCAAGGGGCCCGATCGGGCCCCTTGCCGTGCGTCGGCTTTGCCTCGGGGATCAGGGCTTGCTGGTTTTGCCGGTCTCGGGATCGACGGTCTCGGCGGTGGTCTGGTTTTGCTCCGCCCGATCGGCTGCGGTGGGGGACGACGACGTCCGGCGGATTGCTTCAACCGGTAGCTGTCGCCGTTCATGGTGAGGATATGGACGTGGTGGGTCAGGCGGTCGAGCAGCGCGCCGGTGAGCCGTTCCGATCCCAGCACCGAGGTCCAGTCCTCGAACGGCAGATTGGAGGTGACGAGGGTCGAGCCGCGCTCGTAGCGCTGGGAGAACACCTCGAACAGAAGTTCCGCCCCGGTCGGCGACAGCGGCAGGTAACCGAGTTCGTCGACGATGAGCAACATCACCGACTGGAGATCGCGTTGCAGCTTCAGCAAGCGGCGCTCGTCACGCGCCTCCATCAACTGGTGCACGAGGGCGGCTGCGGTGGTGAAGGCGACGGTGAACCCCTTCTGGCAGGCGGCAAGAGCGAGGGCGAGCCCGACATGGGTCTTGCCGGTGCCACTGTTGCCGAGCGCGATGACGTTCTCCCGGCGCAGGATGAACTCGCAGCGGGCCAGCTCGAGCAGCAGCATCTTGTTGAGGCTGGGAATCGCGGTGAAGTCGAAGGTGTCGAGGCTTTTGACCGCCGGGAAGCGTGCTGCCTTGATCCGCCGCTCGACCATTCGGCGTTCTCGGTCGATCAGTGCGAGTTCCACCAGGCGCAGCAGATAGCGGGGATGATCGACGCCGTCGCGTGCGCATTCGCGGGCGATCTTGTCGTATTCCCGCAGAACGGTCGGCAGCTTCAACTGCTTGAGGTGATGCGCCAGCAGAACCTGCGGTGTGCCGCTTGTCGTTCCCGCCGGCATCGCATCAGCGCCCGCCTTGCCGGTCATGCCGTTGTCCCGGGAACGAGAACGGCGTAGTCAGCCGCCGCCGTCATCCTGACGTCCATTTTCGGCAGATGTGGATAGGCCGTCAGGTCGAGCCGGGCCGGCCGCCGCTCGACGCGCGCCAGAGCAATCTGCTTGACCGCATCAAAGCCGATGACGCCGAGCCGGATCGCTTCGCTGACCGCGCTCGCCACCATCTCCATCGGGATCGCCTCCATCAGCCGCAGCACCTGGATGAACTCCCGCCTGCCGCGGTTGCCCATGCGCGCCTCGAGGAGATGGCGCAGGTGCTGGAACGCCTCCGGCAGATCCCAGTCTTTCAGCGCCGCCGCCTGGTCGAGGGCATTCGGCTTCGTCTCGATCAGCGCCAGATAGTGCAGCGGCTCGAATACGAAGGTGCCCGTGCCATAGCAGCGACGATGCCGGGCGATCGCCTCGCCGGCACAAAGGATCACCACCTCGTCGACGAAGCCCTTCACCACAACATCCCGGAAGCCGTATGCCGTCGGTACCGAGTAGTCGTTGCCGCGGTAGCGGACCAGGGCGGTCGATGAGACACGGGCCGCCCGCTTCTCGCTCGGCTCCAATGGCACCGCCGGCAAATCCCGGAAGGCTTCGAGGTCGGCGACGAGACGCTCGCCGATGGTTTCGCCGTGGCGACCGGCGCGTTCGCCTCGTCGCTGCCGGCAGCGCTCTTCCAGCATGGCATTGAGATCGTCGAAGCTTGCCGCCTGGGGGATCGGCGTCAGGAAGTTCGATCGAGCATACTTCACCAGCCCCTCGACCTTGCCCTTGTCGTTGCCCTTGCCGGGACGGCCGAAGCGATCCTGGAACAGGTAATGGCTCTGCAGTTCCGTAAAGGCCCGGGTGCGCTCCGCCTGCCGTCGCCGCAGATCTTCGCCATACCGCGAGCGTCGTGTTGTCGTAAAGCACCGACAACGGCACGCCGCCAAAGAAGGCGAATGCCGACACATGCCCGTCGAGGAAGGCTTCCGTCGTCTCCGCCGGATAGGCCTTCACGAAAGGAGTATCCGATTGCGGCAGGTCCATGCAGAAGAAGTGGATCTTCTGCCGGACGCCGCCGATCACGCCGATCGCCTCGCCAAAGTCGACCTGCGCATGACCGGACGGATGAGCCAGCGGCACGAAGGTCTCCCGCAATCTCCCCGAGCAACCCGGACGTAGTCCCTCACCACCGTCAGACCGCCGGCATAACCGTGCTCGTCGCGCAGTCGCTCGAAGATCCGCTTGGCCGAATGCCGCTGCTTCGAAGGCGCCGTCCTGTCGGCCTCGAGGATGGCGTCGATCACCGGCAGCAGCACCCCGAGCTTCGGCTTCTTCACCGGCTTCGTTCGCGTGTAGCCGGGCGGCAACGAGAACCGGCACATCTTCGAAACCGTCTCACGGCTCAGCCCGAGCTTCGGCTTCTTCACCGGCTTCGTTCGCGTGTAGCCGGGCGGCAACGAGAACCGGCACATCTTCGAAACCGTCTCACGGCTCAGCCCGAGCTTCGGCTTCTTCACCGGCTTCGTTCGCGTGTAGCCGGGCGGCAACGAGAACCGGCACATCTTCGAAACCGTCTCACGGCTCAGCCCGAACACCCGGGCCGCCTCACGCCGGCTGTTGCCCTCGATGAAAACGAAATGCCGAACGGCGGCGTAGACTTCCACGGCAAACATCCCCGGCCGCCCCCACAAAAAGAGACAGCCTAACCACTGGCCAGATTTTACTCCGGCGCGGCAGCACCAATCGCCGCCGCTACGTGGCCTAATTTGTCACCGCCATACACACTCGCTTGTGGCTCGCGAGATTGTCCATGATGACGATGTCGCCGCGACGCCGTTCGGGGACGAGGATTTGTGCCACCTAGCAGCCTGTCGGACTTGCGTCTCGGGCGTCGCCGGACCTGCGTAGGGATCGGTGCGTCGGCGCCTCTGTCAGCGCCATTTTGGGCGGTGCGGTCGCGCTGGCGCGCCTGCGGAACTGGCCGCGCAGGCTGAACGGCGCGGCTGAGGGCGAACATCCGCTTCAGGTTCCATGCCATGGTTACAAGCCTCCACTCGCCACGGGCGGCATTGAGCCCGCGCAGCAGGAACTGCCGGAACCCCAGCACGGACTTGATGATGCCAAACACTGGCTCGGGCGTCTGCTTGCGCAGGGCGTAGAGCGCGCGGCCCTGCGGCGTGCGCAGCCGATACGCCATCGCCTGAACCGGGGTGGGGTCTTCGGGCGCCGGTGGCGCCGCAGCGAAGCGCTCTTGCAGGCTGAGATGATGCGCCTCGCGACCAAGTGCGATCAGCGGTTCGATCCCGCCGGCCACACAGGCCTGCACATTCGCCTCGCTGAAGTAGCCATTGTCCGCCAACAGCATGTCCGGCCTGCCGAGCACGTCCGGCAGAGTGCCGATCTTGTCCAGCATGGGTGTAAGCTGCTGCTTGTCGTTGGGCGCCTGCACCACGTCGGCGACCACCACCAGCAGACTGCCCGCCGCCACCGCCGCCTGCGCATTGTAGCACTGCTCAAAACCGCCGCCCGCCACCGCCATGATGCGGCTTTCCTCGTCGGTCAGATTGATCTGATCCGTGGGCAGCGGCGTCGCCACCGGCGGCTTCGGCTCACGGCCCGTGGGCTTCTTGCCGGTGGCCGCTGCCTTGGCGTCCCGTGCTGCGAGTTTCGCCTGATGGTCTGCCTGCTCCCGTTCGAAGCGTTCCTTCGCGCGGGCCTCGATCTTCGCCCGGGCCTCGGCGAGCCTGGACAACCGTTCCTCACGTCGCGCCAGTTCGTCGGGGATCGACATGCCGTCAGCGATGTCCACCTGGTCCGCCGCTTCTGCCTTGGCCATGAGATCGGCCACTTCGGCCTGCAGTTGGGCCTCCAGCTTGCCCGCATGGTCATAGGACAGCGCGCTGTGCCGGCTGGCATTGGCGTGGACCTTGGTCCCGTCGAGCCCGACCGTTCCCAGCTTCAGCACGCCCATCTCGCGCGCGAGCACCAGCACCTGGACGAACAGCTTCTCGATCTGCGGCAGAAAGCGTCGGCGGAACGCGGCGATGGTGTCATGGTCCGGATGATCGTTCGCCGCGATGAAGCGGAACGCCACGCTGTCATAGGTCGCCCGCTCCAGCTTGCGGCTGGAGAACACCCCGGTGGCGTAGCCGTAGATCAGAATGCCCAGCAGAAGGCTGGGGTGGTAGGACGCTTCCCCAGAGCCACGGTAGCTGCCGGTCATCGGCCGCAGATCCAGCCCCGCGATCACCTCCACCACGAACCGCGCCAAGTGCCGCTGCGGAAGCCACTCGTCCACCGACGGCGGCATCAGAAATCCGCTGTCGCGGTCGATCGGGCGGAAGTTGCTCATGCCGAAGAGGTCCGGGCCGGGGGCGTGAATCCATGCCCGGATTCTATAACCCACAGCTCCGCCTCGCGTTAAGTCCGACAGGCTGCTAGGCCTCGAACCATGTGCCGTTGACCGGCCCGTCGAGCACCATCGGTGCGACCATGCCGCCCAGGCGCAGTCCGGCGATCAGCGTCGTTGTCTTGCTCATCGTGGCTCCATTCTCTCAGGAGTTGGAGCCGCCGGCAAACCCGGGGCGGTTCAGTCGTTTGTCGCGCGGTGCTCCCTCCGGTTACGACTTGAGGGAGGCCATATCGATGACGAAGCGGTATTTCACGTCACCCTTGACGGTGCGCTCATAGGCCTCGTTGACCTTTTGCATCGTGATGTGTTCGATGTCGCAGGTGATGTTGTGCTCGCCGCAGAAATCGAGCATCTCCTGCGTTTCAGGCAGGCCGCCGATCAATGATCCGGCCATCGAGCGCCGACAAAAGATCAATGGCACACCGCTGACCTTGGTCAGTGGCTCGACCGCGCCCACGACCACCATCGTGCCATCCCGTTTCAGCAGGTCCATGTAAGGATCGACGTCATGGCCGACGGGGATGGTATTCAGCAGGAAGTCAAAGCTGTTTTGCGCCGCTTTCATGGCGTCGGCGTCCGTTGACAACAGCACTTCATCCGCTCCGAGCTTCCTTGCGTCCTCGCCTTTCTTTGGCGAAGTGGTGATCATCACCACATGCGCACCCATGGCATGGGCAAATTTCACCCCCATATGCCCGAGGCCACCCAGACCGATGATCCCGACTTTTTGTCCCGGGCCGACGTTCCAGTGCCTGAGCGGGGAATAGGTGGTGATCCCGGCGCAAAGCAGCGGCGCGGCGGCGGCGGGGTCGAGATTCTCCGGGATGCGTAGGACAAACCGTTCATCGACGGTGATTTTGTCGGAATAACCGCCAAAGGTCATTTTGTACGGCGTGCCACCTATCTTGTCCTCACCGCCGTAGGTGCCGGTAAAGCCATTGTCGCAATATTGCTCCAGCCCGTCATTGCATGACCCGCAGTGGCGACAGCTATCGACCAGACAGCCGACACCGACCAAATCACCAGGCTTGTACTTGCTGACGCCGTTGCCCACGGCGGCGACCCGGCCAACAATCTCATGGCCGGGAACAAATGGATATTCGGTCCATCCCCATTCGTTACGGGCAAAATGGATATCGGAGTGACAGATACCGCAATAAAGAATGTCAATCACCACGTCGATCGGACGCGGGTCACGACGCTCGAAGGTAAATGGCAGGAGTTCGCTTGTAGCGGACTGGGTAGCATAGCCATGGACTGCGATGGTCATCTTCGTCTCCGGTCGGTGAGGTCTGCTTTTTCAGAGCCCGGTCATTCTCTCAAGTTTCTCAGGATAACGCGCGCCAACGACCGTAATTTTGGTAGCAGCGCTGTCGATGTCCTGAAGATCGTCTGGTGTAAGCTCAATGTCGACCGCACCAACGTTCTCGTCCAGCCGGTGCGGTTTCGTGGTGCCGGGGATGGGAACAATCCACGGCTTCTGGGCTAGTAGCCACGCCAGCGCGATCTGCGCCGGTGTCGCATCTTTTCGCTTGCCAATTGTGGTCAGCAGATCGATCAGCGCTTGGTTCGCCTGCAGCGCTTCGGGCGTGAAACGGGGCAAAGTGCTGCGGAAGTCCGAACTGTCAAACGTCGTCGTCGCATTCATCTGCCCGGTCAGAAATCCCTTGCCCAACGGGCTGAAGGGAACAAATCCGATGCCAAGTTCTTCGAGGGTCGGGATGATCGCCTGCTCCGGCCTTCGCGTCCATAGTGAATACTCGCTTTGCAGCGCCGTCACCGGTTGCACGGCATGGGCACGGCGAATGGTTTGCGCGCCTGCCTCGGAGAGACCGAAGTGTTTGACCTTGCCCTGTGCAATCAAGTCCTTGACGGCCCCTGCCACGTCTTCGATCGGCACATCCGGATCGACGCGGTGCTGATAGAGCAAGTCGATCACCTCGACCTTCAGCCGCCGCAGTGAACCCTCGACAGCGTCTTTGATGTGCGCAGGCTTGCTGTTTACCGTCGGCGCTCCCCTCATCCCGCGCGGGTCAGAATTGGGGCTGAGATCAAACCCGAACTTGGTGGCGATGGCCACTTTGCCGCGAAATGGCGCGAGTGCCTCACCGACGAGGTCTTCGTTCGTGAACGGACCGTAAACCTCGGCGGTGTCGAAAAAGGTGATGCCGCGCTCGACCGCAGCGTGCAGAAGCGCGGTCATCTCCCTTTTGTCTTTGGGCGGCCCGTAGGAAAAACTCATTCCCATGCAGCCAAGACCGAGGGCGGAGACTTCCAGATTACGATTGCCGAGCTTGCGCTTTTGCATGGTGGTCGTCCGAAGGTGGATTGAACTGCCTGAGGAGATATAGCTCGGTATGTTTTTAAGAAAACGGGTACATTCCTTCATGTGCCTTTAAGCGGAACTTCATGATGTATAACGATCAGCTCAACGGCCTCCTCGCCCTGAAAACCGTCGCTGAAACGCGAAATTTTACCGCCACGGCGAAGGTGCTCGGCGTTTCGCCGTCCGCGGTAAGCCAGACGATCAAGCAACTTGAGCAGCGGCTGGGAGTTGCGCTGTTGACCCGTACAACACGCAGCACCAGCCTGACGGAAGCGGGCGAGAGGTTTCTGAACCAGGCTGGCCCAGCGCTTGAGCAAATTCTCGTCGCGTTGGAGACGGTAGGCACATATGCAGCAAAACCCTCAGGTCTGCTGCGCATCAACCTGCCGCGAAACGTCTACGTCTCTTATTTGGCACCGCTTGTTGGCAGTTTCACCCAAAAGCACCCCGAGATTACGATCGAGTTGTATTTCGAGGATCAGCAGTCGGATGTGCTGGGCAATGGGTTCGATGCCGGTATCCGGCTATCGGACATTCTGGCCAAGGATGTCGTCGCCATAAAACTGTTTGGTCCGGTGCGTTTTGTCACCTCCGCTTCGCCAAAATACCTCGCAATGATGGGACGTCCGCAACATCCCAAAGACCTGCTATCGCATAACTGCANNTGCATCCGGCTACGCCTTGGCGCGAGCGTTTATGAACGCTGGGAATTTGAACAGGCGGGGCAGGACATTCAGGTGCAGGTAAAAGGCTCCCTGATCATCAACGATCCGCTGCTGATGCTGAATGCGGCCGTGGATGGAGCCGGGATCATCTACTCCAACGAACAAATTATTCAAAGCAACGTTCGGTCAGGCAATCTGGAGATTGTGCTTGACCAGTTCGCATGTACGAGTGAAGGCTTTTTTCTTTATTATCCCAAGAGCTCTCAAGTCTTGCCGAAGCTGAGAGCGTTCATCGAGCACATCAAGGATGAAGGCAGACTAGCGGTTGGGTAGCGTGCACGTGCCGCCGTACAGTGCGCGAAACGCCGCTCATTATGCTCCGCAGACCGATGTCGAGTTGAGCCGTATCCGCGGAACGACGCCGGTAACAGTGCCTGCCGCCTGACGGGCAGCCTTACAGAAGGACAACCAGGATGACTGACAGTGTCCTCATCATCGGCGCGGGCCCCGTAGGCCTGACCATGGCCCTTGAACTGGCGCGCTTTCAGGTGCCGGTCAGGCTCATCGACAAGATGACCGAGCGCAGCGACACGTCGCGCGCGGTGGTACTGTGGAGCCGCACGCTGGAGCTGCTGGATCGCATTGGCGCGACCTGCGACCTGCTCGGCATCGGCAACAGGGTATCGGTCGCCAACATCCTGTCTGGACATCGGCTGATCAGCTGCGTCGACTTCTCGGGCGTCGATTCACCCTACCCCTTCGCGCTGATGGTTCCCCAGTGCGACACCGAGTCGGTGCTCGAACGCCATCTGCAGCGCCTCGGCGTCCGCTCCGAACTCGGCGTCGAGCTGCTTGCCTTCGATCAGCACGACGACGGCGTCACGGTGCAGTTGCGCTCCCCGGACGGACACGAGACGAGCGAGCGTTTCGGCTGGCTCATCGGTTGCGATGGCGCCCATAGCCTGACCAGGCATCGGCTGGGTCTGAAGTTTGGCGGCAAAACGCTGGACAGCGACTGGACGCTCGGCGATTTCCACATGACCGGTTCGCCCTTCCCGCTGTCGGAGCTGGCAACCTACTGGCACGAGGACGGCGTCATCATCTTTTTGCCGATGGCACCCGGCCGCTATCGGGTCGTTGCCAATCTTGGGCCCTCGACCGGAGACGCTCCCGCCCCACCGAGCATCGAGCATTTTCAGCAGATCGTCGACACGCGCGGGCCGGGCGGCCTGGTGCTGACGAATCCGCTCTGGACCACCACCTTCCGCATAAATGAACGCCAGGTCGAGACGTACCGTGCCGGCCGGGTCTTTCTCGCCGGGGATGCCGCCCACGTTCACAGCCCTGCCGGCGGCCAGGGCATGAACACCGGTATGCAGGACGCCTGCAACCTCGCCTGGAAGCTGGCGATGGTCTGTCGCCACATCGCGACGGCTCCGGTGCTGCTCGACAGCTACAGCCTTGAACGACATCCTGTCGGCGCGGCGGTGATCGAGACAGCGGGCCGGCTCACCAAGGCCGCAACCCTACGCCACCGTGCAGCGCAGCATATTCGCAACTTTGTCGCCCATGCCGTCATGGGCCTGGCGCCGGTGCAGCGGGCGATGGCGCAGTCGATGACCGAGATCGCGGTCGGCTACCCCCACAGCCCACTCAACGGCCAAGCATCGCCTGTCAGCCCCAAGCCTGGCGCGCGGCTCTGCCCCATCGCTGGTGAAATACCGTTCGGTGCCGGCAACGCGCCGTTGTTCAATCTGTGCGCGGCGCCCGACACGGCGGCGAAAATCATCGCCGGCCATCCGTCGCTCATCGAGCCGACAGTCCGCCCCGCCGCAATGACCGGGAGCATTTTATTGGTGCGGCCTGACGGCTACCTCGCCGCTGCCGCCGCCGACGGCGATTGGCGGCAGATCACCGCCTACCTCGAACGGTTCGCCGCTGCGGCGGGCGAAACGCATTGACATTGATTTTGACCCCGTCTCAGCAAGATGCCCAGACAGTCTGCGCAGGCTCACTTGGAGACTTCTGGAAAGATCGATTTCCAGTCGTTCTTCATGCTGATTACCGTCCAGCCACGCTGTTTCGCCTCGTCCATCAGCGACTGCGGGAAGGTGCCGACCTTGGTGTCCGGCAGGCCATTCGCCGGACCGTAGGCGTACTCGCGTTCGGCGTCGTCGTGCAGCACCAGCATCATTAATCGGGCGCCGTCACCGGCTCCCGTCCACTCCAGCATCTCGCGATCACCGCCGGAGTTGCCGAACGCCGCCACCGGCCGCTTGCCGATGAACAGGTTGATGCCGATCGGCTTGCCGTCCTTGTCATCGATGAAGAAGATCTTCGGCTCGCGCATCAGTACCGGCTTACCGTCTTGAACCTCGTATGTGGTCGCGATGCTTGAACCGACCACCTGCTCGACCGGGACGTGATAGNNAACTCGGTCGCTATAGACGCGCACGAATTCCTGGCCACCGCCGGTGACGATGTAGGTCCGGAAGCCGTTAGCGCGCAGATACGCCATTACCTCAAGCATCGGCTGGTAGATCAGCTCGGTTGGCGGCCGTTTGAAACGCGTATGTTCGGCGGTGGCCAACCACTGCCTGACGATGGCGAGAAACGCTTCAGTGCTCATCCCGGTGTGGGTGACGGCGACAATCTTCGCCCAGTCCCCTTCGGTAAACTTGGCCATTGCTTCCCGATCACCGGCCAGCGCCGCCTTGAAGGGTTCCTCTGTCTTCCACTCCGGGTGCACCGGAGCCAGCGCCGTAAGGCGATCGAGGGCGAACATCGCCTGTGTGTAGATCGGATGCTCGACCCACAGCGTGCCGTCCTGATCGAAGGTGGCGATGCGGTCCGCAGGCGGCACAAACTGCGGGCTGCCCTCGGCCGTCGTCGCCTTGACGAAATCGAGTATCGCCTGCTTCGCCGGCCCGTCGTTCCAAGCTGGCAAAGCATCATCTTTTGCGCCGGCATTAGAACAGAAAACAAGTGCGCCAATGAAGGCTGATACGATCAACGTTGCAAGAGCGCGTTTGCGCATGATCTTAGCCTCGCCGGATAGTCCACTTTTCGCAGAGTGGGTTCGCCCCGTCGCGAAACGAGGCGAGCCCGGTTGTTCTCGTCAGTTCCCCGTCGGCATCGGCAGCGAGAATCCTTGCTTCTCCAGCGCCTCACGGATGTTCGCGAACCGTTGATACTGGCTCAGAGTGATTGGGCCGGTGTAACTCTCGCTCTGCAGCTTGCGGGGCGGATACTCCACGTAAGTCTGCATCAGCTTCTTCATCGCCTCGTTGGCTGGGACCAGCGCCCATGTGCTTTCGGTGAAGTTGTTCATAAAGATGTCGTAACGCTCCTGCGGGTCCTGCCACAGGTCGAAGACCTGGGGCACCGTCGCGACATACTTCTCGGCCCCTTTCCAGCCGAGGTTGGTGTCGACTGCGAGGGCGCCCGTCGGCTGGCCGTCGTCGCCGCGCAGATTGAAGACGTACTTGTACTGGCCGACGCGGACGGCGCCCGGCGATAGCTCGTTTTCCGTGAAGTAGAACCAGCTCTTCCGCTCGGATTTGCCGGTGCCCAGCCAGACGGGCGTCATGTCGTAGCTGTCGAAGATCATCGGCTTGCCGTCTCTGTCCTTTTTGGGCAGATCGACACCTGCGAGTGACGCAAAGCTGGCCATCAGGTCGAGACCGCCGACGATGTCGTCGCTCTTGGAGTGCGGTTGAACCTTGCCGGGCCAGCGCACGAACGCCGGCACACGATTACCCCCTTCGCGAACCGTGCCCTTGGTTCCCCGGAACGGCGTGTAGCCGGCGTCGGGATAGACGTCCTGCCACGCCCCATTGTCGGTGGTGAAGAACACGACGGTGTTCTCCCGCAGCCCTAGGTCATCGAGCTTCTTCAGAATGTTGCCGACGCGCGTATCCAGTTCGACGATCGAGTCAGCATACTTGGTCTTGGACAGCGACTTGTGCTCGAAGTCCGGCGCCGGAAGATTTGGCTGGTGCACCTTCATGAAGTTGACGTTGATGAAGAAGGGAGCGCTGGACTTCTTGGCCTCGTCGAGGAACTCGAGCGCCGCCTTCTCGACATAGGCGTCGAGAAAGGGGATGCCGACAATGCCTTTGTCCGGCGTGTCGACGTATTCGCCGTTGACCTTGAAGTCCTCGGTGACCTTGCCGCCGGCCTTACCGGAGAGCGAGCCCTTGGTGACTTCGGCGAACATCTTTCTCAACTCCGGATCCATCGCCGGAAACCATTTGGGATCGCCATAGGTGTAGGCGTTGAGATGATACAGGAACGCATACTTCATCTCGTCGTAGCCTTGCGCGTTCGGCA